>NZ_AZUV01000022.1:0-91499 GCF_000513875.1 Mesorhizobium sp. WSM1293 | reverse complement strand
ACCGCATCCGAAGGACCGGAACGGAGAGGAGGACCCGAAGCGCAGCGAAGGGTTGCGGGACGCCGCGGCGGGCCTAGAAGGGAGAGCCGCCCACCGCGCGCCACCGGGGAAGGCCACCATGAAAACCACGCCGGCCAATCGGCCGGCGGCCGTCAGCAGCCGCCAGGCTGCCCGAGCCAGGGGGCGAAGCCGGATGGCCGAGACCGCCCGAGCCTGCCGAGGAAAAAGCGGGCTCGGTGCACGAGCACCCGGCGCGCGCCTTGGGGCGCGCGGGATTCAGGACTGGTGGTCGGAACCCGCTGATGGTCATCACCAGCGGATCCTTGAGCCGATGTCGCAGGGCCGCGAATCTCCACGCCTCGGCGCCCGTTGCTGGATCACAGCGTCCAGGAAGCGAGGTCGCAGCCGCCGCGAATGTTCGTTTGATATAGCCGCACACCGGGAGACGGTGCCATGTTCGGCGTCGCGCCCGCCGGCGTCACGATGCGGTCAAGAAGCCAACCACGAAAAAGGCGCTCAGGAGCACATCAAATCCACTCCGACAAACGAACCGGCGACCACAGCATTTGCCGACAGTATGTCAAGATGCCGATTTTGCAGCTGTCGAAGATGGTACCTTTGCCTTCGCGCGCGCTTCAGCGATGGAGCGTTGCAGTCTGGCCATCCCGATTTCCCCTGGGATCACTTCGTCGCCGATCACCAACGCAGGTGTGCCGTCGATATACAAATCTTTGGCGAGTGCGAAATTGCGTGTGATGGCATCTGTGATGGCCGGGTCTTGCATGTCCCGCTTCAGTTGCTCGAGATCGAGGCCCACACGCTCTGCAACGGTCAAGGTGCTGCGCTCGTTGATGGAGCCGGGGAAAGCCATGAGGGCGAGGTGGAACGCCTCGTACTTCCCCTGTTTGTGCGAGGCGAGCGCTGCGTGGGCTGCGAATCTGGAACCTGGCCCCAGGATTGGGAAGTCCTTGAACACAAGCTTCACATTGGGATCATCCCTGAGGGCTTGAATGAGGTGGAGGGCTGCCGCCCGGCAATAGCCGCAGTTGTAGTCGAAGAACGAGACAACAGCGATATCGCCCAAGGGATTGCCCGCGATTGGCGAGGCTGGGTCGTTGAGGAGGGCGTCGCGCCGCTGCGGAATGCGTATGCGCAAGTCAGCCGCTATCTGGCGCTGGTCTTCCAGACGCTGCAGGTACTCGGCCGCATCCTGACGATGTTTCAACACTCCCAGCGCGAACACCAAGAGAGCGATCGCCGAGACAAGCGCGGCATTTAATCGGGACATGGGTGGCTCCATCAAACATAAACGGCAGGACAGGACGCCCGCAGCACCGGCTCCCGCCGTGTGGCCGCGCTTCTCCCGTCGCCGCGCTCCGGTCAAGCGCCGCACCCCGGTGCCGCAAATAGCGTGCCAGTGGGGGCAGGAACGCAGGTGAGCGCTGCGCTGCGAAAAGGCCGGCTAGGACATTGGCGCGATCGCCGTTTGGCTTACGCAGCGGACACGAACACCGCGTGGCCACGCGCGACGGCTTTGGTCCGGCGCACCATGAAACGGCGGAACATGCGAAGGATTTGCGACGCAAAGTCGGGAACCATTCATGCCCATTCGGGGATTTGTTGGCGCTTCTGTCTCGGCACTTTGTAGAAAATGGTTTTGTGAGGTTTCACACGCACGCGCGTGGTCACAAAGCCGGAGCGACAGCTAAGCCCCTCCGGTTCGCGCTCGCTTTGCAAGCGCCTGGTTGGTCTCCGCGTTGAGCAGCGCGCGATTACGCCGGCAGCGCTGTCACATCCGCGTGAGTCCGTCAGCCGAAGATCCGACGGGTGCTGCACCCACGGGCAAGTGGGAAGCTAGACGGCCCTCCTGTTGCCCCAGAGCAGAACATGCAGCTGCGGCAACACGCGAGCTTCGAACCACCCGTCTCGCGTCACCTTTTCGATCAGCCACTCCATGCGTCTCATGATTCCGTCAAGGTCGACAGGTGCGTCTTCATCGCCAAGGCGCGGTGGGGTGTGATTGCCAGGTTGCAGATAGACCGGGAGGCGTGGAAATCGCGCGGCAGCGTCTTTGGCGAACACATAGTCACCCTCGTCGAAAACGACGAGCTTGAGCACGACTTGCGGCTTCTCCCGCGCCGCTTCGATGCACGCCTCCACGGCGGCCCAGTCGGGCCGCATTTCGCTCGACGGCGGCTTTGGGCTGAGGACCAGCACATCAAGCTCGGCAAACCAGTCCTTGACCACCGAACCCTGGGTTTCCAGCGCAAAGCGGTAGCCTTCGCCATGGCCTCGCTGAATCAGCCCGCCAAAGGGCTGAATGGCGGGGTTGCCGCCCGACAGCGACACCATCACTGGCCGGCCGCCGGAAAGCGCAACCACGCTTTGCCACACCGCATCCACCGGCATCATCTGCCATTCATGGCGGAACCGGTTGTCCACCGCATGGAGGCTGTCGCACCAGGAACAGCGATAGTCACAGCCGCCGGTTCTGATGAAGACGGTCGGCAAACCGATGAGCACGCCCTCGCCCTGGATCGTTGGCCCAAATATCTCGCTGACCCGGATCGCCGGCTGCGTATCTGTCACGGCCGGTACTCCGCCCAGGTTTTCGGGGTTTCGCTCACCCTCACGGCCGCGGTTTCCGGCAGCCGTGCCTTGCACCATTCATAGAAATGCCTGGCCAAGTATTCCGCCGTGACCTGCTCATGTGCCAACGCGTCGTTGAGGTGCCGGTGGTCCAAGCTCTCGTCGATATAGCGTTTGAGCGGCGCCAGATCGTGATAATCGCGCACGAAGCCGTGCGCGTTCAGCTCCTCGGCCGAGAGCTCCACTTCGACGATGTAGTTATGCCCGTGCAGGCGCGCGCACTGATGTTCGGGTGGCAAGGAGGAGAGCTGATGCGAGGCCGAGAAGTGGAATTCCTTGGTGATGCGGAACATCAGGCGCTCCGCCTCCGCAGCGCCTCAAGCCAGAAATCGGTATCCTCATACTCGGTCGGATCGGCGTGCTGCGCGAGGTGAAACGCCTCGCGTCGCTCGACGCAGGTCCCGCACCGTCCGCAGTGACGCTCGCCGCCCTTGTAGCAGGACCAGGTCTGCGCAAATGGGGTTCCGTATCCTGCTCCATCGCCGACGATGTCCGCCTTTGTGAGGTTCACATAGGGCGTGTAAAGGCGGATCTGCGCGTCGCCGTCGAGCGCTCGGTCCTGCATCGTCTGGAAAGCTTCGATGAAGGCGGGACGGCAGTCTGGATAGATGAAATGGTCCCCGCCATGAGCGGCCATCGCCACCGCTTCCGCCTTGTGCGCGGCGGCAAGACCAAACGCGATTGCCAGCATGATGGCGTTCCTGTTCGGCACCACCGTGATCTTCATGGTGTCTTCTGCGTAGTGGCCGTCGGGCACGTCGACACAGTCGGTCAGCGCCGAGCCGCGAAGGCCGCGGCCGATTTGGCGGATGTCGATGATCTGATGCGCAACGTTCAGTCGCTCCGCGCACAGAGCGGCGAATCTCAATTCTTTCCTGTGCCGCTGGCCGTAGTCGAAGGACAGGAGCCCGGTGAGTTCGTGCTCCGACGCCACTTTGTGGGCAAGGGCAACAGAGTCCAATCCGCCGGAGCAGATGACGAGAGTCTTCATCATGGTATCCTTGTTTTGGCCGGGTAAGGCTGCGACCGGAGATTTCTCTGCGCTCCCCCTACCGCAGCCGGCCAACTTTGTGAACCCTGGCTGATGCGCTGACCCGGGGTGCGGCAGGTTCGCGAACGGCGGGACTGAGCCTCGTTGCTGGATGTTCTACCCCGGGCACATGCTCAGGAGCACAAATGCGGCGCGTCCTCGAGCCATGGGCTGTGGAGGCCATGCGCTGCTGGCAAGGCGATGCGGAAGGGAGTGGACGCGAGTGCACAGGTCCAGGTTTAGCGGCGGTGGGCGTGCCCCCCGCTTCAGCATCGGTCCGACCGGACGTCGCGGTCAGCCGGTGGCGGGGCGGCAGGACCGCTAAGGATTGGTCGTCAGCCGACATCTGTGAACAAGCCGTGTGCGTCGTTGCAATCACCCCTCCGTTGCGCGCTATTGCCGCCATGGCCTCGGATGAACTGGATTGGGCGATTTTCCAGATGGCGGTCGAAAGCGTCCGCTCCCTCTCGCTAAGCTTCAACGAAAGAGCCGTGGAGATAGCGGCGAGGAGCCAGGGTACCTTGGTTTTCGACGTGCGGGTGTACGGTGACGCGCAGGTGCAGAGGGTCGCAGCCATCCGGTATCGAGCCGAACGGACTGGCGTGGTGGCGTTGGACAGACAAGGCCTTGTTACCCACTATTGCATGGTGAACAGCACTTTCGCAGATCTGATGGCGCCGTTGGAGAACTGGACCAGCTTGCCCCTGGCGATGCAAGCCAAGATCGATGTTACCGTCCATGCCGGTCTCTTCCTCGGCGCCTTACGAAATGCCGGTCATATGCTTGGCGGTTAGCGCGACCGCAATGGATGTGTGATTTTGCGTCCGCCCGACCGCAGCCTGCCAGAGGGGTTGCCGATCTCGAGGACGCCTACATCTCCACGAGAAGAAACTCTCCAACCTGCAGGCCATGCTGCCAGTTCTTGAAGCCGTCGTGCAAACCTCCAAGCCGCTGCTCATCATCTCGGAAGACGTCAAGGAGGCCCTGGCCACACTGGTCGTCAACAAGCTGCGCGGTGGAATGAAGATCGCCGCGGTCAAGGCACCGGACTTCGGTCACCCGCATCAGGTCGACTTGGCGGAGCACGCGATAAAGTTCAGCACACATGCCAGGTGTCAGCTGGACCGGCACTGCCCTCATAACCGCACGGGCGTCTAGCCTGTCGGGAGCTTATTGAGATGTCCACACCCGTCTTTTGACATGCGCGACGCGGGCTTGGCGGGGGGTCTGTCGAGCGCCCCTCAACACTCACTCATATCCCGAGAGAAAGCAAAGTATCCCCTCGCCGGAACTGGCCCGAGGCGAGATCTCGGTCATGCGCGGTCTCTCGAAACGTATGGTGATTTCCTCGTGTGTCCGGCCGGCCTGCGCCTCCTGGGTTCAACCGGTTTTCGCTGCGCTCAATTCTGGAGGCCGGTTCCAAGGCGAGTTGCACCGAAGGCCGCGGACCGGATCGTCAGCCGGGCAGCTTGGTTGCACTACCGCCATGCTTAATCGCTCCATTGCAGGCCATGGTCTCTCGCGCTTCTCCTTTTGCCAGGCGAGGCGCGCCAGCTCACGTGTTGCCTGTGCGCGGCTCGGAAAAATACTCCCTTTTTGTCGACCAACCGCTCCAGTGATCCCGCGTTCCGGCTCCGTAGAGAAGTGGTGCGGCGTGACGCTTCCGAGTCCATGCAGCTCCGCCAGCTTCCACACCTATGGACGCTCGACCATGTAATCGGGGCGGACTTGGGCTTGAACGTTCAGCTTGCGGCCGCACGGCCATCTCGATGATTTGGCGCACCCTCGCCTTCGACAAGCCATGTTCCTGAGCCAGGCGGCGAAGCGCTCGCCCATTAGCAAGCCTTCGACCCAGTCAGACTCACATCTTAGCCTGCGAGCGATCACCATGATCGATGATCGGTCGGTCGACCCGGATGAAAGACTCTTTAACTCCACGGCAAAGCACAATTGCATTTTTTTCCAACCACAATTTAACAATCGCCAGTAAATTTGCAACATAAACGCCAATTGTTTTCACACATTTCCCGTTGCTCCCATCGCTATGCCGGTGTCTATTTACTACTATTCGGCGTACCATTAAGAGAAGCGCGCGACTGCGTCTATGAAAGGGAACCCAGTGTCTGCCGCAGGGGCTGTAAGCGCCGCTCATTTCCGCAATGTCGAACGCATCGGATTCATTGGTACCGGCAGCATGGGAAGACCGATGATCGCCAAGCTCCTGCAAGCCGGCTATCTGGTGAACGTCTACGATATCGATCCCGCAGCCGCGGAAGACGTGGTCGAAAAAGGAGCCCGGTGGCATGACGCACCACGCGGAGCGGCCCGCGATTGCGAAATTGTCATCACCTGCCTGCCGCTGCCACATGACGTCTTTGACAACATGACAGGCGAGCAAGGCGCGTTGGCCGGAATGACACCGGGCAGCGTGTGGATCGATACGTCCACGACCGACTATCACAACACGGTCGAGATCGCCCGTCGGGCGGCAGCAATTGGCGTCGATTCGCTAGAAGCACCCGCGAGCAACTTGTCCCACATGGGGGTCGATTTCGCCAATGTCAGCTTCTTCGTGGGGGGGCCATCGGAGGCCTATGTGCGTTCCGAGACGGTGTTGCAAACCATCGGAGCTGTCCCCTTCCATGTCGGAGACATCGGTCAGGGACAGTCAGCCAAATTGCTGACGAACCTGCTCTTTTACACTGCAGCCGTGGCGAGCGGCCACGCACTCTGCCAAAGCGTGCGAGAGGGCGTTCCAGCGCAGCAGGCGTGGCATAAGTTTGTCGCGTCGTCCGCAAACTCCGTTGCAATCGAGCAGTTCGTCCCGTTTCTCCTGGATGGCAGCTACGATCGCTCGTGCACTCTGGAGATCGCGGTGAAGGATATGGGCTTGACGGTCCAACTGGCGGACGAACTCGGCGTGGAATTGCCGATCGGGCGCGCGGTCGAAAGGCGCTATAACGAGGCGGGACGGAAGTTCGACCGACACGACAGCCATCTGCGAGTCGTCGCGCTGGCGGAGATGGTCTTCGGCGTTCGACTGCAAGTGCCGGGCTATCGCGCGCCATCCAGGTACGGTGCTGACCCCAGGCATCCGCCAGACCAAGAATTCCTGACCGATCACATCGGAAGGATCAAACCCAAGCGTGAGCATGTGTTCCCGCTCGACGACGTCCCACTCACTGACATCCAGATCCGCTTGCTCAAGTCTCTGGTCGACGAGCTCACCCACGTCAATCGCCTGATCTTTGACGAGGCGTTTGATCTTGGACGCGGCATGGGCCTGAGCGATGTATTGATCCACGACGTTATCACTTGGAGCGTGGGCGCCTCCGCATGGTCGGATAGCCATGCTCAGCAATACGGCAGCGAGCGGCTTGTGCATCTAGCCGGTGCCATTTCGCCGCTGACGATGCCGCATCTCATTTGCCCCCGAATGGAGGAACTGTCATGACCACCCTCGATCAGCAGACGGCATTGGCGCAAGCCGCGCGAAAGCGCATCAAGGATTCCCATACCCTCGATGGCGATGCCGGTAACTTGGTCCACTTCTATCGCGGATGGGCCAATTCCTACGAGTTGGATGTCGGTCGCGATGGATACTGCGGGCCGACGATCGTTGCGGAATTGGCTGGCACCGTGCAGACAGCGTATTTGGCCAATAAGCGAGCAGCCATCGCAATCCTGGACGCTGGGTGCGGAACAGGTCTGGTTGGCGTGGAACTGAAACGCCTCGGCTTCCAATTGATTGACGGGATCGACCTCTCCGAGGATATGGCGGAAAAGGCCCGGAAAACCCGCGCCTACCGGCACATCCAAGCCAAGATCGACCTTAACGGGCCGCTCTCCGACTGCTCCAGTGCGACCTACGATATCACGGTTTGCTGCGGCGTCTTCACGGTCGGTCACATCCGACCGGACGCACTGCGCGAACTGGCTCGCGTCACGCGTCCCAACGGATTCATCATCGTAAGCACCCGCAAGAGCTATGCGGAGGCTTCGTCCTTTGAAGGTGAGGTGCGTCGTCTGGAGGATGCGGGCGTGCTTGTGACGACCCAGCGTCTAAACGATGGCAAATACATCGCGGAGGAGGGCGCACACTACTGGGTCTTCCAGGTACCCGATAGAGCCACAGCACCAACGGAGAAACAGCTATGACCACGCTGCCGCAAATCTCACTGGCGAAACTGACAGCCGATGCAACGAGAAACGCAGAGCGCGAGCGCCTGCGCCTGGCCTGTGAAGAGTATGGGTTCTTCTATCTTGAGCACGGAATCCCGAAGGAACAGATCGCAGAAGCGATCCAGGCTTCCCGGCGGTTCTTCGCGCTGCCGCAGGCTGTCAAGGAGCGCTACGGTCACACCGCCCAATACGTGTACCCCGCCACCGCCCGCGGATACAGTCCGTTAAACGGCGAAACGCTACATCCCGAGGCGGGCCCTGATCCAAAGGAGATGTTTGACCTCGGAATCGAGAATGAAGGTGACCGGCGTCCGTTTTCTGGTCGCACGCGCCTTCCGGATGACGCATTGGCTCCTGGTTTCGCTCGAAGCCTGCTTGCTTTGCAGGCTACCGTGGTCAACGAGGTTGTGCCGCAGCTCGGGACCGCGCTTGCCGACTTGCTCGATATGGAAGAGGACTGGTTCCGGCGCCATTTCAGCCCACCGACGGTACTCCAGCGTGTGATCCGATATCCATCCGCTGGTGGCACGGCCGGAAAGCATACCGACAACGGGTTCTTTACGCTGCTGCTGCAGGAGGAACTCCCCACGCGCTCCTTGCAGGTGTGGTTCGGGGGACGCTGGGTGCCGGCGCCCAGCTTGCCCGACAGTCTCGTTGTGAATCTGGGCGACATGCTTCAGGCCTTGAGCGACGACCAATTCAAGAGCACGCCCCATCAGGTCGTGCACACCGGTCCTGCCGAACGAATTTCCCTTCCCTTCTTTATCTATCCCGACATTGACGCTCGCCTGACTTCCCGGCAAGGGAAGCACACCTTTAGCGTCGCGGAAGTGATGCTGCGCAACTTCGAATCGATCTGGCAAACCGGAAACGGCGCCGGACGGGCGCGAGAGTTGCGGTAGGCGGGTGGGCTCGGTTTTCTTGAGGTGCCCAAATCGGTGACGGCACACCCCTCACGTTCGCCAGCGGACACCTCGCGAATTTAAGCAGCGCCATATGGCTGATCGGGGTAGCTCAGCGCTGCGCAAGCTATTATCGTGCTGCGCCTGGGCCATCATCGTCGTTGCTGCGCCCCGTCCTGCTGATTCTTTGGGTCGTCTTTCATATCCTCGAACGTCAGAGCCAACTGGTCGATCTACCGCGGTCACGTTGGCAGTGGATTTGGGCTTGAACTTAGCGGTCCGTATCTGCTCCCGGCAATCAGCGCTTTCTCCGATGCATTCCCACAGTCACGGCGAGCTCGGCCAAACGTTCATGCCCTCGACCGCCAAGGCGACCAAACGAAAACCCGCGATCAGTGACCAACAGTCTTGGAGAAAACGTTGATCACTGCGACGCCGCAAATAATCAGGATGATCCCCAATACCGCAGGCAGATCAAGTGGCGTCCTATAGACCTGAACACTCACTATGGTTGTCAGCACGATGCCGACGCCGCACCAGATTGCGTATGTGACACCCAGGGGAATCAATTTGAGGGCATGGGAGAGAAAGAACAATGCGACGACGAAGCTGGCGATGGCAGCTGCAGTAGGTCCAAGCTTCGTGAATTGCCGTGTTTCGGGCAACAGCGATGAACCGATGACCTCGGATACAATGCCCAGCACCAGGGCGCTGTAAGCTATGACCAGAGGGTTCATGAAGTCACCTCCCCGAGCGAGGCCTGACAAGCCTCTCCAGAAGGGTGCGCAGCCAAGGCGTACGGCATTTTCGCGGCAACAGTGAGGTCCATTCGGTCGACGAGCGCCATGGGAATCCCATTGTCATGGTCCTTACCTATATGTTGCTGTGGTGCCGCCCGGTCGAGGCTGTGGGTACAAGCGCTTTCAAAACGTCCGTCATCCTGAGCGTGCCCACGCGGGCTCCGTCCGAGTGCACTGCAAAGAATTTGTCAGCAGCTCCCTGGGATCGCAGGATCGCCCGCTCCAAGGTCTCGTCCCCGTCGAGGACTTCATAGCCGTCGTCGTCAGTGATCGTCTTCTCCATTACCGATCGGACGCGCAGGACGCGGGCGCGATTGATATCGCTGACGAAGTCTTCAATGTAAATGTCGGCCGGGTTGAGGAGGATGTATTGCGGCTCTCCCTGCTGCACGATCTCGCCGTCCTTCAGGATGACCAGGTGATCCGCAAGCTTGAGAGCCTCATCGAGGTCATGAGTGATGAATACGACGGTCTTCTGAAGGTCCTTCTGCAGCTCGAGGAGAAGGTCCTGCATGCTCGACCGGATGAGCGGGTCCAGCGCTGAATAGGCTTCGTCCATGAGCATCAGCTCAGAGTTCGACGTCAGAGCCCGGGCGAGGCCAACGCGCTGCTGCATGCCCCCCGAGAGCTGATGGGGATAGAGCGCCTCCGAGCCCGCGAGGCCGACCCTGCTCAGCCACTTGCGGGCCGTTTCATCAGTTTTGGCCCGTCCGTCTCCGCGGACCGAGCATGGCATGCCGGCGTTTCGCAGCACCGTCTCATGCGGAAGCAACGCAAACTTCTGAAAGACCATCGACATCTGGGTCCGGCGCAGTTGCTGGAGTCTGGCCCGGTCGAGCTTCATGATGTCTGTACCATTAACGATAATCTCACCCGCTGTGGGGTCGACGAGGCGGTTGAGGTGACGGATCAGGGTTGATTTTCCCGAGCCCGAGAGGCCCATGATCACAGTGATTTCGCCCTTTTTGATCTCGACGTTGATGTCGCGTAGCCCGAGCACATGGCCGTGGGTCTCAAGCATGTCCTTCTTATGCATCCCCGCCTTCGCGTAAGACACCATGGCTGACGCATTGTTGCCGAAGATCTTGTAGAGGTTGCGGATTGATACGAAGCTCTCGGTCATGCTCATGTCCGCGGCTGGTGCATCTTGTTGACGCGCTGGAGGGCCGCCCGGCTGACTCGGTCAAGCACAATGGCCAGGAGAACAATGCCGAGGCCTGCGACGAGGCCGACGCCGAGTTCAAGTTTGTTGATACCGCGCAGGACAAGCGTTCCCAAGCCAGGCGCAGACACTAGCGAAGCGATGACGACCATGGATAAAGACAGCATGATGGTCTGGTTGATGCCCGCCATAATGTTCGGCAAAGCGAGTGGCAACTGGACGCGATAGAGCTTTTGCGAGGAGGTCATGCCAAACGCCTCCCCCGCTTCCAGAACGTCCTTGTCCACCAACCGGATGCCCAGATTGGTAAGCCTGATAGATGGGACGATCGCATAGAAAATGATTGCGATGCCGTAGAGCTTCGGCTCCGTAACGCTGAACAGGAAGATCAGCGGGATAAGATAGACGAAGGTGGGCAGCGTCTGTAGCAGGTCGAGAAAAGGCGTCAGCCAACGCTCCAGGCGGTTGCTGCGTGACATCGCTATGCCGATCGGCACCCCTAACAGGACACAGATGAAGGTACAGACCATGATGATGGCGAGGGTCTGCATGGCGTAGCCAAAGTGATCAATGAACGCCAGGGCTAAAAATGCCGCCAGTACGAAGATCGTCACGCCGATGCGGCGCCCGGCAAAATGGGCGATGGCGACCAGGATTATGATCGCCGCCCACCATGGAAGAGACTGCATCAGGTCGATGGCGTTGCGCAGCGCCCAACTCAATGGCTGGGTAACCGGGTCCAGAACGACTTTCACGGGGTCTTTCACATCAAGGAACAGGCGTTCCAACCCGGCTGTCATGTCGCGGGTGCGCGGGATGGCGCCGCAGGCCTTGTGAAGGACGTCCAGGGATGGAAACGGGAAAGATTCGGCTTGGTCGGTCCCCGCCGAGCCAGCCTTGGCAAGTAGATCGTCCATCGACATGGGACCGCCGATGGCGCCGGCATCGCACCAGAACCGCAGTCCAAGCGAGTCAAAAGCTCTTTCGTACGCTGTCATGGATCGCCTTATATCGCGGGAATCCGGCAGCCACGCTCATTAGAGCGTGGCCACCGGAACTGGAGGAGATTTGCTTGTCGACGTTTGAGGTGCCGCCAAGCCTTCGCGCCTTGCCAAATTCACTCAAAAGGTCGATCACCTCCGTTGGGTGCGGAGCCCAGGTGAATGACGGATCTCACTTGAGGACTGCCGCGAGCTTCTCCCTGGCTTCGGGGCTGAGCCAGTCCGCCCAAATCGTTTTGTAGGTGGTCAGAAAGTGGACCGCCGATTCGTCGGCCGAAGCCTTCTTGCTATCCTGCCAGGCCAGTGTCTCGCTCATCTGCTCATTTGTGAAGGTCACCTTGGACATGAGCGCTGCAATCTCCGGCTCGCGCTTCTCGAAATCCGTCGTCGCTGCCGTCACCACCTCTGCCGGCGGATAGGCCGACTTGCCGGGTGTCTTGCAGGCTTCTACCGCGTTGCAGGCGTGAATCTCGGGGACGTACGGGCCAATGTCGACCTTGACCATCTTGTACTTGCCGAGAACGGACGTCGGACCCCAATAGTAACCGAACCAAGGCTGCTTATTCTCGTTGGCCGCAGCTATCGCGGCTGCCAACGTCTCTCCGGAGCCGTGATTGAAAACTTCTATGCCGTGGCCTTTAAGATCGAAAGCCTCAGCCAAATGGTCGTTGGTTATCTTACAACCCCAGCCTTCCGGGCAATTGTGGAATTTGCCGCCCACCCAGTCGGGGTGCGCCAGAATGCCGTCGATCTTCGCGAGTTCCGGATGTTCGTCCACGAGGTATTGCGGAACCCACCATGCATCAATGCCGCCGGGGGTGAGGACATGGCCCAGCGTCTTGACTTTGCCGGCGGCCACCAATCCTGGATAAGCCGGCGCGCCATTGAGCCAGAGTTCGGTGACAATGTCGGGGCGGCCGGTCTCAGCAACGGAGGTGACTGCCGTAGCCGTGGCCGATGGGACCACCGTGACCTTGCAGCCGTATCCCTGCTCCATCAGGAACTTGGAAACGGCAGTGACGATCGAGCCCGAGGCCCAGTTCATCTCGGTGATCGTGACGTCGCCGCATTTTGCTTCGGCCGCGGTCGCCGCGAGCGTTGCGATGAATACAGCGGCGCTGAGTTTCAACGTGCGTGAGAGCATTGCCTTCTCCTGTTGGTTTTCCATTCCAGGCGATGTCCTCGGCAGCCTGCGCTACCGGGCCGGTTCCCCCACGTCGTCAATTATAGGATCACCTAGCATTTAACTAACGAATATAATTCGACCCTGACATCGAGTTATTCGATGCTAATCGGCGGCGAAGCGAGTCACTGCGGCCTCGTCGAAGGTAAAACCTGTCCCGGGACGGGTGGGAATCAGGATGTCGCCATTCACGATCTCCATCTCTTCGCGAAAAAGTGGGGCGTACCACGGCATATGCTCGACGGAGATACAATTGGCGGCTGAGCCGGCAATGCAAAGGCTGTGCTCCGTGAAAATATGGGTGGAAATGGGCAGGCAATACGCCTCCGCCAAGGCTGCCACCCGGCGCATTTCGGTGAGCCCACCAATCCTTTGGAGGTCCGGCATCAGCACATCGGCGGCGCGTGCTTCGATCGTGTTGCGGATGCCGAAGCGGGTCCACTCCGTTTCACCCGAGGCAATCGCAATGTGGAGCGCATTCCGGACCTCGGCCTGGCCGATGAGGTCGTGGACGGAAACCGGTTCTTCGAGCCAGCCGACGTCGAGTTCCTCGAGCATCCGGCCTAGGCGGATCGCCTGCTTCGGCCTGAGCGCCTGGTTGGCGTCCGCGAGGAGTTCGATTGAGGGTCCAACCGCCTCGCGGACAGCCCTGACGCGCTCAAAATCCTCTCGAGGGTTTTCTTTGCCGACCCGAACCTTCATCGCCCGGAAACCCTGGTCCAGGAAGGTCGCCGCTTCATCAACCAGCTCGTCAATGCTCTGGGACAACCAGAGCCCGCCACTGGCATATGTGCGGATGCGATCCCTGCACGCTCCGAACAGATGGTGCAGCGGCCGGTCAGCACTTTTGCCGACCAGATCCCAGCAGGCCGTGTCGAGCGCGGAGAGCGCGGAGATCGTGACGCCCGCATAACCGGTCGGATTGATTTCAGACCAGATGGCCGAATTGATCGCCGCCACGTAGTGGGGATCCTGGCCGACAATGCGATGCGAAAAGCCGCGGACCATCTCGTCGAACGATTTGAGCCGGACTGAATTCAACGTGAAGATATAGCTTTGGCCAACCAGTCCGGTGTCGGTTTCTAAGTATACAAGCAGGCATCCGACCGACCGCATGTTATGAATGGCGGTCGTGATCGGCTTAACAAAAGGTACGTCGGTCAGTCGTGTCTTCAACGCTGTGATTTTCATGTCATTCTCCGGCAAGGGACTGGAATTCAGGTAATTGTGTCGCGCAGGGCCTGCACGGCGGTTTCGATAAACTCCGGCGCAATGACGTCAATACGAACGGCGACAAAGACTGTCCGTTGAAACCGCGGTGCTCCCTCGACCACATGCAGGCGTCCGGACCTGACCTGAGACGCCACGGATTCGGCCAGAAAATACCCGGAGCCGTTGTTGGCCAGGATATGATCCATGGCTACCGCAGAACTGCGGATTGTGAGTTTGTGGCTGAAAACGCCCGGAAAATGCATGCTGTGCTGAGCCCGGAACGTCTCGCCCCAATCCACGAACACGTACCCCGGGACAACCCCGCTCTCCACCGGACGCGGCTTCGACGAGACCATCACGAGTTCTTCGCTGATGAGCGGCTCAATCCGTGCTTCCGCGCAATGGCGCGGATCATAAAGGACGGCAATGTCAAGCAGGCCGGCGCGCAGTTTCTCCATGAGAATGTCCGAGCGCTCGCTGATGGCGCTCGCGACTCCGTCGGGCAGCGCCTCTGCCATTCGTTCCAGCCAGCCCGGCACGACGCGCGGCCAATGATTGTCTTCAACACCCAGCGTGACAAAGGCATTCAGGCCTTCCGGTAGCGTCGCAACTTGCTGACCCCGCTCCCAGGAACGCACGATATTCACTGCGCTTGCGTGGAATTGATGACCGCCCGTCGTAAGCGCCACTCCGTTGCGCTTACGGTGAAACAGTTGGCGGTTCAGTCGGCGTTCAAGCGCCTTTATCCGGGCGCTGATGGTCGACTGGGTGACATTGAGTTGGTCGGCGGCATGCTGGAAGCTGCCCGTCGTGGCGACTTCCAAAAAAGCCTTGATGTGCTCGATGTTCACGAAGGAAACCCCCTTAAATCGAATTCCTCGATATGAGTCGGTAATTATATTCGTTTGCCACGTCAACCAGAGTGAGGAAGAGTGGGCGGGTAGAAAAAGCGCCGGCGTGACGGAGCAAACTCTGGCTGGCCAACGGAGACATTTATGCGGATTGCATTCATCGGGTTGGGCAACATGGGCGGGCCAATGGCCAGCAATCTGGCGCGTGCCGGGTACGAGCTTGCCCTTTTCGACCTGGATTCAAATAAGGTCGAGGCCGTGCGGGCGACTGGCGCAGCGGCCGGCAACCGAGCAATCTCGTCCGCCCCCACCGCTGCGGAGGCGGCCGCCGGAGCCGACATAGCCTTCACATCGCTGCCAAACCCGAAGATCATCGAGGCCGTGGCGCTGTCCGAACAGGGCATTCTCGCCGGGCTGCCGAAAGCCGCCGTCTGGATTGACCTTTCAACCAACAATCTGGAGTGCGAACGACGCATCCGCGCTGCTGCCACCGACCGGGAGATTGCGTTTCTTGACGCACCGGTAACTGGCGGGATTGAAGGAGCAGCTGCCGGTACTCTGATGATCATGGTTGGCGGCGACAAGCATGTATTTGCGCGGTGCAAGCCAGTTCTGGAAAAGATTGGCAACCGGATCATGCATCTTGGCCCTCATGGAGCTGGCTACGTGGCCAAGATTGCGCAGGTGGTGCTTTGCTACCTCAACTCGGTCGCGCTGAGTGAAGCCCTGATGCTGGGAGTGATGGGCGGGGTTCCTGCCGCGACGATGCTTGGAATCATTCAAGGCAGCACTGGAGCGAGCTATGTCGCGGACCGATACGGTCCGGCTATTCTTGACGGAAGCTACGATCCTGGCTTTGCGCTCGGTCTTGCACATAAAGATTTGGTCCTGACCCTGGAGCTGGCAAGGACGGTTGGCGCCACGTTGCCCATGTGTGAACAGGTTGAGGCAATCTACAAAAAAGCTGTCGACCAGTACGGGTTTGACCAGAACCACCTCATGGCCGTGAAGCTCTTAGAAGAGCAGAATGGCACATTCCTCCGCTCCATCTGACAATACGATCGAAAGGACAACCAATGGCACATGAGATGAAAGCCGAGGACTTCAGCGTCCAGGGCGGCCATGCGAACATCTCCAAGGAAGAATGGGAAGCGCGCGTCGACCTCGCTGCTCTGTACCGCCTCGCCAACATGTATGGCTATGACGATCTTATCTGGAACCACATCACCATGCGTGTCCCAGGCACCGATCACCAGTTCCTTCTGAACCGCTTCGGTCTGCTTTATAATGAGGTGACGGCGTCGAACCTGATCAAGGTCGACGAGCAGGGAAAGGTCCTTTACGGCCCGCCGGACGTCAACACCGCAGGGTTCGTCATCCATTCAGCAATCCATAACACCCATCACGACATGAAGGTCGTGTTCCATAGCCACGCGCCGGCGGGTCTCGCCATCACGGCGCTACAGGATGGGCTGGAGTTCCTGACGCAGGACGGCTCGATGCTTTGGGGCGACATCGGCTATCACGACTGGGAAGGCCTGTCGCTGACCCTCGAGGAGCGGGATCGTCTCGCCAAGAACATCGAAGGCAAGAAATGCCTGATCATGAAAAACCACGGGTTCCTTGCAGTCGGGGCGAACGCTGGCGAAGCGTTCATGAACCTTTATTACACCGTCCGCGCGTGCCGTGTACTGATCGATGCCTATTCCACCGGCCTGAAGCTCGACAAGAGCAGTGAGGACATCTGGCGGCTGGCGCACCGCCAATACGACGATTTCCCGCTCGGCAAATATGAGTGGCCGGCGCTGTTGCGCCAGTGCGACCGGGTCGATCCTTCGTATCGCTATTAATCGAACAGCTTGAACCCCCGGCGGCGACTGGCCGGGCTTTCCAGCGCCTACTGTCTGCAGAAGCCTTGCCCGGAGGTCGAATGGCCAGCCGTTCCCTTCGTGCGGGCCTATTCTCCTCCAAGGGGCGCCCAAACCCATGACCATCCTGTTGAACAACCATGGCTACGATAACGAAAGTTGGCGAAGGGAAATAAGCCGCCAGCTTCCTGAATTGCCCGTCAAAGTGTTCGGTGAACCCATCGACCCCAACGAAGTCGTATATGCGATGGTCTGGAACCACCCTGCCGGCGATCTCAATCGCTATCCGAATCTCAAGGCAATCTTCTCGCTCGGCGCCGGTGCCGAGCATTTCGTAGCAGATGCAAGCTTGCCGGACGTCCCGGTAATTCTGCTCGCGGATCCGGCCGTCGCCCGCGACATGGCTGCCCATGCCCTCTACTGGGTACTAACGTTCCACCGGCGGTACGCGGACTACCGATCGCAGCAGCAAGACCGGATCTGGCATCGTAAGCAGATCGTCCCCACGAGAGAGTTTCGCGCTGGTGTATTCGGCCTGGGCCGCATCGGCACAGAGGTCGCCAGCCGCATTCGTGATTTTGGATACGCCGTGAGCGGTTGGGACCGCAGCGCTCGACAGATCGAGGGTATCGACTGCTATTCCGGAAAGAACTCGCTTGCTGAGTTCCTGGGCCGCAACGATGTGGTCATCAATGCCCTCCCCTTGTCCCCGAAAACCCGCCACTTCCTCGATGGCAAGATTTTCGCGGCGATGCGCCCAGGTGGGTTTTTCATCAACATCAGCCGGGGAGCGGTTGTCCATGATGAAGCCTTGCTAGACGCCCTTGACCGGGGGCACCTTTCCGGCGCCGCCCTAGATGCATTCGCCCAGGAACCGCTTCCTCCCGAGCATCGCTACTGGTCGCATCCCCAAGTGTTCGTTACGCCTCATATGTCCGGTGCAACATTTGCGTCGAGCGCAGTTGCCGTGATAGCCGACAATGTGCGCAGGCTTGAGCGCGGATTTGAAGTCTTTCCGCTGTTCAACCGGGAAGCAGGCTATTGACGCTGCCGGCATGCGGCCAAGCTCTTCCTTTGCATCACCGCCGCTCCGACAGGCCCGCAGTCGTGGCACGCTGCTGCGTCGACACGTTCAAGAACCGTCCGGCCGGAAGGTTGCGGGCTTCGTGAGGGGCGATCTGGTGCGCCTCTCGAAAACACCTCGAAAAGTGGGACGCCGACACGAAGCCGCAGCATACCGCAATTTCAAGAATCGGCATGGCCGACTGGGCCAGCAGGAGCTTCGCGTGTTCCAATCGCAATTCTCGGAAGTAGCGGCAGGGAGAGCGACCGATATCATTGCGAAACAGACGCTCCACCTGCCGCCGCGACAGCCCCGCAGCCGCCGCAAGGTCCGTCATGGTCAGCGGGGCGGCCAGATTCCTCTGCATCAATTCGATCAGTTTCACGACGATCGGGTTGAGCCTGCCATGCTGACGCAGCAGCGGCACTCGCTGGCGCTCATCGCCCGTGCGGACACGGCCGGCGACGGCCAACTCCGCAACGCTTACCGCAACAGGTTCGCCGCAATGATGTTTCACAAGCTCGATCATCATATCGAAGGCTCCCGTGCCGCCTGCGCAGCTCCAGATATCGTTGTCGACCTTGTAGACGGTCGCCTCCGCCTCGACGCGCATAAACCGCTCTTCGAATCCCGGCAGGGCCTCCCAATGGACGGCGCACTTGCGCTCATTGAGCAGACCAGCTTTCGCCAAAGCAGCGACACCACTCCCGAATGCGCCCGTGTCAATGCGGCGCTGCCGGCATTCGCGCAACCACGCGCTCAGCACCTTGGTTTCACGACCTTCATCAGGCTCATCGCCGCAGACGAGAGCCAGTGCGGGTCGTTCAGGCTGCTGCAGATACCTGCGTTCTTGGGCCAGGTCGGCGTCAGCCGCGACAACAATACCGCAACTGGCCCGCACGGCTTCGCCCAAGTGGGAAACCATACGCCAACGAAAGGCTTCCCGTCCGGCCGCTTTGTTGGCGAGGCGAAAGACGTCCAGGGCAGACGACAGAGCGAGGAGTTCGAACCCGTGCGCCAAGTAAAGGGTGACGGTAACTGGCTCATTGGCGGAAACGGACGCCCAAGCGTCGCGGGACCAGTGGTGGACCATGTCAGACTCTCCGCCGTGTTCTCTCAGCGACACCAGATAACCGGCTCGCGCCCTATTTGAGTGACGCGGACAATAGGCGAAAGGACGTTTGCGTCGGCATGACAGTAGATTTGCGACAATGCCCCGGTTCATCAGCGAAGCCGGCACAAAAAGTACGCCGAGCCCTTGCCCCGCTCTCTGTCGGTTTTCTCCTGCTCCATCGGTTTACCCTAGGGGCGTTTGCCAATTTCGTTGACGTGCTGCGTCTGGCCGCCGACGAAGGGGACCGCAGCCGCCCAATCCGCTGTCAATGGCGGATTATCTCGCCTGACATGTCGCCAATCCTGTCCAGCTGCGGCGTTGCTATCTCTCCCCACGAAAGGATCGGAGACCTTCGACGCTTCGATTACCTAGTGGTTGTCGGCGGGGTTCTTGGAGAGGAAAGCCTCTTGGTCGACGAGAGGTTCGACAACCATCTGCGGCATGCTGCCGAGGCAGGCATACCGCTCGTGGGCCTGTGTACCGGCTCATTTATCTTGCACCGCGCCGGCCTCATGCACGGCTACAAGTGTTGCGTCAGCTGGTTCCACAATTCAGATTTCTTGCGGCTTTGCGAGGGACTACAGGCCGTGTCAGACCAGATCTTCGTCGTCGATCGAGACCGACTGACCTGTTCGGGGGGAGCCAGCGCCGCACATCTCGCAGCCTTTCTGATCGAGAGGCACCTTGGTAAGGCCCCGGCCGCCAAAAGCTTGCGGATCATGATGTTCAACGAGGTAGCAAAGGGCGAGACCGCCCAGCCAACTGGAAGCCTGCAGGTCGTCGTCCGGGACGAAATTGTGAAACGAGCGGTGCTGGTGATGCAACATCACCTGGAAGTCCCGCTGACTATCGGCCGCTTAGCCGACAAGCTCGGCATAAGCAAACGAATAGTTGAACGCCACTTTCGGTCGGAGCTCCGCAGCTCACCTCGAGCCGTCTACACGCAGATTAGGCTTGATCATTCGTGCCATCTTTTGCTGACAACGGACAAGTCTATTTCCGAGATTGCACTTGAGTGCGGATTTTGCGACGGCTCGCATCTGAACCGGATTTTCCGCGCCAATTATCTGCGGACTCCTCAAGAGTTTCGTTCGCAGCGAGCAGTTCTGGCGGATGGGTGCGAAACAAAGACATCGAAACCGGCCTGAACGAGTGTTTTAGCCGTCCGAGCCAGGCTACGGTCGGCGAGGGAATGGTCATTCGTCGATATCCGATTCGCCTGGGATCTTCCTTGGTGTCAAATCTGCGGGTTCTCTCCGCACTTTCCTGGCGCGAGACCCAATCGTCCTTCTTCTTGTCGTCGATGAGCTCACATCGGAAGTTTTGCCATGACTGCCTCCTGTTGACATTCGACTATTCGCCAATTGCAGCCAAATCAATTCGCTCAACGCTGCCACATCGCAAGCCTCGAAAAGCCAGCTTTGAAGCAGAGCCTTTGCCACCCGCACATTTGAAGACTATGCTTGCCTTATCGGCAGCGATTTGCATCGGACACGGCCGACTGTAAGAGGGTACTCGCTCTTGCCCGTACGGGAGAGCGCCATGCCCCAATCCCTTCTTCGCAACCAGCTTTTGAAAGCGCTATCCTCGGAGGATTTTGCACTTTTGCAGCCATCGCTGCATCAGGTCGAACTGGCCATCAAAAGCCAGCTGGAGGTCGCATATCAGCCGATCGCGAGTGTCTATTTTCCGGAGACGGGTATTGCCTCGGTGGTCGCCACAATGACGGGCGGTCGCAAAAGTGAGGTCGGCCTCATCGGCTACGACGGCATGACCGGCATTGCGGTTATACTCGGCCAGGACAGGTCTCCTAATGAGACCTATATCCAAGTCGCCGGCCAAGGCTGGATCCTGTCGGTCAAGAGCCTTCGCGGCGCGATCGCGATAAGCCTGACCCTTCGCGAGTCACTGCTGCGCTATGCCCATGCGTTCCTTGTCCAGTCGTCCCGGACGGCCCTGGTTAACGGCCACTCGAAAATCGAGGAACGCCTGGCCCGCTGGTTGCTGATGGTCCACGATCGCGGTGACGGAGACAAGATTTACCTGACGCATGAATTTCTGGCGACCATGCTTGGCGCTCGTCGGCCCGGCGTCACGACCGCCCTCCAAATGCTCGAATACCGGGGACTTGTCCGCGCCACGCGGGGTGAAATCACGATCGTCGACCGCGCCGGAATGATAAGGCTCACGCACGGCGCTTATGGCGAGGAGGAGCAACGCCATTTCGGCTCGGTTCCGTGTGATTGTCCGGAATCAGACAGAGCCTTGCAAGCTGCGGAATTCCGGCCCTAAGTCGTTTGGTCAGGGTTTCAGGGAGGAAATTCTCGATGACCAACGCTTGTCACTCGGTCACGATTGAACGAGCAGCCGAAGCTTATGTCCTTTCCAGGGGCAAGGCCCGGTTCCTCTCCATCGCACAGGCGATCCGCGCCATCCGAACACTCATGCCCGCATGCAAGGCGACCGACCGCGAATTGGAGGAGTTGCTGGCGGCGGCATCGATCATTCACGGTGTCCGCGTCGCTTTCGACGCAAGAACGGCGGAAGCCGCAGAACCGCGGCTCCACTCGTAGCGACGACGCCGGCGCCTGTGCAGTCCCACACCTTATCGGAGTTCGCCAAGCGACGGTCCGCCATCTGATCGATAACGTCGGCAGCCCGTGCTATTTCGGTGTCCGAGGTTCGTCACGCCGTGAGACGAATGTTTTCGCCTTGCGACCTCACGGATTGGAAACTTGACGATCTCATTGCGCGAAGTGCAATCGACGCGAGATTTGCGATCGAATTCGATGCCGCGGCACCGTAAGCTGAAGGCCAAGTTGCCGGCAAGCCCGTGGGTTGTGCCGAGCCAGATCAGGTATATGTTTGCCGAACGGCTTGAGGACTTCGGTGTGGGAAATCACGGCAGCGTTGTTGAAGGATGGCAGGTATTAGCTGAGGACGAGGCGATAGAAGCCGCGACCGTCATGGTATGGACCCTACAACCTCGGCGGCCTATTGCGCCTTCGAAGCGTCTGGCAATGACAAAGGTCTCGAATACCGATTCTGGTTCAATCTGTTTCTGAAACTTTCAAAAAGGGATCACGTCGGGTGGGCATAGCCGCAAGCGAGCGAGGCATAATATCGCAAACGGCAATTGCACGAATGGCGATGACTAAGCGCAAATATCCGGGAGAGCTCGCCTCCGCGCAGCAGATCCATGAACTGGCGGAAGAGTATCGCAAAGCGGCAGCCCTGCTCGTTCCGCTTGGCCGATCAGGCAAGCCGCTTAGCCGAGCGCCGTTTAGACTGTCCGCCATCCACGCGATCGAACTTTATCTGACCGCGCTTTTGCTCCACCGAGGGCACGAACCCAATCAAATCCGCAAGATGCATCACGACTTGGCGGCTCGGGCGAAGCACACTGTCGAAGCAGGACTGCGTCTTCGCGCAAAAACCGCCAATCATCTTCAGTCCCTCAGCCAGAACCGGGAATATCTGATCATCCGCTACGGCCCGGAAATGGCCGCAACCGCCTCGCAGATCAACCGGCTCACCGCCACCCTCGAAGAGGTGGCGGTGAAGGTTACCCTTTTGATCGCGTCGTCCTCAAGAACGGATCCACAGCCAGCCGCGACCGTAGCTGGCAAGGCCTGACCCGATTACCGACTGCATGGTTCAGCGCTGCGGTTTGGCGGCATCCTTGTCGGCCTCATCCGACAAGCCAATGACATGGTGACCCAGGAATACATCGACTAATAGGCACCCGCGACCGAGCCCGATGGATGACGGCGAACGGTTGTCGGTAATTGCTGGCCGGGGCAGCGCCGCATTGAACCGTTGGATGGCCAGCCCCCATCGATTCTGTTGTGACGTCTCTAGGCGCTCTCCAACCCCTCGCAGATACTGGCTGCCATGGCGTCAACTTTTGCTCGTCGCTATCTCGATTTCAATCGATTTGCCTCCACCTGTGCTTCGCGACCTGCATTCGGCTCTACGGCCACGAAGACAATTTATACCAATGCCTAGCCGCGGTTACTTTCGATAGATTGACAATCAACAGTATTTTCAATGTTGGCACATCGGAGCGCTATTTACATCTAATATCAAATATGCCTAAACAAATGGCAGGTGACGTCTTCGTCACCTGCCATCGTTTGGTTGTGAACTGCGGTCTGTGTGGTGCCGTAGGGCGCCTTCAGACCGCTAGTCCGAACCCTCAACAA
This sequence comes from Mesorhizobium sp. WSM1293, assembly GCF_000513875.1. NCBI lineage: Bacteria > Pseudomonadati > Pseudomonadota > Alphaproteobacteria > Hyphomicrobiales > Phyllobacteriaceae > Mesorhizobium > Mesorhizobium sp. WSM1293. The sequence goes on along the minus strand of NZ_AZUV01000022.1, from coordinate 68,277 downwards.
GTCGGAATCTAGTGCCAGATGGGTCTATTGGCAACCACCTGGACATTCTCCCATGTCTAATGACGAGCTGTACAACCCCGGTGAAAAGGCTCCCACATCGGGGCAATACGAGATCACCGGGCCCCGCGGTGGTGGTACGGGCATTGAACGTACCGTGACCAAGGGCGAGCCTCTGCCCCCTCCCCTGGAGTCGGGTCAGAAGTACCGGCTGACCGACCCTACGAAAACTAGGTAAGGTCTTGGGCGGCGGCTCCGGCCGTCGCCCTCCAGCGATCAAAGGGCATTCCATGCTTGAACATGAATATACCGTGCTCGGCGGGGTGAGCCGTGCGCGCATTGGGCATTATCTGGGCGTCATGTCCAGCATCGTTTCTGCAGGAGTAGTGTTTGTTTTCCTGTGGGCGGTCGATCTCGCCAAAACATTCGGCATCTCCCCCAACGTGCCGCCATCGGTGCTTTCCTTGCTAGGCGCTGGCACTGTTTTCATCGTTCTCTATTGGGTTCTTGATCGCTTTGCCTGGCGGTGGGGCCTGCTATCCAATGTTCTCAAAGTTCCCAATCTTTCGGGCGATTGGGATTGCGATGGTCAGACACTCAATCCCGATGGCACGCCCGGCATCCAATGGAAAGCTAAGATAACGATCATCCAGAGTTGGGACAGAATCCGTGTCCGCCTGAAGACTGCGCAGTCTGGATCGAACAGCACCAGCGCAGCGCTCATTCATGACGAGGCCGACGGCTATCGGCTTTTCTATGGCTACAAGAACGACCCGAACATTGGCGAGATCGAGCTGAAAAGTCACCGCGGCTCGGCCGAGATTACTTTCGGCAAGGATCTGCGATCCGGTAAGGGCGAATATTTCAACGGATATGGCCGCTACACGTTCGGCCAGATGAACCTCACGAGGCTCTAAACATGCCCACTGATATCAACAAACGACTAGCCCAACTGAAGACGCGCCGACGCGGGACCGACCGGCTGGGTCGGCTGAGTGAGGCTGCCCAGTCAGCCATTGTCGCTAAAAGCTTCGGTGACGAGAAATGGCAGACCAGAGCGGCGAGCCAGCCGTTTACTCGGTATGCGCTTGGCGCCATGGAAGAGGTCGGACCCGAATACACCAGGATCAGCATCGAAACTGCAGAGCGTGTCGGAAAGCAGTTGGATGAGAAGCTGAGCGCTGCCGGTTGGACTGTGGAATTCCGACTCCAAGGCTCTGTCCCCCTGAACGTCCACATCAGGGGCGTCAGCGATGTCGATCTGCTGAATCTCGAACTCGGCTTTTTCTCGTACTATGTGGCAGGCCTCAAAGCGCGATCTGGTCATTACACATCTCCAAGCCAAGACAAGTCCGTTGACCGCTTGTTGCGTTTGCGCAAAGAGGCCGAAAAGATCCTTATTGCCGCCTACCCAGCCGCCGACGTTGACGTCTCCGGCGGCAAAGCCATCGCGATTTCCGGCGGCTCGCTTGCGCGGCCAGTCGACGTCGTACCGTCGCATTGGGTCGACACAATTGACTACCAGTCGTCAAACATCGAGCGCGATCGCGGCGTGACGATTTTGAACAAAAAAGTTCCCGAGACGATCGACAACTTGCCATTTTTGCATATTGGCCGCGTGCACGACCGGGATCAAAATGAGGCTCATGGCGGCCTGAAGAAGGCTATCCGTCTATGTAAGAATGTCAAAAATGACGCCATAGAGGATGGTAAGACGGTCAATCTTCCGAGCTTCGACATAGCGGCAATCATGTACCATGCGGACCAGGCAGCCTTGCGTACAGGCGTGTTCTACGAGCTCGCTGTACTTGCCGAAACGCAGCGGTTTTTGGACAGATTGTGGCAGGACAAAACCTTTGCACGAACGTTATCCGTGCCAGATGGGTCGCGCCGTATTTTTGACAGCGAAAGCAAGTTCGGCGGGCTTCTTACGCTTTCGTTGGAGATGAATGAACTTGCGCGCCAAGTCGCGCGTGAGCAAAACCTCACCTTGCGGTATCAAGAGTCGATCCCATTGGAAGACAGCCGAAAAGCAATCTCAGGCGTCTTTGTCCCAGGCTAGAGAGAGTATAGCCGTTCCGCCAAGGGCGCTTCTTGGGTGGACGGGGAGCGCGAGGGGCGGGGCAGCGCCTCTCTCGCTTGGCCATGGCCGGGTCGATACCCTGAAGGACATTCCGGACGCAAAAAGCCTGTGGCATCGCCGCCCCGACCTTAGATGGCGGTCCGCACCTACTCGACGGCGATTGCCAAGCTTTTCGCCCCGAAACCTGAACGCGTCTTGCACGCCGAGAAGAAATCCCGCTGCGCTGCGAATGCCGGCAAAGTTTGGAAAGCGCGTTCTACAGCTTTCGCCCTGGCATCGTCATCCCGCATCAGTTCGTAGATGTCGGCTTTCGACAGGCGTGCGAGGAAGGCTCCCTCCGGCGTCCACAGAGGCGCATCTCCAGCCCCACCGATTGCGACGGCATCTGCAATGCGTTCTCGGCCGGTTCATGGGGGGCGATCGCGGCGTTGAGGTTCGCGGCAGTCACCATCGCCACCCGCGGGCAGAGGAGTGGTCAGGCCGAGCATCCTCAAGCACTATGCCGACAGGCCGAGAACCGGCTGCCACAACACGGGTCCGTTCAAACGTCCCCTCCAGCGGACGCGCATGAGGCTGGCGTGGGAAACCTCGAGAGAACCGGCGACCGCCTCCGTGGTGCCGACCGCCTTCGGCTGCCCGATGCGGGCCAACGGCCACGTTGCGAGACGCAGGATCCGCTCCATGCGCGTATCCGTCACTGTCACAATCCGATCGAGTTCGTTGGCCAAGCCGAATTCGATCATGCCAGCGAAGAGCTCGTAGGTTGCTTGGGCTAGCCCGCCAGCCTTGGGTGTTGATGCAGGCAGATCCAGTGCGAAACGACTGCTCTCCCACACGCGGGTACTCGCTGGCGCTGCGGTCTCACCTAGCAGCATCGGAAAGGTGTCGCGCAACATTGTCGGCCCCGTTGTCGGCAAAAAACGGACGCAACCGCGAATGCGCCAGTCGGATCCTTTGAGAAGGAGATAGACGGGGTTGAGGCCGTCATATGCGTCTGTCTCCATCTCCTCTGCGGTCTGAACATCCCATTCCAGCCTTTCCTTAAAAACCCGATGCCTCAGTCCGTACATTTCCTTGAGCTCGCTTGAAAACTCATCGTAGAGCTCAGGTGTAATTAGCTGCATCATTTGTCGCCTCCGTGCGAGATGTGTTTCCGTCATCGAAGAGCAAAGCCGACACTGATGCAGCCTGTAGACCTTTACAGGTATCCAAAGAAAGGAATCACGATCTCGACTGACGGGAAGCAGCCAGCCGTGCTACAGCCTGGTTGATGGTTCTCACACCAAGTTTTGCCTTGGCGTTTTCCAGATGGAAGGTCACGGTGCGTTTGGAAACGCTGAGAATCTGGCTGATATCCCAGGCCGACTTGCCGTCCGCCGCCCATTTCAAGCATTCGAATTCTCGGGGGGGCAGGACTACGCCATCCACCGCGCAGTCTTCGGCGAGCCTGCGCCGGGCATATATATGAAAGCTGATCGCCACCAGCTGCAATGCTTTTTCGTAACGTGTCAATGACCGCAAGAGAGGCGGACAGGACTGGTCGGAAGCGAAGGTCAGCGCAGCAAAGCGGCCGCGATGGTCGTGCATCGACATGGTCAATCCGCCACGAATGCCAAATCGAGCTGCTTCTTCCAGAACTCGTTGCTGTGAAGCCGCGAGATGTTGCCGAGGCCGATCCACACCCCAATCAAAGGTGTCCCAGCCTTGGAGCCCGCGCAGGATGACCGGATCATGGCTGTGGTAGCGCAATTGCATATAGCGAGATGTCCAGGAGGACGGATAATTTGAAATCAAGCGCGGCTTCTGGCAGGAGGCCGACGGGCAACTGAAATAGGCGAAGAGCGGAAAGTCGAATGCGGCCGCGGCAGAGGCCATTGCCTCACACAGATCGACAGCATCGACGCTTTCGGAGAGTTGCTCGAGGAAATCTTCAAACACGCGATGCATCTGCGCTTTGCATAACCTCCGTGCCGTTGCTCGATCGCAGGCGGAGACCTTTGGTTTAAATGCTTGGCGATCGAGAAAACGTGTGCGAGCTCGTCAGTTTGATCGCCGGCATTGCTCTGCTATTTTGGTTGATGAGGCTGTTTGTGTGGCGACTCAGCGCCGCGAGCGTCTAATTTGTTGCACCAATTGGTGACATTCCTATGTTGTCGATCAGCCGTATGTCGCCGAGCCATGCCGCGACGAGCAAGCGTGCTGGTCGGTCAAGGCTCGTCAGCGGTTGCAGATCCGCCTCGTCGCGAAGTTCCAGATATTCGACTTCGCGATAGCCTGCAGCCAGAATTGCAGCGCGCGCTTCGGCTAGAATGGGCAGGACAGGAGAGCCGCGCGCAAGCCGGTGCGCCACCCCGAGCAAGACCGCTACCAACTTTGGGGCAATGGCGCGCTGTGCTGGCGAGAGCCGAAGATTGCGCGAGGATAGTGCAAGACCATCGGCTTCGCGGACTGTCGGACAGGCCAGGACGGTGATTGGAATGTCCAGGTCCCGAACCACGCGCCTGACCAGCTGAAGCTGCTGAAAGTCCTTTTCGCCAAAACAGGCCAAGTCAGCGCCGGACTGCAGGAAGAGCTTGGCAACCACCGTCGCCACGCCATCGAAATGGCCCGGCCGGAAGCCGCCGCACAGGCCCTCGCTGATGCCGGACACCGAAACGGTCGTGGCGAAGCCTGGCGGATACATCTGCTGAGCATCCGGCACATAGAGCAAATGCGCGCCCAGCGGAGCGAGCTTTGCAGCATCTTCGTTTTCCGTACGAGGATAGGCTGCGAGGTCGGCTGCACTGTTGAATTGCTTGGGGTTGACGAACAGCGTCACCACGACCCGATCGGCCTTCTGAAGCGCCGCACGCACGAGACTCAGATGGCCTTCATGAAAGGCCCCCATGGTCGGCACAAGGGCGATACTGGCGCCTGAGCGACGCCATCGCGCGGCAACAGCGCGGAGCTCGGCAACGGTTCGAACGATCGGCACGCTCATATGACGTCTCCGGTCTTCTGGTCGTTGGTGTAGAGATGTTGCGCCGCCGGAAAGCACCGTCTCCTCACGTCAGCGGCATAAGCCGCAATCGCTGCATCGGCCTGTTCGCCTAGTTCGGCGTAGCGCTTGACGAATTTCGGCCGGAAGGAGCTGAAAAGCCCGAGCATATCGTCGCTCACCAGAATCTGGCCGTCGCAGGCGAGTGAGGCGCCGATGCCAATGGTTGGGACGGCGATCTCCGCAGTGATGCGCTTTGCGAGGGGCTCGGGCACTTTCTCCAGCACCACGCAGAAGGCGCCGGCCTCCGTAACCGCACTGGCATCGCGCCTGATGCGCTCGGCATCGTCTCCCCGCCCCTGGACGCGGTAGCCACCGAAAGTATTGACCGCCTGCGGCGTTAGACCGACATGGGCCATGACAGGGACGCCGCGGGCGCCGAGGAAGCGAATGGTCTCGGCCATTTTCTCACCGCCTTCGAGCTTCACAGCTGCACAACCAGTCTGCGCCATCAGGCGCGCAGCGTTGCGGAAGGCCTGCTCGGGGCTCTCTTCATAGGAACCGAATGGCAGGTCTACAACCATTAACGACCGTACCAGACCGCGGCGCACCGCCCGACCGTGCATGATCATCATGTCGAGAGTGACACCCAGGGTCGACCAGAGGCCGTGCAGTACCATGCCGACGCTGTCGCCAACGAGAACGATGTCGCAGTGGGGATCAACCAATCTGGCGATCGGCGTCGTATAGGCCGTTAGGCAGACGAGTGGAGTCTGGCCCTTCCGCATTCGAACATCCGGCGGTGTCATCGCCTTTGTCTCACCAGTTGCGCTCACTCGACGCATCCTTCCCTAGCGTTACCCGCCGCGGGTGTCGCGTTTGGCATATTTTTGTGCGAGTGCGAAGAGCTAAAAAAGACGTCCAGCTGTGCGGTGTTGACGTTCGTGCAGCAACGCTTAAATTCAATCGATTCAATCACCCTGCATTTGGGGCCGACTCATTATCGCGAACATGGACCATCAGGCAAAAGGAACCAGAAAAGGCCGAGCTGCGGTCAAGGCCGACGAAGCAAAAGTGGACCTGATCGCCGTTGTCGTCGCGGTAAACGACAGTGAACCCTGTCTTCTCACCATCGGGAACGCGGACACGCTTCCGTCCGGACCATATGCGCTAGAGCATCGATCGCTGCAATCCGGTCTGAGGGGCTGGGTGGAGCAACAGACCGGCCACCCGCTGGGGTACATCGAGCAGCTCTACACCTTCGCCGATCGGGACCGCATAGGGGCCGAGCGCCAGGAACGCGCCATCTCAATCAGCTATCTGGCACTCACTCGGAAGGACCAGGCAACGGGCTCCACCAACTGTGGGTGGCGGAGTTGGTACGAGTATTTTCCCTGGGAGGACCATCGCTCCGGCACGCCCGTGGTGCTCGAGATTTTACGACCACGCCTGATCGAGTGGGCTGACGGAGCCAGCGACGCGACTACGCGACGCGAACGCCGGCAGCGCGCCGCGATTGCCTTCGCTTTCGACGACCGCAATTGGAACGAGGAACTCACGCTTCAACGCTATGAGTTGCTCTATGAATCTGCCCTGATCGAAGAGGCTGGTGGCGGACGGGATGTCGCGCCTGCGGTATCTGGCAAGGCAATGATCGCCGACCATCGGCGGATCCTGGCGACCGGCATTGCGCGGCTACGTTCTAAGATCAAGTACCGGCCGGTGGTGTTCGAGCTCATGAGGCCGTCGTTCACGCTGCTTCAGCTGCAGCGGACCGTGGAGGCGCTCGCCGGGAGGCTCATCAACAAGCCGAACTTCCGAAGACTTGTCGAGCAGCAAGAGCTGGTCGAGGAAACTGGCGAGACCTCCCTCGAGACGGGCGGGCGGCCGGCAAAGCTCTATCGGTTCCGCCATGCCGTTCTCGACGACAGGGCTGTGGCCGGGACAAAATTGCCGCTCGCGCGGGCTTGACATACTTATAGTCAAGGTAGACATATTCCCCTTATTGTCAGATCGAATATAATCGGAGGCGCTGATGACTGGGGCGTTACCTACGGCTGCGTCCCTGTACGAGCGTGTCCGACGGGTGATCCCGCCGGTCGAATGGCCGGCCTTTACCAGCGACATTGAAGCCATCCTGGCGCTGAAGCGTGATCGCAATGCGGTTATCCTTGCGCACAATTACCAAACGCCGGAGATCTTCCACTGCGTGGCCGACATTGTCGGCGACAGCCTCGCACTGGCCCGCAAGGCGGCTACGGTCGAGGCGCACATCATCGTGGTTGCCGGCGTGCATTTCATGGCCGAGACGGCCAAGCTGCTCAATCCGAACAAGATCGTCCTCATCCCGGATCTCGGCGCCGGTTGCTCGCTGGCCGATTCGATAACGGCACAAGACGTGCGGCTGATGCGCCAGCGCTATCCGGGGGTCCCGGTTGTCACCTACGTCAACACTTCGGCGGCTGTAAAAGCGGAGTCGGACATCTGCTGCACCTCGGGCAACGCCAGGGCGGTTGTGGAATCGCTCGGCGTGCCGCGTGTGATCATGGTGCCCGATGAGTATCTGGCGAAAAACGTGGCGGCGCAGACGGAGGTCGAGATCATCGCCTGGAAGGGCCACTGCGAAGTGCATGAGCGATTCACGTCGGCCGACATCCGGGAACTGCGCGATGCGCATCCAGGGGTCATCGTGCTCGCCCATCCCGAATGCCCGCCAGAGATTGTAGCAGAGGCGGAATTCTCCGGCTCGACCGCGGCCATGTTGGAATATGTCGAGCGGGAGAAACCACCGCGCGTCGTCCTGCTAACAGAATGTTCGATGAGCGACAATGTCGCGGTCGCGCATCCCGAGATCGAGTTCGTCCGCCCCTGCAATCTGTGTCCGCACATGAAGCGCATCACGCTGGCTAACATTCGCGTCGCACTCGAGCAGAACCGGCATGAGGTTCGGATCGATTCCGGGATTGCAGGGCGCGCGCGCCGCTCGGTCGAGCGTATGCTTTCCATATGAGCCTCGACGTGCATGACATCGGCGGGGCGCCGGTCATCATCGGCGCCGGTTTGGCAGGCCTGATGACGGCGCTTCATCTGGCGCCCGAACCGGTTGTGCTTCTGTCCAATGCGGGGCTGGGAGCCGGAGCCTGCAGCGAACTCGCCCAAGGCGGTCTTGCGGCAAGTGTCGGCGGCGAGGACAGTCCCGAACTTCATCTTTGTGACACCCTCGCAGCCGGCGACGGCCTCTGCGACGTGACGACGGTGCGGCGAACGGTCCAAGCTGCACCCGAAGCGATCAGGACACTAGAACGCTTCGGTGTGGCATTCGACCGACGCGCTGACGGCGCGTTGCGGCTTGGACTTGAAGCGGCGCACTCGCAGCCGCGGATCGTGCATGCGGCGGGCGATGCCACGGGTCGCGAGCTGGTCCGCGCGCTGATCGCCGCGGCACGGCGCACAGCCTCCATCACTATCCTGGAGAACGTGGAGGCCCGCCGGCTTATCGTGGAAGACGGGGCGATCATCGCCGTGGTCGCGGCCGGGTGCACGGGCGCAATCGCGTTGCCAACGCGTCGCGCTGTCCTGGCGACCGGCGGCATTGGCGGCTTGTTTAGCGATACGACAAACCCGCCTGGCTCATGTGGACAGGGGCTCGCCCTCGCCGCCTGTGCCGGGGCGGAGTTCGCCGACCTGGAATTCGTGCAGTTCCACCCGACCGCACTCGAGGGTCCGCGGCGGCCGATGCCGCTGGTGAGCGAAGCAGTGCGTGGCGAGGGTGCTGTGCTCGTTGACGAGCAAGGAGAGCGTTTCCTCGCTGAAACCGCAGGGGGCGAGCTTGCGCCTCGCGACGTGGTTGCGCGCGCGGTTTGGCACCAACTCGCTGTCGGGCGCCGTGTGTTCCTGGACGCAAGGCAATGTCTGGGCCTCGGATTTGACAAGCGCTTTCCGGCAATCGCCGATTTGTGCCGCCAGGCCGGCATCGATCCCGCGACCGACCTGATCCCGGTGCGTCCGGCGGCACATTATCACATGGGCGGTGTTGCTGTAGACGCTGCCGGCCGCAGCTCCATCGAGGGACTGTGGGCATGTGGCGAGGTCGCATGCACCGGTCTGCACGGCGCGAACCGACTCGCCAGCAACTCGCTTATGGAAGCGGCGGTCACAGCGAGCTGGGTTGCTGAAAGCGTCGCCAACGTATCACACACCCGGCGACCGCGCGTGTGTTCCGCATTCGTGCCCAAACGGCCAAATGCCTCCGGCATCCGCCCAATCGTTTCCGCTGCACTCGGCATCATCCGCGATGGCGAGACGCTACGCGACGTGGTCGCGACTCTGTTGCCGATTGCAGCTCACGACAGCGCTGCCTCCGACCCCGCCTTGGTCGCGCTGATGATCGCCATAGCGGCCCTGCGGCGCGAAGAGAGCCGCGGCTCGCACTGTCGTTCCGATTTCCCCGGACGCGATGCGCACGCGCGCCAGTCACGGCTGACACTGCGTAGCGCAATACAGACCGCCATCGGACTCAGCTGGCGGGCACCGATACGGAGCACCCTGACATGAATTCGTTCTCACCCCTTCCCTCAACCCTGATCGAGCCAATCGTGCGCGGTGCTCTTCTCGAAGACCTTGGCAGATGCGGCGATCTGACCAGCGACGCCGTGATCCCGCGTGATCGCACGGCCACGTTGGTGCTCAAGTCGCGACAGACGGGGATCGTTGCCGGGCTCGATCTGGCCGCCTTCGCCTTCATGCTCGTCGAACCCGCGATCGACATGCAAATCTGGCGTGCTGACGGCAGCGATGTCGCGGGGGGCGAGATTATCGCCATGCTGTGCGGACCGGCGCGAGGCCTGCTCACGGCCGAACGCACGGCACTCAATTTTCTGTGCCGTCTGAGCGGCATTGCCACGGCCACGGCGGCTATGGTCGAAGCCGTGCGTGGCCACAAGGCGAGGATCGTGTGCACGCGAAAGACGACGCCCGGCCTGCGGGCTCTGGAGAAATATGCGGTACGCGTCGGCGGCGGCGCCAATCACCGCTTCGGGCTCGACGACGCCGTGCTGATCAAGGACAACCACATCGCGATCGCCGGCGACATTCGCACGGCAATAGAGCGGGCGCGCGCCGCCGCAGGGCACATGGTGAAGATCGAGGTCGAGGTCGACACTCTTGAGCAGCTCGATACAGCGCTCACGCTGGGCGTCGACGCAGTGCTGCTCGACAATATGTCGGTTGAGGACCTTGCCCGCGCCGTGGCAATGGTCGGTGGCCGCGCCATCACCGAGGCTTCCGGCCGGGTGACACCGAAAATGGCTCCGGCGATTGCCGCGACAGGAGTTGACCTCATCTCGGTTGGATGGCTGACACACAGCGCGCCCATTCTCGACATTGGCCTGGACATGCCGTGTCGCGGGAACATCAGCACTCATTTGAACTAAGGGAAACATGAACTAAGGGAAACACAATGAGGAGCAAGGCGCGCGCGGCTGCATGCGCAGACGAGACGCTGGAAAAGCACGCTTCATGCAGCTCACCTCCATACCCGGATCCCGGTATTGCGCTCACCGACGAGCCTATCGGAAGGGGCTCGCCACTGGACGGACTCGTGAGTGCGCTCGCTGATCAGCAACAGAGGTTTTTTGACGATGACGACGGGAATGAACGAGGAGTGCGGCTCGAACTGTGCCACGCAGTCGATGGAGGCAGCACTGCCCCGATGGAACCGCAAAGAGGCCGAGGCTATATACGGCATGCCGTTCAACGATCTGCTCTTCCTGGCCCAGACCATCCATCGCCAGAACTTCGATCGCAACCGGGTGCAGCTGTCGCGGCTGCTTAGCATCAAGACCGGCGGATGCCCGGAGGATTGCGGCTATTGCAGCCAGTCTGCGCATCACGAAACCGGCCTGAAGGCATCGAAGCTGATGGAGGTCAAACATGTCATCGAGGAGGCGACCAAGGCACGAGATGCTGGCGCAACCCGCTATTGCATGGGTGCTGCCTGGCGCAGTCCGAGGGACCGCGACATGGACGCTGTGCTCGCCATGATCGAAGGCGTGAAGGCGCTTGGCATGGAGACCTGCATGACGCTCGGCATGCTCGACCTCAGCCAGGCGCAACGCCTGAAAGCGGCTGGTCTCGACTATTACAACCACAACCTCGACACGTCCGCGCGCTATTACGGCAAGGTCGTTTCGACCAGGACCTTTGCCGACCGGCTCGAAACGCTTGGGCGGGTGCGCGAGGCTGGGATCAAGGTCTGCTGCGGCGGCATTGTCGGGATGGGAGAGGAAAAAGCCGATCGCATCGACATGCTGGTAACGCTGGCGAACCTGCCCGAGCCGCCGGAAAGCGTGCCCATCAACATGCTGATCCCCATCAGGGGGACGCCGCTTGCCGATGCCGAGCCCATCGAACCGATCGATTTCGTCCGCACCATTGCGCTCGCCCGCATCATGATGCCGAAGTCCTCTGTAAGGCTCTCCGCCGGCAGGACGGCGATGAGCGACGAGACCCAGGCGCTGTGCTTCTTTGCCGGGGCGAATTCCGTGTTTGTTGGCGACACGCTGCTGACAGCGGACAATCCAGGCGAGGACAAGGATACTCGTTTATTTAGACGTCTCGGCATCGAACCGATGCAATGCGAGGCGAAATGAACCAGCCACCGCTCGCCCGCTATGAAGCCACCTTGCAGGGGCTGGCCCGCAAGGACCGGCTGCGCACATTGTCGCCGCGGGTCGGGTTGGACTTCTCCTCCAACGACTATCTCGGGTTTGCCGCCTCGAAGAGACTTGGCGACGCAGTCGCGGCCGCAATCCAGCGGGGCACCCCGGTCGGCGCTACCGGATCGCGGCTTCTGCGCGGCAACGCGCCGGAGCATGAGCAATTGGAGGCAGATGCGGCGGCGTTCTTCGGGGCCGAACGGGCGCTGTTCTTCAGCAGCGGCTATGTCGCCAACTTCGCCCTGCTGAGCACCCTGGTGAAAAAAGGCGACCTGCTGATCCTCGATGCACTGGCGCATGCCAGCATGCATGAAGGGGCGCGGGCTGGACGCGCCGAGTTCAGGATGGTGGCGCACAATGACATTGATGCTTTTGAGGACGCGATCAGGTGCTGGCGCGCCGAAGGCGGCATCGGGCGCATCTGGATCGGGGTCGAGAGCCTGTACAGCATGGATGGCGACCGCGCGCCAATGGAGAGCCTGGTCGAGCTTGCCGATCGGCGCGATGCATTCATACTGGTCGACGAGGCACATGCCACCGGGGTCTGGGGATCGGCGGGCCGCGGGCTGGCCGCGTCGTTCGAGGGCCGCGACAACATCATGGCCCTTCATACATGCGGCAAGGCGCTGGGTGCATCCGGCGCGCTCGTCACCGGGCCGGGAGTACTGTGCGACTATATCGTCAATCGCTGCCGGCCGTTTATCTACGCCACCGCGCCATCGCCGCTCATGGCAGCGGCGGCGCGCGAAGCGCTCGCAATGCTGGTCGACGAGCCGATGCGCCGTATTCGGTTGCACGAGCACGTTGCCTTTGCAGGCCGGCAACTGGCCGAGCGTTGCGGAGCCAAGCCCAGCGGTTCGCAGATCCAGCCATTTGTCATTGGGGAGGTGACGCGCACAATGGCGATCGCGGCGGCTCTGCAGGCCCGCGGCTTCGACATACGCGGCATTCGTCCGCCGACCGTGCCGGAAGGTAGCTCACGGCTGCGCATTTCGCTGACGCTCAATGTCGGCAAGGCTGACATTTCGGCCATGGTCGAGACGCTTGCCGAAGTGTTGGCCACGGCATGAGCAAGCGTTTCGTGGTCACCGGAACAGATACGGGAATTGGCAAGACGGTTTTTGCCGCGGGGCTGGCAGGCCTCCTCGACGGCTTCTACTGGAAGCCGGTGCAATCGGGTCTCGATGAGGAAACCGACAGTGAGGTGGTCGAACGGCTCGCTGGCCTGCCATCCGGTCGCGTGCTGCCCGAGGCTCACCGCTTGAGGAGCCCGCTGTCGCCGCACTGTTCAGCCGAAATCGACGGTGTCTCGATCGAGGCTGCCGATCTTGCATTTCCGGTCCTGCCCACACCGCTCGTCATCGAAGGGGCTGGCGGACTGATGGTGCCGATCAACCGACAGACAAGATTCATCGACATCTTCGCTGAATGGCGGCTGCCGGTGATCCTATGCGCCCGCACCGAGCTTGGCACGATCAACCACACTTTGCTGTCCATCGAAGCCCTGCGGGTTCGCTCCATCCCGCTGATCGGCGTTGCCTTCGTCGGTGAAGAGGCGGCTGATACGCAAAGGACAATCACCGAATTGGGCGCGGTGCGTCAGCTCGGCAGACTGCCACTTCTCGCTCCGCTCACGCGCGAAACTCTGCGAAGGGCGATGATTGCCGGCTTCGACCTCGCCCAGATTGCCGAAGGCGAGTGATGTCGGGGTCGCGCGTGTGGCATCCATTCACCCAGCATGCGATCGAGCCGCCCATGCCGGCCGTTATCCGCACCGAGGGAGCTTGGCTCCAGACGAATGACGGAAGGCATATCCTCGATGCAATCTCCTCCTGGTGGGTGGTCACTCACGGCCACCGCCAACCGCGGATCATGGAAGCGATCCGGATTGCGACCGAGATGCTTGACCAGGTGATCTTCGCCGGCCTGACCCATCAGCCGGCTGAGCAATTGGCCTCTGCGCTGATCGAAATGGTGCCGCCAGGCCTCGACTGGGTCTTTTACTCCGACAGCGGCTCTACCTGCGTTGAAGTGGCGCTGAAGATGGCGCTCGGCTATTTCCGCAACATCGGCGCGCCGCGCTCGGGCATCGTCGCGATGGAACACAGCTATCATGGCGACACGATCGGCACGATGAGCGTCGGCGCCCGGGGCGTGTTCAATGCCGCCTATGAACCACTGTTGTTCGAGGTCGACACCATTCCTTTTCCGGCCGCGGGGCGCGAGCAGGAAACGCTGGATCGTTTCGAGGCCTTGTCTCGCGACCGCCGCGCCGCCGCGCTGATCATCGAGCCGCTTGTGCTTGGCGCCGGCGGCATGCTGATGTATCCGGCCTGGGTTCTGACCGAATTGAAGAGGATCGCTGAGGCCTACGGCACGCTCTTGATCGCCGACGAGGTGATGACCGGCTGGGGACGCACCGGAACCATGTTCGCCTGCGAGCAGGCGTCCATCTCTCCGGATATCCTGTGCACCTCGAAGGGCTTGACCGGCGGTGCCGTCCCGCTGGCGGCCACGCTTGCCACCGATGCCATCTTCCAGGCCCACTATTCCGAGGACCGCAAGAAGACGTTTTTCCACTCAAGTTCCTACACCGCCAATCCGATTGCCTGTGCGGCGGCACTTGCCAATGTCGAGGTCTGGCGGAACGAGCCTGTCGCCGAGCGGGTCGCGGCCTTGAGCGCGAAACAGGCCACTGGCCTGCAACGCTTCCGAAACAATCCCTTCTTCGCCGACAGCCGAGCGAACGGCACGATCCTCGCTCTCGATCTGCGCACCGGCTCGGCCGGCTATCTGGCCGAGATCGGACCCAAACTGCGCGCTTTTTTCCTCGAGCGTGGCATGCTGGTGCGCCCGCTCGGCAATGTGCTCTATCTGCTTCCGCCCTACTGCATCACCGGCGAGGAGCTGGACTGGCTCTATGGCGCCATCGAGGAGGCCGGCGAACGCTTCGGCTCACGGTCATGAGCCGGTCGTCGCGCATACTGGGCTTCGGTCATCATGCGCCGGCGCGCAAGGTCGACAATGCGGAAATCGAAGATCGTCTCGGGCTCGAACCCGGCTGGATCGAGCGGCGCACCGGAATCCGTTCGCGCTTCTGGGCAACGGGTGAAGATACATTGTCGGGCCTTGCCGCGCGGGCCGGCGACATGGCGCTGGCAAATGCCGGTGTCGACCGTGACAATATCGGCCTGCTGGTGCTCGCGACGTCTACGCCCGACCACCTTCTGCCGCCCAGTGCACCGCTGGTCGCACATCGGCTCGGACTGGGTCACGCCGGTGCTGTTGACCTGACAGGCGCCTGCGCCGGCTTCATCTATGCCCTGATGTTCGCGGACGGATACACCCGCCTGCATGGCAAAGCGAGCCTGGTCATTGCCGCCAACATCCTCAGCCGCCGCATCAATCCGGCCGAGCGCGCAAGCGCGGTGCTGTTTGCCGATGCCGCCGGCGCCGTGGTGGTTGTCCCGTGCGAAGAGCCGGATCGAGGCATCCTCGGCGCCGCGCTGGCCTCGGACGGCTCGCGCCACGGACTGATAAAGATTCCCGCCGGCGGAAGCAACACACCGTTCCACGACGGGCTGGAGCTCGAGCAGACCTGGATGACGATCGCCGACGGCCGCGAAGTGTTCGCCAAGGCCGTGGAGATGATGTCTCGCTGCTCGCAGGATGCCCTCTCTGCTGCCCGAATGGGATCGCAAGACATCGACCGGTTCGTGCCACACCAGGCCAATGCTCGGATTTTCGATGCGGTCGGCAGGGTTCTCGGAATAGAAGATGAAGCGATCGTCAAGACGATCGCGGACTACGGCAACTCTTCCGCCGCGACCATCCCGCTCTCGCTCTCGCTTTCGCATCGGGCACAGCCGTTTCGGCCCGGTGAAAAGATTCTTCTTGCGGCAGCCGGTGCCGGTCTCAGCGGAGGCGCCCTCATCATAGGAATTTAGCCGCACGGCGGTCATGCACAGGGGTGGTCAGGGATGACACCAGCAAACGGGTCTGCCAAAAAAAGGCCGCCGGCAAGCTTCACGGGCGCTGGCGCGGTGACGCGAGAGCGATCAAAGTTGCAGGCGATTCTGTCGATCAGCATAATCGGCAATACTGTCATGCCGGAAGGGTTGTCGGCGCCAGCCTGGGAGCGGAGCGGCTCATAGACAGCTTCCTCGTTCGACGAGTCATCCTGGTCGATAGGCAGGTCCTTCTGATGCATAGATCAACATTGTAGCGGCAGCAGTGCAGCCGAGAATTTGAATAAGAGGCCCCTCAAAGGCATCATCATGCAGTCCGAAAAGAATACCCATCTGCCTGCCTCAACAACGCTCGCTCCCTTTCGAAACCGGGTGTTTCGCTCGATCTGGATAGCCACACAAATATCCAGCCTCGGCTGGCTCGTGCAAACGGTGGCTATCAGTTGGCTGATGGCCACGATTTCTGCTTCGGATCTGATGGTTGCACTTGTGCAGGCTGCATCCACCTTGCCTGTATTCCTCCTTTCGATCCTGGCAGGAGCCATCGCCGATAACTTCAGCCGCCGATGGGTGATGTTTGCGGGACACTGCCTGATAGCCTTGGCGTCAACGACGCTGATGATTTCTGTGGGGCTCGGATTTGCCGGTCCCTGGCTAATCCTCGGATTGGGTTTCCTGGCCGGCTGCGGCTTTGCCTTGAATGATCCGGCCTGGCACGCTTCTGTTGGCGATATCCTTCACAAAAGGGACATCCCGGCCGCGGTCACCCTCATGTCGGTCGGATATAACATTGTGCGCAGCCTCGGTCCGGCCTTGGGGGGCATGGTCTTGGCGTTCTTTGGACCGCTGGCCGCTTTCGCCTTGGCAGCCTTAAGTGATCTGGCGCCGCTAACCGCAATATGGCGTACTCGATGGGATGTTCGCACTTCCCCTCTCCCTCGTGAACGAATGACGATGGCAATTCATGACGGAGTGCGCTTCACGGTGATGTCCCTGGAGATCAGGGCAGCAATTGCTCGTGCGACCCTTTTCGGCCTGGCAAGCATCTCCATCCTTGCATTGCTGCCTCTGCTTGTCCGGGACCAGCTGAAAAGCGGACCCATCATCTACGGCATCTTGCTGGCCGGCTTCGGGATGGGTGCTTTCATCGCGGGCATGAGCAATAGCTTTCTGAGGCGGGTCACGTCTCAAAACAGGCTGGTGTCCTTCGCCTCCGTCGCTTGTGCAGCATGTTGCCTTTCGCTTGCACTCACATCATCGATCCCTGTGGCGGCGATTTCGCTGGCACTTGGCGGCGCGGGTTGGCTCATCACCTGGACTGGCATCGACGTGTCGGTGCAGCTGGCAAGCCCCAGGTGGGTGGTCGGCCGCACACTGTCGATCTACTACGCGTTGAGCGCAGGTGGGATGGCCGCTGGCAGCTGGATCTGGGGTACTGTCGCACAGAACTACTCCTTAGGCTGGGCTTTGGAGGGCGCCGCAGGCGCTCTGTTGCTGGTTGCAGCTGCGGGAATACTGTTTCCGGTCGGTCCATGGGAGGAAACGGATCAGGAAAGTTCGGATTTTCGGCCGCCGGAGCTGGCACTCGAGTTGAAGCCCAGAAGTGGACCCATAGTGGTGAAGGTGGAATATCGTATATCCGAAGAGGATATCGAGACCTTTCTGGGCTACATGCGCGCAAGGCGGCATGTTCAGAGCCGTGCCGGTGCGCGAAACTGGACACTGCAGCGAAATCTTCAAACGCCATCAATTTGGACAGAGACATTCCGCACTCCAACCTGGATGGATTTTCTTCGCCTGAATCATCGGCTCACGGCAGCGGATAAGGAAATCGGTGATCATCTCCTGTCACTGCATGATGGGGAGCGTCCGCCTCACACAGTGCTTTCCATCGAACGCACGACTGAGGCAGCTCGTACCCGTTCCCCGACACTTTTTTCTCGCCCTCCGAGATGACGTGATACAAGAGCGATCGCACTTGGCGCCAGTCGGAGTTCGAGGACCGTGAAGGCCCCAGGCAGTACACGAGCTGATGCGGCCGGCGCTCTCTTGAGAATTGCACCGCGTGTCGAGGCCGGGGAACTGCGCTCTGGTCGTTCCGCCAGGCGGCGCGAGACGGCAAGAAGCGCATGGGTCTTGAGTGGTGGGGATCGCCGGCAGCGCCCTTCGGCGGGCAGTCAGCCAGTTGTGCGGCCCGGATGGCCGGCAAGAGGATCCGACTCGCTCCAGGCAGGCGCTGGGCCAGCCAGAACCGGGGGCTGTTCGAGCCCAAGCGTTTCGAATTGGCGCACGCATGGCCTCGAGCTTTCAGCGCCGGAGATGGTGGCCAGACAGAGATTTGACGCCCTTGAAGGGCGGCCCCGCGGAACGAGAACGCGTTCAGTATCATTGCTGCGCTCTTTGGGCGGCTTGCCTTTCGCGATGTTCGAACGCGTCGGTGAAGCTATCGAGTTCTTGGTGGGTCATCCCAAGCGCGCGCCCCTCCTCACGCCATGTGGCGACCGCCCTCTCGACTTCTGCGAGGATCGTCTTCGCTCGATCGGTCTTGATCCGGAAATAGGCAGTGACGGACATCAACGCGTCGATCGTCGCTTCCGGTCCGGTTTCCTCCGATACCCAGGTTTTCAGTTCTCGCACCCGCTCTGGGAACGGGTTGATGTCGAAGGCAGGCGCCAAGCGCCATTGCCCGCGATGCACATGGATAAAGCCGTGATTGTGGAGGTGGTCATCGACATTGGTGATAAGGATTGAGAAGGCGATGCGCCGCCAAAGTTCTTCTATATTGGCCGCTGGCTGGCTGCCGTGCTGACGGAGCACATCCACGAGTTCAGTATAGCTATGCTCGCCAGCGTCGCCTGACTCCGCGGCGATCATGGTGGCGGCGGAGACATACATAAGCCGATTTCCGTTCGGGGTCCGATCGAAGCGCCGGATGAGCGCGACTGGAGCGCCGTCGCTGTCGAGCAAACGTGTCTCGGCAGCCTCCACGCCGGCTTTTTTGGCCAGAATCATGGCGAGCACTTCGCCTTTTGTGACAGATCGATCATCGGCAATGCTCGGAAACTTACCTATAGCGAGGCGTCCGTCATCATCGACGACAGAGCATTTCGGACGAAGTCCCCCAAGGGACGTGCCACGTCCACGCAAATAGGCGAGATCCGCTGCCGTTTCGGTGTTCGTCTCGACGGCGTGTGTGGCCGCGAGGAGTTGACCGACTTCAATGAGCGGCGGCGTGGTGCGTCGACCCTCCTCGGTCTTCCTTTGATAACTCCCTGCTTCGTCCTTCAACCGGAGCGCACCAATGCGGCTCATGTCGTCCACTGCCAAGAGGTAATCCATAGCGTTCAGAGGCGGCGTTTCAGCGACATTCCCAGCCCGGCGCGCCTCTTGGCGACGCTTGGCGTGGTCGCGCTGGATGACACGCCGGCCCCATCCGTCCGGCTCGGTGTCGGCGATCGCGTTGTGGAACACCGATCCGTCGCCGGTCTTTCGATGAAACTGAGGGCCGGTAACGAGTGGCAGACCGGGTTCGATCGAGAAGCCTTCCGCTGCTCTCAGCCAACCTGCATCGTATTCAAACGCAGCGCCTTCACGCGCACCCTGCTGATCATAGCGCAACGTGCCCAGTGGCGTCGCTTCCTCGCCGAGGTGAACAGCAATAGAACGTCTCATATTGCACCGGGCGGCCTACGCACCCTTACCCTTTTGGGCAAACGTTCGGCATCGAGGAGCAGGCCTTGTTCGTCGCGCTGGGGGTCGACGATCTTAGTCAGAGCCTCGTCAAAGCCCAGAACAAAAAAGGTCATGGCGTAAGCACCCATAGCAACTGTCGGGTCTCCTTTTTCGATCTTCAGATAGGTGCTCTTTGCGATGCCCAGTCGTTCCGCCATCATCATCACGGTCAGGCTGCGTTTTTTGCGGGCGAGCGCAATGTCGGTGCCCAGCTTGACAAGCGCCCGCTTGACTCTGGGGGGCAATGTGTCGGTCACCGTCGAGCGCATCTTTGTCTCATAAAAACGACCTTAACTTATTTTAGGTCTTTTATATAAACCCAAATCTGGGATCTGTCGAGAGTAGGCCAGATAGCTGTCGGTCCCCAAAGGGTATTGGCGCTGCCACCAGACGCGCCAATCTCGTGAGCATGCATCCACCCAATCCGCATTCGCCAGATAAGCTGCACAGGGTGTCAACTTTGCCCCGGAATTCGCCGCTGCAAAACGGAACGGGCCATGCTTGACTCGATTCCGGTTGCGCGCCGGAAGCACAGAGCAGCCACGCACGCTCTTTCGACCCCACCCTTCATAGCGAGCAAAGGCTGTCGGCATCGAGCGAAAGTGTCACATTCCAAACATACGAAGTTGTCCCAACGTCTGGTTCTCGTGCTCAGCCTGCGCCGACAAGAGAGCGCCACGAGCAGCAGCCGCCAATTTGAATGTCGCGGAGCCGGTTCGTCGGAATGGCACGTCGCTTGCTGCTCCGCATGGAACGCACACTGCTAGCCCACGAACAGCGGAGATAATAATGGCGATTGATTCACAAGGGCTGCCCCTCCCCTGTGCCCCTGCTCAGCGGGTATTCCGCATTCCTCAGATTGCAAAGAAGAATGCGATCCCCTTTTGAATGGAGATCCAGAATGAACGTAAGCAGCCTTCTTCCCGGCTCGGTTGCGGCCCTGATCTCCGTTTCGGTGGCTCGCGCGGCGGACGAAATTCCCGCGTCGGACCGGACCGAATACGTCCAGATCTGCGACGTCTACGGTCCGGGCTACTTCCATGTCCCCAACACCGACACCTGCCTGCGCATCGGCGGCTACATCCGATACGACGTCGGCATCGGCGGTGTCCGTTCGCATGAGGGGGCAAGAACATCCAGTGCGAGAACCGGGGAGGCTCAGGGCACCTGGCGAAACAACACGCGTTTCACGTTCAAGACTTGGACGCGCCAGGAAACCGAAATCGGACCCCTGAAGACCTATACTGAAAGCCGCCTGAACTTCGGCAACCGCAACCCTTATCCGGGTCCGGACAGCGCTCAGAACCATGCCTTCAACAGCGGCACCAAGTTGACTTCCGCCTGGATCCAGCTTGGTGGTCTCCGAGTCGGGAAGGACGAATCGGCCTTCGACACATTTATCGGATACGCCGGGAACATCCTCAATAACGCACTTGTTCCGTATGGCGACTTCGATACCAACGTGGTTCAGTACTATCTGGATTCCGCCAGTGGCTTTTCAGCTCTGGTTTCACTTGAACAAGGGGCGGGTGAGGCCGGTTCTCTCGACAGCCATGTTCCCCACGTTGTACTAGGCGTGAGACAGACGCTGGCCGGCGGCGCGATCACCGGCGTAATCGCTCGTGACAGCAACTACGACGCTTTGGCCGGCAAGGTCCGCATCGACGTCAATGTCACAGATGACCTGTCGCTATTCGGTATGTTCGGCTACGGCTCCGTTGGCAATCTCAACGACGACCCAACCAACGCTGTCGCCGCTCATGGTCGCGGCTTCTACAAGAATTGGAGCGGCGACTGGGCTTTGTGGGTGGGCGCCACCTACACGCTCGACGAGAAAACGGCGTTGAATCTCCAGCTCTCCGGTGATCAGCTCCGGAACTCCGGACTGGCTGCAAACGTCGCCTATATGGCCATTCCAGGTTTCACAGTCACAGCCGAAGTCGATTATGCCCGCTACGCCAACCTCACTGCCGTCGGCCGTTCCGGCATGAATCCGACACACGTCGGCAAAGCGGACAGCCTCGGCGGCGTACTGCGATTCCAAAGCTCATTCTAACGCAACGAATCTGAATGTCGGAGGGCCGACAGGTGGCCTCGGCATCTCACCTTGCGATGTTCAAGATGTGGTCTCGGAAGATCATGCCTCGACGTGTTGGTGGTCTTCTTAGCCTGCTAAGCGAGGCTCGCGTAGAGCGCTCAGCAATGCCACTCAACAGCT
The DNA here is from genome assembly GCF_000513875.1 of Mesorhizobium sp. WSM1293. Lineage (NCBI taxonomy): Bacteria > Pseudomonadati > Pseudomonadota > Alphaproteobacteria > Hyphomicrobiales > Phyllobacteriaceae > Mesorhizobium > Mesorhizobium sp. WSM1293. The sequence continues at coordinate 46,586 of NZ_AZUV01000022.1, read as the reverse complement.
GGTCCGGGATATCTCCATCTGTATCCCAGTTGTGCTACCCCCATTGCGATGAGCTGCTCGATATAGAGTGCGTCGCCGGCACGGCAACGGTAGACACCTGAACGCTTCGTCCAGGCACTCGTCGTTTCCTCAGTGGTTCAGGATCAGTGCTCGGCGGGCGTCGTTGCAGCCTCAGTTCAGTAAGAATCTTGTTCTGGTCGGACCATATTCAAGGCAACTCAGTGTCTGAGCCGCAGCGGACCGCTGAGAGGGGCGCAAGCACTCGGTCCTGATCGAATGCCTTCTCCGCCGCGTCATTGTCACCGAGATATGGCGGACGCTCCGATGTCGACCCGGTGTCCTCAGCAGCACCGCAAACTGGGCACCAATGCATCCATGTCGTGGATGTTTTTATCGAAGCAATCGATTTTTCTGGCTGTCCAATGATGAATATGAAGCACTTGGCGTGGTGGGCGCCGTCGGAGTCGTTGCATGGAATCGCTTATCCAGTGCGGCCAGAGTGCCGAGGCGATCTTCGGAGGGGTCGACCATATGATCTGCGACCCAACGGGAATTGGCCGTCGTGGAGACAATGGCTTCGGCCAAGTAGCAGGGACCATCTGTCGGGTGAAAATAAATGATCACACCGCATGTCGGCCGAGTTGAAGCCGCGATGGTAGCGTACCGAACTGTTCGGCCGCAAATTGCGACGACGTCGCCCACATCACAGCTGCGCCTGCAGTCGCCCCCGTACCAGCGCCAAATTGACGTGTTCAGTAGGAGCCAAAGCATATGCACCGTCGTAATCTGATCAAGGGGTTCATTGTACTGGGCGCGTGTCCTATTTGCGGTGAAGCCGCGCGGGCGGCCAGCACCGAATGGGGATATGCCGGCGCGGTCGGACCCGAACAATGGGGGCATCTGGACAAGAGGAATTTGGTCTGCTCGGCGGGCATGCAGCAATCGCCGGTCGATATCAAGGGCGCGGTCAAAGCGGATATTCCGCGCATTGCCATAGGCTGGCACAGGGGCGGCGGCAGGATGGTGAACAACGGCCACACCATTCAAATCAACCTGCCACAAGGCAGCACGCTCACTCGAGGGGATCGTGTCTGTGAGTTGCTACAGTTCCACTTCCATGCGCCAAGCGAGCACCACGTCGCAGGCAAGAGTTTCCCGATGGAAGCGCATTTCGTCCATAAGGACCGCAACAGCGATACTTTGGGTGTGCTGGGGGTGTTTCTGACGCCAGGCGCGACAAACCCCAGTTTTGCCAGGCTTGCTGCAGCTTTTCCAGCAACGTCAGGCGATGAGGCAACGGTCGACGACGTCGATCCGAACGAGCTTCTGCCGGCTTCGCTTGGCTACTGGACATATGAAGGATCTTTGACAACACCGCCATGCACGGAAAACGTCGACTGGATGGTGGCGACGGAACCCGTTGAGGTCGACCCAGCAGACATGGAGCGATTTACCTCGCTGTATCCCCGCAACGCGCGCCCTATCCGTTCACCCAATCGGCGCTTCATCCTGGGCCTCAGCTGAGGGCCCCTGAAGCCGCGAAGGGTCGAAGCACCGCCTGCGCGTGGTATTCATCTCCTTCCAAGATCGCAACGATGTGCTCCGCATCGCTGGGGTCCTTTGGACGCTCATTTCTCGTTCTAGAAGTGGCCGAAAACCAAGTTTGGCGACGGTGTTGAACCGTCCTCGTAAGGGTGAGAGGTAGGCGTGGCTTTCCTATTCCAGCAGCATCCGGCCGCATACCGAACGCCTGGCGAGCTGGACTTCAGGTTGGACCTTCGCAAGGCGTGCACCGCGGATCAAACGCCGTTTCCTTGGGAAACACGGCTCAGTTCCGACAAAGCAATTGTAATCGCCCTAGCCGCCTCGATTGCGCTCTTGGTCGGGACGCAGGGGCAGCCCCCACAGATCAACGATGCGATCCTAAGTCAACTGCGACCGATTCAGATCAACGATGCATTGCTCCGGCGCGACGTCGCCCGCGCTCGGACGGATATGGCATTGGAATCCCGGTCGGTTGCTTCTGCCGGACAGGCATTGCAAAGGAATCGTGAAAACTTGCAACGCTCTCCCGGAGTTTCGCCCGATGAGAGCTCTGGGCAATCCAGATTGCGCGCGCAGCTCATAAACTCGATCGAAGACAAGGAGGCTGCCGTCTCAGCCTTGGTCAAGCAAGATCAGCTTTTGCAAAACTGTCTCGCTAATCTCGCTCGCTCGCTTGGTCGCCTTGAGGGGGCCCCGTTACGCAGGGTTGTACTTTCCAAGCTGATCGCGTTTTCGGCCGAACCGGGGCTCGCCCTCGCATCACAGATGGATCAGCGTCCCGACCGACTTGCTCCGAGCCAGGCCCGGGCTGCCGCGGATGTTGTGGGCAAGGCCGGCGCTGCCGCGTCCGCATTATGGAGGTGGGACCAAGCTGCCAATCAGATCGCATCCCTCGACACATCCTCAAAGGCCGCCGAACTGGAGCGAGAGCATTTGAAAGGCTACGCCTTGGCCAGCGCGCAAGCGCAGCGTACGCGATTTTTCTTTGGTTTGCTGTCCATATGCCTCTGCATGTTCGCGATCCTTCGGTCCTCCAGGCAGCATCTGCGGATGAACCGGCTGAAAAGGCGGTTGGCGCTCGAAGAGGCAATGCGTGAGATCGAAACTCACTTCAACGATAGTAAGGCAAAGAACGCCTCGGCGCGCCTTTCCACCGAAGCAGCGCTTAGACTCATTCAACGCGTTTTCGATTCGCATCAATGCGCGCTCGCTCTGGTGGATCCGAGTCTGAGCAGGCAGACCAAGTGCTTTGTGGCGAACACGTGCATACCCGTCTGGAACCTCGCGCTTATTGATGAAGTCGTTTCACTTGTCCGCGCCGGACGACCAGTGTTTCACGTTGTTCCGGCGGCTGAAATGGTTCGGATCGCACCGGGCACGTCCGGTTTTTGTCAAATTGTTGCTTGCAGGGCCTCCGATCAGCAGGCTGTGATTTGCATCCTTGTTTTTGAACGAGATCGCTCCCTCCCCTCAGCAGACGACCTGCGAGTTCTTGCAAGTGCCATTGTGCGTTTGAGCAACCATCTTGAAATGCAACGTGTAAATGACGAACGCGACATTCTGGTGAGTCGATGGGAGCATGTGGAAAGGCTGAGGACTGTCGGCACGATTGCAAGCGGCGCCACACATGAGTTCAACAATATTTTAGGCGCAATAATCGGATATTCAGAAATTGCCCAAAGTCTGGTGCGTCGCCCCTCTCGAATTCGGAACCACATCGACCAAATCATCTTAGCTGGCCACCGAGCCAAGCTGATCGTTGACCAGATCTTGTCCCTCAGCCGAAACCGAAAGCGCGTGCCAGTGCCTTTCAATGTCTCCGAAATTGTTATGGATCTTGCGCCATTGCTGCGGCTTACAGTTCGTGCGGATGTTCAGTTGAACTTCAAGATCAACGAGTGGCAAACGGTGATCGAGGGCAGCCCAACCGAAATACAGCAGATCCTCATGAATCTGTGCAAGAACGCGTCGGAAGCTGTCTTGAAGGAGGGCCGTGTCGAGGTTAGCGTTTCTCGCGCCCAGGTGTGCCAAACAAGGCCGCTGGCTCAGGGAACCTTGAGACCTGGAGATTACGTTCTCCTCTCCATCAGCGACGATGGCACAGGAATCGCAAGTTCGATCCTTCCGCATGTCTTTGAGCCCTTTTTTACCACGCGCTCTCGCGTCGGCGGGACCGGGCTGGGTCTTGCCGCGGTGGACAGGCACGTGAGCGCGCTCGCAGGCTGCCTTGACGTCACCTCGGCTGTTGGCCGAGGGACGCGCTTTGATATCTACTTACCGGCCTGCGAGGAGGAGCCAGTCAACGCTGACATCGCTTTCGGCCCATACGACGGATCACCTGGCAACGGAGAAATCGTTGCAGTCGTGGAGCCCGATTCAGCAGAGTTGGAGATCTACAAGAACAAGGTCGCCGCGCTGGGCTACAAGCCAGTCGGCTTCGCGACCTTCCAAAGTCTTTGCGGCTGGATCGAGAGCGGGAAGGCAGCTGACCTGCTGATCTTGGGTAAAATGCCTTTCCTCCAGCGGGAACAGGCAGAGTCCGCATGCCCCACCCTCATGACGGTGCCTGTCATAGTCGTCGGTGAAATTGACCCCATGCCCGTCACATCGGCTAATCCGGCTTTCGTCCTGTGGCTAGCGAAGCCGGTCTCGTCCCGGACAATGGAGCATGCTGTTCGTACGATGATGATGACATGATGCCGCCGACACGCTCGGGCTATCCAAGCATTCCGAGAAAGCCCGTCAAAAGACATCGAAGCAGAACAAAATGACGCGTCACGTTCACCAACTTATCGATCCCCAGAAGTTGTTCCAGCCTTAGTACTTGTCGAGAAGGTCGGCCACTGTCTCTCCCCGTCGCCGGGCATCGGCGGCGAGCCATACCTCTCCCACCTCATACACGTCGCCTTGGGTACGGAACGGTACGATGACGTCAATAGCAGCCGAGAGCATGTCAAGAAGCGTGCGGTCTTCCACAGCGGCTCCTTGCGCGCTGCTCTTGACGAGTGAAAAGAGCTTTTTGAAACCTTGTACTGGATCAGCCCCATGAATCGTTGATATCGATCCCGCATGGCCGGAAACGACTTCGCTAAGGTAGGCCCAAGCGGCATCATCGCGCATCTCGCCAAGCAAAATTCGATCGGGGCGCATGCGCAAGCTGGCTTGCAACAGTTGCTCGGCCGTCACCGCACCTGCGCCTGCTCGGTCCTTCGGATAGAGTAGCCGGACATGGTTCTCGTGCGGGATTGCAAGTTCGAGCGTGTCCTCGATACTGATCAACCTCTCTTGCGGGGGTATAGCGTCGATCAAAGTCTTGCTCATTGTCGTTTTGCCGCTTCCAGTAGCTCCGCAAAGCAGCATGGTGAGCCGCCCGCAGACGCAGGCTCGCAAAAATTGCTCCAAGTCACCATGGTCGTAGTGCTGTAGAATCGTTTCGTCCTGCCGCTCTTGGCGCTCTTTTCGTGAGCGCCATTGATTCCAACGCGAGTATTCGTAGCGAGAAGAAACTTCCTTGAGTTCGCTAACACGACTTGAGGGACGCCGTATCGTCAGGCTTATTGTTCCTGAGGGTACAGCGGGTGGCAAACAGATCTGCAGCCGCTCTCCGTTCGGCAACTCAGTCGCACATAGGGGGCTTTGAGGTCCGACATCTTGCTTGCGCAGCGCTCCAGCGAGGATCGCGATGTCCTCAAGATCGTCATAAGACAGTGGCAGCGGGTGTTTCGTGAAAACGCCGGCCTGTCGGACAAAGGCTTCCCCAGGTCGGTTGATCGCGACCTCTTCGGTTGTTGGCTCCTCAAGCCATTTCAGAACGGGCTCGAGAAGCAACCGCAATTGAGGATCAGCCTCCGATTGCATTGTAGTTTCTCCGGCGTTCGCGATGTTGGGGGGGTGGCGCCACGGCAGTCGCTCTAAGATCGTATACATCCGAGAAGTCGAGGTCCCGAGCCACAAAGATGGATACGGCATCTCCCTGGTTTTTCTTCAGGGTGGGGGGAAGGTTGATCGTCGCTCTCAATGTCGTCTCGACGGCTTGTCCACCATTGCTTTGGAAGCTGTTGATGCCGCTTCCTCCGCCAGAGCTGGCCGCATATTGACCAGCCGCCTGAAACGCACCTTGGATCACGCTCATGAGAATCGCACCGCCAAAGCGTTCCCGGAAATGATTGTCCACCGTGCCAGGCATTCCGGAGCGGCCGAGCTCGTCAGCGCCCGGCGATGCTATCGAAACGAGGGCATGGTCAGGTGTTTCGATGCGCGTCCACAGCACGAAGACACGCGCATCCCCCTGCTGGAGACCGCGCTGGATCTCGCCAATCACGGTCGTCCCGCGATCCAAGAGCACGACATTGTTGGTGGCGCCGCGGACGGCTTTGGGTAAGACGCACTTCACATACCCGGGTAGATTTGTGTCGACCGCCGTTTGCAAAATGCAGGGAATGATCGTTCCTTGAGTAATCACGAGATCAGGGTGCGGCAAAAGTGTGGCCCGGCTCGGCTCCTGTATGTCTGGCTTCAATCGGCCTGACAGATCGCCACCGTTTGAAATCTCATCCGCGGTCGCCGGAGCATCCTTATGCTTGTCTTCGCTCCGCTGATCGTCATTGGGCATTTGACCGCTGCCACTGTAGGCGAAAATTGGTGTTTCCTCCGGTGGCGTTTCAGCTGGCGCCGTTTGGGGCGGCGTGGATGGCGCAGGATCTGCCGCCTGCGCCGCCTGTACGGGTGCTGGAGGTTCAGGAGCAATCTCGATCGGCACGGGGCGGAATGGCTCGGCGTTGTCGACAATTGGCGGTTTTGGCTGAGGTGGCTCGTCTTGTGTGCTGGAACGACCTCCGAGCCAGATGAGCGATAAAGACGAGATGAGAACAAGAGCAGCGACGGCCAACTTCTGCGATCCCGAAACATGCCGGCGGGCCGGCTCCGAGACCAGCGATCCGGATGCATGGACATCATGTCCCGCCTGTGGGCCGGTTTCATTCATCGTCCCGAGCCTTTCAAAACGCGCCACACGTTGGGTGTCACCGTACCGGTCCCTGGCGCTCGTCCCACAGGGTCATAAGCCCTGTTGAAAATGGACAAGACCGTGTTGCCATCTCTCAGACGCCATTCCCGAGCGACTGCGGATACTTCAACATAGTCGCCTTTGACCGTGTAATTGGCAGCGGCTTCCTTGCCGTCGGGATTGATAACGTAGAGGGAAGGTATGCGGGAATTGCTTGCGAAGCCAAATACGGTCGTAAAGCCGTTATCGAAAACTTCCAGCGGCGCCAGCGATCGATCGCCCTTTGCGACGTAATGAAAATTGCCTTCGTCCCGACCGGCAGTTGCGGCGGGGCGATTCAACAAATCCTGAACTCTCTCGTCTTGCAGCACTTTCGCCCGGGCCTGGCCAAGAAACGAGCGTCTTTCTGCTTCCTTTCTCTGAGCAGCAGCCTCATCACCTGGATAGGTGAACTGGACACTGTAGTATAGGTCTGGTTGCTTCTCATCAAGTTTGGGCATCGCCTTGGTTGAAATACTGAAGACGTATCTGCGTGTACCGGACTCGCTCTCGGCCAGCACGATGACCGGCTGTGGCGACAGCATCCGGCTAGCCTTGAAAAAGAGATAGTTGGCGCGCGGGAGCGCAGCCAGGTCTTTGCTATTGGAAACGGCCACGGCTGCGACAGTCTCGTTGGCCGCGAATGTGACAACCAGCGTTGCCCCCACTGCAGTCGACAGGCGCACCACTTCGTCGGGGCGGTAGACCAGGTAGCGCATCCGCGCATCGTGCTTGCCGGCAAGTGGCGTGTCTTCCGCGCACGCTCCCATCGTTAGGAAGAGTGAACAGGCCAGGGCGAGAAATGCTCTTTTTGTCATGGCTGCACGTTGCCCAGGTTCGATACGGTATCTTCCGAGGCTTGATAGGACGTGACGAGTAGACCGCCCGGATTGGTGAGCCTCGATTGCCCCGGCAGAGCCGTCAGGCGCTCGTATCGGATGGTAGCTGTCCAGGTGGTAACTATCGGCGTCTGCCCATCGATAACAAGCATACGTTTGTATCGGATCTGCTGAACGTCGGGACTGAGGTCGTTTGAGGAGATATGCCCGACTTCGAGCTTGCCGCGCTTGCCGACCGTGACTTGCGGCGAGGTGGGATTGGGATAGTTGAAGAAATCTTGATATTGCTGTTGCACGGTCGGTGCGCTGAAACTGGACACGAGGTCATAGGCGTATTGGGCTGTATCTGCTGTGTAGCCCTCACGCAGGCGTACATATTCCCATAGCGAAGCATTTATGACGGCTCGGTCTTGGGTTGCGGGCAGTCGAGAGATTGACACTTCGCTGTCTACGGTCCCGTCCGGCCGTACCCAGAGGAACACAGGTACGAGCTTGGCCAACGGGACCATGGCAGCGATGGTAAATGCCTGGGCAACATTTCCGAGGACCGCCGCTGCCGCAAAGGCTATAAGGGCCTTTGACAAGCGCCGCGCAGACTTCGCTCGTGAAGTTTGAAACGCTTCCACCTTCTTGTAGTGAGCGGCTAGCGTTTCTCTCTCCACCAGAAGGGCATGTTCAGGAAATTTCACTTGGGCTCTTCCGTACACTCAACCTGAAGATCCTCAGGTGTGGTTTCCCATTGTCCCGCGTTCAGCTGGAATGGCGTACCCGTACAGGTCGCAAGCCGATCGGTTGTCTTGCAGGCCGCCAAAGCGAGGATTGACAACAGTAGATAGCGTTTCATGTTTTTGACACCTCGCTTGTTATTGATTAACCACGTCCCGTTTTGGCAAAGTAGCGATTGAGGTTGTTTGGAGCTCGGTTCGCCCCTGCCCAAGAGCCGCCGGCGATGCTGCTGGCGATCGTCGGAAGTGCGACGATCAGAGCGTCGCCAGCCAGGAAAAGCATGTCGATCTCGTAAAGCCCGATGATCTTGGCTGCTGTCGTGCTCGAGTATTTGATTATACCAAGCATGAGCACCAGCGAGGCTGCTTCGGCCGCGATAACTATCGTCGCAACGATGTTGAGAAGGAGAAGCAGCAGCCCGTACGAGAGCAGTTGGCCGATCCATCTGGTAGCCATGTCTCGAGTGTGATCAAAAAGGTAGCCGACAAGAACCAGGGGGCCGATCGCCAAGAGTACTTTCGTCAAAATTCCAACGGCATCATAGATTTCGAACGCTGTCCACAGCGAGCCGTAGAAAATCCATTGCGCTCCTTCGAATGCCAGTGTGTCCTGGCCGTTCATAGGCCCAATTTCGGATGCAATCATCTGAAAGGCATACTGAGTTGAAGCAAACATCCAGTCGAGCTTCCGGGGAATATCGATGAAGGGCAAGTCGCTGCTACTCATCTGGTGAGCAAGCCTTGGAATCGTGTCGTCGAACACCGTTTCAATGTATTTCTGGTAGTTGGCCTGCCCTAAGATAAGGCCGACGACAATCGACACCATGATTACGCGAGAGATACCTCCACGCGCATCGACTTGACCACGCATGACCAGACAGCCTTGGATTATTATCCAAAGCGTCACACACGCAACCAAAGGTGCGCTGATCGCCTCTTGGATCTTTTCAAGCACGTTGTGCAGCCCTGACGTGAAAGCCACATGAAAGACCGTGTGTATGGCCGTGAATGGCGCGGGAATCCTGAAACTCATGGCATGAGCCTGATTTGTCCCTGATCAGCGGAACTGAGCCGGATGAACTCTGCGTGGTTCACGGCAGGCTGAACATCTTGGCGGTGTCCTGGCGTTCCCGACGCTGCGTGGCGGCCTCCTCCACTGCGTGAAGGCTCCCTTGTGCAGTGGCCATCGTCAGCAGACTGGTGGCCTGGACATTTTGGATGATTGCATCGTGAATCTGCTTGAGGACCAGACCGTTGGTCACCGTGGCCTGCACAATATTTCTCGAACTGGAAAGCTGACCAAGCGTGTTGTCGTTCGCCTTAAGGCGCTTGTCCATTACGTCCAGAGTGTCGGCTGCAAGACCTGCGGTATTGGCGGCACCAGCGATTTGCCCCTCTAACAGTTTCCCTTCTGCATCGGTGCCGGTGACTATCCGAGTTGGGTCTTGCGCAATGTTACGCGCCATGATCGAAACTGGCGCCCGTGCATCAAACATCTGCCCCTCCAGCTTATTGCTCGACGGGTAGTGATTTCCTTGGTTAAGTGCGCCCAACAGTCCCGTGACACCGAATGACGACGTTAGCACCTGCACCATTTCCATCGTGAAAGCGAGCGTCTCAATTGACTTTACAAGGATCGCCGCAGTGGAACCCGCTGTTAAGATCGATTGTGCTTCTGTTATCGGGTCGCTGACAACAAATTGTGACCGGGCCTGTGTGCTAAGCAGAAGAGAAGCAGCGAGCGTCGTCGCTCCAAGCTTGGCAAATCTCATGAATATTCCTCCGTCAGTCTTGAACTTCGTGGTAACGAGCCATGAACTTATCGAGCCACCCACTTGGGGCATCTCCGTGCTGGTCACGAAGCTGGTCGGCAAAGCGCACGCTGTTGGCCCGCCCCGACAGTACGGCTACGTACTCGCGCATCTGGCCAAGGTCGAATTCGCAAACAACACTCCCACTGTCGCGCTTAAGCAGAAATTTGCGGCTGCCAATTGCCATTCCCTGGCGGATTGCCTCGAACTCCTGCGTGGTGCACTTCAAGCCATCGACATACGCAGCCCGATCCGCCGTCGGTGATGGGTAGAAAATCTTCGTCATGCATTGTGCAACGAGACTGGCTCCGAGAGGCGATTCAAGCACGTGTTCAGGCTGCTGCGTTGCGAGTATCAACATCCCATTATTCTTGCGGACGGTGAGCAAGAACTTGTCGATAACAGCCGAGAACTGGGGGTTGAGCAGATAGAAGCGAAATTCGTCGCAGCTCATGACGAACCGACGCCCATCGACAACAGCGCCCACGCGATGCAGAAGATACGCGGCGGCGGGCGCACAGACCTCCTCAAATTCCAGGAGCTGCGTCATGTCGAAGCCGGTAATGCAGGCATCCAGCCTTACTTCGTCGACATCGCCGTCAAAGGCCCATCCAAGTGCATTCCCTCTACACCACCGCTGCAGCCGCGCTCCAGCGCCCTCGGAGGGGCCGTGCAGCAGGAATTCGCGCAGGCCCGCAATTGAGCGCATGACGGGTTCGAACGAAAGTTGACGAACAATGCCACGCTCCAGTCGACGGCTTTCCTCCGGCGAGATCGGGCCACGGCCGTCACTCTCGATTAGAGCCATCAACCATTCGCGCAGAAAGTCCAACGAGGCGGAGGTGTTGTCCAGTCCACGCAGAGGGGCCAAGCCGCTCGGAGCGCCTCTGCGCAACGCCAGATATGTCCCTCCCGTGGCTCGCACCAGCAGTTCACCACCCCGGTCCTTATCGAAAAAGACGATGGCACCATCGCGGTCGACTACGCTTTGCTCAAGCATCGCGAGGATAAAGGTCATCAGCGTCGTCTTGCCTTTGCCGACGGGCCCGAATATCGCCGTCATGCCGACGTCGTTCTCATGGGGGATGTAGTCGAAAGAAGTTCCACCGTTCGTGCGAAAGCGCGCAAGAGCTTTGCCCCAGTGGCCGGAAGTGGAACCGCTTGGGAAGTTCTCAAAGGAGACAAGCCCGGCAAAATTGTGCGAGGTGATCGCCCCGGGGCGTGTTCGCCACCTGTTGTTTCCCGGAAGCTGGGACCAGTACGCGGCCTCCATGCCGATCCCCTCTTGGACGATAACGGCGCCCGTGTCGGCCAGCCTTGCGCGGGCATTTGCTGCGCGATCTCCAAGGCTGTTGAGGCTGTCGGCATAGACGCACAGGCTCAAATGATGTGAACCCATGACGAACTCGTTGCTTGCCAGTGCGTCCTCTGCTTCGGCAAGTTCATTGATCTGGGTGAGAGCCTTGTCGCCGGCGCTCGTCATCTGGCTGGACTTAAGGCTAAGCTTCGCATGAGCTTGTGGCCGAGTGAGGAAGGAAAAGCTCTGGCTAAGGACAAGCGGGAAGTTGGCGGACAGCAACGGATTTAGCATGCCTGGCCGCGTGGTCGCCGGATATTCACGCAACGAAAACAATGATCCCACGGAGCCACCCCCGGGTCTTCGAATCTCAAGCGCCCGCTTACCGCAGATGACCTGGTCAGTGTAGATCGCGGCACCAAGTGAGCCGGTAACCATCGGAACCGGAAGAAACCGGCACGTCATTATCAGCCGAAGCGCCTCACCGATTTCCGTGAAGAGCACGTCGCCTTTCTCACGAATACCCAACCGGCGCAGACCGTAGCCGCCGAGTGACCCAGAAATGATCTGCCAGAGGTCCTCCAAGCTTCGCATTTGTGTGGTCAGATCGTTGTCATCGCGTCTGGGGGATTTGGCAATGCGCCAGCCGATCTTGCCGATGGCGGTGCGGGGGAACACGATGACAGTGAGGAAGTGATCGTTGCGAAACAGCTTGCCCGACAGCACACGGCTCTCATAGGCCTCGCTCAGACTGCCAGCGAATGCGCTTTGAAACTGGCGCGATACCGGCTCCGGCACATCGTTGTTTCGCACAAGGTGTGCGTATAGCGTGACATTGTCGTCGGCTATGTTGCGCAAGAGAGTGTTGAACGCGCGGCAGCGCGAGTTGCGCATCTCAGCGTCTTCCAAATCAAACGGCAGTCCGTTCAAATGTGCCATGGCCATGATCGATCCGTCCTCCAGAAGGACAACCTGATCGCTTAGATGACCGACATACGGAAGGTAGATCTCGCCAGATCTCTCGGTCCGGCCACTGGCGCCAAACATTACACCATTCCTCTTCCGCGTTTTGGCACTCTAATCGGATTGGCGCTGACGCTCGCGCCGCCCCAGACCTGTCCGTCCACGCTTCTGCCGGCGGTCTGCAAATAGAGGAACACGACGCTTGCGGCGTTATAGTCACGCTCAACAATCAGCCGTGCTCCGAACCAGAGTGGCACGAGCACGACTTCATAAAGCGGGTTCTTAAGGATGATGATGACGAGCCCCGCCAACATCATGAGCGCTCCGGCCAGCGTCAGCGGCACCCCCAGAAACAGTGCGGGGCGTGTCGCCGCCACATAGAGGGTGCTCACTTCCAACCGGTCGCTCATCAGCCGCCGCCTATGAGCGCCTTGCCCAGGAAGCTGGCGCCAAACATGATGACGATTCCTCCAACGACACCCGCAACCAGACCAAGTGAAGCACGACCGAACATCCACGAGATGCCGATGGCCACGAGTCCGAGCACGGCAAGCGATTGTCCGAAGGGGCCAAGTATGAAGGTGCTGATATTCTGGATCATCTTGGCAGGATCCGTCCCTCCGGTCACCTGGGCCGCGGCTGGCCCGCCGGAGAAGACCGTCCATGCGACGCCCGCAGCAGCGGCCGGTACATATTCAGCCGCCATGCGCAGCATGGACAAAGGCGAAGGAACACGCGTTTTAAGCGCACGAAGTATTTTGAGTGGCTTCATCATTGTATCTCCATGATTCAATCGAATACGAGTTTGTTCGGGTTCGAGGGTTCCCGCTCTTGCGCAGCCTGGCTGCCGGTCGGACCGGAGGGATCGGCCCCGGAGCGGTTTGGCTGATAGGAGCCCCAGATGTCCCAGGAATTTTGGTTGGGCTGCTTTCTACTGGCCTGTTGGCCCTGTTGGAGCAGAGGCGGCACGGCTTTCCGCCCGGGTGCCTCATCGTGTGGCGCAGGTTGAGTGGTCGGCTCCTGCGTTGTTCCAAGGTGACCTGAGACGTCCTTCGCGGCCGACTCGACCTTGCGTACGTAACCGTTGGCGAAGCCACGCGTGACGTCGCCGGTGTTGTAGGCCGAGATGGCACGGCGAAGCGCCAGTTGCTGCGCTGGAGCAGTCGTGCCGCCGGCATACCGGCTCTCAAGCAAATGAGCGGCAGCCGAAAGCGAGGCGCAGGGCTCGAAAGCCTTTTCCGGCGTGAGATTGAGCCTGGGAAAATTCTTGCTGTTTATCTGCATCAATCCAACGTCGACAGAATGTTGTGCTTCGAGACGGTCCTTGATGCCCCGCGTGGCTTGCAGGTGATCTATCCAGCGAAGCTGCTCACCTGTGGTGTTGTCATGGGCCACCAGCGTTTCAAAGCCACTTTCAATCTTGGCAATCGCTGCGAGGGTGGACGGCGCAACCCAGGGAGCGCATTTGCGCGATAGGCTGTGGAACTCACGGGGCGAAAGTGGCGCGGGCTCGGCTGGGAGTGAGATGGATGTCAACAGGACAATGGCCAGCGGCCAAGCTGCAATAAACATTTCCTACACCTCCCTTTTCCGAGCCGCGGCGGGTTCTGGCCCTGTCCGGCACGCGCTTATCGGGGAGGTTTGTTACTGCGTGATGTTCAAGTTCAGCTTTTCGGTTTCATTTGAAGGAAAGTGCGTGTTGGTCTCCGCGTGGTGAGTCTTGCCCATGCGTGGGTGGCGCGGGCGCGATCAGCCGGCTACATCCAAGGCATTTTGGCCCGTACCGACGGTCCGTTGCTCCTGAACCGTAAGCCGCGGCTTCGGCGTCATGGATGGTGATGGGGTCGTCTACGGGCGCCTGGTCAAAAGCAAATGGAAGCTCGGCGGCTTATTCGGGCTGCGGGTGCCGTGGGTCAATCGAATGGGAGAACCGAGAGGCGCCAAGCTGCCCAACGTTGCGTATGCTGCGATTTGCTTTAAGGGGATGGTCATGCGCGGCCTTGCATGGTCAGGTCATCGACACCGCGAGCTCATCCGCGAAGCTAGGCGCAAATCCCCGGCGCGATGGTCAATCGGAAGACGTCGGGTGCCCAGCCTGGTGCGAGCCTGATTCAGCTGTTCGGCCGGCCGCCACAGGGGATCATGTACAGTCCACCGGCACATGACCGCACGCCATCGGCGGCGTCCGACGGCGCAACCGGCAGGCATAGTGACTGGCTCAAAGGGAGTGTGGCCCACGGCAGGGTCATGCCGGCGCTTGGAACCCTCTGGTCGCCACGGGCTGCCTTGGTGCGGTCAATTGGCTGTGGATGAGAAGACCAAGACGAGCACGGCCTCACATTGGCCGCACGCCACGGCGAGTGGTAGCAAGGGGCAGCTGTTCTGCGTGGGCGCCCCAGGGTTGCTCGGCAACAGCTTTAGACAGGATTCAAAATTGAAGGTGAGCCGTTGAAACATGTTCTTGTCATTGACGATGATGCCGCAATGCGACGCCTCATCGCCGAGTATCTCATGATGCATGCCTTGAAGGTGACCGCAGTCAACGATAGCAAGCAGTTTAACTACGTTCTATCCCATGAGCCTGTCGACCTCGTGGTGGTTGACCTCAATCTAGGCCGGGAGGATGGGCTTGCGATCGTCCGCAATCTGGCGACAAAATCGGATTTACCCATCATAGTGATCAGCGGCGACCGGCTTGATGAGGCGGAAAAAGTCGTTGCACTGGAGCTCGGCGCAACCGATTTCATTCCCAAGCCTTTCGGGCTGCGCGAGTTTCTGGCCCGCATTCGCGTAGCGCTACGCCAGCGCCTTGCCAGTCCGCGAACGAAAGATCATCGCTCGTTCCGGTTTGGAGCCTGGAAGCTCAGCGTCAAGCAGCGGCGGCTGATCTGTGCAGAGCGTGGCGAGGTCAAGCTTACCGCATGTGAGTTCAATCTCTTGATCGCGTTCCTGGAGAACCCCCGCAGCGTACTATCCAGAGAACGGCTTTTGCTCGCGAGCCGTGTGCGTGGAGAAGAGGTCTACGATCGAAGTATCGATGTCCTGATCTTGCGCTTGCGCCGAAAGCTCGAGGCTGATGCGGCCAATCCTCGCCTGGTCAAGACGTGTCGTGGTGCGGGGTACTTCTTCAACGCTGACGTTGACGTCAGCTACGGAGGCAGCTTGGCCGCGTGACAGGAGCTAGCAGACGAGGCTGATCAAGCGAAAGCAGCGTTCTCAGGCCACAGGCTTCAGCTCGGGCGCCCGGGTGTAGGCAGGCGCAGATCGTGGATCTGGCTGCTTGGATGGCTGTCGACGATGCTGCTGAGGACGTCGGCGAGATAGCCGAGTGGCTCGACACGATTATGCTTGCGGGTTTCGTTCAGCGATGCATGACTGCCCCAGTGTTCGACACCGCCGTTCGAGCCAGCGAAGAGCGCGTCCTTGCGGTTGAACGCGAATCGGACGGATTGAGCGCTCGACGGTGTTGCTGTCGATCTCGATGCGGCCTTCATTAATGAAGCGCGGAACGCCTTCCCAACGTGAGAGCGTGTATTGACCGGGCGAGCTTTGTCTTGTGACCGATCAGGCCGAGCTTTCGTGCAGCCAAAGGTTCAAGGTCGGCAACAATAGAGCGGCTATTTTCCTGACGCGTCGCACCGCGTCTATCGGCCGGTCGTTCGCTGGCTCGATCCTGTAGAGGTCGGCGATCCGTCTCAGCGCCTGGCGGCGATCGGCGCGTTTCCAGGTCTACAATCACGTGGCAATGGCAGCCTGATCAATTGCGGCGACAGCTACCGGTCCGGGGATCCCATCAGCCTCTCCGTCGCCAAAAGAGCTGTTCTACTTCATCCTGGCCATCGAGCTCAACGCCCTGCGTCGGAGCGCTCTCGGCTTCTGGAGGAAGCCATGAGGTCCGCTCGGGCTTGATCGGAGTCACGCCTGATGGAAGACGTGTCTGCTTCGCTCGCCTGGCGCCCCATGGCGAGGCTTTGCGGATTCTCTGTCCTCTGCCTCTTCGCCGGTCTCACCAGCGCTGTGTAATGTTCAGTGTTGATGATGACGCCCCCGCTGTTCACGCGGTTGCTGCCGTCAGGTGGGCTCGGCAGCTCGTTAGGGGCCTCGCGCGACTTGCTCAAGTGCTGGTCAAACGGCGCTGGCGCGACTTGTCGGGCTTGCTGCTCTTGTAACACGGCGTGTTGCACCTGCGACCCGGCTGCTCCCAAGGCTTCCGCGGGGATTGCGGCAAGCTCGTGCGGCAAGCGGCCCTGCCTCAGTCGGTTTTGCAGCGCCTGCCGATCGGCGACGAGCTTGTCGAGGTGCAGCGGCCGCTGCCGTTCCGGCCACTCTTGGTTCGCCAATCTCTGAACCAGCGCGCGCGTGCCGTCCAACATGAAGACGCCGCAATCAACACCGTTGTTCTGCCGGGCCATTTCGGGTGTCACCAGGGCGGTCGCGTCCAGTCTTGCTGCGAGCTCTCGTGCAGGCGCGTCATTGTATCCCCGTCCATCGCGCTGATGGATGGAGTCGTAGTGATAGGCGACCGCTCTTTCCGGGTCGCGGCGATCAACGAGCAGCAGCGACCAATGCTCAGTGCGTCCCTGATTCTCCCCCGTAGCCAAAGGATTGCCACTGTTCACCGGCAGGAACACGAAGTCGGCTGCGACGTCGCTGTGATGATAGATGGACAGCAATGTAAGTTGCGCGTCCCGGTCGTGACGGCGCAGTTGCTGGGAGACCAACGGATCCACCAACCGCGTTCGGGCGGCGAGCGCTGGGTGGGCCACCTGCAGGTCCTGCTCCAGCAACCGGTAATCCCTGTGGATATGGGCGTCGCCCAGCAGGTCGGCGCCGAGCACCGCCCCCTCGGGGAGGTTGGACGAGCCTGACGGAGAAGCTCCGATCCGTGCATCGGAAGAGCTGGTCAGATCGACGAACGGAACACCGCGATAGGTGTCTGACAGCATGGCGGTCGCAGGCAAGGCGTGTCCTGGAGCCCTTGCCAGTACTGCTGCGGCTGCAGCTTCCCTCATCGCACCGCGATGGACAAGCCAAACGTCGTTGCCTCCCTCTGGCCTCCGGGCGGTGTAGCCCTGACCTTTAATCTCATAGTTCCATTCCGGCTGGTCTGCGTCCGGCAAGAGGCCATGATGGTACAAGGAAGAGAGCATCGCGTCTGGGACGCGTTGAGTCCCATGGGAGAAGCCTTCAGGGACGGCGAATGGGATGTTGATGAAGTCCTCGACCGCAGCGGGGGGTGCGTCAGACCTTGCAAAGGACCCGGCCTCCGCATGCAGGCTTCCAATGTGTTCGGACCCTGTGCCTTGAACAGGTACCCCCGCCAATGGCAATTCACCCAAGTGCTGCATGGGGGGCTGCATCGGAACGCGGCCGCCTTCGCTCAGCGGCTGCTGAATGGCGGCGGCTTGCAGCGGATTCAGGACCCACTGCCTCTCCGTCGGCCGCAACGGCGCTGTGTCATGTTCATTGTTGATGATGAACCGCTCGGGTGGCAGGTGGTTGCCCTGATCAAGCGCGTCCGGCCAGGGCCGGTGTTGGCTGGCAGCTAACGTTGGCGGGGCGGCGGCCTCAACTCCGGCGTGTCCAGAGCCGGCCGCTGCGAAAGCGTCCGCCATGATCCTGTCTGACGCGGGTTCCGCATCGCCAACCCGTTGCAGCGCGGAGAGCAGATTGCGGTAGCCTGGAAACAACCTCTCGGCGAATTCGATCCGCGAATCATGATCCAGCCCAGAGATCGTCAGACCCTGACTCTCCAGCACCTCAGAAAATCTGCGAAGAATACTACCATAGACAGCACGGCTGCTTGGAGCCAACCTGCTGTCATTGGCCACTTGTTCCAAGAGATGCACGTCTGCCTTTGAGGGCACCGGCACTCGCCACCCGCGAGTAGCCGAATAGCCCGGCTCATGATACGCACGCAGAACGCTCAACGCCGGCTTCATTTCATCGTTTTTCGGAAAGAAAGCATCGACGTGATCGACCAGGGATTGGTGATTTTTTAGATCAGTCGCTTGGCCACGAGCGCCGAGATCATTCGCCAATCGGCGAAGTGTACGCCTATAATTTTGGAGGGTTCTCACGCTCAATTTTTGCTGAGCCGCAGCGTGGGCGATCGCCTTATCGATAAGATCCCGGTGTTCGTCGGACAGATGGGGATAGCCGGTGGCACGGGCGCCACTCGCGACAGGTCCGCCTCGGCGCGGCTCGGCCACGTGCGGCTCAAAGCCCGCTTGCCGGGCCTTGCCCGCATCAGGCAAGGGGTCGTTGCGGCCCACGAAAGGGAGCATCGCGTCTGGGACGGGTTGAGTCCCATGAGAGAAGCCTTTGGGGACAGCGAATGAGACGTTTATGGAGTCCTCGATCGCAGCGGGGAGTGCCTCATACCTTGCGGAGGGCGCGGCCTCTGCATGCAGCCTTCGGGTGTATTCGGACCCTGTCCCTTGAACGGGTACCGCTTCCAATGGCAATTCACCCAGCTGCTGCATGGGGGGCTGCATCGGCACGCGGCCGCCTGAAATGCCGATTTCGCTCGGCGGCTGCTGAATGGCGGCGGCTTGCGGCGTATTCAGGGCCCTCTGCGTCTCCGCTGGCCGCACCAGCGCTGTGTAATGTTCGTCGTTGATGATGACCCGCTCGGGTGGCAGGTGGTTGCCCTGATCAAGCGCATCCGGCCAGGGCCGGTGTTGGCTGGCAGCTAACGTTGGCGGGGCGGCGGCCTCAACTCCGGCGTGTCCAAAGCCGGCCGCTGCGAAAGCGTCCGCCATGATCCTGTCTGACGCGGGTTCCGTATCGCTAACCCGTTGCAGCGCGGAGAGCAGATTGCGGTTGCCTGGAAACAACCTCTCGGCGAATTCGATCCGCGAATCATGATCCAGCCCAGAGATCGTCCGACCCTGACTCTCCAGCGCCTCAGAAAATCTGCGAAGCTTACGACCATAGACAGCACGGCTGCCTGGGGCCAACCTGCTGTCATTGGCCACTTGTTCCAAGAGATGCGCGTCTGCCTTCGACGGCACTGGCCGCCGGCCAGGCGCCGAATAGCCCGGCTCATGATATGCACGTAGGAAGTTCAAAGCCGTCTTTATATCACCGTTTTTCGGAAGGAAAGCATCTACGTGATCGACCAGGGACTGGTGATTTTTTAGATCAGTCGCTTGGCCACGAGCGCCGAGATCATTCGCTAATCGGCGAAGCGCAGCCGAGTATATTCGGAGCGTCCCCGCGCTATGGTGTTGCTGAGCCTCAGCATCGGCGATCGCCTTATCAATCACGTCCCGATGTTCGTCGGACAGATGGGGATAGCGGGTAGCAGGGTCGCCGCTCGCTCGGCGCGGCTCGGCCACGTGCTGCTCAAGTCTCGCTTGCCGGGTCCGGCCCGCATTCGGCAAGGGGTCATGGCGGTCCACGAAAGAGAGCATTGCGTCTGGGACGCGTTGAATCCCGTGGGAGAAGTCTTTGGGCACGGCGAATGAGACGTTGATGGAGTACTCGATGGCAGCGGGGGGCGCCTCAGACCTTGCGAAGGGCGCCGCCTCTGCATGCAGCCTTCGGGTGTGCTCGGACCCTCTCCCTTGAACGGGTACCGCTTCCAATGGCAATTCACCCAATTGCTGCACGAGGGGCTGCATCGGCACGCGGCCGCCTGAATTGCCGATTTCGCTCCGCGGCGGCTGAATGGCGGCGGCTTGCGGCGTATTCAGGACCCTCTGCCTCTCGGCTGGCCGCACCAGCGCTGTGTAATGTTCGTCGTTGATGATCACCCACTCGGGTAGCAGGCGATTGCTCTGGTCAAGCGCTTCCAGCCAGGGCCGAGTCTGCTGTTGGCTGGCAGCTAACGGCGGCGGGGCAGCGGCCTCAACTCCGGCGTGCCCAGAGCCGGTGGCTGCGAAAGCGTCGGCAACGATGCTGTTTAGGTCACCCCGTCGAGCGGGCATCCCTGGGTCGCTGAAAAAGGACGAGGCGGCTTGATCATGCTGCCGTAGCTGAAGCACTTCGCGGAAGCCCTGTTCAAGTCGCAGAACCTCTTCTGGATTCGTTGGCGACTCGTCAGCTTGATCCAACAGCCTGCGGGCCTCGGCAAGGTGCTGGTTATAGCCCACTTGCCGGGCCTGGTCCGCCTGCCCCTCTCCCAAGCCGGCGCCCTGCACCTGCGACAAAGCTGTTACACGGGATGGGTTACTATTTCGCGGGTTCACACTAGCCTCACATCAAACTGTATCGTCATATTCTGCGCCAATCCGCGCAGCGGTGCGCCGTTGCTCGGCCCTCCTCCCGTCGCGGGATGAACTTCCAGCTGCACGTGTCCGTGTGCTATCGCGATCCATTGCTCGGCTTCCAGGAGTCGTATCTCTACCCCATGAGGTTACCCCCGAAGCTTGATCCGCTAAACCAATATGGTGTTACACTTGTAGTCTCGCAGAGACTTCTCGCGGCTCTCTGGGTCACGCCGAGAGCCGTGACCGAGAACAGGTGAGCACAAGGTTCGCGCCCCTCAGGGGAACAAATCTGTAGACCGGCGTTCCTCACTGCAATCTTATGCCACTTTTGGGCGATTAAACACAAAACAACACTACAAAGCCTCCGCTCAAATTCTACGGAATCCAAGACAAGATACAGACCGCTGGTGGGTCCGACGCGGTACTCCAACTTGGGACGCGACGTCGGATGAGCGTGAGCCCTGTCGGCCGAAGGGCATCGTGAGTCCTTCGGCGAGGACAAACCCATCCTCGTTCTTGCCCGTAAGTTCAATGCCGATTGCTGCTATGGCGCAGGTCACTGGTCTCCTCTCGCGGCGGCGCCAGATCATCGCCATCGACTTTGACGGCCACAGCCAGGTCTGCGAGACACGCCCATGAACCCCGAAAGGAACGGCGATGAGGTTGCCGCAGCCGGCGCTACCTGGGGATAGTCCAAGCCGACGCAGCGGTTTGGCCGACCGTCTGCACAACGGTAACATTCCGTCGTTTCCGACGATTATAGGTTGCACATCACTTCTGGTTCGGGGCACCAGATGGCAGATTAGCGCAAATCTTTCGCACGAGCAGCAAACGGTGGGTGGCCCGACGCCGGCCTCGTGCCCAAGAGCGCTGCGGACTGGGCATCAAGGGTCTGGCCGGACGCCTCAAGGAAGTCGCGATCCGCAATAACACGGTGGTGCTCCAAAACACCCAGGTCGTCCAATATCAGTCGGACACCGAGGCGGGCAGTTAGGGCGCGGCGGCAATGAATGACGGAGCTCGTAGCGCTTCACCATACGGCGAAAGAAGACAAGTCGAACGAAGGCATCAAGTTCTCGGCGATGGCCGCTGCTCTGGAACTGGAGGCGCAAACCGGCAACGCAGATGCGGCGCGGCTTTTAGCATCGCGTGCTCACTCGCCTTGGGCTTCTGCGCGGCAAGTCTGTACGCAACGTTCCGCCAGGGGGTAGCGGCGAGGCTTTGATGACGTTTGACATCCGTGCCTTTTGGTTCGAGACGCCGTTCTATCTGGGTTTCGCAACTCCTGTCCGCTATCGGGGCCCTCTTTGCCCAGCCGGGGGAGCGCTTCTCGCTGCCGCAGATTCCGGAAGCTCCCGACACAACGCGGGTGATCGCGATGGATTACATCTTATTCCGGCGGCTTCGAGCGGCCGAGCAAGGCGGACGAATTCGCCGACCGGACAGACCCTTCCGCACCGCCTTCGATATGCAGTACCAGGACAAACGCATTCCGTTGGAACTCGGTCCAATTTCACGCTGATGAATGACAGCGCCTACTGGCATGCGCTGGAGCGCTTTGCCGGCGAGGTCTGCATTAAGCCCGATGTCGAGTGCATCAGCTATTGCGACTATGTTTCACGGCGACGTGACGGCGAAAAGCAGACGTCGGTGGGTGGCTGACGAGAAGCGCCCGCCGACCGCCACGCTCAGCTTACCGGCTGATCCTCAAGGCGCAAGCCGGCCCGCTCTCGCGCCAAATAGTCTTGGTCGATTTCCGTTAGCGGCGCCCCTTCAAGCGTCGCCTCGAAGGCGCGCAGGCGTTTGTAGATGGATATCAGCTCGACGATGGTCGGCCAGGAATTCACGAGATATTGGAACGAACTGGCGACTTGGGAAAACGCGGTGACAATCTGCTGGAAAACGCCAAATGTTATCTTGCCAAGAGCTAAGGTCGGAACAAGAAGAAAGGTAGCAAAAACGTTGTCGACTTGGAGATAGAGATAGCGGACCATGTCGAAGTAGACATAATGAGTGTATAACGTGAAATAGTTCTTCCGAACATTTCTGAAAAGCTCGGCCAGCGTTGGTGGCTGCGCGCGTGCCGTATCGTCCTCGCCGAGGACAAGTTCCTTGCGCAGAGCGGCTTCAACGCGCTGATTGCGAAATTCCAGGCCGGGAAGCTTGATGCCGACGATTGCCAGCAAGCCGGTGCCAAACAGCGACCACCCGACCGCCGCGATGACCAGTGGATAAGGGATTGCGCCGACGATTGGAAGCGTTGAGACATGGAGGGACAGGGAGGCCAGCAAAGGCAGGAATGCAATCAGGGTCATGATGGAGTCGATGAAGTTCACTCCGAGCCCCTGCATTGTGCCGGAGAAGCGCATCGTGTCGTCCTGAACGCGCTGCGACGCCCCTTCGAGATGGCGCAGCCGCGGCCAGTAGGCGGTAAAATAATTGTTCATCGCGGTGCGCCAGCGAAACACATAGTGCCTGACAAAAAAGACGTTCAGAACGGCAATGCTCATATAGACCAGAGCCAAGGACAGAAACTGCCATACGCCGTAGTAAAGCTCGGCAGCGGAAACGGAGCCCGGTGTGGTGAGTGCCCTCTGCACCATGTCGTAAAACATGCCGCGCCAGTCATTGAGCGCCACGCTGAGCTGGACGATGAAATTGGTGACGAAAATGATCAAACCAGAGCCAAGGATCGACCAGTTCTGCCAGCGATGCGGGGAATACAGCGCCCAGAAAAGGTAGAATACGCCTATACCGACGAAGAAATATCCGTAAAACCAGAGGAATGCCGGCGTCAGGAATCTGATTGGGCTGATGACGAGTTCTGCCTGCGGATCGACCGGCGGCATGCCGAGCATCGTGCCAAGGTGTTCGCCGCCGAAAAACCACAGGAGGACGAGCAGAAGGCTCCAGACGGCGGCCGAGATGAAAAAAGGCTTCGGCTGCGGGAAGAAGGATACGAACACGTTGAGGAAACTCCTCGGTTGAAGCGCAAATCAGCAGCGTTGCTGTCAGCGGGAGGTGACATACGGGTCAGTGATCACCACCACATGCTTGCCCTTCGCACCCGCAGACGGGCTGCCAGACTATGCGGCGGCTTTGTTGACGAAGTTCGCGCCAAAACTGTCGTCGCAGCGGCCCACCGCATCGAAGGCGAAAGTGTCCTCCTTCGCGTTGAAATCGCTGTAGTGGTAATGCCCGCCGTCCCTACGACTACTCCGTGGATCGAATTGTGAACTGGAACAGAAACGTGTCATTGCCGGCCCCCCGGTCAAATTGTCATTGGCGTCACCCACGAGAGCAGATCGTAGCCGGGACCGCCGAAGAGCTTGTCATGATCCTCGCCGACGAGACGCGTTGGAAGCGGCCGTTGTCGCCGCGAAGATAGTCGTCGCCCGTTCCGCCCCAGATTCAGTCATTTCCCTCGCAGCCGATGCCGTGATCATCGCCATCGCCACCTTCGATCTTGTCATTGCCGCGACGACGCTCAAGCCGGTCATTGCCCTCGTCACCCGCCATCCAATCCTCGTGATCGGCCGATGAGCCTCCCACCACGCCACCTGGCGCCCTCATATTCCTCATCAGATAATCGGGGAAATCGAATTGTTAGATAGAAAGATTTGCGGAATGGATGTGTGGCATCGGCTTCGTCCTTCTGCGTAGCAGTTGCCGGTCTCGGTGGCGGTGGGCGATGCTGGCTACCCAGCCGACGGCGCTCGTGCGCCAACAGGAGGCCCAAGGATGCGGTCCTGGCCGCCTCGCAGCAGGCAAGACGCGGTAGACGCCCGTGAACGATGCGCCGGCGCTGCGCCAGGCCATCATCGCATAGCCCTTCGATCAGGTGACGGGTGGGATCGAAGCAGGTCATCTACAACGCCTTGATGGCACCCGTCGGCGAAAGCGACGAGGTCATCCTCCCAGCACCTACTGGGTCTCGTATCCCGACATGGTCCGGATCGTCGGCTTGACGCCCAACGACTACCGGCGGCGCTTTCGAAGCCGCCCGTTGACGATCTTCTGAACGACTGCTTTTAGGCCGTGCAGGAAATCAGCAAATGTGCCCCGACTCCGAGTGAGGGATGGGTGGCACGCTCCGTCGCCAAAATGCAAGATCAGATCAGATTTCGATCAGGATCTTGCCGACTGCCTTGCCCCTCTCCTGTGCCTCATGCGCTTCGGCAAGCGGTCGAGCGGCAGCTTCATCGCGATCTGCGTCCAGTAGGCCCCAGCCGCCCCGCAGGCGGAGTCCTCTTCGACTGCTTGGCGGAACGCATCCTCAGGGATCGTGTAGAAGAATATGAAGCGGAAGGCATAGCCCCCGAACATCGTCGATAGGAACGGCATCGACAACCTGACCGTCGGATCCTCCCGCCCATTTGGCGAGGACGATGGCCGCCGTGCCGACGGCTCCCGCGCCGCCTTGGACGAGAACGCGCTTTCCGCGCAGATCACCATCTGCGAAGAGGCAGCGATGGGCGGTGATGGCCGCGATGCCCAGACATCAAACGACGCATTCTCGGGAAGAGGGGGCGCATGGGAGGAAGGAACCACCACGAACTCGTCCGCGGATCCGAACGCCTGGCCTGTCTGAGCCTTGAAAACGCAGACCCGTTCGCCGATCCGCTCCTCGGACATGCCCGGCCCAACCTTGTCGATGATCCCGGCCGCACCTGATGGGGAACCACACGGGGAAAGGGGATCGGCCTGCCGCCTAAGCCCGTTCTTGTCTTGACATCCGAGGGGTTCAGGCCGAAGACGGCCACCTTGACCCGGACCTCGCCGAACTGGGCTCGGAATCAGGAAGAGAACCTATCTGGAGGACGCCCTTCGCGGAACCCCGCCCGTAGTAGAAAGCAGCTCTCATTCTCGGTCTCCTGACAATTGCCAATGACCAAAGGGATATCGATGCCACAAGTGTTCTTGTAGGCAATATTTGCCTATAGGTGTATAAAGTACATTATTGGAGCTTCGCCTACAACTGTGCCGTGGAGGTGACGGTCGACGTGGCCGGCGGAAAGTGGAAACCGCTGATCATCTACGAACTCCTCAACGGCCCACGACGTGGTGAACTCCGGGGCATGGTGGGCGAGCCGAGCCACCGCTCCATCACGATGCAACTCCGACAACTCGAAATCGACGGCGTGGTCGAACGCCAGGTCTTTGCCGAAGTGCCGCCCCGCATGGAGTACTCTCTCACAGAGTTCGGGAAGACGCTCGCGCCGGTCCTGAACGCGATGAAGGAGTGGGGCGAGGCGTTTGCCGCCCCAAACGGCCTTGTTTGCGGGCCTGACGGCGAAGCACTTGAGGTCGCCCGACCGCGTGCATCCGCCGATCGGGATCACACATCGTCAAGGCGCTCGTAGAGGATGGAGGCCAAATGCCATTGTCGGTTCGGGTGCATCTCCCAAGGCCAGCTTCGTGCCTCCACCACCCTAAGAGCGCGGCGCCGCCTGAGGGTGGTCTGCCGGCGTTATATCGTCTTGGAGCCTGAGTTGATCGGCTCACCGTTCACGATTCATCAAAGAGGGCACCACTGCCAACGTTGGAACATCGAATGGTTCAACAAACGTTGGCTAGCCGATCGAGATCCTGAATCCTCGCCGTTGTAGGCATCGACGACCCGCTCCGTACCGCGGTCGTCCTGGACAACCGTGCGACCGAGGGTGCTGAAGAACCCGGCCAGTTGTCCGTGCCGGTGAAAAGCTCAAAAAGCTATGTTGGAGGGCGTCATTTTTTGTTGAAGGCATTGTTCCAGTGCCGGATTAGCGTAGCTAATGCTGCGCTTTCTCAGACACCGAACCGACGTCGCGCGATGTCGCGCTCCACAGATCGATGCCGGAGCGTGTGGTGCGATGCTGCATCGCACCAGCGGCAGACGTGTTTCTGAAAGTTACCCTAAGGCAGGTACATCAACGGCCAGCGCATTGGAAAGGGCAAGGCCGTGAACGGAATTCGGGGAGAAGGCGTCACTTACCATGGCCGAGACCTCAACGGCCTGAGCGATCTCTGCTTCTGGAGGCAGCCATTAGATCCTCGCGGGCGTGATTATAGGCGTGACTTAGGGACTGCCCGATTTCACCACCCCGCCGCAGCTGTCGATGGGAGGTTTGCGGGCCTACTGTATCACGGAATGAAGCTGCAATATCTGCTATGTGGCCGTCCAGATTCGCATTCCGTTCCTCTGCTGCATGCTGCGGCGGAGGCATGTGCGGCAAGACATCTTGCATGCCGGGAACTGCGTAAGCTTGGGCCTGTTGATTTGCGTCGAACTGGTGATACGCCGCCAATTGCGGCGGCTCGACAGGAGGCCGGGGCAGCGAGTCCAGTTGGTTGACGGCCACCAGAACTGATTCCACTGCGTCTTGGTGCGTGCGCGAGGAAGGATCCATTCCGTAGGATTCCTGAATCATCAGTGATGCGATTTCCTTTTGATGGTCTCCAGGAATACGGGACAATGCGTTGCGTACACTATCAGCGAACTCGGGTGAGATCACTTGTACTTCTGCATATTTTTCCCATGATACGGGTGCGTTTTGCTTCCGGCGCAAATCGTGGGCAGTCTGTTCATTTGTGTCCGGATGCACGAACGGAATCAACCCCTCAACACGGTTTTTCAGGAATTCGGCGTCACTTTTGTCCATCGACCAATGACCTTCCTTGACCGGCACTCCACTCCATGCGCTGTCTTTCAACCGAACAGCGGGACCGTTGGCCCAGGCATCCATAACCACGGTCGACCTCGGGTCGCGGCTTCCGCGCCGCAGTTCGTTCCAAATGTGACCCGTCTTGACTGGGATCTCATCACCTTCGTGGGTTATCTCTTTCATTGACACGGAAGCACTAGAGGTCACACTCCGCTCGTCGGCCGCCATGTGTGGGGCGTGGACGATAGCGGAAAGGGGAGCGGTCTGATTGCAGCACGCCGCTCCCATGACTACGGCCAATGCAACCTTAATGTTGGCGTCTGCTCCCACCATTGCAACCGCCGATCCGATGCTGTTGTGGCCGTGAGAGGGAATGTCGTCCACCTTAACGTTTCCCCGGCCATGCTTGAGCAGCACGCGAACGTCGTGAACTGTTTGCCCCGCTGTCGCGAGTCTTGTCGGGCTGGTGACCTCGTCACCGACGACACACGCTCCCATATGGTAGGCGGCCTGCTGGATCTGATGTGGCTCCAGAGGCGCATCTCCGCCCCGTCGCAACCTGTCGGCAGGTGTGCCCAGGGAGACCCTCAGCGCTGCCGTGGATTCTCGCGGGGACTCTTCCGTGTCATGTGTGGCATGTCGAGTCGATCCGGAGGATTTGGAGATGCAAATTCCCATAGCCGTTCACCTGTTGTGGAGTTTCTGATCGCCGAGGACGGGATACGCGAACGGGCGATTAACCGTCAGTGTCATCTGGATGAGCTTCCATCAAGGGTGCCGGCTCCGGGAGGGCGCCTGTCTGGCTTTCGAAGATGCGTTTAAGGATGCGGTCCGAAAAATATCGCACCTTCCTCAATTGCAATGGTGGCAGGCCTTTGATGAGAACAATCTCGTAGTCTTCATCGAGCAGCCGAACCTGTTCGGGACGCAACAGGGGTGCACCTTGATGCGAATTCTGAATGTTCCAATCGAACGTTCGCGCCTGGCTGTAGGAAATCGACTTGGCTTCAAACGTGTATTCACCGATGGCTTTAGAAATGTAGGTTGGCGTCTCGTCATCGGCAGTGGCCATAAACACTTGCAGGCCGGTATTGCTGAGAAAATTCTGCTTGCCAGCCTCTCCATAAGCCCCCGTAAGTGCCGAAAGGCTTTGGATGATGAGCATGAAACGGCCCTTGTAGCCCGCGATGGTCGTAATTGCGGTCTCGATCGCCTCCAACTTACCCAAGTGCTTGAACTCGTCGAGCAGAAAGAGAACCTCGTTCTTTTCATCTTGGCGGGGCAGCGACCGCTGTAGGATTGAAACGATTTGCTGAAAGAACAGGCGTACCAAAGGCGCGATCACCTCAAGGTCGTTCGGACCGACGCACAGATAGATGCACGTTCTGCGACGGCGAAGATCATAGACCGAAAAGTCCGAGCGACTTGTAGCTGCCTTTACGGCCGGATCCGCCCACAGATTGAGCCCGCCATCGCCGAGGACGGACGTGTAGGAGGTCAGGATTTTTGTATCGTTCCCCGCCATGTCGTCGAAGATGCGTTGTGCCTCTTTGTTCCGGGTCTCCATGGCGAGTTGCGCGAAGAGCTTGAACTTCTCCCCCGGCTGGGCGAAGAGGTCATAGACGGCGCCGATTGTTGGCGTGCCCCGCTCGATACAGGCAAGGATCCCCGCGACAAAGATATCTCGCGCGCCGCTGACGAAACCTTCCGCGCCCTCCCCCTTGGCCGTGATCAGGTTTGCGGCCAAGCGGCGGGCTTCGGTGAATTGCAGCTGTGGAGGCAGCGCTATAAGATCCAACAGCGGATTGTAGCAGTTGGTGCGCCGCTCCGAATCCAGAGGCGCGAATTTGAACACGTCGTCACCTGCGGCTTTGCGCGCCCTCGAGGTGAGCTCAAAGAGCTCGCCTTTGACGTCCAGAGCTATCACTGAGCCTTTAAATGTAAGTAGCGTTGGAATGACTATGCCGACGCCCTTGCCAGCGCGGGTCGGTGCAACGATGAGGCTGTGAGGCTGCTCGCCATTGGTCAGGTAGTAGCCAGGCCAGAAAGGGCCACTCGTCTTCCCAAATACCGGCCCTGTCACGCCACGATATCGTCGCAGATATCCGGTTCGTCGCATTTCATCCACTCGCGCCCAGCGCGCCGTCCCGTGATGTTCGAGTTTGCGCCGCAATACGATCTGCTGAATCAGCAAGACGACCGCCGACGTGGCGAGCACGATAGCTACGCCCCGATAGAAGACAGGAGTTGCGAAACCCAGATAGAACGGCGTCTCGAACCAAAAGGCACGGATGTCAAACGTCATCAAAGCCTCGCCGCTACCACCATGGCGGAACGTTGCGTACAGACTTGCCGCGCAGAAGCCCAACGCGAGTGAGCACGCAATGCTAATGGCTATGTTGGGGGGCGTCGTTTTTGTTGAAGGCATTGTTCCATTGCCGGATTAGCGTAGCTAATGCTGCGCTTTTCTCAGACACCGAACCGACGTCGCGCGACTTCGCGCTCCACAGATCGATGCCTCAGCGGGTGATGCGATGCTTGCATCGCACCACCCGGCAGACGTGTTTCTGAAAGTTACCGAA
This sequence comes from Mesorhizobium sp. WSM1293, assembly GCF_000513875.1. NCBI lineage: Bacteria > Pseudomonadati > Pseudomonadota > Alphaproteobacteria > Hyphomicrobiales > Phyllobacteriaceae > Mesorhizobium > Mesorhizobium sp. WSM1293. The sequence goes on along the minus strand of NZ_AZUV01000022.1, from coordinate 16,920 downwards.
AGGCAGGTACATCCACGGCCAGCGCATTGGAAATGGCAAGGCCGAACGGAATTCGGGGAGAAGGCGTCACTACCATGCCCGAGACCTCAACGGCCGGAGCGATCTCTGCTTCTGGAGGCAGCCATCAGATCCTCGCGGGCGTGATTATAGGCGTGACTTAGGGACTGCCCGATTTCACCACCCCGCCGCAGCTGTTGACGGGAGGTTGGCGGGCCTACTGTCGCACGGACTTCAGCTTCAAGACCTGCTATGTGGCCGTCCAAATTCGCATTCCGTTCCTCCGCTGCATGTTGCGGCGGAGGCATGTTCTGCAACAGGCCATGCAGGTGGGGGAGTGAGTTAGCTTGCGCTTGTTGATTTGCGTCTAACTGGTGATACACGGCGACAATAGCATTTTGGGCGGTCGCCTTGACCATTTGGTGCTGATGAGGATCAGCAGCCAATTCAATCGCCTGGTCAAAAATGCGAGATTTATTTTCATCATTAAACTTACTAAAGTTTTGCGAAACAAACATGACCCCTAGAGCTTTCTCCATTGGGTCCATGTCGCCAATGCGATTAATAAGAGCAGTCTGCTTCTGGGGTCCCAAAAAATGGGCTACATTACTAGCAGATTGGACCTGGAACAATGCAAAATCAGCCGAGTTGAACCCCAATCCGGCCGTCAATCTGTCGGCCAGAACGTTGGCTGATCCTCCGAGCTGGTTGTTGCGCCTATCAAATCTGCTGAGGTCAGATTCTTGCCCGGGTGCCATGTCCTGAACGGCACGTCGCATTTGCCTCTCGGCGGATTTGAAGCTCCCAAGATCGCGTGCTGTGTCGCGCGGGTCAGCGGTTACTAGCCGTTCTGCAATATTGGTCAGTGGCCCGCCCGGAAGGCCATCGTGGTTGCGCCGTTCGGCCCTCCTCCCCTCGCGGGATGAACTTCCAGCTGCACGTTTGCTATCGCGATCCATTGCTCAGCCTCCAAGGCGTTTTTCCACCCCATGAGGTTACCACCGAAGCTTGATCTGCTAAACCAATATGGTGTTACACTTGTAGTCTCGAAGAGGCTTCTTCCAGCTCTCCGGGCAACGCCGAGAGCCCATCTATCCAAACAAGTATGAAGTTGGCCTCAAAGACGATGCGTGTTTCGCAGCCGCGACGGCCCGAGTGGCACGAGGTGCCGCTCTTTCGCCTCCTGCTTCCGATCATTGCAAGAGGCATGATATCGCGCGCAGCAGCTTTTCCTTTGAGCGCAGGCTTGCATGCTCGAGGTCTCGATGACGGGATCCTTACTCCGGCTGATCAGCGCGGCCGAGCTGTCGTGCTGTCTGAAAAGGAAATCAGTCGCGACCTGATCGGCAATTTGCGCAGCACCGCGCCAATGCCACCGCTGTAGCGTGCCACGACCAAGGCATCCTGCTGCAGGCGGTGGCAATCTGCCGTCGCAGCCGGCGCCAGGCGGAGCAAAGGTGCGGCGGGAAAGATCGCGCGGGCGGATAGCACGGCAATGCCACCCCGTGCTCGACCGCCGCCTGTAGATGTGAGTGCGGCGGTCGTCGCATCAGCCGCTTGCGAGTCAACCGCCGGCTGGGCGATTCGCGACGTCTCCAATCCCTTTATTCCCGGGTTCTCTCAACGGGAGTCGCCTGGCGCCGCCATCTTGGAACGGGACGGTAAATTCAGCACCAGTTCCGCAGCAACATGACCGGCTGCAATTGCCGCGCAGCTTTGCGCCCCTACCGCATTGATCCAGGCGCCGACTAACATCCTTTGCTGCAACATCCCCTCGCCTTCCACGCTCTTGACGATGCAGGACTCACGGAAAACTTCAATTCACCAAAACGGTCAGTTTATCGCGCTCCTGTCCGGGGCCAACTGTGCATGAGTCTGGGACGCGGTTCCAACTTTTTTCGGCCACGACCTACGGGAACATGGAGCTAATCTGCAGCCAGAGCCCAGGCACAGTGACCGAGATCTACCAGGATCAAATCGACAAGATCGTTGGATCATCAGCCACGGTTGAGGATACCAACCATGAGGGGAGCATCGGGAGCGGCCACCGGTATGCAGGCGTGCTTAGCGACTAAGCGTCAGTTGCTACTTGAAGGAGCCTCTCACACTGAGGGTCGTAGAGCCGGCCTAGGTTGCCTCTCGCCTGAGCCGAGGCGCGCCTCAAACCTGTGCAGGTGTTTGCAGCCCTGTGCGATTTAGGAGACCGCGCGTCAATGAAGTGAATCAGCTTGCTTCTGCTGAGCGTATTCACGGCTCGGACCTGAGTCCCTCAAGATGAGAGTGGTTCGGTCCGGCACTGACCCTAGGGCGGGGGGCTTGTTGAGCCGGTGCCGAACCGAACCGTCTGGGCAACGCCGGCTATGTCGTCGGAACGTGTGGCATCCCCGCGGCCAAATCGTGGCGGCAATGTGTCCCAGATTCACCGTTTCCAACACGCGCATTGCAAACGTGACTGGACGTTTCGGAAACCGCGGGGCGCTGCTGGGTTTTGTCGGGAGCTCTGCAGGTGGGCGGCTGTTGTTTCCGCGGGGCGCCGGGCGTCTCACCAACTCACGCCAGCCGGCGTTGCGCGACCACATCCAGCTCGACCATCTCCTTCGGAAGGGCTCACAACGAGGATGGGTGTATCAGGACATTGGCATCCGAAGCAGAAGTCATGCGCTTCAATCTTGAGGGCTGATGCAAAAGGCTCGCCGATGCCGGAATGACGGAACGGCCCGAGTCGGGACTATGCAGGTGAGGCGAGCCGGCCGAGTGTGGGATCGGGCTATAGACCGTTGGGGAAGACGGCATGAACGGGCAGGGCTACGTTTCAAATCGAAGAAGGATTCACCGCTCATTTTCTGCTTTCGAGATCGCCGCATGTACCCAAGCGGGCACTTTCGCCTTGAGAGCGACTACGCGAGTCCATTCCTCGGGGGTCAGTCTGTTCTTGAGCAATTTCGCGTAGTGGACACCGCTAGCCCGGCCCAGGTGCGCGATTGCCCGGATGGCTTCGCCCGACCTGTTCTTTGGCAGGCTCGTGATCCAAGCGGGCGCGTGCTTGAGGCGTATTGTGTGGCGGCCAAGTTTCAGGGTCTTCGACTTTCCGGTTGTGAGAAAGACTTTTTGAACCGGAACTTGTGTCGTCAGGCCCAGCTGGTTCGCCGCCGTAGCACCGGAATTGACGACCTTCTCACCTGACAACGAAGCGTACGACTTCACGACCGCTTCCGCTTCCGGCAGCACATATCCATACGGCGTTTTCCTGGAGGGCGTGTACATTCCCCTGTAGACGCGCGCTAGTTCGCCCTTTTTCGCAAGTCTGCTCAGAGCTTGATCGGCTGCCGCACGGTTTCCAGAGCCAACGAATTCCTTCGAAGTGAGCAAAGCACCTTCCTTGGCTCTTTTCGTACGCATTTGAACCGCTCGCGTGACCTCTTCCATGGCATACCTCTGTCAGAGAGAAGATTCGAGTTTCTGACCGAATTGGCCCTTATCGTATTGATAGCAAAGAAACAGTTCAAGACGGGCTATAGCCAAATCTGGACGCTATATGCCACCCAAATTAGCAGGTCTTTGAGCCTTCCTGCGTGGATGAATGAGGCATCCAAGGGAAGGCGACTGCGGAAGTTGGTCGAGTCATTGCCGCCTTCGCCCGCAACTTCAGGCCCGGCGAGGTTGCCGATGATCGGCAGCTCCATGTCGGGGCCGCGGCTCAAAGGGTTTTTGGGAATCAAATCGCGATCATCTTACGGCCGCACCAAAGTCGAAATCGGCCAATTCAGAATCCGAACTTCAGCGTCGGATCCACAGTTCCCCGTGTTTCTCCTGAAGGTCTCGGCGAAGTCGTCTTCCAAAGCCACATTGGCCAACGCGCGACGAGCTCGGCATCAGATATCAATCCGGTTCGAGCTCTGGCCTTTAAATGAGCTCAGCACTCACCCGTCCCGCAATCCTGCGGTCCTTCTCAGCGCGCAGGCCGGATTCTTCGGCCCTCTGCAGGACGGCGTTAATCCTGGCCAAGCGACGCATCTGCAATTTCTCAGCCAATTTGAGAACGGTTCTCGTCGCTTGCCCACGGATAGCCTTGGCCGCGACGCATGCGTACAGCTGTCTTCGTCATCGGGGTTCCTCTCAGGTCCCGTTTATCGATTTTAGACGACATAGCAGGCAAGTGAATTTTTCACCCCGAAATAAAAGCGGTCATTGGCAGCCCTGGAGGTTGCGTTGCTGAAGGTCCCCAAAAGGAGGAATGTCCAGGGCTGCAAGCGACCCGATGGCGGAGTCTACTCCGGAACACCAGGTCGTAGACGCTCCGGGGCCAAGCTCGCAGCTGTGAGTTTTCACCTCGTCCGAGCGGCCTGGCAGCGCCATGTTGGCACGATTCGGGAGTTGCCAGCATAGCGCCAATTCGAAGACCGGGGAGGCCTTGACCCTCGCCAGCACCCGACATACTTTCTATGAGCAATTTGCGTAGGAACGCGTGTGCAGCCCGATGATATCGAACTCATTGTGGACGCTGAAATTTCGGAGGACCCATGCCTCCTCTTTGATGTCGTCACGCCCGATGGCGTGCTTCAGCTATTGGGGGATGTTGAGATGGGCAGCAACCATCTTGTTGTCCGTGACCTCCATATTGGGGGCGACGCCGAGGTCCAATGGGGTTGGTCCAAATTGCGCAAGCTCGGTCGAGTGATCGCGGAGAAGCTTAATGTCGACTACATCGAAGTTCGTGGAGCGGTTCGGACAACGGGTGCGAACCCGGGACGTCGTCCAGGTGTCGTCAGGCTTTCCCGTCCGGCTGAGCCTCGGCTTTTTACACGGCGCGAATACTCCTGAGGCTGCTAGGGTTCTCGTCAGGAGACAGCTGCCGCTGAGGACGGCCCATGCGGTCCTCACGGAGATGGTCGATCAGGGCAAGGCGTTCGTGACTGTTCCTTGCGTCGACGACCTGCGGGCACTGAAGGACGAACTCTCGTCCGCAGGAGTGATCGCGAAGGTTCATGCGCCGCGGCCGATAAGCGTTCGCGAAGTTCGGGATAGCACCAAACTGTCCCAGGAGGCGTTCTCCGTGAGGTATGGCCTCGATCTGGCAACGCTTCGAAACTGGGAGCAAGGTCGCTCGGAACCGGATGCAGCGGCGAATACTCTGCTTTGGACCATCGCCCGGAATCCGGAGGCAGTCGAAAAATCGCTCGACATGGAGGACGAAGTGGTGGCGCCGTCTCCCTAGTAATCTAAGTCTGGGGATAGGGCCGTCGGAACGGCCACTCCATCGCGCGGCTACTCGGCATGCCAATGAACTCTAACCCGGCGCTTTGCTCCATCGGCGGCATATCCCAATCAGATCCGCAAACTGCAGCACTACCTGTCAAGACGCACGGAGCACTCTCTGGAGGCGGGCCTGCGCCTTCGCGCGACGGCCAAGCATCTCCAGTCCCTTAGCCAGAACCGGAATATCTCGTCCCCGCTACGGCCCGGACCTGGCTGCCACCGCCTCCTAGATAAACCGGCTCACCGCCACCCTTGAAGAGATGTCGGCAAAGGTCACTGCATTGATCGCGCGGCCGCGATTGCAGCAGGCAGATCCGGCTGCCTCCTAGGAGGTTCACGGCCGGGATTCAGCCGCCTCCTCGTCTGCTGCGACAGCTAATCCGATGACATGATGCACCGCGAACACATCGACGAGGTACGCAGCCTCGTCCCGGGAAATGGGCAACATGTCTGCCGTGATTTCATTATCGATATAGGACTCGGCGTCCCAAAGGGTCCGAGTCAGCTTCCCGTTGGCCGGCTCAATCCGCTCAATGACCCTTTCGAACGCGGCGTTGGCGGCATCGATACGGTCTTATGTAGCAAACGCACCAAAGGTCGCAAACCTTGGAGCGGCGCGGTGATCACGTCGGCGGCGCGGGCCGCTAACTCTCAAATAGCGAGGACTCCACAAGACCTTTTTAATAGGCTTAGGTGGCGTCTATGGGGAAATTCATCAAACGTCTGTTCCACATCACCGACAAGGGTGTCGACCGCGTCGGTTATTGGTCACCAATTCTTGGATGGCTTGCCGGCCTTTTCGGTGGCGGGGCTATCATGAGTTGGATCGGTTCGCAGTGGCAGACGCTTGCCGTCCACGGATGGGCGGTCGTGGTTCTATTTGGGATTGCTACGACCTCTTTGCTGATCATCGTCTTGTCTGTTGCGCTGGCATCTTGGCGCTATTTTCGTCCGCTTGTTATTAGTCCGGTCAAGCATGATCGACCGGCGCGCGCCTATAACGAAGATGGGTCTTATCCTAACTATTTCTTTGACCACGCTGCCCATGAGAGCCTTACTAACTTTGCCGTCGAGACGGTAATCCCTGCGGGATATGCACAAGAACTGTTGCAGCGGACGATTATTGACAAGCTTACAGACAATCCCGTTCTACAAGAGTATGCTACGCGCGGCCTATTATTCTACTATTCCTATGAGCGAACCCAGTTTCGCGACGGATTTTCAGAGCTATCCGCTCGCCTGGCTGGCAGCCCTATGGAGCACGTCCCGTTTCTGGAACTGATTGATTGCGTCGATCAGATCGAAAAAGGCTATAAGGAGTTTTGTCGCCAGACAGTCCAGTTAGCGCGATCATCCGAGATAAATTTTCTGGAAGATCAGTCGGTTCGTGAAGCGTGGGAGGAGTGGCGCGAGGCGCACAACACGCTTGTTCGCGAATACGATCAGGTTAAGCGAGAATCGAAATACGGCAAACTCTATAGGCCGCAAAAGCCCAGCCGGTGGGGCGGCATAATCAGTCCGTTGCCGAAAGATGAACCGTTGCCGTTCCTATTGCCGCCAGACATTGCAGAAGAAAGGCAGCGGTAAACCCGCCACGGCTGATCTTGTTATTCAGATTGCGCTCTGTTTCGTGAATGCCCATGGCAGCCAGCCTTTCGCCAAGCTGGGCATAGGTGGCACCCTTCCGCTTCAGCTCTGACTTCAAAAGGTTCTTGGCCTTCGTCTCATATTCGACGGTCTGCGGGTCGTCCTTGCGTGCCATATCCTCGCCTCAAAAAATATCATCACATTCGATGATATAAGCCCTTGTATTTGGTGGTAAAAGCCCGCATATACGGTGAACAATATCACCGGATATGATGACTATGGCCCAGCATTTCCTCCTTTCCGCCGAAAGCCGCACCCCTTCCCTGAAGGAAATTTACAAGGGTGGCGAGGAAAAGGCTTACGACACGTTCAAGCGCATTCGCTGGGCTTCGACGCAAGGCGAGCCTGTTTGCCCGAAATGCGGCTGCCTGGATCAATCACTATGACATTCCGACCCGTCGCAAGTTCAAGTGCGCCGCTTGCGGTGCGCAGTTCTCGGTACGTCCGGCTCAATCTTCGCTTCGCGCAAGCTGTCGTTTGTCGATCTGCTCGCCGCGATCTGCCTGTTCGTCAATGGTGCGAAGGGCATGTCGGCGGTCCAGTTCTCCCGCGATCTGGACGTGCAGTACAAGACTGCCTTCGTGCTGGCTCACAAGCTGCGCGACGCCCTGTCGGCTGAAACCAAGAACGAAATCCTTGAAGGCGAAGTCGAAATCGATGGTGCATTTTTTGGTGGCGTTGTGCGCCCTGAGAACCGCATAGAGGACCGCAAGGACCGCCGCATGAAGGAACACCAGTCAGACCGCCGCCGCGTTGTCATCGCCCTGCGCGAGCGCGCTGGCCGCACCCTGACGTTCGTCCGCAATCGCGAAGCGGAAGGCGTCGAGATCGCCCGCGCTCGCATGCTGGCCGGTTCCAAGCTGTTCGCAGACGAAGCCAACCATTGGGACGCGCTGGAGGCCGATTATGCTTCGACCCGCATCAACCACTCGGAAAGCTACAGCGACGGCCACGGCAAGCATACCAACATGGTGGAAAGCTATTTCAGCCGCCTTCGCCGGATGGTCGCTGGCCAGCACCATCACGTTTCGCACCGCTACCTCTACCAGTACGCCAATCACGCCGCATGGCTCGAAGATCACCGTCGCCGGTCAAATGGCGGCAATGCATTCGCCCTGCTTGGCGGTGCGCTCAATCATTCGGTGAGCCGCGTCTGGGCAGGCTATTGGCAGAGAGCCGCCGCCTAATTCTCACTGCGGTTGGAACAACCGACCCGAGATCGTAGTTACCGCCCGTAACTCTGTCGTGATCGACGCGGGCTTGCTGAGGCCACAATCGATGCATATTTTAGGTCAGCACGCCTGACGTTTAATTAACCGGAAACGTTGTGGCTCTAGGACTTTTACGCGAAACGAGTTGACATGTTGTCAACCTTTTGTTGTCTGTGCGGAACACACACGAACCACAAACAGGGGTGATGGATATGACGAAGGACAAAAAGAGCCATTCGTTCTGCACCGGCGAGACGGATCAGGGCGAGTTCCTGACAATCTCGACCGACTCGCCCTTTTTCTGTTTTCTTTCGGATTCAGAGGATGCGGGCATAGCGAGGGCCAAGAGGGCACTCGATTTTTACCACAGCGTAGAAGCGTCTGAGGTGAAGAGAAAACACATCAGCCCGTCGAGGCGGTTGACAACTTTTATCCCGAGCAGGCGTGAAGAACTGCTCGTTGCATGAGCGGATTTTTCGTCTCCATAAATCATCTCTCGGACGCCCAATTGGAATTCTACGGTTGGTATTTCGTCCGAGAGAATAGTGAATTCAAGATTTATGGTCGCCCCTACGACGGGGAGGAACAGATCGTCTCCAAAGACAGCCCGTTTTTGTTAGTCGATGACTACAACGACGCCATCTATATGAAGGCGGGAACTATTATCGAGGTCCCGGCGGACCACAAAGCAATAGACTAGACTGCCGCCGCCAGCCCTTTGCCGTCTTGATGTTGTTCATGAGCGGCTTCACCAGCGCGGCATCCCAACCCTTCGCCTGCACAATGCGCGTGGCCGTCTCTCGGTTTGACGCGCTGCCATCCGCCTCATGCTTCAAGATCAGCCGGTAAAGCTCGCCCTTGCGGAAGCGGCTTGGCGTGCGCCGTAGAGGCACGATAAGCGACGGATCGCCCTTGTAGCCAAGGATGAGCAGCACCGCGTCTATGTGCTGTAGCTGGTCAGCCAGGTTCGCACCCTGAACCGGATCGCGCCCGATATCTGGGATCGCTTCGCTACCAGCGTATTGATGGCGTGTTCGTATCGGGTGGAGCGGACGATAGGGGCAACTCTGGGCATGCCTGGATTTTATGGGAACCCACACTTTAGGTCGTGCGGGAAGTTGGTGCGTTTGCTACATAAGACCGCATCGATACAGATCTACGCGATCCTTGGAACAATAATCGGCATACGCTCACGGGAGTTGATCGCCGCTGACGACAAGGACGAAGTAAACGAGTTCTACGGATTCTGTGCCGGCATCGCCTGCGACAACTCCATCACGCCAGCAGAGGTCGAAAAAACTGCTGTCCAGGTTGGACTCGAGTGTGGTCCTGCGCAGAGACAGCCGCGTGGCATCTCTCGGAGAAACTGCCAGAAGGTCTTTTGCTGACGGTCGCATAACCGCCGAGGAGGCAGAAGACATATGCGGGTGGATTGCCCGTCTTGTCGGCGACAGCGCGACAGACACGGGGCTGCCTACCTTCGGCAATGTGGGTGTCATTGACGGTGCCTTGGAGGATGCAAGCCAGTTCGTGATTCCGAGCCGGATGTTCGTCCTCACGGGAAAATTCGCCATCGGCCCGCGAAAGGCAATCGCTGCCATGATTTGCGAACGCGGCGGTGATTGGAAGGACACCGTCTGCGGCCAGACCGACTACCTCGTCGTCGCGGCCGAAGCGTCTCGGGACTGGAAGCACAGCCACGAAAGCACGAAGATCATCAGGGCAATGGAGCTTCGCGAAAAGGGAGGTCGGCCGGATCTGGTTCTTGAACCGATGCTGGCCAAAGCGTTGGGTTTCTGACCGCCTTCATACGCTTCAGAGCCTGGTCGGAAGCGCGGAGCCTGAACACCTGAGCCTTAGTGAATCGTGATACGGGGCTCTGGGCGCTCGCCACACTTTTAAGCAAAACTGGCTCGACGTGGCGCTCGCTATTCCTCCGTCAATGCCGAGATGACCGTTCGGATCGTGGCCGCTCTCTCGTGTGCGACTTGCCCATCGATCGGATACTGACGGAGACAGACGGCCCTTTCACTCACGTCGACGGTCGGCCCAGCGAGCTCCGCTGACGTGAAAACCACGGTCGCCGCGATCGCCGACGTCCGCAGGTCCCGATCGAGCCGTCACGACGGCGGTAAGATAGAACCTTGGCTCTTTATTGAGATGGGGGCCTCAAGGCTAGATTTGTAATCTTCGTGCTACATAATGGGTGAATCTGTAGCACCAAGGTGACAGAATGCCCACTCCACACAATCCTCCTGCTGCGGTGCGGCGCGCGCTGCGCAAGCTTGGGGCGGACATCCATGATGCCCGTCGACTCCCACGGCTGCCTATGGCGGTCGTCGCCGAGCGCGCCTTCACGTCTCGCTCGACGCTGCAAAGGGTCGAGTCCGGAGAAACCAACGTCAGCGTCGGCATTTCTGCCGGCGTTCTGCAAGCGCTCGGTCTCCTTGACGGCCTGAGCCAGGTAGCCGACATCAGCAACGACAGCGTCGGTCAGGCGCTCGCCAGCGCCGACCTGCCCAAGCATGTCCACCTCAAGCGGCCAACCGGCTCGTGCAGCAATGGCTGACTTCGAGACCCATATCGATTTGGACGGCCGCACACGCCGATCGGACCGGCGAGGATCAACGAGACCATTCTCTTCGAGTATGACGGTGCATGGCTTGAGATCCGGACCGCTTCTCGCCGGAGGCCGGCTCTTGCCTGCGCCGTGATTGCAGCGCTCAGCCCACACGTCGGGCGCATGTCAGCGGGGATAGTCCTCCGCTCGGAACAGGAGCCGGATCGAAGCCCCTCAACGAAGGTCACGCGGTTGTTAAAACAACGAACGCATTGAAGTTACTGCCAAATGTTTTCTGGCAACGAGAACATTCCGACCCTGAGGTCGTCAAAAAGTCACGCTTTTGATTTTAGGGAAAATCGCCGAAAAAATATTTGGAGGTTTCGTCAACTATTGCGACCGGTTGGACGATTTTGCACCTCGCGGCCGCCTGGCGGCCTGCTCGACGCTCGTCAAAAAATACCGTCGCCCAATATATCGTGCATCCTAGACCGATGCCCCAACCGTAAGGGGGTACCGGCCGGACTGCCAGCGCCTTGATCAAACCCTGCGTTCTGGTTATATTACTGGAAATATGTCGGAGCAACTATGGGCAGCTCGCAAAGACGCGCCATTCAAAGCTATCGATCTCGCCTTAGCGAGCGCGGCTTGGCGCGCTTCGAAGTGCTTGGCCGCGATGCCGATCGCGACCTTATTCGATCTTTGGCTCGCCGCCTGGCCGAAGATGGGCCGGATGCCTCTAGCCTGCGCGCTGCTGTCAGCCAGACCATCGCGGGCGAGCCACCCAAGCCTGGCGGGATCCTCGCCGCATTGCGTCGTTCGCCGCTGGTGGGAGCCGACCTCGATCTTTCCCGCTCCCATGAAGAGGGACGGAAGATCGACCTGTGACACGCTACCTCCTCGATACCAACATCATCAGCAATGTCGTCAAATCGCAGCCGTCGGAATCGCTCCTGGCATGGATGTCGAGTCAGCGTGACGAGGATTTGTTTATCGCTTCGCTGACCGTTGCGGAAATTCTTCGCGGGGTTCTGGAGAAGCCGCGCGGGAAAAAACGCGACGCACTCGACAAATGGTTCTCTGGGCCTGAGGGGCCGCAGGCGCTGTTTGCGGGCCGCATCCTCTCGTTCGACGACAAGGCCGGGCTGATCTGGGCGTGGCTGATGGCAGGAGGAAAAGCGGCTGGCAAGCCGCGCAGCGGGCTCGACATGATCATCGCCGCTGTCGCCGGAGCGAACGAGTGCGTGCTGGTAACGGATAACGAAAAACACTTTGCCGGGCTCGAGGTCGTCAATCCGATACGCGGAGCGGTCTGATGCGGCGGCGCGTCCAGGAATGCTCGGGACGGTATGGCTGAAACTCAGATAGAGTGGACTCCGTTGGAACTCATGCTCGGTCGTTACGGCAGGCTGCACCCATTGTTATGCAATGGAGATGGCCAAACGCGCCATCGCCAGCGTCCTGCGCCAGGACCTCCCGAAACGTCGCCAGCATCGTCTCCGCGCTCGGATCGGCAAAACCTAGCAGGTCAAGGTCGCGTGTGCCGCGGTGCGGATCATTCGAACAGCTCATCATCAGCATCGCACCCTTCAGCACGAAGCAGTCAGCGTGGGGTGACTGGCTAAGCCGGAAAAGCAGCCACTCGAGGGCGAAGCGGGTCAGAACCAGATCGAGGTCTGGCCACTTACCTTGGCGAGTTGCAGCAGACGTGCGCGCACTGAGGCGCCGATGTTCTTGATCTCTTTAGCCATTGGCAGTCAGCGCCTCGGCCGGATGACCGTGGCGACACCGCCACGCTCAGCCTGCCTGCCAATTTCGCCGGGCGTGGCCTTGCGCTGGCGAAGCGCTTCCTGGAGGCCCTCGATCGCCACCGACAGGCCGATCTTGTTGCGATATCGGAAAAGTCCGCGATTGTTTTGACAACCCCAAAGACCTTTGCGGTCACGCCCTCGACAACATGAGTTTCGACGCTGTCGTTGAGCAGATTTCGGTAAAACGCACGATGCGAATGGGTGTGCCTCGGGTTTGGGAGCCCAGTCTTTCTGGCCGATGGCCACCATACCTGTCTCGGAAGCTGATCTGTCAGCTGGTGGAATGCCAGGGCTGACACAAGGCAACGCCTTTAGGTACGCGCTTGGCAGCCTCGGCTAGGCTATGATTAGCGTCGAGCGGCGCATCGGAGAGTTGGTGGATGCCGCGTGCGAGCCGGAGCACCTCCCCATCCCGTTCCATGCGACTCATCGTGGCCGCTGTTACGCCGGCGTTGCGCAGCTCCGCGAGACGCGCGATTCCGCGCACTGTCAGAACTGCGTGGGCGATTTGGCGCTGGGCAGCGGGCTCTGGCTGATACGACATCTCGGAACTAAGGGGTTACAGTTTGAGGATTTGTATCACCTTTGAGAATCAATGGAAGCCAATCGTCAGCCGCGCCGCAGCCATGCTTTGAGCTCGCCGTGGACGGCGACCCCTTCGAGCAGGATATCGGTTTCCTTGGGATGTGGTTCATCGGGACAGAGATCGGAGTCATGGACAAGATGGATTTCATCCCCGTCGATGCTGAGCGTCCCATCGCGCGGCGACCGGCGCATGAAGCGCCTCGGCCGTACGCCGCATCTTCGCAAGCCGGCTTACCGCGCAGCCGCCGTTGTGCTGGGGCGCATCCGGTATGCACGTGCCGCAACAGATCCTTCAAAGAAAATCGCGGACTTTTAGCACTCTAAACCGCTCAGAATATGTACGTTGAGCCTATCATTTGGGCCGCGGGTCGAGACCGTGGCATATCGGAAAACGATCTGCGATGCGGTCGGCGTATTGGCCTTCGGACGACAAGATTGCCACTGAAAGAGTGGGAGGACGCCAAATGGAGGAAGTTTGCCAGCCGATGATGACACTGGTCAGGCGCCTAAAGGCGGCGGCTCATCTTGATCGACTTCGAATCCTGGGACTTTGCGCGCATGCGGACCTGACCGTCTGCGAGCTAGCAGAAGTTCTGAGTCTGTCTCACGAGCACGTGGTCGCACACGTCCGCCAGCTTGCCAGAGCCGGCTTTCTTCTCGGCAACGAACAGCGCCCCTGGCCTTCGTACCACCTCGAAGCAGGAGGCTCGGACGGCGGCTTGGTTCAATTGTTGGTTGATCTCCTGCCCCATGGCGATGGCCATCACAGACAAGACCTACAGCGCCTGGAGGCGATACAGGGCGCGCGGTCCAAGGTGGCCGCCTGCTTGTCCTGAAACTTAGTCTCAATGGAGCGCGAAGCTGACATGAACAATTCGATTGGCGGCGCCATCGCGGAGCTTGGCACTTGCGAGTGGCCTCACCTGGCTGTCGCAGATTCTCGCGTTCACGAGCTGCTTTTAAGACAGGAGCGCCAGGAGCGGACGACCCTCAAACTTATCGCCTCGGAGAACTTCGCGTCCTCCGCGGTGCTGGAAGCGACCGGGTCTATTTTCACCAACAAGTATGCCGAGGGATATCCCGGCGCGCGCTACTACGCCGGAAACGAGATTGTCGATGAGCTTGAAAACCTCGCCATAGAGCGATTGAAGGCGCTGTTCGGCTGTGAACACGCCAACGTGCAGCCTTATTCCGGCTCGCCGGCCAATCAGGCTGTCTGTCGAGCGCTGTTGTGTCCGGGAGACAAGATGATGGGCTTGACCCTCCCCGGCGGAGGGCATCTGACGCACGGTTGGGCCGTGAACTTCTCCGGCACTGACTATCAGCGAGTTCCGTACGGGCTGCACGAAAAGACGCAGCAGATTGACCATGACCGCTTGCGCGAGACGGCCAAACGGGAACGACCGAAGCTCATTTGGGTCGGCGGAACTGCTTATCCGCGCATCTTTGACTATGAGGCAATGGCCGACATTGCTTCGGAGGTGAACGCCTATCTGGTGGCCGACATCGCCCACATCAGCGGTCTCGTTGTCGCAGGAGTGCATCCAAACCCTGTTGGCCGTTGCGACGTTGTCACCAGCACCTCTCACAAATCGCTCCGCGGCCCTCGCGGTGGCTTCATCTTGTCAAGGAATGAAGACCGCTATCAGGCGCTCTACCATTCCAAGAGCAAACACAATCTGGCCAAACGCATAGACCGTGCCGTGTTCCCTCTCCTCCAGGGCGGACCGCACATGAATACGATTGCCGCGCTTGCTGTCGCTCTGCACGAAGCAGGCAATGCATCCTTCCGTGTGTACGGTCAGCAGATCGTCAACAACGCCAAGGCTCTGGCCCAGGCGCTTCTGGAGCGAGGTTATGAACTCGTCACTGGGGGCACTGACAATCACATGCTGATCCTTGATCTTAGGGACCGGCCGCTGTCTGGGAAAGACTATGCCGAGCGATTGTCGCAAGCAGGGATCATTACGAACTTCAACATGGTGCCGGGCGACCGGCGCCATCCCGCGCTCACCAGCGGCATACGCTTAGGCACGCCAGCAGTAACGTCTGTGGGCATGCGCGAGGCGGAGATGGTGCAGATCGCAGCCTTCATCGACCTGGTTTGCCGCCAGCCCGATGATTCGGACGTCCCTGCCCGCGTGCGCAGAGACGTTGCCGATTTCTGCGCTGCGTTCGACGTGCCTGGCATCTCCGACAGGTAAGGCGGCCGTATCAACTGTCACATCCAATTCCAACGTTTGAAGCGAGGACATTCCATGACCAGACAATTCGTGTTCTCTTCCGAATCCGTCGGCGCGGGACATCCCGACAAGATGGCCGACAATATCTCAGATGGCGTGCTTGATGCGATCCTTCGCAAGGATCCTAAGGCCCGAGTTGCTTGTGAAGCGTTGGTGAAGTCAGGGATGGTCGTTCTGGCTGGCGAGATCACCAGCCACACGCAGATCGATTACAGCCAAGTTGCCCGCGATATCATTTTGGACATTGGATATGACGACGATGCGATCGGCTTTGACGGCCGTCGTTGCGCCGTGATTTTGGCCTTGACCGAGCAGTCGCCCGACATCAGCCAGGGCGTCGACGAGGGACGAGGGCAGGATCTCGATCAGGGAGCAGGGGATCAGGGCCTCATGTTCGGGTACGCGTGCAACGAGACCGAAACATTGATGCCCTTGCCAATCCAACTTGCTCACGATTTGACAAAAAAACAGGCAGAGGTGCGCCAAACCGGACGCCTTGGCTGGCTTCGCCCGGACGTTAAATCTCAAGTCTCCGTCCGCTATGAGGGTTTGCGCCCGGTAGCGCTTGATACCATAGTCCTGTCGACGCAGCATGACGAGGAGGTCTCACAAGCCACGGTCCGCGAAGGCGTCATTGAGGAGATCATAAGGCCGGTCTTGCCTCACGACGACCTGGATACGACGAGGATAAGGTTCCTGGTCAATCCAACAGGCCGGTTCGTGGTCGGTGGGCCGCGCGGCGACTGCGGGCTCACCGGACGCAAGATCATCGTCGATACCTACGGCGGGATGGGGCGTCACGGCGGTGGCGCCTTTTCGGGCAAGGACCCGTCGAAGGTTGATCGATCGGCCGCCTATGCGGCGCGGCACGTCGCAAAAAACGTCGTTGCCAGCGGCCTTGCGGAGGTCTGCGAGGTTCAGCTTGCTTACGCGATCGGTGTCGCCGCGCCGGTCTCTGTCCTCGTCAATACATTCGGAACCGCAAAGATTGATGAAAAGAGGATCGAGCGCGCCGTCCTTGAGCTTTTCGATCTCCGGCCGAAAGGCATCATCAAGGCGCTTGATCTCTTACGGCCGATTTACCGCAAGACCGCGACATACGGACACTTCGGCCGCGAAGAGCCGGAGTTCAGCTGGGAAAAGACGGACAGAGCTGACGAGCTGTTGCGAGAGGCAGGACCGGCAGCCGCGTGAGGCGCCGGTATTGGACGCGTCGGCATAGGGCGACCCATTCCACACTCATGGGAAACACACGGTCGGGCGTGGCAGAAAGCCGGCAGGTTCCAAGGCGGAGATTTTGATGCCGGATTATGACGTGCTTTGCATCGGCAATGCCATTGTCGACATCATCGCCCAGTGCGACGAGGAATTCCTCGAGACCAACGGCATCATCAAGGGCGCGATGAACCTCATCGACACACAACGCGCCGAACTGCTCTACAGCCGCATGGGCCCGGCGATCGAGGCNTCCGGCGGCAGCGCCGGCAACACGGCGGCCGGCGTCGC
Organism: Mesorhizobium sp. WSM1293; assembly: GCF_000513875.1. Taxonomy (NCBI): domain Bacteria; kingdom Pseudomonadati; phylum Pseudomonadota; class Alphaproteobacteria; order Hyphomicrobiales; family Phyllobacteriaceae; genus Mesorhizobium; species Mesorhizobium sp. WSM1293. The sequence goes on along the minus strand of NZ_AZUV01000022.1, from coordinate 104 downwards.
CAGCTTNGGCGGCCGCGCCGCCTTCTTCGGCAAGGTCTCCAACGATGCGCTGGGCGAAATCTACGCGCACGACATCCATGCGCAGGGCGTCGCCTTCGACACCA
>NZ_AZUV01000021.1:0-92659 GCF_000513875.1 Mesorhizobium sp. WSM1293 | reverse complement strand
AGTAGGGCAGTAGGGCAGTAGGGCAGTAGGGCAGTAGGGCAGTAGGGCAGTAGGGCAGTAGGGCAGTAGGGCAGTAGGGCAGTAGGGCAGTAGGGATAGGCGTCGGTGCCGTCTGCCCCCCTATTCCCCTACTGCCTTACTGCCCTACTGCCCTACTCCCTTCTTGACTCAGCTTGCCACCGCGCCGAACCAGCCGATCACGGCGCCGATGATCAGCAGCACGCCGAGCCAGTGGCCGCCGTCGATGAGGGTCAGGTCCCAGCCGAAATTCTCGTAGCGATGGTTGACCGAGAGCGTCGTGGCGACGAAACCCAGCCAGAGCACGAAGCCGAAGACAAGTCCGGCGAGCCATGTCGGCTCGCCGCCGGTCATCGCGCCGACGACCAGCGCCATTATCGTGGCCATGACCAGTTCGGCGATGAAGCTGACGACGAAGGGCAGCGGCGACTTCTTCATCGTGGCCGGATCGAGCTTGGCGGCCTTCAGCCACGCCTTGCTCAGGCTCATGTACCAGGCGGCGCCGAACAGCCACGCCACGATTGCGGCAGCGACCACCGCCAGCCAGTTCACTGCTGAAAAATCCATGAGCTCCCCCCTCTGATTTGGATATGATGGAACGCCTGTTCGGCGATCGCGTCAAGCGAACCGCCAGACGGTCGTGCGCTTGACCAGCGCATCCTCCAGCGCCCGCGTGACGGCCACTTCATAGACCGCAAGCGGCTCCAGCCCTGTCTTCGGCAGATACGACCGGCCGGGATCGCCGACAAGGATTTCGGCGCCGCGCGCCTTCAGCGTTGCGAACCATGGCACCAGCCGGTCAGCGAAAGATTTGTCATAGAAAACATCACCGGCCAGGACCACGTCCCAACCTGCATCGGTGCCGATGCAATCCGTGCCGAGGAATTCGGTCCCGATACCGTTGATCTCGCTGTTGAGCCGGATCGCGGTGGCGCAGAACGGGTCGATGTCGGAGGCGATCACCTTGGCGGCACCGGCTTTGGCGGCGGCGATGGCGACAAGGCCGGAGCCGGAAGCAAAGTCGAGCACGTGCTTGCCACGCACCGTGCCGGAATTGTCCAGGACATAGCGGGCAAGGCCCTGGCCGCCGGCCCAGGCAAAGGCCCAGAAGGGCGGCGGCAGGCCGATTTCGACCAGCTCTTCCTCGGTCCGCTGCCACAGATCATGCGCTTCGTCGGCAAGATGAAGCAGGATCTCCGGCACGTGCGGCGGCGCCATCAGCGCCGTGTTGTCGAGAATGAACTGTTTGGCGCTGTTGGGCGTGAGCGCCGTCACGGAGCCGGCGTCAAGCCGCCCATGCGGCAGACTTCCTTCCATTCGGCCGGCGTCACCGGCTGCACGGAAAGCCGTCCGAGCCGCACCAGCGCCATGTCGGCAAGCCTGGGATTGGCCTTCACCTGTTCCAGCGTCGGCGGGTTCGGTACATCCCTTACGGCGCGGATGTCGACGCATTCCCAGCGCGGATCGTCCGACGTGGTGTCGGGATGGGCAAGCGCGCAGACTTCAGCGATGCCGACGACGTTCAGCCCCTCGTTGGAGTGGTAGAAGAAGCCGAGATCGCCGATCTGCATCGCCTTCATGTTGTTGCGCGCCGCGTAGTTGCGCACGCCGTCCCATTGCGTGCCGGCCTTGCCCTTGGCCTTCAGCATCTCGAAGGAGAACTTGAATGGCTCGGATTTGAACAGCCAGTAGTTCATGTCTTTCTCCTCCTTGGAGTCGCGCTGGCGACCGGGATTTAACTAGCCGCCGGCTTGTTGAACGTCCAGTTCCACGGGCGGATTTCGACGCTTTCGAACAGCCCGGCCTTGGCGTAGGGGTCGGCGGCCGACAGAGCCTGGGCGCCAGCCAGGTCGGGCGCTTCGACGACCACGAGGCTGCCATTGGACTTGCCTTCAGTGTCAAGGAACGGACCGGCGAATGCCAGCTTCTTGTCGCCGTTCAACCCCTCGAGAAAGGCAACATGCTCGGGCCGCGTGTCGAGGCGCACCTGCAGGCTTCCGGGCTTGTCCTTGCAAATCACAGCAAACAGCATTTTTTCTCCTGATCGTTCAAAGTCGTGGGGATCAATCGTTGGTTTCGGTCTTCAGCGGCCGGGTCATCAACGCCGTCACGGCCTGCCGGACGGTGATGGTGCCATCCAGTATGGCGGCGACGGCGGCAATGATCGGCGCGTCGATGTTGCGCTCGGTCGCAATGCGGGCTGCGATCGCCGCCGTCGGCACGCCTTCTGCCAGCGGCAATCCGGCAAGTGGCTTGCCTTGCCCGAGCGCCAACCCATAGGCGAAATTGCGCGACTGGGTGGACGAGCAGGTCAGCAGCAGGTCGCCAAGGCCGGAAAGCCCCATCAGCGTTTCGGGCCTGGCGCCGAAGGCAGCGCCGATGCGGCGCAATTCGACAAAGCCGCGCGTCACCATGGCGGCCTGGGCGCTGGCGCCGAGACCCGCCCCAGTGACGGCACCTGCGGCAATGGCAAAGACGTTCTTCAAGGCGCCGCCGATCTCGACGCCGATCAGGTCGTCGTTCGAATAGCAGCGCAGATTTTCGGCGGAAAAGCGGGCTGCGAGATCGGCGGCCAATGCCTCGTCGCGGGCGGCGACCACAACGGCCGTCGGCAGGCCGCGGGCGACGTCGTTGGCGAAGCTCGGGCCCGACAAAACGGCAACCGGATTGAGCGGCAGGATTTCTTCGACAATCGCCGATAGCAACGCGCCAGTCTCGCTTTCGATGCCCTTGGCACACAGAACCAGCGGGATACCGGCCGGCATATGGTCCTTCGCGGCCGCCAGCGTCGCCCGCAGCGATTGCGCCGGCGTCACCGCCAGCACGCAATCGGCACCGTCGAGCGTGGCCTGGATGTTGCTCGTCGCCACGATGCCGGGCTGGAGCGTAATGCCCGGCAGGTAGCGTGGATTTTCGCCGCGGTCGATCGCGGCGACGGTCTCCGGATCGCGGGCGTAAAGGCGGACGAAATGGCCGGCGCGCAGCATGGCCAAGGCCAAGGCAGTGCCCCAGGCGCCGCCGCCGAGCACGGCAACGCGCCAGCCGCTTGGCGCGGTGACGTTGCCGCTCATTGCCACCTCGTTCATGCCTTGGCTCCGCGCCGGCCGGAGCCGACCATCGGCGCCGAGATGCTGTCCAGCGGCCAGCGCGAGCGCGGCACGAAATCGAAGCCGTTCTCCTGCGCCATGCCCTCGCGCAGCCGCTCGATGCCGGCCCAGGCGATCATCGCCGCATTGTCGGTGCAAAGTTTCAGTGGCGGCGCAATGAAGGTGAAGCCGGTCTCGGCGCAGAGCCGCTCCAGCATGGTCTTGATCGTGCGGTTGGCGGCGACACCGCCGGCAACGACGAGGGCTGGGTTCCTAGTGCCGGGAAATGTCTCGCGAAAGCGCGTCAGCGCGCGAGAAACGCGGTCGGCCAGAGCATCGGCTACGGCTGCCTGGAACGAGGCGCAGATGTCGGCGACGTCCTGGTCGCTCAGCGGCGCAATGGCGCTCGCCGCCTGGCGCACGGCGGTCTTGAGGCCGGAGAAGGAGAAGTCGGGCTGGGCCGAGCCCTTCATCGGACGCGGAAAGGCAAAGCGCGAGGCGTTGCCGGCCTGTGCCGCCTTTTCGACATTCGGTCCGCCGGGATAGGGCAGGCCAAGCATCTTGGCCGTCTTGTCGAAGGCTTCGCCGAGCGCGTCGTCGATGGTCGTTGCCCAGCGCTGGTAGTCGCCGACACCCCGCACGGCGACGATTTGCGTATGGCCGCCGGAGACCAGCAGCAAGAGATAGGGAAAGTCGAGCCCGTCGGTCAGCCTTGCGGTCAGCGCATGGCCTTCGAGGTGATTGATGGCGATCAGCGGCTTGTTCGCCGCCGCGGCGATTGCCTTGGCGGTCATCAGCCCGACGATCAGCCCGCCGACCAGGCCGGGGCCGGCGGTGGCGGCAATCGCGTCGATATCGGCTAGTGCCGTGCCCGAATCGGCAAGCGCCGCCTCGATGATGCCGTCCAGCGCCTCAACATGGGCGCGCGCGGCGATTTCCGGCACGACACCGCCGAAAGCGGCATGTTCCTCGATCTGGCTGAGCACGATGTTGGACAGGATTTTTGGCGCGGCGTCGCCGTCGATGGCCACCACGCTGGCGGCGGTCTCGTCACAACTCGTCTCTATGCCCAGCACGCGGATCAATTCGTCGCTGTCCCTAAAGATTGTATCATGGGGCTTTCCCCGTTAGGAGAACCCCGGAAAAGCCTCGCTTGCCGGGGGGTTATCACGGACTGCGCGCCATGCAAACAATCTTGAGAATCGGAACACGCGGCAGCCCGCTGGCGCTGGCGCAGGCGCATGAAACGCAGGCGCGGCTGATGGCCGCGCATGGCATGCCGGCGGAGGCGTTCGAGGTGGTCGTCATCTCGACCAGCGGCGACCGCATTCAGGACCGGCCGCTGTCGGAAGCCGGCGGCAAGGGCCTGTTCACCAAGGAGATCGAGGAGGCGCTGCTGGCCGGCCGGATCGACATCGCCGTGCATTCGTCGAAGGACATGCCGACGCAACTGCCCGACGGCCTCGAACTGTCGGCCTTCCTGCCGCGCGAGGACGCACGCGACGCCTTTGTCGGCAAAGCGGCGAAGACGATCGCCGAACTGCCGCGCGGGGCGAAAGTCGGCTCGTCGTCGCTGCGGCGGCAAGCGCTGATCCGCCGGATGCGGCCGGATCTCGACGTGGTGATGTTCCGCGGCAATGTGCAGACGCGGCTGCGCAAGCTCGAGGAAGGCGTCGCCGCCGGCACGATCCTGGCCTATGCCGGGCTGAAGCGGCTTGGGCTCGAGCATGTCGTCACCGACCTGATACCGCTCGATGTCTTCCCGCCGGCGCCGGGGCAAGGCGCGATCGGCATCGAAACCCGTATCGGCGACCGCGATGTCGAAAAGATGCTGGCAGCCGTTCATGATGTGCCGACCGGCCAGGCGCTGGCCTGCGAGCGTGCCTTCCTGGCGGCGCTCGATGGCTCCTGCCGCACGCCGATCGCCGGCTATGCCGCGATCGAGGCCGGAAAACTGTCTTTTGCCGGGCTGATCATCTCACCCGACGGCACACAGTCACACACGGTCGAACTGCAGGGATCGGCGCAAGACGCCGCCCGCATCGGCGGCGAAGCGGCCCGGAGCGTGCGCGCCAGGGCCGGCGAAAAGTTCTTCGACGGCTGGCTCTGAAATGCTTCGCGTCCTGGTGACCAGGCCGGAACCGGGTGCTTCGCGCACAGCGCATCGGCTGGAGGAGGCAGGTTTCCAGCCGGTTCTTTTGCCCCTGACCGAAACAAAGGCGTTGCCCGCCGCTGCCGGACTGATCCCGGACGATGCCGTCGCGGTGGCCGTCACAAGCGCCAATGCCATGCGCCATGCGCCGGAAGAAATCATCGCGACGCTCGCCGCCTTGCCTTGTCATGCCGTCGGTAGGCGGACTGCGGAAGCTGCCCGCAAAGCGGGGTTTTTGTCGGTCAGTGAAGGCCCGGGCGATGCCGAGGCGCTGGCCGACGTTCTCGCTGCCGGTTTTTCTGGAAAGACGATTGTCTACCTGTGTGGGCGCGTGCGGTTTCCGGCGTTCGAACAGAGGCTCGGGACGGTGGGCGTTCGGGTCCACGCCGTCGAGACCTATGACACGCTGACAGTGGGTTATCCGGACGAAGTCATCCTCGAACGCCTGTCGGGGCAACCTGCCGACGCGGTATTGCTCTATTCAGCCAAGGCGGCGGCGGCGATGCAAATCCTGGCAAGACGGCCCGCTCTGCGCGGTCTCTTCGAAAAAACATGGGTTTTTGCGCTTTCCACGCGGATCGCCGCAGCCTTCGACGATGCCGCCAGCGAAAGGATCCGCATTGCCGCGCAACCTGACGAGGAGGCATTGCTGGCGCTTTTGCAGGCGCCGCGCTGAGCCGCGTCATCACACCGCCCCTTTTCACCGCTTGGTGATGTGCTAGACCCTTTCTGAACCATCATGCGCCGCCAGGCGTTGAGACGAAGCGAATGTGCGGAGCCCAGGCATGGTCAAGACGCCGAAGATGCGACACTCGAAAAGCCGCCGCGAGCCGGTGACCATCGATCTCGAGCCGGGCGCCGTCTCACGCATCGCCGACGAGGACGCCGCCACGCAGGAGGCGCAGACAGACGAGGCGAAGGCCGAGGAAGCAGCGAACGCTTCGCAGCCCGAGGTTCCCGAAGAGCCGGTTCATGCCGACCAGACCGATCTCGAGCCGTGGGAACATGCCGATGGCGCCGCAGGTGCGGAAGGGCAAGCGCCGGCGGATGGCGGAGCCAAAGCCGCCGAGCCAGAGCTGCCTTATCCCGGTTCGGATGCGCCGCCCAACCGCGCCAAAACCTTCGACTACAGTTTCGACGACGCGTCGGCAGCGCAGACCGACGGCAACAAGGCAAAAGCCGAGACACGGGACGAGAAAATGGCGCCAGCCCCTGAAAAGCGTGGCGGCCTCAACGGCATCGCCGCCGGCATCATCGGCGGCGTCATCGCGCTGGTCGGCGCCGGCGGGCTGCAATTTGCCGGCCTGCTCGGCGCGCCGGGCTCCGGCGCCAGCGTCTCGCTCGATGGCGTCAATGGCGACATCGCCTCGCTGAAGACCGAAATCGCCGGCTTGAAGGACGCCGGCGGCAACGGCGATGCAGCGGCGAAGATGGTCGGGCTGTCCTCGGGCCTGGAGCAGGTCAAGGCTGATGTCGCGGCGCTGAAATCGGCTGTCGAGAAAGGTGGAGCAGGCGACGCGGCCGGCGTCACCGCACTGGGCGACAAGGTCGCGCAGATCGAGACGGCGGTCGCCGCCCTCGGCAAGGCGGGCAGCTCGGCGCCGGTCGATCTTGGTCCGCTCACCAAAAAACTGGCAGGCCTCGACGCGCAGGTGAAGTCGGCCGGCGAGGCGGCGACCGCGCAGGATGGCCGGCTGAAAGCGCTGGAGCAGTCTGTGTCGCAGCTGTCCGGCAAGGTCGAGGCGGCGGCGGGACAGCCGAAGATCGCGCTTGCCATCGCGGCGTCGGCCTTGAAGGCGGCGCTTGAGCGTGGCGGGCCGTTTTCGGCCGAACTCGAAACCCTCGCCGCGATTTCGCCTGATGCGCCGCAGCTTGCGGCACTGCGCCCCTATGCCGAAAAGGGCGTTCCAACCCGCGCGGAGATCGCATCGCAGGCTGATGCCGCCGCCAATGCCATGGTCACGGCGGCGACGCCTGTCGATGAGAATGCCGGCTTCGTTCAGAGCCTTCTGTCGAGCGCGCAATCGCTGGTCAAGGTCAGGCCGATCGGCGCCGTCGAAGGCGCCGGCGCACCGGAAACCGTCGCGCGCATGGAGGCGGCGGTCAACCAGGGCGACTACGCCAAGGCACTCAGCGAGTATGAAACGCTGCCCGAGGCCGCCAAGGCCGCGGGCGCCGACTTTGCCGGTAAGCTGAAGGCGCGCATCGAGGTCGAAACCCAGGTCGATGCGCTGATCTCGGGCGCGATGAAGGCATGAGGGCAACACAATGATCCGCCTGCTCGCCTTCCTCATCGTCGTTTTCGCGCTCGGGCTGGGCTTTGCCTGGCTGGCCGACCGGCCGGGCGACATGGTCGTCACTTTCAACGGCTATCAATACCAGGTCAGCCTGATGGTGGCGGCGGTGGCTGTCGTTGCCGTGGTCGCTGCGGTGATGATCCTGTGGTGGCTGCTCAAGTCGCTGTGGAACAGCCCCTACACCATCTCGCGCTATTTCCGTGTCCGCCGCCGCGATCGTGGCTATCAGGCGCTGTCGACCGGCATGATTGCCGCCGGCGCCGGTGATGGCGCGCTGGCCCGCAAGAAGACCAAGGAAGCCGCCAAGCTGATCCGTTCCGACCAGGAGCCGCTGATCCACCTGCTCGAAGCGCAGGCGTCGCTGCTCGAAGGCGATCATGAAGGCGCGCGGCAGAAATTCGAGAGCATGCTCGACGATCCCGAAATGCGGCTGCTGGGTTTGCGCGGGCTTTATCTGGAAGCCGAACGGCTCGGCGACCGCAACGCCGCCAGGCATTATGCCGGCCGCGCCGCCGCTGTGGCGCCGCAGCTGGCCTGGGCGGCGGAATCGACGCTGGAAGAGCTGACCGCGCGCGGCGACTGGGACGGCGCCCTGAAACTCGTCGACGCGCAGAAAGCGACACGGCAGATCGAACGCGATGCCGCCAACCGCCGCCGCGCCGTGCTGCTGACCGCCAAGGCGCAGGCGCTTGCCGACAGCGATCCCGCCGCCGCCAGAACGGCCGCGATCGAGGCGAACAAGCTCAGGCCCGATTTCGCGCCTGCCGCCGTGGCCGCCGCGGCCGCACTGTTCAAGCAGAACGATGTGCGCAAGGGCTCGAAGATACTCGAGGCGGCGTGGAAGGCCGAGCCGCATCCGGAGATCGCCGAGCTCTATACCCATGCAAGGCCGGGCGACGCGGTGCTCGACCGCCTCAACCGGGCGAAGAAGCTGCAGGAGATGAAGAAGAACCACGCCGAATCGTCGATGACGGTGGCGCGCGCCGCGCTCGACGCGCAGGATTTCGCGACCGCCCGCCGCGAGGCCGAGGCGGCGATCCGGATGGACCGTCGCGAGGGCGCCTATCTGCTGCTCGCCGACATCGAGGAGGCCGAGACCGGCGATCAGGGCAAGGTTCGGCAGCTGCTGTCCAGGGCGGTGCGGGCGCCGCGCGATCCGGCCTGGGTCGCAGACGGCGTGGTATCGGAACGCTGGGCTCCGGTATCGCCGATCACCGGCCGGCTCGACGCCTTCGAGTGGCGCGCGCCGATGGAGCGTCTTGGCCAGTTGATCGACAGCCATGATGACGCGCCAGCGGGTGCGGCACCGGTTATTGAAGCATTGGCAAAGCCGACGAGCGAAAAAAGGCCGATCGAAGTGATCGACGACGCCGGTGGCGAGACGTCGGCGGGCAAGCAAGCTGAAAGTCGCGAAGAAGATCATGTCAGGCCAATCACGGCAGCGGCCTTCGCCGCGGTGCCGAGCGATGCCGAAGGCGTCGAGCCGGCCGAGGAGCTTGCGCGGCTGCCGGACGATCCCGGCGTCGATCCGGACGAGGAAGCGGAGAAATCGCCGCGCCGGTTTCGGTTGTTTTGAGTTGGGCAGGCCGTCAGGCCGTTGGGGTATGGATCTATGTTTGAACGCGTTCTGTCGTTTCTCGGGGATTTGCCGGCCGGTGCCGGCACGCATGCCAGCACGGACGATCCGCGTGTCGCCGCCTCGGCGCTGCTCTACCATGTGATGAACGCCGATGGCGTGCGCCAGGATGTCGAGTGGGAGCGGTTCAAGGCGGTGCTGGCCGAGAGCTATTCGATCAGTGGCGCGGAACTCGAAGCGTTGGCCGCTGCCGGCGAGCGGGCCGACAATGAGGCGATCGATCTCTACGCCTTCACCAGCGTCTTGAAGCGCCATCTCGATGCCGATGCGCGCAAGGCTTTCATCGGCCTGATGTGGGAAATCGTCTATGCCGACGGCGAGTTGCACGAGCTCGAGGACAACACCGTCTGGCGCGTCGCCGAGCTGATCGGCGTCGAACGCCACGACCGCGTCGAGGCGCGCCGCAAGGCGGCGGCGCACGCGCCCGGCGCCACCGGAACATCGAGCGACGAATAGGATCTTCGCCTTCCCATGCCACGCCAGACGAGTTCGAAGCCAAAGATCCTGATCGTGCTGCATCAGGAGAGTTCGAGCCCGGGACGTGTCGGCCACATGTTGCTGGAAGAAGGTTTCGATCTCGACATCCGCCGGCCGCCGCTTGGCGACGCCTTGCCCGAAACACTGGACGACCACGCCGGCACGGTGGTGTTCGGCGGCCCGATGAGCGCCAATGACGACGACGAGTTCGTTCGTCGCGAGACCAACTGGCTGGAAATACCGCTGAGGGAGAACCGGCCATGTCTCGGCATCTGTCTCGGCGCGCAGATGCTGGTCAACTGTCTCGGCGGCAAGGTCGAGGGTCATGGTGAAGGGCTGGTCGAGGTTGGCTGGTATCCCCTGAAGGCGACCGAAGCCGGCAAGCAACTCATGCACTGGCCGGAGATGGTCTACCAGTTCCACCGCGAGGGTTTTTCGCTGCCCAGGGACGCGACGCTGCTGGCGACGGCCGAAACCTATCCCAACCAGGCCTTCCGCTACGGCGACAATGCCTGGGGCATCCAGTTCCATGGCGAACTGACCAGGGTGATGATGCAGCGCTGGGTGGTGCGCGGCGCGCATCGCTTCGAATTGCCCGGTGCCCAGCCCGGCCGCGATCATCTCGGCGGCCGGCTGATCTGGGACATGCATCTCAAGCGCTGGCTGGACGAGTTTTTGCGGATGGTCTTCGGCAAGCCGAGCAGATAGCTAAACCGTCGTCTGAACGGATTTCAGGCGACCCGCTTTAGGTCTTTGTCTTCATGCATGTCGTTCTCCCAAAACCGGGGCCACTTTTGGGCGACATGCATTAAGGTTCGAGCACCGGCCGCAGGAAGCTGCGCTCGTAGCTGAGAATGCTGCGATTGCGTTTTTCCATTTCGAACACTTCCTGGCATTCCGGGTCGGCAGCCATCCGTTTGCGATAGTCCTCGTAGTCGGCAAGGCTCGGGAAGCTGAACATGGCATAGGCGATGTTGCTCGCCCCTTCGCTTGGAAGGAAATAGCCGTGATGGTTTCCGCCGAGGCGGTTGACCAGAGCTATCCAGCGGCGACCATAATCTTCGAACTCGGCAAGCTTGTAGGGGTCGATGACGTATTTCAGGTAGCAAGTGATCATGAGAGCTCCTGTGGCATGGGCTAGGCATGTCGGCTGTCAACCGTGGGAAGATCAGTTGCGCCCGTTGAGGTGGCGCACCTTGCGCAGTTGCGGGAACAGCACCACCCACAGGCCCGCGACGGCGATGGCGCCGATGCCGCCGATCACCACGGCCGGCACCGTGCCGATCAGCGCGGCCATCGTGCCGGCCCGGAATTCGCCGACCTCGTTGGAGGCGCCGACAAAGACCTGGTTGACGGCGTTCACGCGGCCGCGCACCTCGTCGGGCGTCCACAGCTGGATCAGCGTCTCCCTGATGTAGACGCTGAACATATCGGTGGCGCCAAGGAAGACCAATGCCACGATCGACAGCCAGGTGATGGTCGACAGGCCGAAAACCACGGTGAAGGCGCCGAACGAGGCTGCGGCGGCCAGCATGATCATGCCCGCGTGGTTGCGAAGTGGATGCCCGGCCAGCCAGATGGCGACGCAAATGGCGCCGATGCTTGGCGCCGAGCGCAGCAGGCCGAGGCCCCACGGGCCGAGCTGGAGGATGTCGCGCGCATAGACCGGCAGCAGCGCCGAGGCGCCGGACAGGAGCACGGCGAACAGATCGAGCGAGATGGCGCCGAGCACGATCTTCTCGCTCCAGATATAGCTGAACCCGCCGAGCAGGTGCTGCATCGTCGGCTTGTCCGACTCGGTGCGCTGCGACGGCTTCGGGATGGTGAAGATCAGCAGCCCGGACACAAGCATCAGGACAGCGGCGGTTCCGTAGGCCGCTTCCGGCGACACGCCGTAGAGCAGGCCGCCGGCGACGGGTCCGACGATGGTCGCCGTCTGCCAGGCCGATGAATTCCAGGCGATGGCGTTGGCGAAATCCTGAGGCGGCACCAGATTGGCGAACAATGACGCGGAGGCCGGACCGAAGAAGGCGCGGGCGACGCCGAACATGGCAAGCACGCAGAAGATCGGCAGCGGCCCGCTGATGCCGCGCAGCGCCAGGAACAGCAGCGCCAGCGCGCACATCGCCTCCACCACGACCGCCAGCGCCATGATCAGGCGGCGGCCGAAGCGGTCGGCGACGACACCGGTGACCAGCACCAGAAGCAGCGACGGCAGGAACTGGACGATGCCGACCAGGCCGAGATCGAGCGGGTCGCGGGTCAAATCGTACATCTGCCAGCCGACCGCGACGGACACGATCATGGTGGCGAATGTGGTGAGGAAACGCGCCGCCCAATAACTCAGGAAGGAGCGGTGGCGGAACGCGGCATAGCGCTGGTCCGGTGATATCTGTTCGGCGGTCATGATTTAAGAGGCCCCATTGCAGTGGCGTCAGCTGGCGGGGCACTTCCACGATGGGCGCTGGTCCGGCTGGCGGAACTTTTAGCTCAGTTCGCCGCGGATATGCGTCAAAATCAGTGCTGGATCAAGGAATTTTCAGCCCGTTCCATCGCCGGCACGCGGAAGTTACTGCCGCAGCGCGACGGAGATGGCGTCGAGGCCGCCGCGCAATTCGGCTTCCGTCGGCCAGCCAAAGCCGACGCGGAAGAAGCGTTTTTCCATCTCGAACCAGTGGCCGGGTCCGACATAGGTTCCATGGTTCTCCAGCAGGTTCGCATAGAACCGGTCGAGGTCGAAGCCGGGTTCGACATCGAGGCGCGGGAAGCCGACGACACCGCCTTCGGGCCTGATCCAGTCGATCAGCGGTTCGCGGTCGATCCAGGCCTGGACGATGTCGCGGCGCTTGGCCATTTCGGGCAGCAGTGTCGCCAGGAAGGCGTCCCGGCGCTCGAGCATGCCGCGGGCAATGCCTTCGTCGATGACGCTGCCGCAGATGCCGATCTGCTCCTTTGCGGCGAGGAATTTTTCCTGAAGCACCGCATCCTTGGTGATCAGCCAGCCGATGCGGATGCCGGGAATGCCGAAGGCCTTGGACAATGACGAGACGCTGATCGCCTTCGGGCTGAGCGAGGCAGCCGTCGGCAGCCGCCTGCCGTAGGAGAGGTCGCGATAGGTCTCGTCGACCAGCAGATGGCAGCCGCGAGCCTCGGCAAGCGCCACCAGCGCATCGAGCTCGGCTCGGCTCATCATCGTGCCGGTCGGGTTGTGCGGGCAGGTGACGCTGATCAGCTTCGTGTCCGGCCGAATCGCGGCCTTGACGCGTTCGACATCGATGGCGAAGCCTTCCTCGAATGCCAGGTCGACAAAGCTGATGGCGCAGCCGATCGCCCTTGGGGTTTCGATGTTGGTGGCGTAGTTGGGCCTGATGACGACGAGATGGTCGTTGGCCGACAAAAGCGAGGTCGAGATGATGAACAGTGCGCCGGCGGCACCGGCGGTGACCAGCACATCATCCGGCGAAATGCCCGCATTCTGCGCCGATATCAGTGCACGCAATTGCTTGTCGCCGCGATGCTCGCCATAGAAAAGCGTGAGATCGGGCAGCGACAGGCCGATGTCGGAGAGCTTCTGGTCGGCGATCGAGCTTTCGGAAAGATTGAAGCGGATACGGTCGTAGCCGTATTCTTCCGGCGCCTCTTTCTCGATCACCATCCTGGTGTAGTTCATGGCTCACTCCCCAAGAGCAGTTCACCGTTTCACGGAAACGGCGACCCGCTCTAACTCCTTGTTTTTACGCAATTCCGGACGGAAAACCGTTTCACACTTTTCCTGGAATTGCTCTAGGAACCCGTCCGGTCCATCCAAGCCATAAGAACATGAAGCCTGCCAAGGCGGATTCGCCGGCAGGCTTCTGTTCCAGTCGTCCTAACTGTTGGCTCAGGACTGAATGTTCAGGCCGAGGCCTTGGCCTTCCTGCCCTTGGCGGGCGCCTTGACGGGGGCGGCCTTGCGGCCGAGGCCGATCGACTTCGCCAGCAGCGAACGCGAGGCCGCGTAGTTGGGAGCGACCATCGGATAGTCCGACGGCAAGCCCCATTTGGCGCGATAGGCGTCCGGCGTCAGGCCGAAATGCACACCGATGTGACGCTTCAGCGATTTGAACTTCTTGCCGTCTTCGAGGCAGATGATGAAATCGGGCGTCACCGACTTCTTGGGATTGACCGCCGGGACCAGCGGGGCAGCCACCGGGACCGCAGGCTTGCCGAGCCCGCTTATCGACGCGCTGACGCTGGCGATGAGGTCGGCCAGGCCGGAGGCAGGCAAGCGGTTCTTCTCGACGTAAGCGGACACGATGTGGGCGGTCAGCTCGAGCAGATCGATGTCTTTACGGGCACTGTTGCTATCGTCGGTCACTCTATTTCTCCGTCTACAGCGAATGACCTGAAAATCGGATTCGACTTCCGGAAAGGATCATGCGCGAAATCAAAATGCTATGGCGTCCTTCGTGCGTCCACGGGACGAATTGGCGTTGTTGTAGCGCGGAATTCCTAGTCGGCAAATCTGCGTATTGCAACGACTTGATGGCAGGTCACACGTTATTTTGAACAACTATATTAAACAATAACAGTATCAGACTATCAGCGCCTTGTCGCGCCACAAACGAAAGCCGCCTTCGAAGGCGCGTGTGTTGTCGCCGCGCCTGGAGTCGGCGGGCAATTCATCGAGCTTGTCGACGTTGCCGCCGCCAATGACGACATAGTCAGGCTGCATGGCGGCACGGAGCCGGTCGACGACGTCGAAGACGTATTTGCGCCATTTCTTCTTGCCGCGCTTTTCCAGGCCGCGTTCGCCGACATAATCCTCGAAGCTCTTGCCCTTCTTGTAGGGCAGATGCGCGAGTTCCATCGGTTGGGCGACGTTGTCGGCAATCATCGCCGCACCGAGCCCGGTGCCGAGCCCGAGGAACAGCATGCGCCCGCCCTCGTAGCTGCCGATGGCCTGCATCAGCGCGTCATTGACCACTTTCACCGGTTTGCCGAACGCGCCCGCAAAGTCGAATCCAGCCCAGCCCCTGCCGAGATTGGCGGGGTCGGCGAGCGGCCTGTTGTGGTTGACCGGACCGGGATAGCCCATCGAGACGACGTCGTAGGACAGGCCTTCGGCGAGCTTCTTCACGGTATCGATCATCTGTTGCGGCGTCAGCCCCGGCCCCGAATCGGCGCGGCGCTCCGCGCCGCCGGCGCTGGTGAGGATCTTGACGTGCGAGCCGCCGATGTCGATCGTGAGCACGATCTTTTCAGCATCCGGCGTCTCGGTGCCCGATGCTGGTTGCTTCACTGCCTTGGCCATCGCGTGGTTCCTCTCACTTCACCGGATCGATCCAGCCATTGGGTGGCCCGAACCCGGCCATGACGTCCGCCGGTCCCCATGTCAGCGGCTCGTAGAGGTGCGGCGGCGTGGTGTCGCCAAGCACCGGGCCGACGATGCGCCAGGCCAGTTCGCTGGCGTCCTGGCGGGTGAACAGCTGGCCGTTGCCGTTCATGGCGTCGCCTATCAAGCGCTCATAGGGCGGCATGTCGCCCTTCGAGTCGTCGAGCGCCGTCAGTTCGACCTGCTCGCCGATCATGTCGTCGCCCGGCGCCTTGCGCTGTGCTCCGATGGCGATCACCACCTGTGGGTCGATGCGGAAGCGGACGTAGTTCTGGTCGGCGGGCTTGATCGGATCGAAGACATCGAGCGGCGGCCGCTTCAGCCGCACCACCACTTCGGTGACATGCACCGGCATGTTCTTGCCGGCGCGGATGAAAAACGGCACGTCCTGCCAGCGCCAGGTGTCGACGAAGAAACGCACCGCCGCGAAGGTCTCGACGGGCGAGTTCGGCGCCACGCCGGGTTCAGTGAGATAGCCGGTGAACTGGCCGCGCACGACATCGTCTTTGGTCAGCGTCCTGATCGCGCGCAGCACCTGCACCTTCTCGTCGATCAGATCGTCGGCGGAGCGGCCGACAGGCGGCTCCATGGCAAGCAGCAACAGGATGTTGAGCAGATGGTTCTCGATGACGTCCCTGATGCAGCCGACATCGTCATAGAAGCGGCCACGTCCCTCGACGCCGAAATCCTCGGCCATGGTGATCTGCACGCTCTCGACGTAGTTGCGGTTCCAGATCGGCTCGAGGAAGGAATTGGCGAAGCGGAAATAGAGCAGGTTCTGGATCGCTTCCTTGCCCAGGTAGTGGTCGATGCGGAAGATCGACTGCTCGTCGAACACCAGATGCAGGACCCGGTTCAGCCAGCGCGCCGATTGCAGATCGTGACCGAAGGGCTTTTCCACCATCAGCCGCGCGCCATGCGCCGTGCCCGACTGCTCCAGCCCCTGGACGACGGTCTCGAACATGGTCGGCGGCACCGCCATGTAGTGCAGGGGCCGCTGTGCGGCGCCGAGCGCGCTCTTCAGTTTCTCGAACGTCGCTCCGTCACGGTAGTCGCCGCTGACGTAGCGCAGCAGCGAGGCGAATTTGGCGAACGCTTTTTCGTCGATCTTGCCGAGCGCATTGACGATGCCGTCACGCGCGCGCGCCTGCAATTGCTTGAGGTCCCAGGCATCGAAGGCGACGCCGATCACCGGTTCGGTAAGCGTGCCCTTGGCGACCATCTGGTAAAGGGCTGGAAATATCTTCTTGTGGGCGAGGTCGCCGGTTGCCCCGAAGAGCACCAGCGTATCGGACCGTTCCTGGCTCATGCGCGTGTCTCCCCCGCTGTCCTCATTTGCCGGCCTTCGGCTTCTCGACATGGCCGCCAAAGGCATAGCGCATGGCGGAGAGCAGCTTGTCGGCGAATTCGGATTCGCCCTGCGAGGAGAAGCGGTCGAACAGCGCCGAGGACAGCACCGGAGCCGGTACGCCGGTGTCGATCGCCGCCTTCAGCGTCCAGCGTCCTTCGCCGGAATCCGAAACGCGGCCGCCGAAATTCACCAGGCCCGGATCGCTCTTCAAGGCGCCGGCCGTCAGGTCGAGCAGCCAGGAGCCGATAACGCTGCCATGCCGCCAGACCTCGGCCACCTGGGGGAGGTCGATGTCGAACTGGTAGTATTGCGGGTTTTCCAGCGGGCTGGTCTCGGCGTCCGCCGTCCGTTGCCGCTTGCCGGCATTGGCCGATTTCAGGATGTTCATGCCTTCGGCATAGGCGGCCATGACGCCATATTCGATGCCGTTGTGCACCATCTTGACGAAGTGGCCGGCGCCGCTCGGTCCGCAATGCAGATAGCCGAAGGGCGCGGTCCCGGCATCCCTGGACGGATTGGAGCCGGCATCGGCGCCCGGTGCCAGCGTGGCGAAGATCGAATCGAGGTGCTGCACCGCCACGTCGGGACCGCCGATCATCAGGCAGTAGCCACGCTCCAGGCCCCAGACGCCGCCGCTGGTGCCGACATCGACAAGATGGATGCCCTTGCCGGCCAGTTTCGCGGCCTGGTCGACGGCGTCGTGATAATAGGAATTGCCGCCGTCGATGACGATGTCGCCGGGCTCCATCAGGGCCGCCACCTGGTCGATGATCCTGCCGGTGATCGCCGCCGGCAGCATCAGCCACACACAGCGCGGCTTGGCCAGCTTGCCGATGAATTCTTCCATCGAGGCCGCCCCTGCCGCGCCGTCGGTCACCAGAGCCGCGACGCTGGCCGGGTTGATGTCGTAGACGACGCATTCGTGGCCGTCGCGCATCAGGCGCCGGACCATGTTGGCGCCCATCCGGCCCAGTCCCATCATTCCGATCTGCATGGTTTCGTCCCTGTTTTCTAGGAGATTTGCGGGGTTATCGAGGGAAGGTCTGCTGGCTGTCCTGGTCGCCTGAGATGACGGAGAAGTCGACATTCTCCCAATCGCCGGCCCCGGGCCAGAAAAAAGTGAAGGTCAGCGTGCTTCCCTTGGGAAGGCTTGCCACGGGCAGATCGGCAAGATGGATGCCGAAATCGTTCTCCACCGTCTGGCTGTCGTGGGCGGTCGCCCAGTTGTCGGTGCTCCAATGGACTGTAGCCGGGGCCAACAGTTCGACGCGCAACGTCTTGCCGGCCGGGACCGTGCGGATCTTGTTGTTGAACCGCCATGTTCTGAACGGCGATACGGTCTTGTCCTCGATATAGCGCTTGACGCCTTGCGGCGGCATGTCGAAGACCGCGCCGTCGCGCAGCGAGCGCAACAGCTTGATATGCTCCGAATGCGCCCAGACCAGCGGCATGGCGCTGCCCGAGGGGCGGCCGTGCAGCAGTTCGCGCTCCGGCATATCGGCGCCGTCCCAGACCTGCTCCGGCAACAGGCCGCCCGGTCCGGCCGAGCCTTCCAGCGCTGTCAGCAGGCTGGCTGCCTTTTCCCTACGCCCGGCCGCCAGCTCATAGTGGGCGCGTTCGCCGGCCAGCAGCGGCCAGGGGCGACCCTGGCCGGTGCCGTCGAAAGGTGCGCCATCTTCATGCTCGCCATAGCCGTCGCCGTTGTAGCGGTACCAGAGCGGCCCTTGCGGCAGATCGCAGCGCAATTGCGCGTCGATGACCTTGACCGTGTCTGTCATGCGCGGGTCGTCGGCCGCCCGCAGGCCGAAGCGGACAAGTGCAAGCGCATCCGGACTGACGATTTGCTCGGCCGGCCGGTCGGTGTCGCCGGGCGGCCGGTTCTTGATCGGAACATAGCCGTCCTTCGGCGAACCGGCCTCGGCGCCGTCGGGTGGTGCTATGCGGACATAGTAGCCGTCGACGCCGACTTGACCGCAGATCGCCGTGCCGGTGACGTAGGTCCAGCGCTCAACCTGGTCGTTCCAGACGTCTGATGTCTCGCGCAGATAGGTCGCCGCGTCCGGCTTGCCACAGGCGTCGAGCAGGTCGGCTGCGGCAAGCAGTGCGGCGATTTCGACGGCGAGCGTGAACGGGCTGTAGCCGGCATCCTCTTCCCAGCGGTCCTCGCCGGTGACCGGCCCGTTGCGCACGACGAACCCGGCGGCGCGCTCGATCATCGGCAGAAGGACTGCGAGCCTGGCGTGCGGCAAATGGCCGGCGCGGTGCAAAGCTTCGGCCAGCAGCAGCGGAAAGGCGCATTCGTCCATCTGGATGCCGGGCCAATAGGCCGATCCGTCGAGCCAGGCGTTCTGCGGCCAGTGGCCATCCGGCTGCTGGATGGAGCCGAGATAGTCGAGGATTTGCAACGCCGAGGCGGCGTCGCCGGCAGCAAGAAAGCCGCCGGCCGTCTCGACCAGATCGCGCGGCCAGACCAGATGGTAGCCGCCGAGGTCGTCGTCGCCCTTGTCGAAGCCCCACGGGATCGACAGGCTGGCGACCGCGGCGCCCGGTGTGGCGATCGACCGGTGCGTCGCCAGTACCGCCGTCGAGACGCGATAGAAGTTGGTCCCGGGCACCGCGTGCCGGTCGAGCGGCAGCAGGCCCTTTTGCCAGTTGCGCCAGTTCTGGAGGTAGGAGTTCGCCGCGGGTTCAAAACCCTGCTTCAGGCTGGCGAAAGCATGTTCCGCAGCCTCCTCGGGCGTCGCGCCAAATCCCAGCGCCAGCAAAGCCTTGGTCCTGGCCGCGGAAAAGCCGATCTCGCCGGTCAGCGCGACATTGCCGTCCTCGGCCCGCTGGTACGCAGCATCGAGCTCACCTGTGTTGTGCAGTTGCTGCCAACCGTCGGAAAAACCGACATAGCCGGCCGAACCGGTCCGCCAGGGCAGCGACGAGGCCAGCGCCAGGCAGGAGCCGCGCCCCGAGGCGAACAGCACGGGCTTTCCCTCGTGTTCGCCGACCCAGGCGGTGTTGTCCATGCCGGCATTGACCAGATGCGGCGCCAGAAGCGCGTAGACGCGATAATCGTCAGCGACGCCCCTCAGCGCCGTGAAGGTGATTTCCTGCAGCAGCGCCGGGCGCGCCGGATCGGCGAGGATGCGCTTTTCGATCCGCCAGGCGCCGTCGTTCGCCGTGTTGACCAGCCGGTAGGCGGGTACGCCGTCCTCGAACGGTTCGATGCTGTGCGTGGCAGCGCGCTTCTCTTCCGAGAAATAGCCGGCGGCGGCGGTGACGATCAGGCCGAGGTCGCGGGTGCAGGCACTGTCGACGCGCGAATAGTAGATTTCGTTGAGGATGCCGTGGCTGATCGTGAACCAGATCCGGCCGGCCGGCGAAAGCGACGTTCCGACGCCGCTCTTGGCGCTTGACGTCCAGCGCGCCGGAATTCCCGGGGCGCCCGGAGCAACGTTTTGCGTCACTGGCATTCTGTTTCAGTCTCCTGGCCTCCTCCCTAGACCATGACGCGAACCCTTTACAATCATTGCACCGCAAGTTGATCGGCGGGCCGACGGCAGGGCAACGAACTAGGGCTAACGGGTTTCTTCGGAGCTTTCGCCTGCGCTGACGGAGCAGCAAATGAAAAACCCGCCAGTGCGGCGGGTCACCGGCGCAAATCAGCACCATAGACGAAAATGTACCATAGCTGAGGTCACCGAGTCAAGAAAAAATTCCTATGACCAAAGGCACCGTCGTTGACAGCGGCGGCGGCATGCGTCCACTATTTCCCGGCACGGGAGGATCGTGAAAGCAATGGCGGAAGTGTCCCTGGTCCTGATCGACCGGCTGCTGGCGATATCGCGGGCGCTTGCCGGCCATATCGATCCCGGCACGGCGTTCCGCGCGACAGCCATCGAGATCGGCTCGCTCATCCCGCACGACCACATGGATCTGGCGGTGCTGTCGCATGATGGGCGCCGGCACGCCTGTTACGAAGCCGGCTTCCACACCAGCTGGAGCGAGCTTGCCCAGCATCCGCTGCCGACCGAAGTCAGCCCGATCCGCTCGGTGCTGTGGGGCGAAGTCCCCTATCTGCTCGCCGACGACGCGCTGAGCGACGAGCGTTTCCATTTCGCCACCGCTATCGATGGTCCGATCTTCGCCGCCAGGCTGCGCAGCCGCATCGTCGTGCCGCTCAGGGCGCGCGGCGGCATCATCGGCGCGCTCAACATCAGCCGGCACGAGGTCGACTGCTACACGCTTGCCGACGTCGCGGTCGCCCAACAATGCGCCGACCTGATCGCGCCCTACATCTTCGCGCTGATCCAGACCGAGGAGGCGCGCCGCGCCATGCTGGCCGAGAGCGAGGCGCGAAACCGCGTCGAGCTGCTGCGCGTCGGCGCCTCGCAATTGACCGAAGGCATGGAGCGCGAACGCCGGCGCATGGCCATGGACCTGCACGACCAGACGCTTGCCGATCTCGCCCGCATCGCGCGCCAGCTCTCGGCCCTTCGCGGCCAGGGCGTGGCGCGGGCAGCACAGCTTGCCGATCTCGAAAAGGAGGTCGCCGGCTGCCTGACGGAACTGCGCCACATCGTCGACGACATGCGGCCGAGCGTGCTCGAACTGTTCGGCCTGCGCGATGCGGTCGAGGCGCATCTCAACCGCAGCGTCGCCAGGGCCAAGCCGCCGATCGCCGTGCGCATCGCCGACACCAGCGACGGCGGCGCCGACAGCCTGTCGGAGCCAGTACGGACGGCGCTCTACCGGATCGTGCAGGAAGCGATCAACAATGCCGTTCGCCATGCCGCGCCGCACCGCATCGACGTGCTGCTGGCGTCGACCGCGAGCGTGCTGCGGGTGATCGTGACGGATGACGGCCAGGGCTGCGGCGCCGTTGACCCTGCCGCGTATGGCGGCATCGGCCATATGCACACGCGGGCAGCCCTTATCGGGGCGCGGCTGCGCATCGGCCAGGCCGGCCGCAAGAACGGCGGCACCCGTGTCGTCGTCGAGATCGAGCGCCAGCCATTACGGGAACTGGCGGCGGCTGCAACAATGCCTGGCGAACTCGCCGTATCGGAGGCCATGTGATGCTTGTGATGATCGCCGAGAATGACGGGCTGCACCGTAGCTTCGCGCGGCGAACGGTGGAGCAATTGTGGCCCGGTGACGTCGAGGTGATCGAAGCGAGCGACGGCGAGGACGCCATCAACCTGGCGACTGAGCGCGAGCCACTGCATGTCGTGCTCGATTTGCAGATGCCGAAGGCGACGGGAATCGAAGTTGCCAGGGCGATCTGGAACCGCCGCGCCGGCACGCACATCCTGTTCTGGTCGAATTTCGCCGACGAAGCCTATGTGCGCGGCGTGGCGCGCATCGTCCCGCCCGGCTCTGTCTACGGTTATGTGCTGAAATCGGCAACGGAGGAAGGCATGCGGTCCGCCCTGCGCGGGGTTTTCCGCGAAGGCCACTGCATCATCGACCGCGAGATCCGCGGCATCCAGCATCGCGTTCAGGACAAGTTCGAGGGCATCACCGACGGCGAATATGAAAGCCTGATCGACATCGCGCTCGGCCTGACCGACCGGGCGATCGCGGCACGTCGCGGCCTGTCGATCCGTGGTGCGCAGAGCCGCATCAAGCACTGCTACGACAAGCTCGGCATCGTGCCGGCGGAGGACGGCACCGGCGATGCTTCCGTGTTCAACTCGCGGACGCGGGCGATCTATCTCGCCATGGCGCGTGGCCTGATCAACATCGACGCACTGCGCCGCGAACAGGACCGGCTCGACGCCTGGCTGGCGGAGCACTGAAACAGCGGCGGCCACAAGCCGGAACATCGGAAGGTCCGGCGCATTGCTAGTGAACGCCAACTCAACGCCTGCGGATCCGAAGTGCGACCCTCATTTGCAGATTCATGGCACCTGGTGCGTGAAAGCGTCGTCGGTTTCATCGACGACAATGCGCTCAGCCATGGTGCGGCGATGGCCTTTTATGCCGCCACCTCGCTGGCGCCGATCTTGCTGATCGTGGTTGCGATTGCTGGTCTCGTCTTCGGCCACGATGCCGCACAATTGGCCTTGTCCGCGCAGATATCAGGGCTGATGGGACCGGAAAGCGCCGATCTCCTCAAGACTGCGCTGGAAAGTGCATCCGGCAGGCTGTACGGCACCTGGGCCGCGATCATAGGGCTGGTCACTTTGCTGGTGGCCGCGTCTGGCGTCTTCGGCGAAATGCAGCAGTCGTTGAACACAATCTGGAAGATCGAACCGCAAGGCAATTCCCTGTCGCGTCTGGTGAGGGCACGGGCCGCCAGTCTGGGGTTGGTGGCCGCACTCGGGTTCCTGTTGCTGGTCTCTCTCATCGCAAGCGCTGCGATTTCGGCACTGGGCGCTTTCATCAACGCCCATCTGCCGTTTGGAACGATCATACTCAGCGGGATCAACGGCGTCGTTTCGTTTGCGCTTATCGCCGTGATGTTTGCCGCCATTTACAAGGTTTTGCCCGATCGAACCCTGGAATGGCGCGATGTGGCAATCGGCGCTGTCGGAACCGCGGCCCTGTTCACATTGGGAAAATCGCTTATCGGCTGGTATATCGGCACCAGCGCGATTGCGTCGTCGTATGGCGCCGCCGGCGGACTGCTCGTGATTTTGCTCTGGGTTTACTACTCGTCGGAGATTTTCCTCCTCGGCGCCGAGTTCACGCGCGCCTATTCCGTTCGCCACGGCAGCCGGTCCGATCTGAAAACCTTGGTTCACAGCCCTCTGCCCGCGCAGCACGACTCATTTCGCGCAGGGCAAAAATCCAACTCTGCCGGCGTTGTCGTGCTCGTGGCGGTGGCGTGCGCGAGCGCAACCTTGACCGCGCTTTTGCGAAGTGTTCGCCGGCCCTGATCTGACGTCGCCGGTATTCTACGCTCGATAGGCACGGGCGACTGTGCAAATGCACAGTCGCCCGTGCGCTTTGACCCGTATCGGCTCGTCGGTACCGCGCCTACGCTCTGCCCCAACAAGAAGATTGTATCGGGAAGCGCTCATGCCATTCGTCACCATGCGGAGTAGCACGGCTGTTCGCGCCGGGAGCCGATGATGTCGGTGCCGGCGCGTGCGCGTCATTCCGGTTTCGACGATGTCGTCGGCGATGCGCCGATCGAAACGCTGGCGAGCGGCTTCGGCTTCCTCGAAGGGCCGGTCTGGCATCCCTATGAGAAATGGCTGGTCTTCTCCGACATTCCGGAAAGCCGGATGTATCGCCGCAGTGCCGAGGGCGAGATCGAGCTGTTCCGCGAGCCGAGCCACAAGGCCAATGGCAACACGCTGGACCGCCAGGGGCGGCTGGTCACCTGCGAGCACGCAACAAGCCGCGTGACCCGCGCCGAGCCCAACGGCAGCGTGACCGTGATGGCCACGCATCATCAGGGCAAGCAGCTCAACAGCCCGAACGATATCGTCGTTGCCACCGGCGGATCGATCTACTTCACCGATCCGGGCTATGGCCGGAGGGAGTTCTATGGCGTGCCACGCCCGCAGGAGCTGCCGTTCCAGGGCGTCTACCGCATCGATGGCGACGGCGCCCGGCTGACATTGCTGGTCGACGATTTCGGGCAGCCGAACGGGCTGTGCTTTTCGCTGGACGAGTCGCGGCTGTTCATCAACGACACCGAACGCGGGCACATCAGGGTGTTCGGCGTCGAAGCCAATGGCGACCTCAATGGCGGCGCGGTGTGGGCAGCAACCGAGGGCGAGGGGCCGGGAGCGCCCGACGGCATGAAGATCGACAGCCGCGGCAACCTTTACTGTACCGGACCCGGCGGCATCCACATTTTCGACGCGTCGGGCACCATTCTTGGCGTCATCCGGACGCCTGAAGATTGCGCGAATTTCACCTTCGGCGACGACGATTTGCAAAGCCTCTACATTACCGCGTCGACGTCGCTGTACCGGCTCAGGGTGCGCGTGCCGGGATTGAGACTGTTTTGAGCTCGCGACAATCCGTGCTCAAATCAGAGTTGGGAGTGAGGCCGGGGTCAAAGCCGGTGGGAATGCAGCAGTCAACACATCTGGGAGGATAACGACATGAAGAAACTGTTCGTTCTGGGCGCTCTGGCGGCAATGCTCGCTTCGGGCACGGCGCTGGCCGACACCAGTGGCAAGAAGATTGCTTTTTCCAACAATTATGCCGGCAATTCCTGGCGACAGGCGATGCTCGACAGCTATGGCATCGTCACCAAGAAGGCGGTCGCCGACAAAGTGGTCGGCGCGGCCGACATCTTCACCACCGCCGACAAGGAGGTGCCGACGCAAGCGGCGCAGGTGCAGAACCTGATCCTGCAGGGCTATGACGCGATCGTCATCAACGCTGCCTCGCCGGATGCGCTCAACGGCGCCATCAAGCAGGCCTGCGATGCCGGCATCACCGTCGTCTCCTTCGATGGCACCGTGACCGAGCCTTGCGCCTACCGCGTCGTCGTCGACTTCAAGGACATGGGCAAGCAGGAAGTCGAGCAGATGGCCAAGTTCCAGCCCAAGGGCGGCAATCTGCTTGAAATCCGCGGCCTTGCCGGCACCTCGATCGATGATGCCATCCATGCCGGCATCCTCGAAGGCGTCGCCGCCCATCCCGAGTTCAAGATCGTCGGTTCGGTGACCGGCGACTGGGACCAGACGACGGCGCAAAAGGCGGTGGCGACCATCCTGCCGTCGCTGCCCGACATCGTCGGCGTCGTCGACCAGGGCGGCGACGGTTACGGCGCCGCACAGGCCTTCGCCGCCGCTGGCAAGCCGCGCCCGACCATCATCATGGGCAACCGCCAGGACGAGTTGCAGTGGTGGAAGGAGCAGAAGGACAAGGACGGCTATCAGACCTGGTCGGCGTCGATCGCGCCCGGCGTGTCATCGCTCGCCTTCTGGGTGGCGCAGCAGGTGCTCGACGGCCGCACCGACATCCCGCATGACCTGCTGGTGCCGTATCTGGCCTTCACCCAGGACGATTTCGAGGCCGAGCTGCCAAAGATCCCCAAGGGCGGCGTCGCCAGCCACGAATACACGCAGGAAGACGCGATCGCGGCCATCAAAGCCAACATCAAGTGAATGTCGGCCAAGCGTTGCCGTCCGTATCGCCAAGCGAGTATCGTTGAGCATGCCCAGGGGTAACGCTGACATCATCAGACTGAACGGCGCCGAAAAGCATTTCGGCGCCGTTCGCGCGCTGGGTGGCGTGGATTTTCACGTCGGACCCGGCGAATGCGTCGGGCTCGTCGGCCACAATGGCGCCGGCAAATCGACGCTGATGCACATGGTGGCGGGCACGCTGGTGCCCGACAGCGGGCAGATCGGCGTGCATGGCGACATCGAGGACAACTACTCGGTGTCGCGCGCGCAGCAGCTTGGCATACGCTGCGTCTTCCAGGAGCTGTCGCTGTGCCCCAATCTCAGCGTCGCCGAGAACACACGCATCAACCACGCTTCGCTGCGTGGCTTCGGCTGGCGGCGCAAGGCGGCCGAGCTGATCGCCGCCAAGCTCGACGAGATCTTTCCGGGTCATAGCATCTCGGCGTCGGACATTGTCGGCGACCTGTCGATCGGCCGTCGCCAGATGGTCGAAGTGGCGCGCGCCTTCACCGTCACCCAGGATCGTCTCGACCTCGTCATCCTCGACGAGCCGACATCGTCGCTCGACGCGCATACGGCGGGCCAGTTGCTGGCCTTCGTGCGCCGCTTCGTTGCCGGCGGCAAAAGCTGCATCCTGATCTCGCATGTGCTGGGGGAGGTGCTGCGCAACGCCGACCGCATCGTGGTGATGCGCGACGGCAAGGTGGTTGTCGCCGATGCGGCGGATGCATTCGACCGCGACCGGCTGGTGACGGCGATGGGCGGAGCGGAGGCGCGCCAGAAGATCGCCGCTGAAATCGCTTCCGCCAAGCCCGCCGCCAGTCCGCTGCGGGTCCGGGCGCGGCCCGCCGCGCAGAAGGACGGCACCGACCTCGTCGCCTGCGCCGGTGAGATTATCGGCCTTGCCGGGCTTGCGGGACATGGACAGACCGACCTGCTGCTGGCGATCTTTAGCGGGGCATCGCGCGCCCGGGCCAGCATCGAGGTGACCGCACCGGTGGCGCTGGTCGCCGGCGACCGCCAGTCGGACGGTATCTTTCCGGAATGGTCGATTGCTGAGAACATCGGCATCCGCTCGCTGGCGCGGCTGCGCAGCGGGCTGCTGATCTCGCCGCAGCGTGAGGCCGAGCTTGCTGCATTTTGGCAGAAGAAGATCGGCATCCGTACGCCTGACATGAACAACAACATTTTCTCGCTATCGGGCGGCAACCAGCAGAAGGCGCTGTTTGCGCGTGCGCTCGGCTCGGATGCACAGATCGTGCTGATGGACGACCCGATGCGCGGCGTCGACATCGGCACCAAGCTGGAGGTCTACGACCTCGTGCGCGAGGAGGCTGCCCGAGGCCGTACCTTCCTCTGGTACACCACGGAAACCGAAGAGCTCGACAATTGCGACCACATCTATGTCTTCAAGAACGGCCGCATCGTCGCCAATCTGCGTCGCGACGAGTTGACCGAAGAGAAGATCATCCAGTCCTCCTTCGGCGATGCGGCCTGAGATGACGGCCGCCAGCCTCGACACCGCTGCCAGGACTTCCGCCGAACGTGGCGCGCTGGCCCGTGCGCGCTTGCTGCGCGGGCTGCTGCCGGCGCTGTCGCTGGCGCTGGTGCTGCTCGCCATCGCTTGGCTCAACCCGCGCGCCATCAGCTATTTCGGCTTCAGCCTGATGCTGAACCTGGCGATCCCGATCGCGCTGGCGACGATCGCGCAGATGTTCGTCATTGCCGGAAACGAGCTCGACCTGTCGATCGGCACTTTCGTCGGCTTCGTCGGCTGTGTCACCGCGACCTGGCTGAAGGACGCGCCGCTGCTCGGCGCCGCCATCCTGCTCGGATCGATCGGCGTCTATGCGCTGCTCGGCGCACTGATCCATCTGCGCAACCTGCCGTCCATCGTGGTGACGCTCGGCATGAGCTTCGTCTGGCAGGGGCTCGCGATTCTCGTTCTGCCCAAACCGGGCGGCAAGGCGCCGGACTGGCTGCTCGGGCTGATGGCGTTCAAGCCGCCTTTTGTGCCGTTCCCGATCATTGCGGCGCTGCTGATCGGCCTCATCGTCCATTTCGGCCTGATGCGCACCTCCTACGGCGTGATCTTGCGCGGCTCGGGCGGCAATCCGGCGGCGCTCGGTCGCGCCGGCTGGTCGCTGCTCCGAACCAAGATTGTGCTGTTTGCGCTCGCCGGCCTGTTCGGCGTGCTGTCCGGCATGGCGCTGATCGGCATCACCACCTCGGCTGATGCCAATATCGGCAATGGCTACACGCTGCTGGCGATCGCCGGCGTCATCCTCGGCGGCGGCGAATTCGTCGGCGGCCGGGTGTCGCCGATCGGTGCGGTGATCGGCGCGCTGACGCTGGCGCTCGCCGCCTCGCCGCTGCTCACCTTCATGCACATTCCGCCCGACTGGCAGGTTGCCGCCAACGGCGCCATC
Organism: Mesorhizobium sp. WSM1293; assembly: GCF_000513875.1. Classification (NCBI taxonomy): domain Bacteria; kingdom Pseudomonadati; phylum Pseudomonadota; class Alphaproteobacteria; order Hyphomicrobiales; family Phyllobacteriaceae; genus Mesorhizobium; species Mesorhizobium sp. WSM1293. Next base: position 64,751 of record NZ_AZUV01000021.1, on the reverse strand, counting down.
CTCATCATAGTGCTGGCGGCGCGGGTGCTGATCAGCCGCCGGGAGAGGTGAGCGATGATTTTCGTGAAATCGCTGGCCGGCAAACCCTGGATCTGGTCGTTCGTCGGCGCGCTTCTGGTGTGGCTGGCAACGATCGCCTTCACCGGCGGCTACGGCGGCGGCGGCATGGTCACGGCGGCGCTGTCGCTCGCCGTGTTCACCGTCATCGTCGGCGTCGGCCAGATGTTCGTCATCACGCTCGGCCCCGGCAATGTCGACCTGTCGCTGCCGGCCAATATCGGCCTTGCCAGCGCCGTCGCGATGAAGGTGATGGACGGCAACGATTCCATGATCGCGGTCGGGCTTTTGGCGGCACTTGCCTGCGGGGCGGCGATCGGCGCCGCCAACTACCTGCTGATCTGGGCGCTGCGCATCCCGCCGATCATCGCCACGCTATCGGCCAGCTTCATCATCCAGTCGATCGACATCAGCTATGGCCGCGGGCTGCAGATCAAGCCGCCGCCGGGCTTCGCCGATTTCGCCAACTGGCAGGTGCTGGGCATTCCGGTGCTGGCGATCCTCACGGTATTGTTCACCGTCGGCGCGGCCATCGCGCTGCAGCGTATGATCTATGGCCGCTCGGTGCTGGCGATCGGCCAGAACATTCGCGCGGCGTGGCTGGCCGGCGTCAATGTCGGCCGCATCCGCTTCCTCACCTACACGCTGTCGGGCGCGCTCGGCGGCATCGACGGCGCGCTGCTCGCCGGCTATTTCCGCGGCGCCAATGTCGACATCGGCAACGAATACCTGCTGGCCTCGATCGCCGTCGTCGTCATCGGCGGCACGTCGGTCGCCGGCGGCAAGGCCAATGTCCCCGGCGTCTGGGGCGCGGCTTTGTTCCTGGTGCTGCTTTTGACCATGCTCAACACGTTTGGGGTGAGCGCCGGGGTGCGGTTGCTGCTGACGGGGCTGATCATTGTCGGGGTGATCACGGCGGCGGGCGGGCAGAAGGCGCTGCGGTAGCCTCCGCCTTCGTCCTCCCAGACACCTTCAAGGCCTGTAATCATTGTGCCAGGCCGACATCCGGTTCCCTTCGACGTTATGGCGCTGTAAATCCCGTTCGCGTGGCCGCGGCCGCTGAATAATGCTGGGAGGTTTGCGTGTCCGATTTTGTGAAGGTCAGCCGCGACGGCGACGTTGCCGTCGTCACCATCGACAATCCGCCGGTCAACGCGCTGAGCTTCCATGTCCGCGAACCGCTGATGCAGGCGCTGGTCGAATTGCGCGACGATGCGTCGGTTGCCGCCATCGTCATGGCATGCGCCGGCCGGACCTTTGTCGCCGGCGCCGACATCACCGAGTTCGGCAAGCCGATGCAGCAGCCCGAACTGCGCGCCATCGTGGCGACGCTGGAAACCATCGCCAAGCCGACGGTCGCAGCCATCCACGGCACCGCGCTCGGCGGCGGGCTGGAGCTGGCGCTGGGCTGCCATTTCCGTGTTGCCGATGCCGGCGCCAAGCTCGGCCTGCCGGAAGTCAAACTCGGCCTGCTGCCGGGTGGCGGTGGCACGGTACGGCTGCCGCGCCTTGTCGGCGCGGTGAAGGCGTTGAAGATGATCGTCTCAGGTGCGCCGATCGGCGCGACCGAGGCGCACGCCGCCGGTCTCGTCGATGCCGTCTTCGAAGGCGATCTGACCACGCATGCCGTGAACTTCGCTGGGGAAATCGCCCGCAAGGGCGGTCCCTTCACGCCGGTGCGCGATCGCAATGATGGTCTCAAGCAGACTGATCTCGCGGCGTTCGACGCCGGGGCTGCGGATCTTGCCAGGAAAGCGCGCGGCCTCGAGGCGCCGATCGCTTGCGCGCAGTCGGTGCGCAATGCCGTCACGCTGCCGTTCGATGCGGCACTGGCGGCAGAGCGTGCGCTGTTCGTCAAGCTGGTCGCCAGCGACCAATCGCGGGCGCAGCGCCATCTGTTCTTCGCCGAACGTGAGGCGGCAAAGCTTCCAGGAAAAGACGTCGTCAAGCGCAGGATCGCCCGCGTCGGCGTCATCGGCGCCGGTACGATGGGCGGCGGCATCGCCATGGCCTTCGCCAATGGCGGCTATTCCGTGATTTTGCTGGAAACCAGCCACGAGGCCCTGCAACGCGGCTTGGCGACCATCGACAGGAACTACTCGGTGTCCGTCACGCGCGGTTCGCTCAGCGAAGACGCCAAGCGGCAACGGCTCGCCCAGTTCAAGGGCTCCACCGACTATGCCGATCTCGCCGATTGCGACCTGATCGTCGAGGCGGTGTTCGAGGATATGGCGGTCAAGAAGGAGGTGTTCGGCAAGCTCGAAGCCGTGGCCAAGCCCGGCGCGATCCTGGCCACCAACACCTCCTATCTCGATATCAACGAAATCGCCGGCTCGACCTCGCGGCCGCAGGATGTGCTCGGCCTGCATTTCTTTTCGCCGGCCAATGTCATGAAGCTCTTGGAGATCGTGCGCGCCGAGAAGACCGCGCCCGATGCGCTGGCGACATCAGTCGACCTGGCGAGGCGGATCGGCAAGGTGGCCGTCGTGGTCGGCGTCTGCCACGGCTTCGTCGGCAACCGCATGCTTGCCGCGCGGGGCTCGGAATCGGAAGCGCTTCTTCTGGAAGGCGCAACGCCCAGCCAGCTCGACCAGGTGTTCACCGATTTCGGCTGGCCGATGGGGCCGTTCCAAATGGGCGATCTCGCCGGTCTCGACATTGGCTGGCGCAACCGCAAGGCACGCGGCCAGAAAGCCGTGATCGCCGACACGCTGTGCGAACAAGGACGCTTCGGCCAGAAGACCGGTCGGGGTTTTTATCTCTATGAGGCTGGCGCGCGCACGCCAGTGCCGGATCCCGAGGTTGAAGCGCTGATCCGCGACAAGGCCGCCGAGAACGGTATCGCACCGCGTGTGATCAGTGCGGAGGAAATCGTAGAGCGCACGCTTTACCCCCTGATCAACGAGGGCGCCAAGATCCTGGAGGAAGGCATAGCGGCCCGTGCGTCCGACATCGATGTCGTCTGGGTCAATGGCTACGGCTTTCCCATCGGCAAGGGCGGACCGATGTTCTGGGTTGGCCTTGAAGGTCCGGCCAGGATCATCGAGCGGCTCGAATACTGGCATCAACGGACGGGCAAGGATGTGTTCAAGCCGGCGCCGTTGCTGAAGCGGATGGCCGAGACCGGGTCGTGGGAAGCCGGCGGTTAGAGAGCCTACCGGATCCGTGCATCGATGATCTCGACGAAGCGCGCGAACAGGCCGGCCTGCGACTTGATCTTGAGTTTGCGGTAGATGTTGCGGCGATGGACCTTCACGGTTCCCGGCACGATGCGCATGGCGCGGGCGATCGACTCCGTCGAATGCCCCTGCAACACCAGGTCGACGACATGCTTTTCGCGCGGCGTCAGCGACAGGCTCTGCCAGATATGGGCGCGGTCGAACTCGTTGACCATAGCGGCCGTCTCGTCCTGCTTCGCTTCCGCCGTTTCGTCGGCCGGAAGAGCAGGCCAGCGCAACCTGATGAAGCTGATCACCGCCGGCGCCATATCGCGCAGCAATCTGGCATCGGCGGTGCCGAACGGGCCTGAAGCGCGCAGCCGCATCAGCGACAGAACCAGCGCATCCTTGCCCGGCAGCGGCACGAAGAAGCCGACCTCCTCGGCCAGCCTGGTCTGGCTGTAATAGGAGCGGAAATACTCGCTGGCATAGAAACGGTCCGGCGCCAGCTCGCGCATGCGCCAGAACCCTTCCTTACGCTCGACCGCAGCGTGATGGAACGGATCGAGCAGATACGGCCCTTCCTGATAGAGCGCGACGAACACATGGCTCTCGGTGGGCGAGAAGGTCTCGAACAGCAGCGGCGGGCGCGAGGCGCCGCGATAGCCGAAGATCACGCAGTGGTCGAATCTAACGTGCTGCCGCAGCCACTCGACCAGCGCCTGGCCAAAGAGGTCGCCGCTGGTCTCCCGCGTCGTCGCGACGAGCGTGGCGAGCCGGCTGTATTCGTCGCTGCGGGACAATGCATACCCCCTTAAACGAGAAAATAGACCAGATATACCACCTGAGAGGTATATACTAGCCGCCATTGGCTCTGGTAGCGTTCCGATATTGCCCTGTTGCTGGAGCCATCAGCCTTGACCGCAGTGCCCGACATCGAGTTTCGCGGCGTCACCAAGCGCTATGGCGCGGTGACCGCGGTCAGCGGCATCGATCTCGCTGTCCCGCCCTCCGCCTTTGTCGCGCTGCTCGGTCCCTCCGGCTGCGGCAAGACCACCTGCCTGCGCATGATCGGCGGCTTCGAACAGCCGAGCGAAGGCCAGGTGTTCATTCGCGGCCAGGACATGGCCGGCACGCCGCCCTACCGGCGGCCGGTCAACATGGTGTTCCAGCAATACGCGCTGTTTCCGCATCTCGATGTCGAGGACAATGTCGCCTACGGGCTGCGCCAGGCGCGGCCAAGGCTGTCTTCGCGCGAGATCGCCTCAAGAGCGGGCGAGGCGCTCGAAATGGTGCGGCTCGCCGGCTATGGCCGCCGCAAGATCCACGAACTGTCGGGCGGCCAGCAGCAGCGTGTGGCGCTTGCCCGCGCCCTGGTCAACAAGCCGGCGGTGCTCTTGCTCGATGAGCCGCTGGCGGCGCTCGACAAGAAGCTGCGCACCGACATGCAGATCGAGCTGCAGAACCTGCAGCGCGAGATCGGCATCACCTTCGTGCTGGTCACGCACGACCAGGAGGAAGCGCTGTCGATGAGCGATTTCGTCTGCGTCATGAATGGCGGCCGCATCGTCCAGCTCGGGCAGCCGAGCGAGATCTATGACGAACCGGCCGACCTGTTTGTTGCCGATTTCGTCGGCAAGACCAATCTCTTGAGCGGTACTGTCGCCGGGCATTCGGGCGATCTGGTGGAGGTGGCGCTTGCCGACGGCACCGTCATTGCGGCGCGCAAACGGACCGCCTTGCAGCAGGGCGAGGTCGTTTCGGTCAGCCTGCGTCCTGAATCGCTCAGTCTCGGCGCCCAGGCAAGCGGCCCATTCAAGGGCATCGTCCGCAACCGGATATTCCTGGGCTCGACGGCGGAATACGCGATCGAGGTCAAGGGCATCGGAACGCTGCTGGCCAAAGCCGATCACCTGATCGGTCACGGCAATCTCTTCAAGCCGGGTGAACCCGTCGCCATCGGCTTTGCCTCCGGAACGCCGCTGGCGTTTGCGGAGACCAAGAACAACGGGGCCAACCAGAGGGTAGATAAACATGTCGAAATCATATCGTGACGGACTGCCGATAAGCCCCGAGAATTTCGTCGACCAGCTGATGCGTTTGAAGCGCGGCTCGATCGGCCGCCGCGACTTTCTCGGTCTCACCGGCCTTGGCATTGCCACTGCGGTGATGGCGCGCGAGATCGGCATCATGCCGACACCGGCCTTTGCCGCGGAAAGCCTTGGCGATCGCATGTCGATCGCCACCTGGCCGAACTATCATGACCCGGCGACCTTCGAGAACTTCAAGAAGGACACCGGCGTCGCCGTCGAGGTCAACGTGTTCGGCTCCAATGAGGAGATGCTGGCCAAGCTGCAGGCCGGGGCCTCGGGCTGGAGCCTGTTCGTGCCGACCAATTACACGATCTCGACCTACAAGAAGCTCGGCATCATCGAGCCGCTGGAGATGGCGAAGCTGCCGAATTTCGACGGCTCGCAAGAGGATCCGCGCTTCACCTCGGAGGGCACGATCGATGGGACGATCTACGCCGTGCCGAAGAACTGGGGCACCACCGGCTTTGCCGTCAACACCAAGAAGCTGACCAAGCCGATGACCAGCTGGAAGGAGTTCTGGGACACCGCCATGGCGGAAGGCGACAGCCGCACCATGGTGCATGACTACCAGCTGACCACGATCGGCAATGCGCTGAAATATTACGGCTACTCGTTCAATTCGCTCAAGCAGGACGAACTGGCCAAGGCGGAGGAGCTGCTGCTGAAGGTCAAGCCGCATCTGTTCGCGGTCTCCTCCGACTACCAGCCGGGGATGCGCGCCGGCGACGCGTGGATGACCATGTGCTGGACGAATGACGGCGCGCAGCTGCATCGCGACATTCCCGAGATCGCCTATGTGCTGGGCAAGGAAGGCGGCGAGATCTGGACCGATTTCTATGCCATTCCGAAAGACGCGCCGAACAAGCCCGCCGGTTACGCGCTGCTCAACTACCTGATGAATCCGCAGGTGGCGGTGAAGGAGCATTTGGCCAATGGTGCGCCGTCGACCGATGCGCGCGTCAACAAGCTGCTGCCCAAGGAGGTGCTCGACAACCCGATCCTCTATCCGGCAGCCGACCTGTTGACGCCGCTGGAATTCGGCGCGGCGGCAACGTTGACCGACCCCGGCCGTGCCGAACTGATGGCGCGCTTCAAGTCGGCCTGAGCCAGGCGGCCTCAAATTCGACTCAGATAATTTGACCGGCGGGTTTATGCCCGCCGGCACCGGGGCAATCTTTCCATGCACGGCAGCCGTCTTCGTAGGAATTTTCTGACCGCCATGCTGCTCGGTCCGGCGACCGCGTGGCTGGTGGTGTTCCTGGTGCTGCCGTTCATCGCCATCGCCGTGTTCAGCGTCGGCGAACGCGCACCGGAAGGCGGCTATCAGGCCGCCTTTACGCTGGCGCAATATGCCAATCTTCCGGCGCGGGCGACCGCCTTCTGGAACACCATGGTGCTGGCGCCGGTGGGAGCGCTCGCCTGCCTGCTCGTCGCTTATCCCGTTGCCTACTATCTCGCCTTGCGCGCGCCGCAGCGCTGGCGGCTGATCCTGCTGGCGCTGGTCGTCATTCCGTTCTGGACCAGCCTGCTGATGCGGACCTATGCCTGGATGTACATTCTGGGCGGGCGCGGCATTCCGGCGCTGCTCGCCTTTGTCGGCATCGAGGATGTCAGGCTGATCAACACGCCGGGCGCGGTGCTGCTCGGCATCGTCTATGGCTACCTGCCGCTGATGATCCTGCCGATCTATGTCAGCCTCGAACGGCTTGACCGCAGGCTGCTGGAAGCCTCCGCCGATCTCGGCGCCACGCCATTATCGACTTTCCTGGGCGTGACCCTGAAACTGTCGTTGCCGGGCGTGATGACCGGCTTCTCGCTGGTCATGATCCTGCTGCTCGGCGAATATCTGATCCCGACGCTGCTTGGCGGCGGCAAGGTGTTCTTCATCGGCAATGCGCTGGTCGACCTGTTCCTGCAATCGCGCAACTGGCCGTTCGGATCGGCCATCGCCATCACACTGGTGCTGGTATCGGTGGTGGTGCTGATTGCCGCAAACCGCATTTCGACCCGGGTTTCGGGCGCGCGCCGGGTGGATCTGATCTGATGCGGGCTTTCGTCATTGCGGTGTTCGCTTTCCTCTATCTGCCGATCGCGCTGGTGGTGCTGTTTTCTTTCAACGCCGGCCACCATGCCAGCGAGTTCACCGGCTTTTCGGTGCAATGGTACGGCAAGGCATTGGCGAACCCGTTCCTGGTCGAAGCGCTGAAGAACAGCCTGTTCATCGCCACCACCAGCGCCTTGCTGGCGGCGCTGTGCGGCACCGCGGCGGCACTCGGCCTGGCGCGCGTCGGCGTGCGGACCCGCGCGGTCTTCGACGCACTTCTGGGCGCCGCGATCGTCGTTCCGGGCGTCGTGATCGGCATTTCGACTCTGGTCGCGCTCGTCCAATTGTTCACTGTCGTCAATCCGTTCCTCGCCTCGATCTGGCCGGACGATCAGCCGCCGCGGCTGGCGCTCGGCTATGGTTCGATCATCGCGGCGCACGGGCTGTTCTCGATGGCGCTGGTGACGATGATCGTCGGCACTCGGCTCGGCAGCCTCGACCGCAATCTGGTCGAGGCGTCGAGCGATCTCTACGCGACGCCGTTGACGACGTTCCGCTCGATCGTGCTGCCGCAGATCATGCCGGCGGTCGTTGCCGGCTTCCTGCTCGCCTTCACCTTTTCCTTCGACGATTTCATCATCGCCTTCTTCGTCGCCGGCGCGCAGACGACGCTGCCGATCTATGTCTTCGCGTCGATCCGGCGCGGCGTGACGCCGGAGATCAACGCCATCGCGACGATCGTGCTCGTCGCTTCCGTGCTGCTCGTGGTGCTTGCCCAATGGCAGTTGCGCCATCGCAAGCCGTCGAACTGAAAGCCGCATCATGATCCTCAAAGACCGCATCGCCGTGGTGACAGGCGCCGGCTCCGGCATCGGGCGCGCCGGCGCCATGATCATGGGCAGGGAAGGCGCGATGGTCGTCATCGCCGACAGGGATCAGGCTGCCGGCGAAGCAACGGCTTCGGACATTCGGGCAGCGGGTGGACGGGCCGAGGCGATCAAGACCGATGTCGCTGATGATGCGGCGGTCGAACAGCTCATTGCCGGCACGCTCGACAGGCATGGGCGCATCGACATCCTGCACAATCACGCCGGCATCCAGGTCGGCGGCACGCTGACCGAAGTGGAGGTCGGCGGCATGGATGCCTCGTGGCGGGTCAATGTGCGGGCGCAGTTCCTGGCGGCCAGGATCGTCATGCCATCGATGATCGCACGAGGCGGCGGCGTCATCCTCAACACCGCCTCCAATTCGGGCGTGTTCTACGACCGCGAGATGATCGCCTACGCAACCTCCAAACATGCGGTGGTGGCGATGACACGGCAGATGTCGCTCGACTATGCCCGTCATAATGTCCGCATCAACGCGCTCTGTCCGGGCTGGGTCGACACGCCGTTCAACGAACCGTTCATCGCCCAGATGGGCGGGCGCGGGGCGATCGAAACCTATGTCCGCACCAAGATCCCGATGGGCCGCTGGGCCAGCGCCGATGAGATCGCCGAAGCGATCCTGTTCCTTGTCTCCGACCGTTCATCCTTCATGACCGGCCAGGCGCTGGTAATCGACGGCGGTGAAAGTATCGGCTGAGCCTTTTGCTTTCGCTATCAACTCCCTGTTTTCAAAGCTTGTCCGATATACCACGCAAAGACTTTCACCCATGCCGCTGCTTGCCGGCAGGACTATAGTCCTGCCGGCATGGGACTTCAGTGCCATGGCCGTCCAAGAGCGTGAATTTGTGTTTGATATCAGTAGGTTAAGTTTCTGGCCGGGTGCCAGATCGCGTATTGAGACAGCATTTGTCTAAAGTTTACTCTGCACTATTAGCAATTCCTCATAGGACGGTCGCTTAGCGGTCGGGCCAGGGCGACGATTCCCGAGGAGATTACCATGACAAACCGGAAAACTCTGCTGGCGGCGCTTGCCGCATTGGCGCTCCTGGCATCTCCGGCGCTCGCCGGCAATGGGCACGGCGGTGGCGGTGGCAATGCCGGAGGCAACGGGCATGGCAACGGCGGTAGCAATGCTGGCGGCAATGGCAATGGGGGCGGCAACGGCCACAACGGCAGCAATGGCAAGAGCGGCGCTTCGCACGGCAAATCTTCGTCGGCCCCGGGCCGGGCCAAGGCCAAAGCGGACGACACCACGGTCGACACAACCACAAAGGTTTCGTCGGTTCCCAAGGAGAAGAACATCCACGCCAAGCTTGGCCGGCTGAACTCACTGCAGCGCAACATCAACGCCTATATGAATTCGAAGAGCAAGAAGTTCGCCGGCATCCAGGCGTTCGTGACGCAGTCGGCCAAAGCCAAGGTCGCTCAGGCAGCCGCTGAAGCGGCCCAGGAGAAGCTGGATGCGCTGAATTCGCAGTTGAGCGCGCTGACATCGCTGACGCCCGAGCAGGTTGCGGCCATGACTCCCGAAGATCAGGCAGCCTTGCCTGGAAAGATAACGGATCTGCAGGCCGAAATCGCTGCTCAGCAGACTGAGGTCACCGCCGCCAATGAGGCGGCTGCCGCGGCAGACGTCGGCACCGATGATGCTTCGCTCGACGCGGCATTGACGGATATGGCCAACAAGCCCGTCGACGCCGCGGTCACGTCCTGGGCTCAGGGCGTCCTTGCCGACAAGATCGACCAGACGGCTGCCGCGATGCAGACGGAAACGACGCCGTAACGAACCGCTGCCGAAACGGTAGTGGTCAGTCAAAGGCAATGCCGCCGGGTTTCACTCGGCGGCATTGCCTTTTCCCGCTCATGGTCGGGCTGGCTATCCAGGGATAGCCACCGAGCTGGCGTCCAGGGATAGCCAGGCTCGAAACACTCAGACGTGCTTGCGGCCGCCGGTCTCGCGGAACCAGCTGTCGGGATAGGGATACCACCATTCCTGGATTGTCGGCTTGTGGTCAATGATCACCATCTTGGAGCGGCGGAAAGCGTCGAGGCCCTGGCGTCCGAGTTCGCGGCCGAGGCCGGAGGCCTTCCAGCCGCCGAACGGCAGGGCATCATTGTCGATCAGCGGGTTGTTGACCCAGACCATGCCGGCTTCGAGCCGTTCAGCCGCCTCGTGGGCTTCGGCCAGATCCGATGTGAACACCGAAGCGCCGAGCCCGAACGGGCTGTCATTGGCAAGCCGGATCGCCTCGTCGAAATCCCTGACCCGGCAGATGGCGGCGACGGGTCCAAAACACTCTTCGCGCACGATCGCCATATCAGGGGTGACGCCGGTCAGGATCGTCGGTTCGTAGAACCAGCCGACATTGTACGCAGGCGGGATACGCCCGCCGGTGACTGCGACGGCGCCATGAGCGATCGCATCGTCGACAAGGCGCATGACTTTGGTCCGCGCGCTTTCGCTGACCAGCGGGCCGATCTCGGTCTTGTCCATGCCGTTGCCGATGCGCAGCGCCCGCGTCCTTTCGGCGAACAGCGCGACGAAGCGGTCATGCACGGAATCGACGACGAAGAAGCGCTCGGCCGAAGTGCAGACCTGGCCGGTGAGGTGGAAGGCGGCGGTGACGCTGCCGGCCGCCGCGATCTCGAGCGGCGCGTGCTCGCTGATGATCAGCGGGTCACTGCCGCCGGCCTCGATCACGCACGGCTTCATGCGTTCGGCGCAGGCCACCGCCACCGCCTTGCCTGCGGCGACCGAGCCGGTGAAGGCAACCGCATGGGTGCGGTCGGAGGCGATCAGCGCCTGCGCTGTGGCCGCTCCGCCGGGCAGGCAGGAGACCAGCCCCTCTGGCAGCGAGCGGAACACGGTCATGTAGTCCAGCGTCGACAGCGTCGTCGCCTCGGCCGGCTTGATGATGCAGGCATTGCCGGCGGCGAGCGATGCGGCGACCGTCCAGCACATCAGCAGGATCGGGAAATTGTAGGGCATGATGTGTACGGAGACGCCGTAAGGTTCGTAGCGCGCATACTGGAACGAACCGGCCTGCGTCGTGCCGGCGATCTTGCCGGCATCGTCGCGCGCCATCTCGGCATAGTAGCGGAAGATCGGCGCGCAATTGGCGATCTCGCCGATCGCTTCGGGGTAGGGTTTGCCCATCTCGCGCACCATCAGCTCGGCGCAACGCGTGAAGTCCGCCGCCTCGATGGCGTTGGCGACGGCATGCAGATGCTTGGCCCGGCTCTTGGCATCGAGCTTTTTCCAGGCGGCCTGCGCCCTGGTTGCCGCCGTGAGCACAGCGTCGATCTCGCCGTCGCTGGCGGCGGCAATGGCGCCGACGGTTTCCAGCGTCGCCGGATCGATCACCGGTTTTGCCGCGCCGGCCATCGACCGGTAGTCCGGGTTGACGAAGAAGGTTGGCCGGTCAGGAGAGAAATCCATTTTGTCCTTCTCCATTTATGGAGCCTTTTTGAGAATTCGTCCTGCCGAGGCAGATGGCGTGGCTTTCGAGAACCGGAGCGCAGCGGACATTTAGTCCGTGAGCACCGGAAGCGCAGAAAGCCGCGTCAGGTGTCCGGCAGGGCAGAATTATCGAGAAGGCTCAGCGGATCATGTAGACCTTCTTGATTGTCTCATGGACGGTGCAGACGCCCTTCCAGTCCTGCGGGAAGAACGCTGCCGTATCCGGCTCGATCTCGATGACCTCGCCGGATTCATGCACATAGGTGCAGCGCCCTTCGAGGAAATGGCAGAACTCGTCGCGGGTGACATGGCAGTGCCATTTGCCCGGAGTGCAGACCCAAAGCCCGCATTCGGAGCGGCCTTCCGGCCCCTTGTACAGCAGCTTGCCCGAGGTATGGGATTGGCCCTCGATCATGGTCGGGATGACGCCCCAGTCGACGAGGTCGGTAATGGTAAGCGGGGATTTCATGATGGGGGTTGTCATATCGATTCCTTGGAAATGGGTGCTCAGCGGCACATGAAGGCCTTGGTCAGCGTTTGCGTGATGATGGAGATGCCGGTCCAGCCGGCGGGGAAGAATACCAGCGTGCCGGCCTCGACCGCGATCTCCTCGCCGTCGTCATGGACATAGCTGCCGCGTCCCGACAGGAAGTGGCAGAATTCGGCGGCGCCAAAGGTGACCTTGCGCGTGCCCGGCGTGCACGCCCACAGGCCGCATTCGCTCGATCCGTCCGGGTTCTGCGCCAGGATCTTGCCCGAAGCGCGCGGCGAACCGGCGAGCGTGTTGCTGCCCGCGCCCCAGTCTTCCAATTCCACGGCCGAAGCCTTCGGCCAGTGCGGTGTCGACATGTCATTAAGCTCCGTGGTCACGCCAGCATGTAGACGTTGCGCATCGTCTCATGCACGGTGCATTCGCCTCTCCAGCCGGCAGGGAACATGACCACGGTGCCGGTGGAGACTTCTATCACCTCACCGACATCCGACCGGTAGGTCGCGCGGCCGGCGACGAAATGGCACAATTCGTCGCGCGGGATCGAGAGCCGCCAGCGGCCTGGCGTGCACACCCAGATGCCGGATTCCGGCTGGTTGTTCGGGCCTTTGTGCACGAGCCTGCCGGTCGAGTGCGAAGTGCCGCCGAGCGCATCCGGCTGGACGCCCCAGTCGACGAGATCGGTGCGGGTGGAGGCCTGGTGGAGGTGTGGGGCGGAGGAGGTCACAGCAACCCCTCCAGCAATCCTGCCGCCTTCTCCGGGCCATTCTGCGCGTGCATCTGCGCCGATGTCTTCGCCAGCTTGGCTTTCATCGCCGGGTCGGTCAGGCAGGTCTCGATCTTGGCAACCAGCTCGGCATCGGTCCAGTCGTAGCGCGGCATGCCGAAGCCGTGGCCGGTTTCCTCGACGCGGGTGGCGTTGTCGTGGCCGTCCCAGACATAGGGCATGATGATGGCCGGTTTGCCGAAATAGAGGCACTCGGTGAACGAGTTGTTGCCGCCATGGTGGATGACGGCATCGACCTGCGGGATGACCGAGGGCTGCGGAAACCAGCTGTCGACAATGACGTTACTGGGCACGTCCGTGTACTGGTCCTTGTAGCCGCCGACATTGACCAGAGCCCTGTAGCGCGTCTTGCCCAATGTCGCGATGATGCGCTTCAGCAGCTCGACATCGCCGGCGCCGAGGCTGCCGAAGGAGACGTAGAGCAGCGGCCCATCATTGTTTTTGGCGAAGGTCGGCACCGCATAGGGCTTTTCCTGCCGCACGCAGCCTTCGAGATACTGGAATTTTGCCGGGTCGAGCGGATGGCGGCGCTTGAATTTTGCCGCTTCCGGGTAGAGCAGCAGGTTCAAATAGGGCGAGGCTTCGAAGAACTGGCCGATCGGATAGGGCGCCTCGTGGTTGGCGGTGAGGAAGGCGTTGAAGTCGTCATGGATCGGCTTGATCACCGCATTGAAGTGGTCGCGGTAGCGCTGGTGGCCGGCATGGTCGTTCTCGCCGCAGCCGGAGAGATGGGGCGGGATGTCCTCGTCCTCGATCTCGTTTTCCGAACACGAGATGACGCGCACCCACGGCTTGCCGTACTGCTTGATGGCCGGGAACAGGATGACGTTGTCGACGCAGATCACATCCGGCTTGATGGCTGAGAGAACGCGCGGCAGATCTTTCTGCGCCCATTTGGCGCTGTCGACGATCGCCGTCCAGCAATCCTTGACGTAGTTGTCGACCTGGTCGTAGGGCGATTTGCGGAAGTTCGGGATATGGCCGTTGATGAAATCCTCCCAGAATTTCGCCATCTGCTCGGGCGGCATCGGCTCCGACAGGTTCACCGGATGCGCCTCGAAGCCGTAGCCCTTGTAGACATCGACGAAGCCTGGGTCGGACAGGAACACCGCCTTGTGGCCGCGCGCTTCGACTGCCTGGGCGATGCCGACGGAATTGAGCGCCGGGCCGTAGGCGGCTTCTGGAAAAAACGCGATCGTCTTCTGCGCCATCAGGCTTCTCCTGTCATTCTGCGAAAATTCTGACATCGGCGGCATCCCAGCCGAGTTCGACCTGGTCGCCCGACGAGACCGGCCGGCGGTCGGCGGCATCTGCGGTGACGCGCACCAGGAACGGCTTTGGCGACAGGGGCGTGCGGACATGCAGCTGCAGGTCAAGCCCCTGATAGGCCAGCGCCTCGACCGTGCCGGTGATGCGGTTGGCGGTTTCCGCCGATGGGAATAGCCGGATGCGCTCAGGGCGCACCGAAGCGACAGCGGATGTGCCGGGCGAGAGCGTCGCCGGAACCTTGCCTGATATGCGTGCGCCATTCGTGGCCACAACGCCATCGGCGGCGGCTTGGCCCGGCACGAAATTCATCACGCCGATGAAGTCGGCGACGAAGCGATCGGCGGGGTGTTCGTAGATCGCGTGCGGCGTGTCGCATTGCAGCAATCTGCCGTCTTTCAGCACCGCCATGCGGTCGGCCATGACGAGCGATTCCTCCTGGTCATGGGTGACGATGACGAAGGTGATGCCGACCTCGTGCTGCAGGCGCTTCAATTCCAGCTGCATGGCGCCGCGCAGTTTCTTGTCGAGCGCGCCGAGCGGCTCGTCGAGCAGCAGCAGCCGGGGCCGCTTGACCAGCGCGCGGGCGAGCGCGACGCGCTGCTTCTGGCCGCCCGACAATTGCTCCGGCTTGCGGTCGGCGAAGGGGACGAGCTCGGTCGTCGCCAGGATGGCATCGACGCGGGAGCGGATTTCAGCTGTTGGCAAACGTTCCATCTCCAGGCCGTAGGAGACATTGGCGCGAACGCTCATATGCGGAAACAGCGCATAGGATTGGAACATCAGATTGACCGGCCGCTTGTTGGGCGGGGTTTTGGCGATGTCACGTCCGTCGAGCAGGATGCGCCCGTCATTGGGCGTCTCGAAACCGGCCAGCATGCGCAAGAGCGTGGTCTTGCCGCAGCCGGACGGGCCGAGCAAAGCGAAGAACTCGTTCTCGCGGATGTCGAGCGAGATGCCGTCGACAGCCGTCACCCTGCCGAAATTCTTCGACACATGATCGATGGCCAGCAGAGTGCGGGGTTCGCTCATTGGCCGATGATCCCACGGTTGAGCCGCTGCGACAGGGTCAGCGCGGTGATCGAGACCGCCATGACGATGGTCGCCAGCGCGTTGATCTCCGGCGTGATGCCGAAGCGGATCATGGCGTAGATCTGCATCGGCAGCGTCGTCGAGGCGCGACCGGCACCAGCGGTGAAGAAGGCGATGATGAACTCGTCGACCGAGAGCGTGAAGGCGAGCAGCGCCCCTGCAATCACCGCCGGCGCGATGACCGGCAATGTCACCCGCCGGAAGGTGGTGAGCGCGGAGGCGCCGAGATCGGCGGAGGCCTCGACGATCGACCAGTCGAAACTCTTCAGCCGCGCGCGCACCACCGAGCAGACGAAGGCGAGGTTGAAGACGACATGGGCGAGGATGATGGTGTGCAGGCCCATTGTCAGGTTGAGCATGGAGAAGAACGAGAGCAGCGCGATCGCCAGCACGATGTCGGGAATGATCATCGGTGCGAAAATCAGCGCTTCGAGGGCCTTGCCGTATTGCCGGCGCATCTCGATGCCGATCGCCAGCAGCGTGCCGAGCAGAGTGGCGATCGCGGTCGAGACCAGCGCCACGATCAGCGTGTTGAGGGCCGCGGACAGGATGGCGCTGTTCGAGGCCAGCGAGACATACCATTTCAGGGAGAAGCCCGACCACGCCGTCGGCAACCCGCCTTCGTTGAAGGACAGCGCCACCAGCACGGCGATCGGGATGTAGAGGAAAGCGAAGACCAGGCTGAGCACGAGCCAGAGCGTGCGCGGCGTGGCAGGGGAGCGCTCAGCCATCGGTGTCTCCGCCGGCTTGCGTGACGTGACCCGAGGCGCGATTGGCGGCCAGCGCTTGCGCCATCAGTACCAGAAGCATGATGGCAATCAGCGCCATCGCCAGTGCCGCCCCGAAAGGCCAGTCGTTGGCGGTCAGGAACTGGTCGTAGACGAGGTTGCCGATCATCTGGAAGCGGCCGCCGCCGAGCAGCGCGGGCGTGACGAAATTACCGATCGACAGCACGAAGACGAAGACCGCGCCGGCGGCGATGCCCGGTACGGTCAGCGGCAGGATGACACGACGGAACGTGGTGGCTGCCGAAGCGCCGAGATCACGCGAGGCCTCGGCGAGTTCCGGGTTGAGCCGCGACAGCGGCGCGTAGCAGGCGAGGATGACGAAGGGCAGGTAGTTATAGACCAGGCCGGCGATGACGGCGCCTTCGGTGTAGAGCATCGACGGCGGCTCGCCGGTGTAGCCGAACCAGCGCAGCAGCTGGGTAATCAGGCCTTCGCGGTTGAGCAGCACGATCCAGGCATAGGTGCGGATCAGATAGTTGGACCAGAACGGCAGCACGGCGAAGAACAGGAACACTGGCTGCCACCGGCGCGGTGCCGCCGATATCGCGTAGGCGGCGGCATAGCCGATCACCACAGCGATCAGGGTCGCGGTGCCGGCGATGCGCGCCGAATTGAGGAAGATGCCGGCATAGAGCGGGTCGAAGACCAGGCCGAAATTCTCCAGCGTGAAGGTGTATTCGATGCCGCCATAGATGCCACGCCGGAAGAAGGCGAGCGCCAGTACCAGCGCGCACGGCACCACCATCAAGGCCGCGAGCCAGGCCAGCGCCGGGGCCATCAGCAAGGAGGAACGAAGTCTGGTTGAGGACACGATTGGGTACCGCATTCAGCGGCCGACGGCGGAAACCCGCCGTCGGCCGTGGTCTCTGATGTGCCGCCGCTTACTGCGCAGCCTTGATCTCGCTGACGATCTTCGAATAGTCGCGCTGGGCGTCGCCGACGTCACGCAACTGCTCGAACTTGACGAGATCGGCCACCGGCATCGCCATGTTGGGGAATTTTGCCAGGAAATCGGCCGGCAGGCTTTCCATGGCCGGCTTGTTCGGCACCTTGTAGTCGATGTTCTGCGCCGCCCAGGCGTGGTTCTTGGCGTCGAGCATGAAGTTGATGAACTGGAAGGCGGCGTCCTTGTTGGCGGAGGCCTTCATCACCACCATCGTGTCGACCCAGAGGTCCGAACCTTCCTTGGGAATGACGTATTTGATCTCCGGCTTTTCGGCGATGCCGTAATTGCACCAGCCGTCCCAGGCCTGCACCATCAGTGCCTCGCCGGACACCAGCTTGGAATAGAAGGTGGTGTCGTCATAGGCGAGCAGGGTCTTCTTGGCCGAGATCAGCAGATCCTTGACCTTGGCCATCTTGGCCGGATCGGTTTCGTTGACCGAATAGCCCTTGTCGAGCTGGCCGGCGGCCAGCAGCCAGCGGTCGGTCGCCAGCATGGTGGTCTTGCCCTTCAATTCGTCGGAGGGCGCGAGCAGGTCGCTCCAGCTGGCCGGCGCGACCTTCATCAGATCCGAGCGATAGCAGAGGCCGGTGGTGCCCCAGGTGTAGGGCACCGAGAAGGCATTGCCGACATCGTGCGGCAGCTTGGCTGCTTCCGGATAGAGGTTGGCGAGGTTGGGGATCTTGGCGTGGTCGATCGGCTCGGTGAGGCCGAGCTTGTTCAGCACCTCGGCGAAGGGTGAGGAGACAAAAACCACGTCATAGCCCTTGCCGCCGGCGGCGATCAGCTTGCCCATGATCTCTTCATTGGTGGCATGCACCACCACTTCGCCCGAAACGCCGGTTGCGGTCTTGAAGGCGGCCATGGCGTCGGGCGCCATGTAGCCGTCCCAGTTGGAAATGACGAGGTCGGCAGCCATCGCCGGCGCGGACAGCGCCAAGGCCAGGCCAAGTGCGATCGAAGATGTTTTCAGCGCACGGCGCCGCAGGCTGGTAGCGGTCATGACAGGCTCCCATTCGGTTGATCGTCGAATTTCATTCGCCGGACCAACGCTTGCGACCCTTGCCGCTGCCTCGATCCTGTTCCCTCGGTCTTTTTCTCGCCGATTGTGTTGACAG
Source organism: Mesorhizobium sp. WSM1293 (assembly GCF_000513875.1). NCBI lineage: Bacteria > Pseudomonadati > Pseudomonadota > Alphaproteobacteria > Hyphomicrobiales > Phyllobacteriaceae > Mesorhizobium > Mesorhizobium sp. WSM1293. The sequence continues at coordinate 46,568 of NZ_AZUV01000021.1, read as the reverse complement.
TACTATTGCAGAAAAAAGTACGTCAATCCATAATTTGCCAAACGACCGAGGAAACTGGCCGATTGCGTCCGTTCGGGCGATCGGTCAAAGCAATGCGGTCATCCGTTTTCCGCTGGACCAGCCATGCAAGCCGCAGCCAGACGACCCCGCACCAACCATCTTGATCTGGCGCAGCGCATCCTGGATGTCGCGCGCCAGCGCGGCTTCGAGCCCGGTGCACGCTTGCCCGAGCAGCAGATCGCGTCGCTGTGCAATGTCTCGCGCACGCCGGTGCGGGCGGCACTCGGCCTGCTCGCGGAACGGGGCGTCGTGCGTTGGGAGGCTGACACCGGTTATCATCTGGCCATCGACCTCACCGCGCAGGCTTCGGTCGCCACGGAATTGCCCGCTGCCGAGGAGGACGAGTTGGCCGAGGCGATCCTGCGCGACCGCTCGGCGCGGCGACTGGACCAGACGGTGACCGTCGCGGGATTGATGCGGCGCTACAGTGCCGAGCGCAAGACGGTATTAAAAGCGTTGAACAAACTGACCGAAGAGAATCTGCTGGATCGTGCGCCTGGCCAGTCCTGGCTGTTTCGGCGCACGCCCGACGATCCGGAAGCGCAAGGCGACAGCTACGAGTTCCGCTTGCTGCTCGAGCCCGCGGCCATCCTGACGCCCGGCTTCAGGCTGGACGGCGCGCGGGCGGCGACGTTGCGCCAGGCTATGGAAGCGCTGGTGACGCTGCCGGACGCCGCCTTCGACACACGCGAGTTCCAGCGGCTGGACATCGATTTTCACGGCATGCTCGCCGAGGGCAGCGCCAACCGCTTCATCGCCGACGCGCTCGCCGATCACCTCAGGCTGCGCCGGCTGCCGGGCATCTATGCCGGCGTCAACGTCTTCCGATTGCGGCAATCGCTGCGCGAACACCTTGTCATACTCGACCATCTTGAAAGCCTGCAGTATGAGGTGGCTGCCGATCTGCTTCGCATTCATCTGCGGCTCTCCCGCAACCAGCGACCGCAAGCGGCCAGCCGCGGGGCTCCCGCGCTGTTCGGCACGATCAGCCGGCCGGAATGACGAGGATTAATTGACGCTTAAAGCCAGCCCGACCATCGCGCTGTTTCCCGAAGCAAGCTTCGGCGCGGCGTTGAATTGCGTCGGCATCGCGCAGGCGCTGCGTGCGAAAGGCGCCCGGCCCGTCTTCATCTGCCATGCCGGTTTCTCCGGCGTCTTTGCCGATTATGGTTTCCAGGAATACCAGCTGCCAACCGACGAGCCGCTGAGCGAGAGCCAACGCCAGAGCTACTGGCAGGCTTTCGTGCGCCGGCACCTGCCGCATTTCAGGCTGAGCCCGATCGACCAGCTTGAGACCTATGTCGCTCCGACCTGGCAGGCCATCGTCGACACCGCGGTCAATGCCGAGGCGCCGCTGCGCCAATTGCTGGCACGGCTCAAGCCGGATGCCGTGGTGCTCGACAATGTCATCATGTTCCCGGCGATCGCCGCCGCCGGCTGTCCGTGGGTGCGCGTCGTCTCCTGCGCCGAGACCGAGCTGCCGGACGCCAATGTGCCGCCCTATCTGTCGGGGCTTGGCGTGGACGACCCGCAACGCGCGGCGTTCGAGGCCAGGTATCTGGCGGCTTGCGCGCCGGCGCATGACCGCTTCAACCGCTTCCGGGCGGATGCCGGACTGGGGCCGCTGCCGAAGGGTCAGTTCCTCGAGACGTCGCCCGATCTCAACCTGCTGCTGACGCCGACGATCGTGCGCCGCGAGCGTGCCGAGCCGCTCGACCCCGCGCGCTTCGTCTATCTCGAGGGCTGCGTGCGTTCGGAAGGGCCGTTCGAGGTGCCGGTGTTCCCGCGCAATGGCGGGCCGCTGGTCTATGTCAGCTTCGGCAGCCTGGGTGCCATGGATGTCGGCCTGATCGAGCGCATGCTGGTGGTGTTCGACAGGCTGCCGGCGCGCTTCATCGTCAATGCCGGCGGCCTGCGCGACGCTTACCGCGCGGTGCCGGACAATGTCTATCTCGACGCCTGGTTTCCGCAGCCCTCGGTGGTGGCGAAGTCGGATCTGTTCATCCATCACGGCGGCAACAACAGTTTTTGCGAAGCGCTGCGCTTCGGCGTGCCGTCGCTGATCATGCCCTATTGCTGGGATGGACACGACAACGCGCAACGCGCCGAAGAGACCGGCACCGGCGACCATATCGGCCGTGACGGCTGGACCGAAGGAGTGTTGGAGAAAGCCATTCTCGGCCTGCTGGCCGACGATGCCATGCGCGCCCGCCTCAAGGACAATGCAGCCCAAATGGCGCTGAAACCCGGAACGGATGCGGCCGCGCAAGCCATACTCTCTCTGATACGGATTTGAACGAAAATGCCTGACAACAACACGAACATCTCGCTCTCCAGCGGCAACGATGCCAAGGCCTGGCTGGCCCGGCACGGCATCAACGAAGTCGAGTGCCTGGTGCCCGACATGAACGGCGTCCTGCGCGGCAAGGCCTTGCCGACGGCCAAATTCCTCCAGGCGCTTGAAGACCGCGCGCTCTACCTGCCGAGCAGCGCTTTCCTGGTCAGCATCGACGGCCGCTATTCCGGCTCGATCGACGAGGGTTTTGCCTATTCGGATCCGGACATGCGCATGGTGCCTGATGTATCGACGCTCTGCCTGGCGCCCGGTGCCGCTCCCGGCAAGGCCTATGTCTTTGCCGATGCCTTCCATATGGACGACCGGCCCTGGATGGCCTCGCCGCGCCATGTGCTGCGCGCCGTGCTCGATCTCTACGCCAAGCGCGGCTGGCGGGCGGTGGTGGCGCCCGAGGTGGAATTCTATCTCACCGCGCCCAATCCGGATCCGGACCGGCCGCTGACCGCCCCGGTCGGCGCCAATGGCCGCGCCGAGACCGTGCAGCATCCCTACGATATGGCCGGGCTCGAGGAGTTCGAGCCGGTGATCCGCCGCATTTACGATTATGCGGCGGCGGCCGGCCTGCCGCTCGACACGCTGATCCATGAGTCGGGAACCGCGCAGTTGGAGATCAACTTCCTGCATGGCGATGCGCTGCCGCTGGCCGACAAGGTGCTGCTGTTCAAGCGGCTGACGCGCCAGGCCGCGCAGCAAAGCGGCATGCACGCCACCTTCATGGCCAAGCCGATCGCCGCACAGGCCGGCAGCTCGATGCATCTGCACATGTCGGTCATCGACGAGGCCGGCAGGACTTTGTTTGCCGGCAGCGACGATGCCGACACCGCAATGTTCGGCCACTTCATCGGCGGTCTGCAGAAATATGTCCCCGAAATCATGCCGCTGTTCGCGCCCAACGTGAACTCGTTCCGCCGCATCAGGCCGAACCACAGCGCGCCGGCCAACATCGAATGGTCGCACGACAACCGCTCCTGCGGCCTGCGCGTGCCGGCCGGCGGCCGCGCGGCGCGGCGGGTGGAGAACCGGCTTCCGGGTGCGGATTCCAATCCTTACCTGGCGATCGCCGGCTCGCTGCTTGCCGGCTATCTCGGCGTCGAGCAGAAACTGGCGCGCTCGCCCGAGGCGTCGGGCAATGCCTACAAGATCAAGAGCACGCTGCCGAAGACGATGGAGGAGGCGCTCGATCGTTTCGAGGCTTGCGGCCCGGTGCGGGAACTGCTCGGCGAGGATTTCTTCCAGACTTATCTGCGCGTAAAGAGCGTCGAGCTCGACCTGTTCCAGGGCGTGGTGACGAGCTGGGAACGCGACCACCTTCTGCTGAAGGTGTGATCATGGCTTCCAGTTCAACGGGCTTCAATTCGGGCCTCGATATCGCAAAATCCTATTATGTCGCCACCGCCAATCCGGCGCCGGACCATCCGGCGCTGGTCGGCGACGTCGACACCGACCTGGTTGTCGTCGGCGGCGGCTGCACCGGCCTGTCGGCCGCCCTTCACGCCGCCGAGCGCGGGCTGAAGGTGGTGCTGCTCGAAGGCGGCAAGATCGGCTGGGGCGCGTCGGGCCGCAATGGCGGCCAGATGATCCCCGGCCTGCGCAAGGGCGCCAAGGGACTGGTCAAGCTCTATGGGCCTGAGCGGGCAAAGGTGCTGTTCGATCTTGCGTTCGAGGCGCGCGGGCTGGTGCTCGATATCATCGAGCGCCATGCCATCGATTGCGATCTCAGGCTGACCGGCCATCTGGTCGGCGCGGTCAACGGTTCCGACCTCAAGGATCTCGAGGAAGAGGTCGAGTGCCTGGCTACGGTGATGAAGTTCCCGCACGCCGAAATCCTGTCGGCGGCGGAAGCCCGAGCCAAGGTCGACACACCCTATCATGGCGCGATGTATGAGCCGCTCGGCGGCCACATGCATCCGCTGAACTACACGCTCGGCCTTGCCCGCGCGGCGATTGCTGCCGGCGTCGTCATCCATGAGAATTCGGTGGCGGTGAAGCTGGAGCGTGAGCCTTCGATCCGGATCTCGACGGCAAAGGGATCGGTGCATGCAAAACATGTCGTGCTGGCCGGTGACGCTCTGCTCGATGGGCTGGAGCCGCGCGTCAACAGCCGCATCATGCCGGTCGGCAACTACATCGTCGCCACCGAGCCGCTGGAGGGCAAGCGCAATGTCATCCCGGCCAATGTCGCGGTGTCCGACACACGCTTCGTCGTCAACTATTACCGGATGTCGGCGGACGGCCGGCTGCTGTTCGGCGGCGGCGAGCGCTACACGCCGTCACCGCCGGCCGATATCGCCGGCTTCGTGCGGCCGCATATGGAAGCCACCTTCCCGCAACTTCAGGGCTGCCGCATCGATCACGCCTGGGGCGGGCTGGTGTCGGTGACGACATCCAGGCTGCCGCATGTCGGGCACTATGGCGAGGTCTATTTCGCGCATGGCTATTCCGGCAAGGGCGTCATCCTGTCGACGCTGTCGGGCAAGCTCCTGGCCGAAGCGATCACAGGCGACGCCTCGCGGCTCGATTTGTTCTCGACGCTGACCCCGATGCCATTCCCCGGCGGCACGGCGCTGCGCGGTCCGCTCTATGTGCTGGGCATGCTGTGGTATGCCATGCGGGATCGCATCAAGCATTGAGGGTCGGCGGGGCGGCGGCGAATTGCAAAACGCCGCGATCCTTCGCGCCCCCCTCAGTCCTGCCGGACATCTCCCCCCTCGAGGGGGGAGATTGGCAGATTGGTGGCTTCGCCCATTCCTGCGTCGTTGGAGATTGGCGAAAGCCGGCGTGACGTCCGATCTCCCCCCAAGAGGGGGAGATGCCCGGCAGGGCAGAGGGGGGCGCTGTCCCGCCGACGGTGAAGGTTGTTGGAGAAGGCCTCTTAAACCACAAAAAAATCTTCAATCCGCTGCCTGGCCTCCAGCAGCGCCGGCAGAATCTCCCGCTCCATCTCCGCGACGGAGAACCGCGCCGATTGCGTCGAGACGTTGATGGCCGCGACCGTGCGTTCTGCGCGGTCGCGGATCGGCACGGCGATCGAGCGCAGGCCGAGTTCCAGTTCCTCGTCGACGATGGCAAAGCCGTCCGCTTTCGCCTTGCCGATGGCGTTGGCTAACAAACACCTGTCGGTGATCGTCTTCGGCGTCCGTCTCTCGATCGTCGCCTGGCCGAGGAATGCGTCCAATTCCTGAGGCGTCAGACCGGCAAGCAGGATGCGTCCCATCGAGGTGCAATAGGCCGGCAGCCTGGTGCCGACATCGAGCGACACGCTGAGGATGCGGCGGCCGGGAATACGGGCGACATAGACGACATCGGCACCCGACAGGATCGCCGCCGAACAGGCCTCGTTCAGCTGTGCGGCGACCGCGCGCATGATGGGTGCGGCGAAGGCCCAGAGCGAGGCGCCGCCGAGCCAGGTGCGGGCGATCGTCAGCAAGCGTGGCGACAGCGAGAACACGCGGCCGGCTTGCGTTGCATAGCCGGTGGCGGTGAGCGTCAGCAGAAAGCGGCGGGCGCCGGCGCGGGTCAGGCCCGCTTCCTCGGCCATTTCGGTCAGCGTCATGCCCGAGGGATGCCGAGCCAGGATCTCCATGACGGCAAGGCCGCGCTCGAGCGAGCCGACATGATCACGGGAAGCGGCTTCTTCGTCCATCTCAACTCCGCGGGAACGGCATCGACGCCAGGATTGACTCCTCGCCCTCCCCCAGCGTAGAAAGTATCGCATATAAAACATATGTTCGCAATACGAACTTTTTGAACCCGGAGCCGATGCGATGGTCAAGTTCCTGCCGCTCAAACAGGCTGTTGCGGAGAATTTGAACGATGATGACACGGTCGCCTTCGAGGGTTTCACCCATCTGATCCCGACGGCGGCGGCGCATGAGGCGATCCGTCAGGGTTTTCGCGACCTGACCCTGGTCCGCATGACGCCGGACCTGATCTACGACCAGATGATCGGTATGGGCATGGCGAAGAAAATTGTCTTCTCCTATGTCGGCAATCCCGGCGTCGGCCTGCTGCGGCGCGCCCGCGACGCCATCGAGAACGGTTTCCCCAGATCGATCGAGATCGAGGAGCACAGCCATGCCGGCATGGCAAATGCCTATGAGGCGGGCGCGGCCGGTCTGCCCTGCGCGGTGTTTCGCGGCTATCGCGGTGCTGGCCTCGCGGCGGTCAATCCGAACATCAAGTCTGTCACCTGTCCGTTCACCGGCGAGGTGCTGGCGGCTGTTCCTTCGATCAGGCCTGACGTCACCTTCATCCATGCGCAGAAGGCCGACAGACAAGGCAATGTGCTGGTCGAAGGCATCATCGGCATCCAGAAGGAAGCGGTGCTGGCGGCCAAGCGAGCGGTGGTGACGGTGGAGGAAGTGGTCGACAATTTCGACGATCTGCACCCCAATCTGACCGTGCTGCCGCGCTGGACGATCGCGGCGATATCCGTCGTGCCAGGCGGCTCGCATCCGTCCTATGCGCATGGCTATTATGCACGTGACAATGCGGCCTATCTGGAATGGGACGAGATCGCTGCCGACCGTGAAAAATTCCAGGCGTGGATGCAGGCCAATGTCTTGGAGAAGAGCGCCGGCGATTTCGCGGCCCGGGTCGAGCATTTGAGGAAAGCGGCATGAGCGACAATCCATTGGGTTTCACCCCCAACGAGATGATGACGATCGCCGCCAGCAGGGCGCTCAGGAATGACGATGTCTGCTTCGTCGGCATCGGCGCACCGTCCGCGGCCTGCAATGTGGCGCGGCTGACACATGCGCCTGACATCACGCTGATCTACGAGAGCGGCACGATCGGCACCGCGCCCGATGTGCTGCCGCTGTCGATCGGCGACGGCGAATTGTGCGAGACCGCCGTCACCACCGTCGCGGTGCCGGAGATGTTCCGCTACTGGCTGCAGGGCGGCCGCATCTCGATCGGCTTTTTGGGGGCGGCGCAGCTCGACAAGTTCGGCAACATCAACACCACGGTCATCGGCGACTATCTCCATCCCAAGACCAGGCTGCCTGGCGGCGGCGGTGCGCCGGAGATCGCGACCTCGTCGAAGCAGATCTACATCACAATGGCGCAGACCAAGCGCGGCATGGTCGAGAAGATCGACTTCTTCACCTCCTTCGGCCATGGCGAGGGTGGCGATCATCGCAAGCGGCTTGNNNTCGACACATCAGGTCCGACCTTGCTGATCACCGATCTCGCCATCTGGAAGCCGGATCCGGTGACCAAGGAATTCACCGTCGTGTCGCTGCATCCAGGCGTCACCCGCCAGCAGGTGCAGGAGAGCTGTGGCTGGGTCGTTAAGTTCGCGGAGGCGCTTGACGAAACACCGGCGCCAAGCGAACTCGAATTGAAGACATTGCGCGACCTGCAGGCCCGCACCAAGGCGGCGCATGAGGGAACCGGAAAAGCAAAGGCTGCATGACATGGCCGAGGCCTATATCTGCGACTACATCCGCACGCCGATCGGCCGCTTCGGCGGTTCGCTGTCTTCGGTACGATCGGACGATCTAGGCGCCATCCCGCTGAGGGCACTGGTTGAGCGCAATGCCGGCATCGACTGGCAGGCGATCGACGATGTCGTCTATGGCTGCGCCAACCAGGCCGGCGAGGACAATCGCAACGTAGCGCGCATGGCGCTGCTGCTGGCCGGGCTGCCAAAGGAGGTCCCGGGCTCGACCGTCAATCGCCTGTGCGGCTCCGGCATGGATGCGCTGACCATTGCCGCCCGAGCCATCAAGGCCGGCGAGGCGGAGCTGATGATCGCGGGCGGCGTCGAATCGATGAGCCGGGCACCCTTCGTCATGCCCAAGGCCGACACGGCGTTCTCGCGCAATGCCGAGATTTACGACACCACCATCGGCTGGCGCTTCGTCAACCCGCTGATGAAGAAGCAGTATGGCGTCGATTCCATGCCGGAAACCGGCGAGAACGTCGCCGAGGATTTTTCGGTGTCGCGGGCCGACCAGGACGCCTTCGCAGTGCGCAGCCAGAACAAGGCCGTCGCCGCACAAGCCAATGGAAGATTGGCGAAGGAGATCACCCCAGTGACCATCCTGCAGCGCAAGGGCGATGCGCTCATTGTCAGCAAGGATGAACACCCCCGCGCGGGCTCAACGGTCGAGGCGCTGGCCAAGCTGCCGACGCCGTTCCGGCAGGGCGGCACGGTGACGGCCGGCAACGCCTCCGGCGTCAATGACGGCGCGGCGGCGCTGATCGTTGCCTCCGAGGCGGCGGTGAAAAAGTATGGGCTGACGCCGATCGCCCGCATCCTCGGCGGGGCTGTCGCCGGCGTGGCGCCGCGCATCATGGGCATCGGCCCGCTGCCGGCGACGCAAAAACTCTGCGCGCGGCTTAGCCTGACGCCAAAACAGTTCGACGTCATCGAGCTCAACGAGGCCTTTGCCTCGCAAGGCATCGCCGTGCTGCGCCAGCTCGGCATTGCCGAGGACGCCGAACACGTCAACCCGAATGGCGGCGCCATCGCGCTCGGCCATCCCCTGGGCATGTCGGGCGCCCGCATATCCGGCACGGCGGCGCTGGAGCTTCGCGAGCGCGGCGGCCGGTATGCGCTTGCCACCATGTGCATCGGCGTCGGCCAGGGCATCGCGATCGCACTGGAACGGGTCTGATCGGCAAGTCTCTCCGGCTAACTTCGAGAATCCGGTGCGGTCAAATTTGACCACGTGGACAAAAGTCCGGACCCGTTCCATAGTTCCTCGTCTGATTTTTAGAACAGCCGGCTCGACACGGCTGTCGAACAGAGGGGAATACAATGGAAAACCGAAAGAACAGATTTCAATCCGCACGCGAAGGGCTTTCGCGACGCAATGTGCTGGAGTTGGGCGCGCTTGGCCTGGCTGCGGCAATGCTGCCGGGCGCTGCCTTCGGCAAGGACAAGAAACTAAAGGTGGCGGCGATCTTCGCCACGCCGATCGAGGAGCCATGGGACAACCAGATCCATGTCGCCCTGCAGAAAGCCGAGAAGGAACTCGGCATCGAATACAAATGGTCGGAGAAGGTGCAGACCGCCGATTTCAGCCGCGTCATGCGCGAATACGCGCAAGGCGGCTACCAGCTGGTGCTGGGTGATGCCTTCGCCGCCGAACGTGAATCGCGCCGCACCGCCAAGCAGTTCCCGAAGACCGCCTGGCTGTTCGGCTCCGGTGCTGGGCCCGCAGAACCGAATTTTGGCGTGTTCGACAACTGGATCCACGAGCCCGCCTATCTCTCCGGTATGATCGCCGGCAAGATGTCGAAGTCGGGCACGATCGGCGCTGTCGCGGCGATGGGCATTCCGGAAGTGAACCGGCTGGTCAACGCCTTCTTCGCCGGTGCCAAGGAGGTCAACCCGAACATCAAGAAGAAGGTCGCCTTCATCGGCTCTTTCTTCGATCCGCCCAAGGCCAAGGAAGCGGCGGTCGCGCAGATCGACGCCGGTGTCGACGTCATCTATGCCGAGCGCTTCGGTGTCATCGAAGCGGCGGTCGACAAGAAGATCCTTGCCATCTCCAACATGTCCGACCAATCGAGTCTCGGCCCGGATACGGTCATCACCGGCCCGGTCTGGGACATGTATCCGACGGTCGAACAGGCGATCAAGCTGGTCAAGGCCGGCGTCTTCACCGCGCAGGACTATGGCGACTTCTCGCGCATGGCCAAGGGCGGCTCGCATCTGGCGCCTTACCACAAGTTCGACAAGACGCTGCCGGCGGACGTGAAGGAGCTGGTCGAAAAGAAGAAAGCCGAGATACTCGAAGGCAATTTCCGCGTCGACGTGGACGAGAACACGCCGGTTTCGGATTGAGTTCTGGTTTGAGGGGCTGGCGCTAGGCGCCCCCCTCTGCCCTGCCGGACATCTCCCCTCAAGGGGGGAGATTAGCAGTTTCGGCGACGCGCTGTTCTTTCAAGAAAATTGGCGAAAGCCGATATGACATCCAATCTCCCCCTTGAGGGGGAGATGGCCGGCAGGCCAGAGGGGGGTGCAGCGCATTCCTCTCAATCAAAGCTGAATCGCAAAGCCCGTACGTTCAGGAGCCCCCTTGTCCGCCCCCCTCATCGAAATGCGCGGCATCACCAAGAGCTTCGGCGCCGTCAAGGCGAACGAGGCCGTTGATCTCAGCGTCGCGCCCGGCGAAATCCTCGGGTTGCTGGGCGAGAACGGCGCCGGCAAGACGACGCTGATGAATGTGCTGTTCGGCGCCTATGCGCCCGACGCCGGCGAGATTCTCATCCAGGGCAGGCCGGTGCGGATCACAAGTTCCGCCGATGCGCTAGCCGCCGGCATCGGCATGGTGCACCAGCATTTTCATCTGGCGCCAAGGCTGACGGTGCTGGAGAACCTGCTGATAGGGATTCCCGGCAAGACAGGGCGGATCGACCGCGCCGGCGGGCTGGCGCGGCTGGCCGAGATCGGCCGCCAGCATGGGCTGACGCTTGATCCCGATCTTCCGGTCTCGGCGCTGTCGGTCGGCGAGCAGCAGCGGCTCGAAATCGTCAAGGCACTGTTTCGCGGCGCCAGGCTCTTGATCCTCGACGAGCCGACGGCGGTGCTGGCGCCGAGCGAGGTCGACGGGCTGTTTTCGGCGTTGCGGTCGATGGCGGCGCAAGGGCTCGGCATCATCTTCATCTCGCACAAGCTCAACGAGGTGCGGGCACTGACGCATCGCTGCACCGTGCTGCGGCATGGGCGCGTCGCCGGCCGCGTCGACGATCCCACCAACACGACATCGTCCGCAATGGCGCAACTGATGTGCGGCCATGAGATCGTGCCGCCGGCGCGGGGACCATCGACGCCGGGTGCCGCTGTGCTCACCCTCAATGGCATTTCCACCTCGCGTCATTCGGGTACGGCGCTGCGCGACGTGTCGCTTGCCGTGCGTGCAGGCGAAATCCTCGGCATTGCCGGCGTGTCGGGCAATGGCCAGCGCGCGCTGGCGGAGGTCATCTCCGGCGTGCGCGTACCTGACGCCGGCCGGATGACGATCGCCGGCCAGAAAGTCTCACGCTTTTCGCCCCGCGAGGTGCAGGCGCTCGGTCTCGGCCGTATCCCGGAAGACCGTATGACGACGGGGCTGGTTACCAACCTGCCGCTCGCGGATTCGATGGTGTTGCCGCGCATCGGCACCGCCGCGTTCAGCAGCAGAGGCCTGCTCAAGCCGGATGCGATCCGCGCCTTCGCGGAAGAGCAGATCAAGGCCTATGATATCAGGTGCCCTGGGCCGATGACCCGCGCGGGAGCGCTGTCCGGCGGCAATCTGCAGAAGGCCCTTCTGGCGCGCGAACTCGCTTTCGACCCGAAGGTTCTGATCGTCTCGCAACCGACGCGCGGGCTCGATATCGGCGCGGCGCGTTTCATCCACGAAAAGTTCCTCGACATGCGGGCCAAGGGCTGCGGCATCATCGTCATCGGCGAGGATCTGGAAGAGCTGCTGGTGCTCTGCGATCGCATCGCGGTGATGTATGAGGGCCGCATTGTCGGCACGCTCGACAGCGCCGATGCAACGATCGCACAGCTCGGCCTGATGATGACCGGGGCGGAGGGGCACAGCTGATGTTTCGCCTGGAAGTCCGCACCTCTACGCCGGCCTGGTTCAACCTCGCTTTGCCGCTGCTGGCTATCGGCGCGACGCTTGTCCTGTGCAGTGGCCTGATCGCGCTGGCCGGCGCCGGCGTGCTCGATGCGTATGGCGTGATGTTCACGGCCTCGCTGGGCGACAGCTATGCGATCACCGAAACGATGGTGCGCGCCGCGCCGATGATCTTCACCGGACTGGCGGTGGCGGTCGCCTTCCGGGCAAAATTCTGGAACATCGGCGCCGAGGGTCAATTGCTGGCCGGCGCGGTGGCCAGCTGCTTTGTCGGCGCCATCCCGATGCCGGGACCGCTCGCCATGGTGTTGATGGCGGTCGCAGGCGCTGCGGCCGGGGCCGCGGTCGCGCTGGTGCCGGCGACCCTCAGGGTAAAATTCAAGGTCGACGATGTCGTCAGTTCGCTGCTGCTCAACTCGGTCATCTACTACGCGCTGATGGCGCTGATCGAAGGACCGTGGAAGGACTCCTTCAGCGGCTATCCGATCTCGCCGCCGATAGAGGATTCGGCCAATTTCCCTGTGCTGATGGAAGGTACAAGGCTGCATCTCGGCGTTATCGTGGCGCTGCTGGCGGCACCGCTGATCTGGTTCCTGATCGTGCGCACCACGCTCGGCTTCAGGATAAGGGTCACCGGCGAAAACCCGGAAGCGGCCAGATATGGCGGCATCCATGTCGAGCGCGTGCTGATCTCGACAGCGCTGCTGTCCGGCGCGCTGGCCGGACTGGCCGGCGTCGGCGAGGTCGGCGGCGTGCATTTCCAAGTGATGAGCGACATCTCGCCGGGCTACGGCTATTCCGGCATCGTCGTTGCCATGCTGGCGCGGCTCAACCCGCTTGGCGTCGTGCCGGCGGCGATCTTCCTTGCCGCCGTGATGACCGGCGCCGAGGCGATGTCGCGGGCGACCGGCGTGCCGGCCTTCCTCAGCGATGTCATCCAGGGCACTGCACTGCTCGCCATGCTGGTGGCGCTGCTGTTCACCGCCTATCGCATCCGCCGCGTCGGGGTTGCCCGATGAGCGCGGTGTTCGAACAGATCTTCCAGGTCGGTTTTCTGGCCGCGATCATTCGTATCGCCACGCCGCTGGCTTTTGCAACGCTGGGCGAAATGTTCTCGGAACGGGCCGGCGTGCTCAATCTCGGCATCGAAGGCATCATGCTTTTGTCGGCGATGACAGGCTTCACCGCTGCCAGCCTCAGCGGCAGCCTGTGGCTCGGCGTGCTGGCGGCGGTGCTGACCGGCATGCTGATGGGCGCGCTGCATGCGTTGTTCACGGTGGTGCTCGGCCTCAGCCAGCATGTCTGCGGCATCGGCGTGACGCTGTTCTCGTCGGGCCTTGCCTATTTCCTCTACCGGCTGATCTTCGGCCAGCAGTCTGTGCCGCCCAACATCAATGGTTTTCAGACGCTGCCGATCCCGATCCTGTCCGACATTCCGGTGCTCGGGCCGGCGGTGTTCAACCAGTTCGCGCTGGTCTACATGGCGATCCTGGCCATTCCGTTGGCCGCTTTCATACTCTACCGCACGCCATGGGGCCTGTCGGTGCGCATGATCGGTGAAAATCCGCGTGCCGCGGATTCGGCCGGTGTCAGTGTCATCGCCACACGCTTCCAGGCGGTTGTCCTCGGCGGCGCGCTGATGGGGCTGGCCGGCGCCTTCCTGTCGATGGCGCAGTTCAACGCCTTCACCTTCGGCGTGGTGTCGGGGCGCGGCTGGGTGGCCATCGCGCTGGTCGTCTTCGGCCGCTGGGATCCATGGCGCTCGGCGGGTGCGGCACTTCTGTTCGCCTTCGTCGATGCCTTGCAGCTGCGCATGCAGGCGAGCGGGCTCGGACACATCCCCTACGAGGCGTTCCTGATGCTGCCGTTCATCTTCACCATCGTCGCCATGGCTGTGATGTCGCGCAACGCGGTGGCACCGTCGGCGCTGCTCAAGCCATTTCGCAGGGAGGAGCGTTAGCAAGCAGGGCTTGGTGCCATTTCCTCTCCCCCGATCGACGGGGGAGAGGAAGGGCGCCAGGCGTCGCCTCACATCGCGGTAAAACCGTTGTCGACGAACAGATGCGTGCCGTTGACGAAGCTCGACTCGTCGCTGGCGAGGTAAAGCACCGCCCTCGCCACCTCTTCCGGCTCGCCGATGCGGCCCTGCTGCGCGGCCAGCGCTGCGTCCGAGACATCGACGCCGAGCCTGCCGAGGTCGGCAACCTCGCGCAGGCCGTGCGGCGTGCGGATGAAGCCCGGGCAGACGGCGTTGCAGCGGATGTTGCGGTCGCGGAACTCGACGGCGATGGCGCGGGCGAACATGTGGCAAGCGCCCTTGGTGGTGTCATAGAGCACTTCGTTGGGAGTAGCCGCCACCGCCGAGATCGACGAGGTGCAGACGATCGAGCCGCCGCCCGCCGCAATCATGCCGGGCAAAACGGCGCGCGTCATCAGGAACATCGAGCGCACATTGACGGCATGCAGCCAATCCCATTCCTGCACCGTGGTCTCCAGGAAGGGCTTTATCACGATGGTGCCGGCGTGGTTGAACAGCACGGTGATGGGCCCGAGTTTTTCGCTAGCACCCTTCACGGCGGCTTCGACCTGTGCCTCGTCGGAGACGTCGGCGACAAAATGCTCGGCGACATGGCCGCGTGCCCTGATTGTCGCTGCGGTTGCGGCGGCCGCCTCGCCGTTGCGGTCGATGATCGCCACCTTGGCGCCTTCGGCGGCGAACAGCTCCGAGGCTGCTCCACCCATTCCCGTCGCGCCGCCCGAAATGATGGCGACCTTGCCGGCCAGTCTTGTGCCCATTTTTTTTGCCCCTATGTGACGATTTCGCTTTGCTGGTTGGGCGATGCTACCGCGCCGGCGCCGGGCGGCCAATCCACGAATTGAGTGCCGCGAGGCCAAGGTCATAGGTCCATTCGGACGCAGACCCGAAAACGGACGCGCCATACGGATCGGCCGCCCGAGTGCCCCTGTAAGCAAGTGGCTACCAACTTCCCGTCACCTAAGAGAAAATTATTCTAGATTTGACCGAAAAATAGCAATCGACAAAGTCTACAAGTTTTATAGATTAACCGACGAGACGGAGGTCGATATGTCCTATATCCAGAACGCCCAGACGGATCGCAGTGGTCAGCGGGCGGCCAATGCCCAGACCTTCCGCCCGGCCTATGCCGGGGCTTTCGCCTATCTCGTCTTTGCCCTTGCGTTCGTGTTCACCGGGGCCGTTGTTCTGGGTCTTATTCCCTGAGTCGTCAGATCGACCGGGGTTAGCTGCCCCACCACTTACAGGCAATTGGAGTTGAATGAACCGAATCCTCGGCGTGCTTTCGCGCGCCCGACACCACGGAGGACATGGCAATGCCGATCGAGTTCACGCATATTCCCGGCAAGACCGCCGATGCCGCGGTTCCCTTTTTCTACGACTTTGCCGAGACCGCGACCAAGCTCGGGCTGATTGAGGACGGCGGCTTCCGCAAGATCGTCGTCGACGATTCGGCCGGACTGCTGACCAACATGGATCTTGCGGCCCAGGTGCTCGATCGCACCTCGTCGCTGGAAGTCGTGCTCACCCATTGGGCGGGCGTGGTCGAACCGACTGTGGCGGCCCGCCAACTGGCGTCGATCGACAGGCAAAGCGGCGGACGCCTGGCGCTGAGAATGATCAGCGAGCCGCTGAGCGATGCCGACGCCGAAACACGGCCGGTCGGGCACACCGTCATCTGGCAGCGAATAGACGAATATCTGGTGCTGCTGAAGCGGCTGTGGTCGAACGACCGGCCCTTCGACCACGAAGGAACGTTCTACAGCATCAAGGGCGGCTACGTGCCGCGCAAGGGACCGCACGGCGCCGACCTGGTCATCCGCATGGGCGGGCAGTCCGGAACGGCGCTCAAGGTGGCCGGCCGACATGCCGATGTCTTTGAACTGGCGCCGGGCTCGATCGACGAGATCCGGCAATTGATGGAGCGGGTGCGCCGCTCCGCCGCCGAACATGGCCGGGCCGGCAAGCTGCGCTTCGCGCTTCCGGTCGGGATTCACCAGGGTGCTTCCGCCTCCGGTCACAAGGCGGTCGATGTTGCCGGGCCGCCAGCCCAGGCCGCCCTGTCGCTGCTTGCCTATGCAGCCCTCGGGATCGATGAATTCATGATTGTCGGTGTCGACACGCCACGCGAGATCGCAACGCTCGGCCGGGAAACGATCGCCCTGCTGCGCAATTCGCTGGCGCGTCGCGAACACGAGGCATTCCAGCCTGGGGCATATGCGTCTCGTGCAGGATTGGAGACGCGCGCAACGGGCTGAACTCCTTCAGCCTTTTGTTGCCTCTGGCCTGTCGCCAAGCCGCGACAGGCCTTCAATGACAGCGCCCGAATCCGCCAGCGCGCCGAAGACGCCATCTTCGACCGTCACCATATGAAGCGCGGCCTCGTGGGCTTGTTTGTCGCCGCTGGCGCAGGCGTCGGAAATCGTCAGGCATTGAAAGTTGCGGTCGCAGGCTTCGCGCAGCGTGGTGTGGACGCAGACATCCGTCGTGCATCCGGAAAACATGAGATGCGTGATGCCTTGCGCGCGGAGCACAAGCTCGAAATCCGTATAAATGAAGGCGCTGTTGCAGGTCTTGTCGACGATGATGTCCCGCGGTGCCACGTCGATCTCCGGAACGATCTGGAACCCCGTGCCCGAGCGCAGCAGGATATCGGTGCCGTCGAGACCGGAGCGCTTGCGGCGCCATTTTTCGTAAGGCGTCATATCGGCCATGTCGGCCCTATAGCCCTGCCTGGTATGGATGACCCTGACGCCGGCCTTGCGCGCGGCCGCGATCAGCCGGCTCACCGTCGGCAGGATCGCCCTCAGAGGCGACGGGTCATAGCCCTGCCTGGCGAAGTAGCCCGTCGTCGACAGGAAATCCTGCTGCAGGTCGATGACGATCAGCGCGGTGTTTTCGGCCACCAGCCTGCCGTCAAAGGGAAAGTCGAAGGGCGTTGCCTTGATCATCCGGGCGCTCCCTGCTTTGGCCGCTACCATAGTGGATCAACGCGATGACACCAGATGCTGGGCGTCGTGCAGGCGTCGATAGATTCCGCCGGCACGGATCAGTTCGCTGTGCGACCCCTGCTCGACGACGCCCGACTCCGAGACGACGACGATGCGGTCGGCGCCGCGGATCGTTGCCAGCCGGTGTGCGATGACCAGCGTGGTTCGGCCCTCGGCAAGTTCGGCCAGCGACTTCTGGATTTCGCGCTCGGTCTCGGTGTCGAGCGCCGACGTCGCCTCGTCGAGGATCAGGATCGGCGGGTTCTTCAAGAACATACGGGCAATCGCCAGCCGCTGCTTCTGGCCGCCGGACAGTTTTACGCCGCGCTCGCCGATGATCGTGTCGTAACCGGCCGGCAGGCCTGATATCATGCCGTCGAGCTGCGCCCGCCGCGCGGCATCGGCGATGGCGCCGTCGGAGGCGCCGAGACGGCCATAGGCAATGTTTTCGCGGATCGAGCCGCCGAACAGGAAGACATCCTGTTGGACGATGCCGATCTGGCCGCGCAGCGAAGCGAGCGTCATGTCCCTGATATCGATGCCGTCGATGCTGATCCGCCCGGCGCTGACTTCGTAGAACCGCGGCAGCAGCGAGCATATGGTGGTCTTGCCGGCACCTGACGGCCCGACGAAGGCGATGGTTTCGCCGGCGCGGATGGTGAGATCGATATCCTTCAGCACCGGCTTGCCGTCGCCGTAGCCGAAGCTCACACCGCGATATTCGATGGAGCCCTTGAGGCCGCTGGCGGTAACGGCACCGGGCCGGTCGGCGATGTCGGGTTCGGTGTCGAGCAACTCTGTGTAGCGGCGGAAGCCGGCAATGCCTTTTGGATAGGTCTCGATCACCGAATTGATCTTCTCGATCGGCCGCACGAAGACGCCGACCAAAAGCAGGAAGCCGACGAAGCCGCCATTGCTCAGGCCTCCCGTGATGACGAGGTAGCTGCCGGCAATCATGACCACGAGCTGGATCAGCCTTATGCCCATGTAGTTCAGCGAATTGCTGGCCGACATGATGCGGTAGGCGTCGAGCTTGGTCTGGCGGTAGCGCTGGTTGTCATGCGCGAACAGCGTGCGCTCATGCTCCTCGTTGGCGAAGGCCTGGACGACGCGCATGCCGCCGACATTCTCCTCGATGCGGACGTTGAAATCGCCGACACGCCGGTAGAGCGCCTGCCAGTTGCGCTCCATGCGGTCGCCGTAGCGCATCGTCACCCAGGCGATCAGAGGCACGATCACCGCCGTGATCAGCGCCAGATGCATGTTGACCGTGAACATCAGCACGAAGGCGCCGGCGAACGTCATGATGGCGATGAACAGGTCCTCGGGGCCATGATGCGCGATCTCGCCGATCTCCTCGAGATCCTTGGTGACGCGACCGACGAGATGGCCGGTCTTGTGGTTGTCGTAGAAGCGGAACGACAGTTTCTGCAGATGATCGAAGCTCTTGCGCCGCATCTCGGTCTCGATGTTGATGCCAAGCATGTGGCCCCAATAGGTGACGACCGCCATCAGCACCGTGTTGAGCAGATAGATTACCAGCAGCCCGGCCGAGGCGATGATGATCAGCGTCCAGTCCTGCCGTGGCAGGAGCTGGTCGACGAAGGTGCGGACCGCCATGGGAAAGCCGAGTTCGAGCAGGCCGGCCAGCACCGCGCAGGAGAAGTCGAGCGCGAACAGCCCCTTCCAGGGCGCGTAATAGGACAGGAAACGTCTGATCATCGAGGTGAACCGCAAGCTGTCTTGATGGACGCGGCGAGGGCACCGGTCGCCATCGATGGGCGCTGCTTACAATCGGCAGGGCAGGGTCGGCAATATGCCAGGGCCGACTTCATTGCCTGCCTTTCCACATCAGCGCCATGAAATAGGGGCCGCCGACGAAGGCGGCGATGAGCCCGGCCGGCACCTGCCAGGGAAAGATCAGCGTCCGGCCTGCCCAGTCGGCGGCAACGAGGATCAGCCCGCCTGTCATGGCCGAGGCCAGAAGCTGCGGCACGGCACGGCGGAAGCCGAGCATGCGCGCGAGATGCGGCGCCATCAGGCCGACGAAGCTCAGCGGGCCGATGACCAATGTCGCGGTTGCGGTGGCCAGCGCGGTAAGTGCCAGCAGAATGGCGCGAACCCGTCCAAGCCGCAGGCCAAGGCCACGCGCGGCAGTTTCGCCGAGCGGCACTATATCGAGCCAGCGCGCCGTCAGCGGCGCCAGCGCGAGGACGGCGACCGCGACCGCAGCGGCAGTGAAGGCATCATTGGGCGTTGCGCGATAGGTCGATCCCGATAGCCAGGCGAGCAGGAAGCCCGTGCGCGGATCGCCGCTGGCCAGAAGCAGCGCGGCGAAGGCCGACGCGACCGTCGCCACGGCGACGCCGGCAAGCAGCAGCCGCGCCGGCGACAGTGCATTGCGCCGCCCGACCAGCACGACGATCGTCAGCGCCAGCAAGGCGCCCGCGAGTGCGGCGCCGAGCATTGCCGCGCGGTCGAAGCCGTCGCTGAGCAACAGCAGCGCCAGCACGCCGAAAGAGGCGCCGCCGGAAATGCCGAGCACTTCGGGTGCTGCCATCGGGTTGCCGGTCATGCGCTGCATCAGCGTGCCGGCGACCGCGAGCAGGACGCCCGCCGACAGGGCGACGACGACGCGAGGCGCGCGCAGGGCAAGCAGCTCGGTCAAATCCTCGGATGCGATCCAGTGCCAACCGCCTGCGCCACGGCCAAAGCTCATTGCGACGACAACCGCGAGGATGAGCGCCAGCAGGCCGGCGATCAACGGCAGGCCGTTTGTCGGCAGGCGTACGGACGACATCATATCGGCCTGCCTTTCGGGGGTGGTTCGCATTTGCGGCAACAGGAACAGCAGCAGCGGCGCGCCGAGCAAAGCGGTCGCGGTGCCGGCGGGGATTTCGCCGGCGAACGGCAGATGCTGCACCAGACGGTCGGTGAGCCAGAGCAGGGCGCCGCCGACCAGCGGCGACCAGACCAGGCGGCGGCCAAGCGTGCGCGCTCCGGCCAGCCGCGCCAGCGCCGGGGCAGCGAGCGCCACGAACCCGATGACGCCGACCTCGGCGACGACCAACGCGCCAAGCGAGACGGCGACAGCCATGCCGGCAAGGCGGATGACGGCCGGGCGGGTGCCGAGCGATGCCGCGCCGTCGTCGCTGAGATCGAGCAGGCGTAGCGGTCGCCAGAGCAGGAACGCGGCGCAGATGCCGGCCAGCAGCCACGGCGCCAGAGCAACGACGGCCGCATCGCCATTCTGCACCAGCGAGCCGCTCTGCCAGATGAACAGCTCCTCGGTGTATTCGCGGTTGAGCGCCATCAGCAGCGCGCCGGCCGAACCGAAAGTGAGGCTGACGACGAGGCCGGCGATGATGATCGACACTGGCGAAAAGCTGCGCCCGCGCGCCAGTGCGAAAACGGCTGATGTGGCGAGAGCGCCGCCAGCCAGCGCCACCCCTTCACGGCCGCCTTCCAGCAGCCATGGTGCGTAGAGGGTGGCGGCCGCCAAAGCGAGGCTTGCTCCGGCATTGGTGCCGATCGTGGTCGGCTCGGCCAGCGGGTTGCGCAGCACATGCTGAATGACGACACCGGCGAGACCGAGCGCCGCGCCGGCCAGCACGCTGGCGGCGACACGTGGCAGGAAAGCATAGCGATACAGCAACTGCACTGGATCGGATGTGTCGGGGGCGGTGAGCGCCTGCCACCACAGGTGCGCCGGCAGAAGGTGGATGAGATCGATGACGCTCAGCACCAGCGCCAGACCTGCGGGCACGGCAACCAGCAGGATGAGCGCGCCGATGCCGTCGCGCTGTCGCGGCAGGGACATTGCCTGAGCGATCATGCCGCTGCCACGAATTCGGCGAAACGCGCGGCGGCAGTGAGACCGCCGAACGGCCAGACCGGCGGAATGGTCCGCACCTGGCCGTTCCGGACGCAGGGCAGATTGGCCCAGAGCGAGTTGCGGGCGATCCTGATCCTGACGTGCGGCGGGATCGGATCGAGCGAGATCAGTTGCGCCTCGCCGACGGCGACCAGTTCCTCGATGCCGACCGTCGAAAAACCCCATTCATTGGTGGCGCCGGTCCAGGCATTGACGAGGCCGAGCCGGTCGAGGACGTCCTGCAGCAGGCTGCCGGCGCCGTAGACGCGGACATGGCGATCGTCGAACATGCTGACGACGCAGACCGGTTTTTGCACCGCCCGCTCCAGCCTGGCACGCGCTTGGGCGATCGAGGCTTCGGTGCGCCCGACAAGGTTTTCTGCTTCCGTCCCACGGCCAAGCATGTTGCCAAGCTGCAGCGTCACCTGCTGCGCCTGCGCGTAAGGTGGAGCCTTGCCGCTGTAGAACGGCACATTGAAGGTCGGCGCCAATCTGGTGAAGCTGTTCTCGTCCAAGCCATAGCCATAGGCGCCGACGATCAGGTCGGGCCGCAATTCCCGAAGCAGTTCGAGATTGGGCTCGCTGCGCGACCCCAGGTCGATGGTGGCCTGCGGCAGCGCCGGGCCCTGGACCCAGTCGCCATAACCCCTGGTGTCGCCGACGGCGAGCGGCGACACGCCGAGCGAGACCACCATTTCGGCCGATGTCCATTCCAGGCAGACGACGCGGGCAGGTGCCGCGCGTGCCGTGCCGCCCGGCAAAGCGAGACCGGTCGCGGCGAGGCCGGCAAGATACTGGCGCCGTGTCAGCGCTGCCATTTTGGGCCGGCCCGCCACATTGCTTCTACCATGTGTATTTCACCGAACCGTTGATCCTGCGGCCCTCGCCGTAGAAGCAGCCGAAGCCCGAGGAGAAGCAGGAGGCGACGTAGCGTTTGTCGAACAGATTGCTGGCATTGAGGCTGAGCGTGGCGTTCTGCCAGGCGTAATGCACCGCCGCGTCGGCGAGCACGACCGACGGAACCTTGAAGCTGTTGGCGTCGTCGCCATAGGTCGAGCCGACATAGCGGACACCGGCGCCCAGGCCGAGACCTTCGAGCTTGCCGCTCATGAAGGTGTAATTGGCCCAAAGCGATGCGGAATGGGCCGGCACGCCGAAGGGCGTGTTGCCCTCGTTGCTGACCCAGACGCCGTTGACGTCTTCGACAGCGGTCGCCCTGGTGATCTTCGTGTCGAGGTAGGTGTAGGCCGCTCTCAGGTCGAAGCCGGAATCGAGGCTGGCAACGGCCTCGAGTTCCACGCCGCGCGAACGGATCTCACCGGTCTGGAACAGATCGTTGGGCGAGCCCTCATTACCGGAACGCACGACATTCTGTCGGGTCAGGTCGAAAACCGATGCCGTAATGAAGGAATTCCAGCCGGTCGGCTGGTACTTCAGCCCGATCTCGTACTGCCTGCCGGTCTCGGGCACGAACAGATTGCCGTCGCTATCGGCGCCGGCCACCGGCTGGAACGATTCGGAATAGCTGACATAGGGTGCCAGGCCGTTGTCTGCGAGATAGACCAGGCCGGCGCGGCTGGTGAAGGCGTTGTCCTTCTGCTCGGGAATGTAGCCGCCGGCCAGATTGTCGTAGACCTTGGCGTCCGACCAATCCTGGCGGCCGCCAAGGGTCAGCCGCCAGTTGCCGAACTTGACCTGGTCCTGGGCATAGAGACCGACCTGCTGCTGGGTGGTGTCGGTATCGGTGTAGGGCGTCAGATCGGTGATCGGGTACCCGTAAACCGGATCGAAGATGTTGAAACCGTCCTCGACGGTCCCTTCCGAGGCATAGTCGCGGTAAGTGTAGCGTTTGTAGTCGAGGCCGACGAGCAGCGTGTGGGCAAGCGGCCCGGTGTCGAAATCGGCTTGTGCCTGGTTGTCGATGGTGACGCCGCTGAGTTTGGTGCCGCCGGCATCTGCATAACGGTAGTAGTCGCCGCTTGAAGGTTCCAGGCCGTTCGAGTCCGTCAGTCCGCCACCAAAGACGCCCTCCTCGGTGTGGGTGAGGTGGACGTAGCGGGCATGCTGTCGCACCTGCCAGGTTTCGTTGAAACGGTGATCGAATTCGTAGCCGATCGAGGCCTGGTCGTTGTTGTAGGAGTCGAAGCCGGGTTCGCCGACGAACATGCTGTTCGGCAGGTACTTGCCGTCCTTGCCCGGTACGACCGTGCCGTAGGCAGGCAGGTACTGCATCGCCCATCCCGAGCGATCGCGCTGATAGTTGGCGAGGATGGTCAGGCTGGTGTCGGCATCGGGCTGCCAGGTGATCGCCGGCGCGATGAAGATGCGATCGTCCTTGACGAAATCGGTCTGCGTGTCGCCCATATGAGCGGCACCGGTGAGGCGAAACAGCAGCGACTTGTCGGCGTTCACGGCACCGCTGAAATCGAACTTGCCTTCATAGCGATTGAAGCTGCCGCCACCGAGTTCGATCTCGCGCAGGTTTTCCTCGGTCGGCCGCTTGCTGACATAGTTGATGATGCCGCCGGGGCTAGCCTGGCCGTAGAGCACCGACGCTGGTCCGCGCAGCACCTCGTAGCGTTCCGCCCCATAGGAATCGAGTGCGGTGAACAGGGTGAAATTGCTCTCCTTGAGCTGCAGCCCGTCCCTGTAGAAGACGCCGTTGGCGTTCGAAATGCCGCGCAACTGCAGGCCGAGGCCGCGATTGTCGGTGCCGTAGAGATCGCCGGTGGCGCCGGGCGTGTAGCGCAGAACGCCGCCGAGGTTGTCGATCGCCTGTGCTTCCATCTGGTCCTTGGTGATCACCGATATCGACTGGGGCGTCTCGATCAGCGGCGTGTCGGTCTTGGTGCCGGTGGAGCCCTTGGTGGCCACGTAGCCCTTGACCGGCCCGAAGGCGCTTTCGACACGTTCCTGGACGTTGATCGGGTCCAGGGTGGTGGTGACCGTCTCCTGGGCCAGGGCATGGCCGCAGCCAAGCAGGGCCGGCACCGACACCGCTGCCATCAGCAGGCGCTTTCGCGCCATCCGGTCCTGCCAAATCAGTCCACGTCCCGAGATCATCCTGCGCCCCCTTTTCCAAATTTCATGTCGATATTGCCGGTCGCGACGATTTGTTGATCGTTGCAGTCATCTTCAATGTTGACTAGTAAGGTCATGTTTCATAGTCAACCGGGCATGAGCCGTTGAAAGCCGGAATCTGGAAATGCGGGCGGCCGCACTGGAGAAAAGCCATGAGCATGGCTGGAATTGATGCCCAGACTGCCTTCCATATCGACGCGGTGCGCTTTGCCGTCGGCGAGCGGACGCTGCTCGGTCCGGTCTCGCTCGAACTGCAGCGCTCGCGGGTCTATGGGCTGATCGGCCACAATGGTTCGGGCAAGTCGACGCTGATCAAGCTCATGGCGCGCCAGCAGCCGGCGAGTTCAGGCGCCATCACTTTCGCCAAGCGTCCGCTGCCGCAATGGGGCGCCCGCGAATTTGCCCGCGCGCTTGCCTATCTGCCGCAGACGACACCGGCGGCGACCGGCCTGACCGTGCGCGAACTGGCGACGTTGGGACGCTATCCCTGGCACGGCGCGCTTGGCCGTTTCCGCGCGCAGGACAGGCAGCATGTCGAGGAGGCGCTGGCCCTGACCGACATGGAAGGTTTTGCCGACCGGCTGGTGGACGAATTGTCGGGCGGCGAGCGCCAGCGCGCCTGGCTCGCCATGCTGGTGGCGCAGAACGCCGGCGTCATGCTGCTCGACGAGCCGATCTCGGCACTCGACATCGCCCATCAGGTCGAGGTGCTCGGGCTGGTCAAGGAGCTCAGCCGCAAACGCGACCTGTGCGTCGTCGTCGTGCTGCACGATCCCAACATGGCGGCGCGCTACTGCGACGAGCTGATCGCGCTCAAGGACGGCAAGCTGCTGACGCGCGGCACACCAGGCGAGATCATGCGCAGCGATGTGCTGAAAGGCATTTTCGGCGTGGAGATGGGCGTGTTCGCGCACCCCGTCACCGGCCAGCCTGTCGGCTATGTGCAGTGACGAGATCTGGTGCGGCGGCGGGAAATAGAAGGCGGCTGGCCGCTGTGAGAACAAGGAAGAAGCTGTTGTCGAGAACTGGTTTGTTGGCGGCGTTGGTCGCATCCGTCATCCTGTCGGCCGGCAGCGCGATGGCCCAGGAGCAACCGGCCGGTGCCGCGCCGGCGATTGATGCCCCCACCCCGGCTGCTCCCACGGCCCCAGCGCCGATTGCGCCGGCGCCCGCCGCACCGGCAGTCGCTCCGCCGGCCACGATGGCGCCTTCGCAGCCGGGCACCCAGCCGAACACGGCTGCGCCAGCCGAGGCCGGACCTTCGACGGCGATGGAATTGACCTTGCCGCATGACCTGTCGCCATGGGGCATGTTCATGGCGGCCGATATCGTCGTCAAGGCGGTGATGATCGGGCTGGCCTTTGCCTCCCTCGTCACCTGGACGATATGGCTGGCCAAGTCGCTGGAGCTTTTCGGCGGCAAGCTGCGCATCCGTCGCGCCGTGCGGGCGATCGGCAAGGCCGCCACGCTGAAGCAGGCCAGCAGTACCCTCGACCGCAGCGGCGGCCCGGGCGCGCTGCTGGTGCGGGCGGCCGAGGAGGAGACCGCACTCTCAGCCGGCGCCCTCGATCATGTCTCAGGCGATGGCCTCAAGGAACGGGTTACGTCGCGCCTGTCGCGCATCGAGGCGGCGGCGGCGCGGCGCATGTCACGCGGCACCGGCGTGCTGGCGACGATCGGCTCGACCGCGCCCTTCGTCGGCCTGTTCGGCACGGTCTGGGGCATCATGAACGCCTTCATCGGCATCTCGCAGGCGCAGACCACCAATCTCGCCGTGGTCGCGCCGGGCATCGCCGAAGCGCTGCTGGCCACCGCGATGGGCCTGGTCGCGGCCATACCGGCCGTCGTCATCTACAACGTCTTCGCCCGCTCGATAGCCGGCTATCGGCAGATCCTCGCCGATGCCTCGGCAGGGGTCGAACGACTGGTCAGCCGCGACCTCGACTTCCGCACCGTCGCGCCGGCCGCGCCACTGGCGGCGGAGTAGCGCCATGGGAAGCAGAATCCGACAGACCATGGATGACGATCTCGAGGAAAGCCACGAGATCAACGTCACCCCGTTCATCGATGTCATCCTGGTGCTGTTGATCATCTTCATGGTCGCGGCACCGCTGGCCACGGTGGATGTCAATGTCGACCTGCCGGGTTCGACCGCAACGCCCGCGCCGAGGCCCGAGACACCGCTGTTCCTGACGCTGAAGGACGATCTGACGTTGGCGATCGGCAATGACGGCGTGCCACGCCCGGCTTTCGCCGCGACGCTGGACGCCAAGACCAAGGGTGACAAGCAGACGCGCATCTTCCTGCGCGCCGACAAGGCGGTCGCCTATGGCGACCTGATGGAGGCGATGAACCTGTTGCGCGGCGCCGGCTATCTGAAGATCGCGCTGGTCGGCCTGGAGACGGCTCCCGCGTCCAATGCCCCCGCGCCCACAGCCACCGGTGCGGCGGCGCCATGACGCAAGCGGTCGCCGTGCCCTCGGTCCAGATGTCGCGCTTCGGCTGGCGCGACCTTGGCTTGTGGGCCGGTGCTGCCGCGCTGGTCCTCGGAGCCCATGTCGCGGTCGCCTATGCAGTGCAGGATCTCACCATGGTCACCGAAGCGGACGGCGGTCCGCCACCGGCCCAGGTGATCGAGATGGCGCCGATGGTGGTGATGCCGGCCGTACAAGAACAGGTGGCCGCGCTGGACGCGGTGACGCCAGATCAGACCGAACCGACACCGACGACCGAGCCGACACCTGAAGAACCGGTCGAAAAGGCGGAGCCGGTTCTCGAGCCGCCGGAAGCGGTCGCGCCCGACGAGGCCGAACCCAACCGGACCGAAACGGCTGAACAGGCCGATCAGCCGCCGCCGGATGAGGTCATCCCGGATGTTGTCGAGGCTGTCACGCCAGACGTCGTCATTCCCTTGCCGCAGCCAAAACCGGTCGAAATTGTCAAAGACAAGAAACCGGTCGAGGCCAAGGCGAAAAAACCTGTCGAAAAGCCCAAGCCGCGGCTTAAGAAGGAGAAGGCGGCTCCGCCGAAGACGGCAACCGTCGCCAGCGCCGACGCACGGCCCGCGGCCAGGACCGCCGCGCCGAAGGCAGCGGAATCGACGTCGCGCTCCGGCGACTCCAGCAAATGGGACTCCCGCCTGGGTGCCTGGATCAAGCGGCACACGCGCTATCCCAGTTCTGCCAAGGCCCGAGGCGTGGAAGGCAGGCCGTATGTCGCCTTCACGGTCGACTCGTCCGGCCGGGTCCTGTCTGCCAGGCTCTCTCGTTCCTCCGGGGATGCGGATCTGGACCGTGCGGCGCTCGCCGTGCTGCAAGGCGCCACGGTGCCGGCACCGCCGCCGGAACTCGGTTCGCGTCTGAGCCGTACAGCGCCGTTCGTGTTCAGCCTGCGCAACTAGGATCGAATTTGATCGAAGCGGCCTGTCAGTAGGCCAGCGACAGGCTCAGGGCCTCGACCTGTTCGAGATAGAAACGGCATTTCGTGCGCAACAGCCCGAGGCCCGGGGCATCGGCGCCGTTGATTTCGATGGTCTGCATCATGAAGTCGAAATGGGCGTGGAAGGCGTCCACTGTACCCCAGAGACTGTCGGCCTGGCAGCTGTCGGCAATCGCCATCGAGACGAGTTGGCGGGCCTCGATTCGCGCGGCGTCAGGCGATGGCGGCCGCCTGACGATCAAGACGTCGAGCCGGCTGAAAATGCTTTCCCTGGCATCGACGCTTCTGATGTTGGCTATCATGTTCATGTGCAGGTCCCCCTTGGCATTCCAGACGCGCAATAGGTTCCGGTCTGAAATTGAAAAACTGGTGAGCAGAGCATTTTCAGCGGCGCCAATGAGCGCGTGGCGTTTTGGCGGGCGACATGCATCAAGCTAGCGCGACCGGATGCCGGTCCTGCGGGCAGGATGCAATCAGGGCCGGGATTGCGGTTGCATCGGAGGGGTGGCCCCTGATGATGTTGGCGACCTCGGCATCTGCCTGCTCGAACCAGTAGACCATGTCGGCGCGGCGCAGGTCCGTCGCGGCTTTCTTCAGCAGCGGCAGCAGGCTTTGCAATGCGCACAGCGTCTCCCAGCGGTTTGGCCGCGAGGTCGAGCCGGCCACCGCGCATGCGGCTGACGATTGCATCTCGTTAGGCTCTCCGTGGCTGGGCGGCGCGATTGTCTTTTGCCTGCGCCTTGGGGTGCAGCGGGTTGCCGCTGAGCTGCGCGTGTCTGGCTGGCCGTGCGCCGCGAAGAACGTCGAAGGCCTCTGCATAGGCCATGCCCAGCAGATAGGAGATCATCGGAAAACGGCTTGCTTCGGCCATTTGCACGAGCTCATTGGTCATCGACGAAATATATTGAAGACTATCGATTTCCGACTGGCGTAAGGATTGATTTGGCACGTGCTGCTCCTGTCTCTGGTTATACCCTGGGAACGCGTTACTGGCCGAATACACATTGTTGGTCGACTAATTGATGGATTGGCCCGCGGTGGAGGGATCTCTTTCCGGGGTCGAGAGGGTCAAGGCATAGATCGGTGCGTCGGTGAGGCTGTCGAGACCAAGCAGCCGCTTGATCGCGGAATGACTGAGCGCGGCTGTCGGGCACGCCGACAGGCCATGATTGGTCGCCGCCAGCATGATGTTCTGGCCGATATGGCCGGCCTCGATCAGCACCACACGATAGGCGTTGGCGTCCTCATATTTCCACATCGTGCGGTCGAGCCTGGCGCAAAGCAGGATCAGGCACGGCATGGCGTCAGCCCACTCCTGTCCGCCGACCAGTTCGGAGATCTTCGGCAGATGGTTCGCGGAAATCCTGCCAAGGTCGTGGTCGGCGGCGGAATAGTGATAGACACCGGGTTCGAGGCCATCGACGCCGAGTGCGACCACATAGGCCTCATAGGGATTTCGCGCGCCGCCGGAAGGGGTCATGCCAAGCGGCAGGGTGCCGACGCAATTGGCGGTCTCACCGATGATGCCGAGCCCTGCGAACAGGCAATCGGAAAGCTGTTTGGCCGTGATGGTGGGCTGAGCCGCCGTGCGGTTGGTGCGGCGCCGCGCCATCAAGCCAAGAAGTTCGTTGTCTTCCAGTGCATTCGGCAGCTGGATGGCGCCGGCGGAATTCTTGAGCAGGAGGTCCGGCTGCGGCGTATGGCCGGCGCGTTCTATCTGCCGCTCTTCCGCTTGCTCGATGGTCATGTATTCGCTGTCCTGGACGCAGAAATGCATCAGCGCCGTCGGAAGCCCCCAACTCCATTGTCCCGAAAACTGTTCCTCCTGCTCGGCGAGAGGCGATCCGGCGGTGACCAGGGCGGAAAAATCGAGCAACCGGGGAACGACAGCTTTCAGCTCGGACTTCGACCAGCCATGGGCGCGGGCAATGTCCGCCGTCGATGCCCATTTGTCCCACGATGCGAGAAGGCCGACCATATCAGGGCTGCATTCAAATACGCTTCTGGTCAGGAAGTTGCATGCCGTGACCTTGTTCGGTCCAGGGTAGAAAACAAGCGTTTTCGAAGAGCGCATTTTCATGAAGCTGGATGCCATCTGCGGAGCCGAGGCGCCGACAAGCGAACCGCTCGTCGGCGCAGAACGGCTTCAGCGCTTGTTGTAGTGCATGCCCTGCGAAAAGAAGACGGTCTGCGTGCCGGCGGCAATCGTCAGCTTCGGAGTATTGGTCACTTTCTTGGCCATTTTTATCCTTTTCCTGACCCCAATCTGGGATCCGTTGAAGGACCCCCGGAACGGGATCCGCGCGAAGAAAGGTAAGGTCGGAAGAGTTAATGGTTTGTTAAAATTATAGTAAAACCACGAGTCGAAGGCGGATGCGTGGATTATCTTTCTTGGTACCAAAGTGTAAAATATCGATTTTATTCAGATACAGAGTAGACAATCGTTGGCGTACGCTTTATCGGCGTACGCTTATTCTTAATTGGCGTAAGACATGGCGATCCGAGGGATTAGCCCAACCCGTCCCGGGTGAGGCTGACAACCAGTTGGTCGACGCCCGGATCGTCGAGACTGATGACATGCGCCATGCTGATGGCATCCCTTGCGTGGATGTTGGCAATGTCGCGCCGCATGATGACGGACACGAATGCCGGGCCGGCCTCCGTCAGAAGCATGGCCTTGCCCATCAGCACCGGTTCGGAGATGGGAGCCCATTGCACGGAGATCAGTGACGGCTCTCCGGTCTGGCGGCGATTGATGCCGCTGAAATAAATCCAGTTCAGCCGCGAGATCGCCACGCCATAGTGATTGCCGCGCGCTCGTGCCCAGGTCGATCCCCGGCGCTCCGACCACCCGGTGACCCGTCGAAAGGTGACCAGTTCGGCTTCGCGCCGCACGAAGGTCACCGAGCGCACCAGGAGGTCGAGGCGGCCCGGGATCGAGAAATAGGTGAAATAGGTGCCGCCCGCGATCGAAGGGCTGGGAGGGCGGATCATCTGGTTGAACAGGCTCTCGGATACCGGCGGCAGGCCGCGCATCACTGGCTCGGGTGTGCCGGGATCCTGGTACAGTTCCGCCTCGTCGATGCGAAAGTAGTCGCATATCAGCTTGGCTGTGGCCTTGTTGGGAACGGTCTGCCCTTGCAGGTAGCGTTCGAACTGGGTGCGATTGATGTGCAGCTCACGGCATACCGCGCTTACGGAGGCATGGTCCTTGCACAGCCGTCTAAGGTTTGCAGCGAGATTCTCGCGAATTGACACGTCTTTGCTTCCGCAGGCGGATTTTTCATTTCGACTCGAGATCCATATAGCGTCTCCGGTCGCCCCCGCCGAAACGCCTTGGCCACAACGCACAGAAAAAACTGATTTGGTAACGTCAATTTAGTGGGGCGGTTTGCAAAAAAAACGGAAACAATCGACGAGCGCTTCCGCCATAAGTCCAATTGACAAAAGTCTTGCCGGAGATTGCGAAAACAGGCGGCGCGGCGCGCGGCCTTTTAGGCGCGCCGGCACGGCAAATGCCAGCCGTGGAGGCAAGCCCGGACGAGCGTCGCGGACTGCATATGGCGCGGAGAGCAAGGAATTAATCCGCTGGTGGAGCTGAGGAGGATCGAACTCCTGACCTCGTCATTGCGAACGACGCGCTCTCCCAGCTGAGCTACAGCCCCGTCCAGCGGATGGGCGCATTTATCGGGCGCCGCGGTTTCCTGTCAAGGCGGAGGTTTGCCGAAATCCAGTGGCCTGGCAGCCGTACCGGCGCACCGTGGCAGGCGGCCCTTGCCGGTTTCGCGTGCAATGGCTACATGTCGGCAACAATTGGAGACCGGCATGCTCGCCCTCATTCAGACAATCGTCATGGCGCTCGACCTCTACTGGTGGATCATCATCGCATCGGCGATCTTTTCCTGGCTTTACGCCTTCAACGTCGTCAACTCGCGCAATCAGTTCGTCGGTTCCATCGGCAACATGCTCTATCGGCTGACCGAACCGGCGTTGCGGCCGATCCGCCGTTTCATGCCGGACCTTGGCGGCATCGACATCTCGCCGATCATCCTGCTTCTGATCCTGTTCTTCCTGCGGCAGTTCATATTGACCAGTGTGGCGCCTCTGGTCCTGTGAGGCCGATGATCGTATGAGCGCGCCGTTTCGCCTGCGCGATGATGGCGTCGAGCTGTTTGTCCGGCTGACGCCGAAGGCTGCGCTGGACAGGCTCGAAGGCATCGAGACCACGGCGGACGAGCGAAGCCATCTGAAAGCGCGCGTCCGCGCCGTGCCGGAAAACGGCGCCGCCAATCATGCGCTCGAAAAGCTGATTGCCAACGCGATTGGCGTGCCGGGGTCCGCCGTCTCGGTTGTCGCCGGCGGCACGGCGCGGCTGAAGACCGTGCGCATTGAAGGCGATCCGGAGACGTTGGCGAAAAGCATCGAGGCGCTCGGCCATCAGGCCTGATGTCCTTGCCGGAGGGTCAATCCCCCAGCGGCAAACGCGGATCGTCAACTTTCAACGTGTTGACGCTCTGCTTGATGCGGCGCAGATTTTCCAGAACCCTTGGTCCGCGCGTCTCGGCGACCGAGGTGACGATCATGTCGACGATCGACAGCAGCGCATAGCGCGAAGATGTCGGCTTGTAGATATTGCCGTCTTCCAGCGACTGGAAATGGATGACCGTGTCGGCGACCTTGGCGAGCGCGGAGTCCGGCGGGGTGATGGCGATCGTCGTGGCGCCATATTGCTGGGCGACCTGCACCGCATCGATGACCGATCGTGCATAGCCGGAGACGGAGAAGGCGATCAGCGTGGTGTCGGGGGTGGCGACGGCGGCGTACATGCGCTGCAACTGTCCGTCGATCTGCGCCAGCACCGACACGCCAAGCCTGAATAGCCGGTTCTGCATTTCGGTCGCCATCATCGACGAAATGCCACCGGAGCCGATGCACAGCACATTGCCGGAAACCGCGATGCGTGCGGCGACGGCGACCAGCGTCGTCATGTCGAGGTTTTCGCTGGCGCGCTGGATGGCCGATATCGCCGCTTCGGTGATGGCGGAAGCGATGCGCTGTTCGCGGGCATCGCGGCTCAACGGCTCCGGCGACAGATACTGGCCGCCGATGGCGATGGCTTGCGCCAGATAGAATTTGAAGTCGCGCAGGCCCTCGCAGCCGAGGTTGCGGCAGAACCGCGTCACCGTCGGCTCGCTGATACCGACGCGCGCGGCAATTTCCGAAATCGCCGCCTTGGAAACGAAGTCGAGGTCTGCCAGCACGAAGCCGGCCAGCTTGCGATCCGACTTCGTTCCGTCCTGCGACATCAGCTGCAGGCGCGTGATGATGTCGGCCGGCGTCTTCATGCTGATATTTTCATAGAGGCAGGCCCGTCGCCTTGTCGAACAGATGGATGTTGCCGGGATCGACCGAGACCGGCAGCAGGTCTCCCGGCCTGACCGGCACCCTGTCACGGAACACGGCGCGTACCGTATCAGCACCGATAGCGCCATAGACATGTGTTTCGGAGCCGGTGGGCTCAACGACATCCACCCTGATCGCCATCGCGTCGACAGCCTCGCCGATGACAAAATGCTCGGGCCGGATGCCGGCCTCCACCGCGCTGTCCGCCGGCACCTGTTTGCCGGCAAGCGCCAGCCGCCCGCCACCGGCCGATTCGAACCAGGTTTTCTCAAGCGTCGTCTTGAGCGAACCAGAGACGAAACTCATCGACGGCGAGCCGAGGAAGGAGGCGACGAACTTGTTGGCCGGCCTGTCATAGAGCTCCAGCGGCGCCCCGACCTGCTGGATCCTGCCGCGATCCATCACGACGATGCGGTCGGCCATGGTCATAGCCTCGATCTGGTCGTGGGTGACGTAGACGATCGTCGACTTCAGCCGCTGGTGCAGCGCCTTGATCTCGACGCGCATCTGCACGCGCAATTGTGCGTCGAGATTGGACAGCGGTTCGTCAAACAGGAACACAGACGGTTCGCGCACGATGGCGCGGCCCATGGCGACGCGCTGGCGCTGGCCGCCCGACAGCTGGCGGGGATAGCGGTCGAGATAGGAGAAGAGATTGAGGACCCCGGACGCCTTCTTGACCTTCTCATCGATTACCGTGCGCGTCTCGCCGCGTATCTTCGGGCCGAAACCGATATTGTCTGATGCCTTCAGATGCGGAAACAGCGCATAGGACTGGAACACCATGGCGATGTTGCGCTGCTGCGGCGGCAGCGCGTTGGCGCGCACGCCGCCGATCAACAGATCGCCGGAAGTGATCGTCTCCAGGCCGGCGAGCATGCGCAACAAGGTCGACTTGCCGCAGCCGGACGGCCCGACCAGGACGACGAACTCGCCGCTCTTGATATCGAGGCTGATGTTCTCGAGGATCTTGTGCTGCCCGAAGGATTTCGACAGGTCGCGGAACTCGACGTCGGTCATGCTCACGCTCCCAATATGTCGTCGATGAAGGGCAGGCAACCGGCGGTCAGTCCCGCGTCCACGGGCATCACCACGCCTGTTACTCCCGATGCGCGATCGGACGCAAGGAAAGCGACGGCTTCCGCCACTTCCGCAGCGTTGACGATGCGACCGAGCGGATAGAGCCGCTGCAATTTGCCGAGGATTTCGGGATCCTTGGCAAGGCGGTGGTCCCAGGCGGCGGTGCGGATCGATCCGGGGCAGACGACATTGGCGCGCAGGCCGCTGCGGCCGAGCTCGACGGCGATCGCCTTGGCATAGGCGTTGATGCCGGCCTTGGCCGCGGCATAGGCGGGATTGCCGAAATGCGCGATGGCGTTGACCGAGGAGATGAAGACGACGCTGCCGGAGCCACGGCTGGCCATCGCCTTGACCAGCGGATCGGCGAAATTCATCACGCCGGTCAGGTTGAGGTCGAGTTCCTGCTCAATCCTGTCGGGGTTGAGCGCGGGGAGCGTCTCGGCGCGCGTCCAGCCGGCATTGTTGATGAGAATGTCGGGCACACCGTCCCGGTCGAGGATGGCGGCGATCGCCGTTGCTATCGACGCCTTGTCGAGAAGATCGAAGACGTGGCGGGCGGCAAAATACGGGCTCTTCAACGCCTCGCTCGACTGGTCGCAGCCTACGACCCTGGCGCCCCTTTGCGCCATCAGCGCCACGATGGCCGTGCCGAGGCCGCCGCCCGCACCCGTCACAACGACAGTCTTGCCCTCGAATTCGGCCCTGCCTTCGAGTTCCGTTTGCGAAACCACCGTGCGTCATCCTCCGGGATCTTCGACAGGTCGGATCAGGCCTAGTCCACAAAATGTAATTAAGCAACAGAATAATCTGCTTGCAAGCCTTCAAATCCTCGATAATGTAGGAAATTCACATAAATCTTCTGCTTGGGTAACGAAGAGGCGCGCAGGCGCAAAAATCAAAATGGGAGAGTTCAAATGAGTCTTGCAAAATGGACTGTCGGCCTGATGGCCGGAATGAGCATGCTGGCAATTGCGGCGCAGGCGGATGCGGGCGAGGTGCGGGTCACCGTGGCCGAGTACAGCGCCAAGACTGGCCCATATTTCGACAGCGTCAAGAAGGAATTCGAGGCGGCGAACCCCGGCATCACGGTCAAGTTCGAAGTGGTGCCGTGGGATGTGCTGCTGCAGAAGCTGACCACCGACATCACCGCCGGCACCAATGCCGATCTGTCGATCATCGGCACGCGCTGGCTGATCGACTTCGTCCAGCAGGATGTCGCCGAGCCGCTCGACGGCTACATCAAGCCCGACTTCAAGGACCGCTTCATCGACACCTTCCTGTCGCCCTCGATCATGGATGGCAAGACCTACGGCCTGCCGATCGCTGCCTCGGCGCGCGCCATGTACTACAACAAGGAGCTGTTCGAGAAGGCCGGCATCGCCAAGCCACCGGCAAACTGGACCGAGTTGCAGGAAGATGCGCGCAAGATCAAGGCTCTGGGGTCGGGCACGTTCGGCTTCGGCCTGCAGGGCAAGGAGATCGAGACCGACGTCTATTACT
Source organism: Mesorhizobium sp. WSM1293 (assembly GCF_000513875.1). Taxonomy (NCBI): domain Bacteria; kingdom Pseudomonadati; phylum Pseudomonadota; class Alphaproteobacteria; order Hyphomicrobiales; family Phyllobacteriaceae; genus Mesorhizobium; species Mesorhizobium sp. WSM1293. Next base: position 11,167 of record NZ_AZUV01000021.1, on the reverse strand, counting down.
ATTATGCGATGTGGTCCTACGGCACGGAAATCCTCAACAAGGACGGCACTTCGGGCCTGAGCACGCCCGGCGCGCTTGAAGCCGCCAAGCTCTACAAGTCGATGATCGACGAAGGCCTGACCGAACCCGGCGTCACCTCCAACAACCGCGAGGACGTGCAGAACCTGTTCAAGCAGGGCAAGGTCGGCATGATGATCACCGCACCCTTCCTGTCCAACCAGATCAAGGACGAGGCGCCGAACCTGAAATACGGCGTTGCGGCCATTCCCGCCGGACCGACCGGCGCGCGCGGCACCTATGGCGTCACCGATTCCATCATCATGTTCAAGAACTCCAAGAACAAGGACGAGGCCTGGAAGCTGCTCGATTTCCTGTTTACCACGGAGCAGCGTGCCAAGTTCACACAGGGCGAAGGCTTCCTGCCGGTGAACAAGGAAGAGGCCAAGATGGACTACTACGTCAACAATGCCGATTTGGCCGCGTTCACCGCTCTGCTGCCCGACGCCCGCTTCGCGCCGGTCATCCCGGGCTGGGAAGAGGTCGCCCAGATCACGTCGGACGCCATGCAGAAGATCTATCTCGGCGGCGACCCCGAGGCAGGCCTGAAGGACGCGGCGGCCAAGGCCAATGCGGTGCTGAAGAAGTAGGGGCAGTGCTGAAGGAATAGGGCGTATCTCCCTGCGCCCGTGGCGCGCCCCAGATTCAGGCGGGGCGCGCCACATCTTGCAGCCTCGAGCAGAAAGATAGTTCGTCGATGTCAACGCCGCCCAGCCAGGCTCCTTTCCTCTCCCGCCGGAGGGGGGAGAGGTGGCTCGGCGAAGCCGAGACTGAGTGGGGGAACCACCTGTACTCCGTCACGGACATAGGAAGGGCATCAGGCGCAGGCATCGTCTTGCGCCCAAGGGTCGACCCCCACTCCGTCGAGCTTCGCTCGACACCTCTCCCCCGGTTGACGGGGGAGAGGAAAGGGGCCCTTCCGCAACTGCTGCGGAGAACGGACGAGCAGGTGAGGGCAGCGCCGACGGTTGCAAGGAATCCTGAAGCGGTGCCCTGAGAAGAACGAGGCCGGACCAAGTCAATCTGTTAAGCCAGCGAAATCCAATCTCCCCGCAACGCGGTACAAAGCCAGCCGATGCAAAATCGTTTCTTGCCCTATCTCCTGACCTTGCCCAGCCTGTTTCTGGCGGCGGTGGTCATCTTCTGGCCGGTCTGGGACCTGATCCAGATCTCGACGCATGACGTCAGCCGCTTCGGCCAGCTTCGTGACTTCAACGACTTCGCCAATTTCGCGGCACTCGCTGCCGATCCCGATTTCACGGCCGCGCTTTGGCGCACCGGCCAATGGACGGTGATGGTGGTCGGCGGCGCGCTTCTCTTGTCGATCCCGGTGGCGATGATCCTCAACACCGATTTCTATGGCCGCGGCATTGCCCGCGTCATCATCATGCTGCCCTGGGCGGTGTCGCTGACCATGACTGCGGTGGTCTGGCGCTGGGCGCTGAGCGGCGAAAGCGGCATGCTCAATTCGGCGCTGATCGGCCTCGGCCTCATCGATCACAACATCCAGTGGCTAGCGAGTGCCGAAACCGCCTTTCCGATGCAAGTGCTGATCGGCATCCTGGTGACGGTGCCGTTCACGACGACGATCTTCCTCGGCGGGCTGTCGTCGATCCCGGACGATCTCTACGAGGCGGCGGCGCTTGAAGGGGCGACGCCGCTGCAGCAGTTCCGCGAAATCACCTTTCCGCTCCTGAAACCGTTCATCAACATCGCCATCGTGCTCAACACCATCTACGTCTTCAATTCGTTCCCGATCATCTGGGTGATGACGCAGGGCGGTCCGGCCAACTCGACCGATATCCTGGTCACCCATCTCTACAAGCTGGCCTTCCGCATCGGCAAGCTGGGCGAAGCATCGGCGGTGTCGCTGGTGATGTTCGCCATCTTGCTGATCTTCACCATGATCTATGTGCGGCTGGCGATGCGGGAGCAACGCGCATGACGAGCAAGCTCAAGCGTTCGATCATCGCCTGGCTGCTGCTGGCGCCGCTGATTGTGGTGACGCTCTTTCCCTTCGCGGTGATGTTCCTGACCGCAGTCAAGCCGAGACAGGAAGTGCTGTCGCCGACCTGGTGGCCGAGCGAATTCCGCTGGTCGAATTTTTCCGACATGTGGGTGGCGACCGGCTTCGGCCAGGCGTTGCTCAATTCGCTCTACGTGTCTGTGATCGCCACCGTCGGCGCCATCCTGATCTCGGTTCCGGCGGCCTATGCGATGTCGCGCTTCCGCTTTGCCGGCTACGGCGCCTTGCGCCAGTTCCTGCTGATTTCGCAGATGATCTCGCCGATCGTGCTGGTGCTCGGCCTGTTCCGGCTGATGGCGGCCTGGGGCCTGGTCGAGAGCACGACGGCGCTCGGCTTCATCTACATGGCCTTCAACGTCGCCTTCACGGTGTGGATGCTGCAGAGCTATTTCGACACCATCCCGCGCGATCTCGAGGAAGCCGCCTGGATGGAGGGCGCCGGCCGCTGGCTGACCTTGCGCAAGGTGTTCCTGCCGCTCTGCCTGCCGGCGATCGCGGTGACGGCGATCTTCACCTTCATCAACGCCTGGAACGAGTTCGTCGTGGCGCTCACCATGCTGCGCAGCCAGGAAAGCTACACGCTGCCGATCCAGGTGTTTTCGCTGGTCGCCGGCCGCTACACCATCGAATGGCATCACGTCATGGCCGCGACGCTGCTGGCGACCTTGCCGGTGGCCATCCTGTTCATCTGGCTGCAACGCTACCTCGTCAGAGGTCTGGCGCTCGGGGCGGTCAAATAGCGCCTATTCACGGACGGAGCTTTCATGCGCATTTTCACCGCCTCGCTGGCGACGGAAACCAACACCTTCTCGCCGGTGCCGACCGATAGGGCTTCGTTCGAGATGGCCTTCTATGCCGGGCCCGGCAAGCATCCGGAAACGCCGACGCTGTGCTCCTCGCCGATGGTGGCGCTACGCCGGCGTGCGGTGGCCGAAGGCCTCGACGTCATCGAAGGCACCGCCACCTGGGCGGAGCCGGGCGGCCTGGTGCAGCGGCAGACCTATGAGGCATTGCGCGACGAGATTCTGGGCCAGCTCAAGGCGGCGCTGCCGGTCGATGCTGTCATCCTCGGCCTGCATGGCGCCATGGTGGCGCAAGGCTATGACGATTGCGAAGGCGATCTGCTCGAACGGGTTCGCGCGATGGTCGGGCCGGAGGTGGTGATCGCCGTGGAACTCGATCCGCACAGCCATCTGACACCGAAGCGCGTCGCGGCCTCCGACATCCTCGCCTATTTCCTCGAATTTCCGCACACCGATTTCTACGAGCGCGGCGAACATGTCGTCGAGCTTGGCCTGGCAGCAGTGCGTGGTGAGATCAGCCCTGTCATTTCGACCTTCGACTGCCGCATGATCCAGGTGCTGCCGACCAGCCGCGAGCCGATGCGGTCCTTCGTCGATCGCATCAAGGCGCTGCACGGCAAGGACGGCGTGCTGTCGGTCTCCGTCATCCACGGCTTCATGGCGGCCGATGTGCCCGAGATGGGCACGCGCATCCTGGTCGTCACCGACAATGACAAGGCCAAGGGCGACGCGCTGGCGGAACGGCTCGGGCGGGAACTCTACGCGCTGCGCGAAAAGACGGCGATGACGATGCTGAGTGCTGCCGACGGCATCGATCGGGCGCTGGCCGTGCGCACAGAAAATCCGGGCAAGCCGGTGGTCATCGCCGATATTTGGGACAATCCCGGCGGCGGTGTGCCCGGCGACGGCACCTTCGTGCTGCGCCAGATGCTGGCGCGTGGCCTGGACAGGTTCGCCGTCGCGACCATCTGGGATCCGATCGCGGTCACCTTCTGCCTGGCGGCGGGCGAGGGCGCAGTCATCGACCTGCGCTTCGGCGGCAAGGCCGGGCCGCAAGCCGGCGAGCCGATCGATGCGCGCGTGCGCGTGCTGAAGGCGGTTGCGGAGGGCTGGCAGAGTTTCGGGCCAAGCCGGGTGACGCTTGGGCCGACGGCGCTGGTCCGCCTCGAAGGCACCGAGGTCGACATCATCCTCAACACCAACCGCACGCAGACCTTCGAGCCGGATATCTTTTCCAACATCGGCGTCGATCCGCTAGCCAAGGACATGCTGCTGATCAAGTCGACCAATCATTTCTACGCCGGCTTCGAGCCGATCGCCGCCGAGATCATCTATGTCTCGGCGCCGAGTTCGTATCCCAGCAATCCGGCGGTGACCGATTACAAGAAGCTGACAAGGCCGGTGTGGCCGAGGGTGACGGATCCTTGGAAGGTGTAGGGTTCTCCCTTCTCCCCTTGTGGGAGGAGGTGTCGCCGAAAGCGACGGATGAGGGGTGTTCCAGCGGAGTGAGGCGTTGGCATTTCCTGGAACACCCCTCATCCGTCTCGGCGCTACGCGCCGATCCACCTTCCCCCACAAGGGGGGAAGGGAAAGCCAATCACGCCAGCCCGCGCTTGGCCATCATCGCTTCCGGCGACGGCATCTTGCCGCGAAATGCGGTGTAGAGTTCTTCCGGATCCTTCGACCCGCCGGCCGCGTAGATGTTCTTGCGCAACCGCTCGGCGAGTGCCGGGTTGAAGGGGTCGCCGGTTTCCTCGAAGGCGGCAAAAGCATCGGCATCGAGCACTTCCGACCACATGTAGGAATAGTAGCCGGCCGAATAGCCTTCGCCGGAAAAGACATGGCCGAAATGCGGCGTGCGGTGACGCATGGCTATGGTGTCCGGCATATGCAGTTCTGCAAGCGTTTCGGCTTCGAAACGAAGCGGCGCTTCAGGCGCCTCCGCCCGCGCGTGATAGGCCATGTCCATCAAGGCGGAGGCGGTGAATTCGACCGTGGCGAAGCCGGCGCCGAAGGTGCGCGCGGCCAGCATCTTGTCGAGCAGCGCCTTGGGCATCGGCTTGCCGGTCTTGACGTGCAGCGCGTGCTTCTCCAGCACTGCCGGCACGGTCAGCCAGTGCTCGTAGAGCTGCGAGGGCAATTCGACGAAATCACGGCTGACCGAAGTGCCCGAAACCGAGGGCCAGGTGACGTCGGTCAGCATGCCGTGCAGCGCATGGCCGAACTCGTGGAACAGCGTCTTCGCCTCGTCGACCGACAGCAGAGCCGGCTCGCCCACCGGCGGCTTGGCGAAGTTCATGATGTTGTAGATGACCGGGCTTGCACCGTGGCCGAGCCTATAGCCGGATTGCAACGCGCTCATCCAGGCGCCGGAGCGCTTTGACGGCCGGGCGAAATAGTCGGCCAGGAACAGGCCGCGCTCGCTGCCGTCGGCATTCTTCACCACGAAGACGCGGGCGTCCGGATGCCAGGCCGCGATGCCCTTTTTCTCTTCGAAGGTGATGCCGAACAGCCGTGTCGCCACGTCGAAGCAAGCGTCGATGATCCGGTCGAGCTGTAAATAAGGTTTCAGTTCCGCCTCGTCGAAGGCGAATTTCTCCGCGCGCAGCTTCTCCTGGTAGAAGCGCCAGTCCCAGGCAGCGAATTTTTCGTTGCTGCCGGCTGCGGTGGCCAGGCGCTGCAATTCGATCTGGTCGCTTGCTGCCTTCTCAAGCGCCTTTTCCCACACCGGATCGAGCAGCGCGTGCACGGCCTTCGGCGTCTTGGCCATGGTGTCGTCGAGCTTCAGCGCGGCGAAAGAGGCATAGCCGAGCAGCTTTGCCTTTTCGGCCCGCAGGCGCAGCATGTCGCGCACCACGTTCGTGTTGTCGGTGGCGCCGCCATTCTGGCCGCGCATGGTGAAGGCGCGGAAGGCGATCTCGCGCAGATCGCGGCGTTCGGAGAAGGTCGAGAACGGCTCATAGATCGAGCGCGACAAGGTGACGGCATAGCGGCCCTTCTGGCCACGCATTTCGGCGGCCTCGGCCATGGAACTTTTCACGAAGTCCGGCAGGCCGGCAAGGTCGGCTTCATCGAGGAACAGCGCCCAGTCGCGCTCGTCGGCCAGTACATTCTGGCCGAAAGCCGTGCCGAGCGAGGACAATTCCTCGCTGATGCTTGCCAGCCGTTTCTTGCCATCGGTGTCGAGCTTGGCGCCGGAACGGACGAAGCCCTTCCAGGTCTTTTCCAGCACCCGCAGGGTCTCGGCGTCGAGCTTCAGGCTCTCACGGTGCTGGTAGAGATCGTCGATGCGGGCAAACAGCCGCTCATTCATTGAAATCGCCGAGAAATGCCTGGACATTTTCGGCGAGATGTCGCGCTCCAGCGCCTGGATCGTCTCGTTGGTGTAGGCGCCGGCGCGGCACCAGAAGATCGACGAGACACGATCGAGCGCTTCGCCGCCGAGTTCCAGCGCGGCAAGCGTGTTCTCGACGGTCGGCGCATCCTTGTTGCCGGCGATCGCCTCGATCTCGGCCTCGTGCGCCTTCAGCGCCGCGTCGAAGACCGGGGAGAAGTCGCCGTCGCCAATGCGCGTGAAATCGGGCAGGCCGAGCGGCCCCTGCCACGCGGTCAGCGGATGGGCGGCGAGGTCGACGGCTTTCGTGGAAGGCATGGACAGTCTTTCGTTGGTGGAGCAGGCAGGTGGGTCGTACCCGATGTAGGGCGCGGCCGGCGGACCCGCAATATGCGGATTTGGCCGATATCGCCCTCAAAAGCCGTCGCAGTTTTCGGCGATCGCCGCTTGTGAACTGGCGGTGATGCGGTTGTCGGTGACCGCGAAAGTTTCCTGCATCAGCATGTCGTTGTTGGGGAAATCGTAGCAGGCGACCACCGTGGTGACGCCGCCTTCGCTTTTCTCGATCCGGTGCCGGATCGCAGCACCGGCAACGGCACCTTTCCATTCGTCGATCGAAGCGATGAATTCCTGCTTGCTTTGCACGATGCCGAGGTCGTCCAGCTTGATGCGGACATCGTCGGCGAGCAGGTCGGCCAGTTCCGTGCGGTCGGCGACCAGCAGCGCCGAATACCAGCGGCTGATGAGGGCACGATCATCGGCGCGGGCGGCAATAATCGCCAGCAGCAGTGCGGCCGCCGCAAAAGCGACCGACCTGATGTTCACCAGCTTGCGCGCCGCCGCGTTCATCCCAGTTCCGGCCGTTCGAAATCGCCAGTCTCCTTGTTCATCGTCCAGAGTTCGCCGGTCGAGATATCGAACCAGGCCCCATGCAGCGACAGCCGTCCCTTGCCTTCGAGAATCGAGACGCAGGGAAAGGTTCTGAGGTTGGCGATGGAATAGCGGATCGAGATGCGCTCCAGCGCGGTCTGGCGCTCCGAGGCGGTCATGAAGGTGCTGGAGGAGACGGTTTCGGCCGCCGGCGCGATCAGGCTCATCCACTTGCCGATGAAGTCGCCCGGCGACAGCGGCGCGGAATTGCTGTCGAGCGCCGCCCGGATGCCGCCGCAGCGGCCATGGCCCATGACGACGATGTTCTTGACCTTGAGGCTCTGTACGGCGAATTCAAGCGCCGCCGAGGTCGAATGGAACTCGCCGTCGGGTGCATAGGGCGGCACCAGATTGCCGACATTGCGCAGAACGAAGAGTTCGCCCGGCCCAGCGTCGAAGATCGCCTCGGGCGCCGAACGCGAATCGCAGCAGGCGACGATCATCGTCTCCGGCGCCTGGCCTTCGCGAGCGAGATCGCGATAGCGCCCGCTCTCGGTGAGATAGCGGCCATTCATGAAATTGCGATAGCCGGCGAGAAGATGTTCAGGGAGATGGGACATGGGCGGCGTCTGGAGCCTTTCCGGGTTGGATGCGGCAGCTCGTTGCGGTCTAGAGAGGCTCTAGCGGCAAAAGCCGGTCGCGAGCAATGCAGAATTATGAGGGCTGGCTAGAAATGCCATGCATCGAGCGCAACCGTGGCCAACAGCGTCACGCCCAGATGGCGACGGGAATGCCAAAGCTGTCGCGGCCCGGCGGGTCGGGAAACGGCCGCGCCTCGCCGCCGACGATGCGACCGGCGATCAGCGTCATCGCGGCTGCGTCGAGGAAGTCATCAGCGGCGGCACCGCGGGGCGGCGGCTGGTCGAGAAAGCCCTTATCATAGCCGTGCCGGCAGAGCAGCGCCTTGCGTTCCGCCATGCCGGCCGGATTGATGCTGCCCTTGATCTTCTTCGGCAGTTGCATGGCTTGATCGCCGTTCAAGCGGCAGAAAGCGACTTCCGGGTGCGATTCAAACACGCGGCTGCGCAAATCGGGCCGCGCGATCAGCACGGCGTCGATCTCGCGGATCTTGGCAAAAATGCCGAACGCCTGGATCGAGACGCCGCGCGGCGGATCGGATGTGGTCAGGGCCACCGCGCTTGCCCTGACGTGCGCGGCATACCAGGCTTCGATGGTGGTGAAGCCGTTGGTGTCGGCATAGAGCGCGGCACGGGACGGGATCGAGAAGACACTGGACTGGCGTGCCCCGAGCAGCGGCCGCACCAGGGCTTCGGGGCCGCGCCCGCCCTTGCCCGAAAAGCCGGGCAGGCCGATCGGCATGTCGACGGCGATGACAGCGTCTACGGGAAGGGATGCGAGCAGGGCAGTGAAGGTTGCAAAGACACCGACCGACGGTGCCATGCCAAAAGTTCGTCGGACGGCGATCCAGCCGGCCTTGCAGCCATCGACGCCGACAAGTACGGCCTCAGTCGATGTCACGCCCGGCGGCCCCGCCCTGGATGTGTGAGGTGGCGAAGCTGGACCATCGCCATCGGATGCGACAGGCTCTGCGCATCGGTTTCGAGCTGCAGTTCGTCGCCGCCGCGCTTGGCGGTGCGTGCCAGGATCTCGTAGACCGCCGCCGTCGTCGATTGCAGCGCCTTGATCGGTGGCTGGCCGGACAGGATGCGTGCCAGGTAAACGGCCGCCGTCAGATCGCCCAGGCCATTCGGCGGCTTGTCGATCAGGCGATGTTCGGCGAGCAGCGCCTGGCTGTTATCGAGCAGGAGGTTGCCGGTGCCGCCCGTCATCATCGACGGCGCCGAGGTGACCAGCATGGTCGATGGTCCGGCGTGCAGCGCCGCCGCGATCACCGATTTCATGTCTGGCAACGCGGCGCCGGCCATCCATTCCAGTTCGTAGCGGTTAGGGGTGGCTATGTCGGCGATCGGCATCAGCCGATCGCGCATGGCGATGGCGGTCGGTTCGGGCACATAGAGGCCGCCCGAATCACCCATCACCGGATCGCAGATATAGACGGCGCCGGGCGTCCTTGCCTTGACCGCGGCGACCAGCGAGGCGACGGCCTCGGCCTGGCCCGCCTCGCCGAGATAGCCGGACAGCACGGCGCCGACCTCACCCAGCCATGGCGCCCGCTCGAGATCGGCCATCAACGCCTTGAACTCGCCGAGCGGCGGCACGATGCGCGTCGCGCGCCCATGGCCGGGATGCCAGGGCAAGATGACGGTCGGCACCGCCCAGACCGGGAACCCCAGGGTCTCCAGCGCAAAGACGGCGGCACGGTTGCCGACCGAGCCACGCGCGACATGGCTGGAAATGACGATGACCGCACGCGGCGCGTCGGTTTGTTCGGCGCTCATTGTCGTTTGATTCCTAACTGCCCCGGATGACGTAAAGCACGAGCCAGGCCATCAGGCCCAGCGCCAGCAGCAGCCCCAGCGTGCGGCCAAAGCGGGTGCCCCAGACTTCGATCGGATCGGCACGATCGGCATCGGCCGCGGTGACGTGATCGTGCATACCTTTCGCTGCCCGCGCTACAAACGAGTTGCCGGCCGGATCCGTCTCGCGCGCAATGCGCTCGATGATACGGCGCGATTCCTTATCGCTGTCCTGGCGTTCCGCCATGATGATGTCCCGTTTTGCCGGACCTTATCGCGTTCGCACGGCCAATCACAGAGCCTTGCAGCGGCACCGGGCGTGCCAGGCGAGGGGCTGCCGGCGCGGGCGGTTTTCTTGCGCGCTGATTGTGGTAATGCTTCGCGTGCAACTTCTACCGAGGGACCCCATCATGTTTGCCCAGCGCCTTGCCTTGCCGTCCACGTTCCGCACGCTGCCCGCCTTCCTGATGATGGCGATCGTGCTGCCGCTGCTTGCAGGCTGCGGCTATAACACCATCCCGACGGCGGAAGAAAATGCCAGGGCGGCATGGAGCGAGGTGCTGAACCAGTATCAGCGCCGCGCCGACCTCATCCCCAACCTGGTCGAGACGGTCAAGGGCTATGCCTCGCATGAAAAGGATACGCTCGACGCGGTGGTCGAGGCGCGCGCCAAGGCAACGCAGATCACGGTAACACCGGAAACGCTGAAGGATCCCGAAGCCCTCAAGAAGTTCCAGGATGCCCAGGCGGGGCTGACCAGCGCGCTGTCGCGGCTGATCGCGGTCTCGGAGGCCTATCCCGACCTCAAGGCCAACCAGAACTTCCTGGCGCTGCAGGCGCAGCTCGAAGGCACCGAGAACCGCATCGCGGTGTCGCGGCGCGATTACATCCAGGCGGTCAGGGACTACAATCTGACGCTGAGGACGTTCCCCTCGGTGCTGTGGGCGACCTTCTGGTTCCGCGGCAACGAGCCCTTCGCCAATTTCACCGTCGCCGAAGACAAGATGCAGCCGCCGAAGGTCGATTTCGGCACGAAGCAGGGCGGGTGAACGTCCACTGTCATCGGAATAAATCCCGCGAAATGACGGGCTGCTGGCGTGCAAACACCCCCCTCTGTCCTACCGGACATCTCCCCCTCAAGGGGGGAGATTGGCAGCTTCGGCGCTGACGCCCATCTTGCGACGTTGAAAATTGGTGAAAGTGGAGATGGCGGCCAATCTCCCCACTTGAGGGGGAGATGCCCGGCAGGGCAGAGGGGGGCGCTCCGGAACGCAAGCCTAGGGTTCCTTTTCGCTCTTCTAAGCCTCCTCTTCCTCCCGTTCTCGGCCCTCGCGGCCGATCTCCCGGCGCTGACCGGCCGTGTCGTCGACAATGCCGGCATCATCGACGCCGCGACCAGGGCGGCGCTGACCCAAAAACTCGCCGATTTCGAGACAAAAGGCTCCGACCAGATCGTCGTCGCGACGATTCCCAGCCTCGATGGCGAGGAGATCGAGCCTTACGCCAACCGGCTGTTCCGCTTCTGGAAGCTCGGCCAGGCGAAGGAAAACAATGGCGTCCTGCTGCTGGTGGCCCCGAACGACCGCAAGATGCGCATCGAGGTCGGCTATGGGCTGGAAGGCACGCTGACCGACCTGCA
>NZ_AZUV01000020.1:0-96966 GCF_000513875.1 Mesorhizobium sp. WSM1293 | reverse complement strand
ATCCCGCTCGATGTCGAACTCGACCACACCTTTCCGCGCTACAATCCCAATCCCGAGGATATGCAGATGCTGCATGCCATCAGGGACAAGGTGCTTGAGACTGGAGCCGATGTCGGCCTTGGCTTCGACGGTGACGGCGACCGCTGCGGCGTCGTCGACAATGAGGGCAATGAGATTTTTGCCGACAAGGTCGGTGTGATGCTGGCGCGCGATATCTCCAGCCAGCATCCGGGCTCGACCTTCGTCGTAGACGTCAAGTCGACCGGCCTGTTCAACACAGACTGCGTGCTGCGCGCCAACAGCGCCGTCACTGACTACTGGAAGACCGGCCACTCCTACATCAAGCGCCGCGTCGCCGAGCTTGGCGCCGTCGCCGGTTTCGAAAAGTCGGGCCATTTCTTCTTCAACCCGCCAGTCGGGCGGGGTTATGACGATGGGCTGGTCACCGCCATCGCCATCTGCCAGATGCTGGACCGCAGCCCCGGCAGTTCGATGGCCGATCTCTACCGCGCGCTGCCGCTGACCTTCGGCACGCCGACCATGTCGTCGCACTGCGCGGACGATGTGAAGTATGGCGTTGTCGAGCGGGTGGTTGCCGACTTTCAGGCCATGAAGCGGGATGGAACGGTTTTTGCGGGCCAGAAGATTGCCGACCTCATCACCGTCAACGGTGCGCGCGTTGTCGCCGAAGACGGCACCTGGGGACTGGTGCGCGCCTCGTCGAACAAGCCGGAACTGGTCGTGGTCGTCGAAAGCCCGGTGTCGTCGCAGCGTCGACGGGAGATGTTCGAGGCTGTCGACGCCGTGCTGCGCCGCAGCCCCGAGGTGGGCGCCTACAACCAGACCTTTTGAATGGCAGTTGAATGACCGAGAGGATTGTCAGTTTTGTCATGAGCGGCGGCGTCGGCTCGCGGTTGTGGCCGCTGTCGCGCGAGGACAATCCCAAGCAGTTCCACGATCTGTCCGGCGACGGCTCGATGCTGGCCAAGACCTTGCGCCGGCTGACGGCCCGGCCGGAAGGCGAAACGCCGATCTTCCTGATTGCCGCGGAGCGCCATGCCGACCGCGTTCACGCCGATCTTGCCGGCCTCGACCTCGCCGGCGGCGGGCCGCTGTTCGAGCCGACCGGGCGCAACACAGCCGCCGCCGTCGCACTGGCGACGCTGCGCACACTGTCCGAGTTCGGCGACAGCCTGGTGCTGGTGGTGCCGTCGGACCATGAGATATCGACCCCGCGCCAGTTCTGGCAGAGCGTCGAAGCCGGCACCGAAGCAGCGCGTAGCGGCCGGCTGGTGGTGTTCGGCATCAGGCCGACACAGCCCGAGACCGGTTACGGCTATATCGAGGTTGCGGCCGAAAGCGGCGGCATCTTCGACGTGTCGCGCTTCGTCGAAAAGCCGGATCTTGCGACTGCGCAAAGCTATCTCAAGGCCGGAAATTTCTACTGGAACACCGGTATCTTCCTTTTTCGCGCCAGCGCCATGCGTGATGCCTTCATAGCGTTCCAGCCGGATATCTGGCAGGCCACCGAAGCAGCCTACAAGGCAGCGACATCGGATTTGTCCGGCCTTTACATGCCGCTAGAACTCTACGCCGCCATTCCGTCGAACTCGATCGACTACGCCATCATGGAGCGGGCAAAAGACATCGCGATGGTGCCGGCCGGCTTCCGCTGGAACGATCTCGGCTCATGGCAGTCGCTGCTCGATGTCGGCCCCGCCGACGACCGGGGCAATGTCATCCTCGGCGATGTCGTCGCCATCGATTGCGAGAATTCCTACATTCGCAGTGACGGCCGCCTGCTGTCGGCGATCGGCATGAAGGACATCGCCATCGTTTCGACATCGGATGCCACCTTCGTCGCTCCGGTCAGCCACAGCCAGCACGTCAAGAAGATCGTCGAGCAGCTCGAAAAATCGGGTCGCCTGGAAACCAGGTTCACGCCGGCGCATGACCGCGTCATCGAAAGCGGCGCCTGGCGGCGGCGCGTGCATCACTGGCTGTTTCAGGAGACTTTGCCGCTGTGGTCGACATCGGGCGTCGACGAACGCCATGGCGGCTTTCACGAAGCGCTTGGCCTGGACGCTTCGCCGTTGATGAAGCCCAAGCGCATGCGCACCATGGCAAGGCAGGTCTATGCCTTCGCCGTTGCCCGGGCGCGCGGCTGGGACGGTCCGGCCGACCGGCTGATCAGCCATGGCATCGCCTTCATGGCCGGCAAGGGCCGCACCGACAAGGGCGGCTGGGTTCGGACGCTGAATGTCGACGGTTCGGTCGCCGACGCCACCGAGGATGCCTACGATCATTCCTGCGTGCTCCTGGCACTGGCGCATGCGCATATGTCTGGCAATCCCGACGCTTTGCGCCTCGGCGAGGAAACCTTCGCCTTTCTCGATGCGCATCTCGAAGACAGCCGCATGACCGGCTTCCTTGAGACATCGGATGGCAAAGGCGAGCGCCGCTCCAACCCGCATATGCACCTGCTCGAGGCCTTCCTCGCCTGGCACCAGGCGACCGGCGAGCGCGCCCATCTGCGCCGCGCAGCGCGCATCATCGACCTCTTCCGCAGTCATTTCTTCGATCCGGAAAGCTGGACGCTTGGCGAGTATTTCGATGCCGAATGGAAACCATCCGCCGGCGAGAAAGGCTCGTGGACCGAGCCTGGCCACCATTTCGAATGGGCCTCTTTGCTGGTCGATTTCGCTGGGCGCAGCGGCCAGGCCGAGTTGAGCGGCTTTGCCAGGAAACTCTACGCCTCGGCCATCGCCAATGGCCTCAACCGCGCCACCGGCCTTGCCTATGGCGCCGTCTCGCGACAGGGCCTGCCGCTCGACCTGATATCGCGCAGCTGGCCGCAGGCCGAAGCGGTGAAGGCGGCGATCGCGCTGGATGGTTCGGGCGGGCCCGATCTCAAGCCCGAGATCGAAGCGCGCGTCGGCCGGTTGTTCCGCTGGCACATCGACCCGGCGCCGCTCGGACTGTGGATCGACCGCATCGACGAACGCGGCCGCTCGCTGGCGACCGATGTGCCAGCCAGCATCTTCTATCATCTGGTCTGTGCGCTGACGCAATATCTGGACAGCACGGCCGACCTGAAGGCGTAGAGGGCTGGATCAGTACGGGCTCGCCACGTCACCCGTCTCGACATAGATCGACTTCAGCTGCGAATAGAGCGCCAGTGCGGCCAGTGAATTCTCACGTCCGATGCCTGACTGTTTGAAGCCGCCGAACGGGATTTCCACCGGCGTCAGATTATATGCGTTGATCCAGCAGGTGCCGGCCTGCAGTTCGGCGATGACGCGGTGGGCGCGCGGCAGGTCGCGCGTGAAGACGCCGGCAGCGAGGCCGAATTCGGTGTCGTTGGCGCGGTCGATCACCTCGTCCTCGCCGTCGAATTTCAACACGCTCATCACTGGTCCGAAAATTTCTTCACGGGCGATGCGCATGCCATCGGTCACGCCGGTGAACACCGTCGGCTCGACGAAGAAGCCGCCCTGAAAGCCCTGCAGCGAAGGCACATTGCCGCCGCAAGCAAGCGTCGCTCCATCCTGCTTGCCGATCTCGATATAGCCGGCCACCTTGTCGTGCTGCGCCTTGGAGACCAGCGGTCCCATCTGGGTTTCGGGATCGAGCGGGTCGCCGATGCGGATTTTCTTGGTCCGCTCTATCAGACGGTCGACAAAGCGGTCGTGGATGCCGCTCTGCACGAAGACGCGCGTGCCGTTGGAGCAGATCTGTCCGGTCGAATAGAAATTGCCGAGCATGGCGCCGCCAATGGCGTTCTCGATGTCGGCATCGTCGAACACGATCAGCGGCGACTTGCCCCCGAGTTCCATCGTCGCGTGCTTCATCTTCGAGCCGGCAAGCGACAGCACCTTGCGGCCGGTCGGCACCGAACCGGTCACCGAGACCTTGGCGACGACATCGTGGCCGACAAGCCCGGCGCCGACATCGCCATAGCCCTGCACAACGTTGAACAAGCCGTCGGGTAGCCCCGCTTCGCTGTAGATCTCGGCCAGTGCCAGCGCCGACAGCGGCGTGTTTTCCGACGGCTTGAACACCATGGCATTGCCCATGGCGAGCGCCGGTGCCGATTTCCAGCCGGCGATCTGGATCGGGTAGTTCCATGCGCCGATGCCGACACAGACGCCGAGCGCTTCGCGCCTTGTATAGGCGAAGGGTCCGCCGAGATCGACCGACTCGCCATTGTAGGCGGCAACGGCACCGCCGAAATATTCAAGGCAGTCCGCAGCCGAGGGCGCATCCGCCACCAACGTTTCCTGGATCGCCTTGCCGGTGTCCAGCGTCTCGATGCGAGCGAGGTCGGCGTTGCGGGCGCGCAATATGTCGGCGGCGCGGCGCAGGATGCGCCCGCGCTCGACCGGCTTCAGCCGCGCCCAGGCGGGCTGCGCCGCTCGCGCGGCCTCGACGGCGAGTTCCAGCACGTTCGGCGTTGCCGAACGCAGCATGGCGATGGTCTCGCCGGTTGCCGGATAGATGACCGGCAGCGGCGCGCCGCCTTCGTCCTCGATGTAGCGTCCGTTGACATAGTGCGATGCCGTGGGCTGAGCGCGCATGGAAGTCTCCAGATTGTCTTTCGCGGCATGCGGATCGTGCAGTCACACGATCATGCTCTATCTGTCCGACGCCTGCCAGCGCGGATTGATCCATGGTTCCTGGTTGGACGGCGCCAGCGGCGTGCGGCCAAGGATGTGATCGGATGCCTTCTCGCCGGTCATGATCGACGGCGCATTGAGATTGCCGTTGGTGACGCGCGGGAAGATCGAGGAATCGGCGACCCGCAATCCTTCGACGCCGATGACCCGGCACTCCGGATCGACGACGCTCATCACGTCGTCGGCGCGGCCCATCTTGCAGGTGCCGCAAGGATGGTAGGCGCTCTCGGCGTGATCCCGGATGAAGATGTCGAGATCGTCGTCCGATTGCACGTGGCTGCCCGGCGATATCTCCTTGCCCCGATAGGGATCGAACGCCGACTGGCCGAAGATCTCGCGCGTCAGCCGGATGCAGTGGCGGAACTCCGCCCAGTCGTCCGGATGCGACATGTAGTTGAAGTGGATCATCGGTTTCGATTTCGGGTCCGGTGAGCGCAGCGTCACCGACCCCCGCGACTTCGAGCGCATCGGTCCGACATGCGCCTGGAAGCCGTGCGATTTGGCCGCCGCCTTGCCGTCATAGCGGACTGCCGCGGGGATGAAATGGTACTGGATGTCGGGGTAGTCGACGCCGGCACGCGATCGCACGAAGGCCGCCGCTTCGAAATGGTTGGTGGCGCCTAGCCCGTTCTTGAGGAACAGCCACTGCGCCCCGATGAGCGCTTTCGAGAACGGATTCAGCACCGAATTGAGCGTGATCGGCAGCAATGATTCCTGCTGGATGTAGAGCTCCATATGGTCCTGCAGGTTGCGGCCGACGCCGGGCCTGTCGGCCACCACCGGAATGCCGTTTTCGCGCAGATGCTCGGCCGGACCGATGCCGGACAGCATCAGGATCTTGGGCGAATTGATCGAAGATGCGGCGACGATCACCTCACGTCGCGCCTTAACGACCTGAATCTGTTTGTGAGCTTCGATCTCGACGCCGATGGCGCGCTGATTCTCGATGATCACCCGCCGCGCAAAGCCCTTGACCAGACTGACGTTTTTGCGCTTCAGCGCCGGCTTCAGATAGGCTGATGCCGCCGACCATCGGCGGCCGCCGCTGATGGTCTGCTCCATCGGCCCAAAACCTTCCTGCTTGGAACCGTTATAGTCCTCCGTCAGTTCGAACCCGGCCTGGCGGCCAGCCTCGACAAAGGCACCATAGAGCGGATTTTTACGCGAGCCGCGCTGCACATGCAGCGGGCCGCCGTGCCCGCGCCAGCCATCTTCGCCGCCATCCGAATCCTCCATGCGCTTGAAATAGGGGAGCACGTCGGCGAAGCCCCAGCCGGCCGCACCCTCTTCGGCCCAATGGTCGAAGTCGCGGGCGTGGCCGCGCACATAGACCATGCCGTTGATCGAGGACGAGCCGCCGATAACCTTGCCGCGCGGTGTCGCCAGCACACGGCCGCCGAGATGCGGCTCCGGCTCGCTGGCAAAGCCCCAGTCGTAGAGGCTCATGTTGAGAGGGATCGACAGCGCCGACGGCATCTGGATCAGCGGCCCGATATCGCTGCCGCCGAATTCGATGACGATGACCGAATGCTTGCCGTCTTCCGACAGGCGATAGGCCATGGCCGAGCCGGCCGAGCCGGAGCCGATGATGACGAAATCCGCTTCAAGCATGGTTCATATGCGCCATGAAATCGGCGAGCGAGACATTGCCGCCGGTAGCCACAACAAGGACGGTCTTGTCCTTCACATCCACCTTGCCGCCGAGCAATGCCGCGATCGACGCCGCCCCCGACGGTTCGAGCACCAGCTTCATGCGCTCGAAGGCGATCCGCATCGCGCGCCGCACCGATTGGTCGTCGACGGTGATGCCGTGAACACCCGCCGTCTTGACCGCGGCAAACGGAGCATCGCCCGGCCGTCGTGACATCAACCCGTCGCAGATCGATTTCGGCCCGATCGGCATCGTCTCGATAGCGCCATGCGCCAGCGACGAGCCCATGCCATTGAAACCTTCCGGCTCGACGCCGATGATCTCTGTCGCTGGCGACAGATAATGGAAGGCAAGCGAAACGCCGCCGATCAACCCGCCGCCACCGACCGAGCAGAACAAGAGGTCGGCGCTGGCACCTTTGGCTTCGAGTTGGTCAAGCGCTTCGAGGCCGGCGCCCGCCTGGCCGGCGACGATCTCCGGATCGTCGAATGGATGCAGCAGCGCCAGGCCCTCTGTCTCGGCGATCTCGCGCGCCTTGGCGGCGGCGACTTCCTCCCGCGCGCGCTCGCCATGGTCGGTCAGCACGACGCGGGCGCCATAGCCCGCCGTGGCATCACGCTTGGCGGCCGGTGCGTCGATCGGCATGACGATGGTGACGGGAATGCCAAGCGCCTGGCCGGCAGCCGCCAGCCCTTGCGCGAAATTGCCGGAGGAGTAGGCGACGACGCCCTTCTTCGCTTCGTCAACTGAAAGCTGCTTCAGGCGCCAATAGGCGCCGCGCACCTTGAATGAGCCGGCCCATTGCAGCGATTCCGGCTTGATGAAGACGCGGGCGGCGCCGGTCTCGCGGGCTAGTGCCGTCGATTCCAGCAGCGGCGTGATCTGCGTCGCCCTGGAGGTGACGGCATAGGCCTGCTTGAGATGGTCAAGGGAGGGGACGAGAAGGTCTGACATCATTCGCCTCGCGGATACCGTTTGCTCTCTTCGAGATTGTCGAGGTTCATGTGATTGCGCATGTAGCGCTCGGACGCCTTTTGCAGGGGCTGGAAATCCCAGGGGTAATAGGCGCCGTTGCGCAGCGCCGGATAGACGACCCAGCGGCGCGCCTGGCTTTCGCGGACAGCGGCGTCGAAGCCGGCCATGTCCCAGCGTGTCTGGACCTTGTCCATGAATGCCGCCACCAAGCCCGCATTGGCCGCGTCGTCGGCCAGATTGTCCCGTTCGAGCGGATCGGCTTCGAGATCGAACAGTTGCGGCGGATCGAGCTCGCAGTGGACGAATTTGTATCTGCCGTCGCGGATCGCCACCAACGGCGCGTTGGACCCTTCGGCCGCATACTCCATCAACACCGGTGCGGTGCGCTCGATGCCCTCGGTGAGCGGCAGCAGCGACTGGCCATCGGTCCACGGCGCGATCGCAGCGATGTCGATGCCGGCGAGATCGCAAAGCGTCGGCGCCACATCGAGATTGGAGACCGGCGTCTCGATCAGCCCGGCAGGAATGTCCTTGCCGGCGATCATCAGCGGCACCCGCGCCGAACCCTCGAAGAAGCTCATCTTGAACCACAGGCCGCGCTCGCCGAGCATGTCGCCGTGATCCGAGCAGAACAGGATGATTGTGTCGTCGGCCATGCGGGTGCGCTCGAGAACGTCCAGGATCTCGCCAAGCTTGTCGTCGACATAGGAGAT
The DNA here is from genome assembly GCF_000513875.1 of Mesorhizobium sp. WSM1293. NCBI lineage: Bacteria > Pseudomonadati > Pseudomonadota > Alphaproteobacteria > Hyphomicrobiales > Phyllobacteriaceae > Mesorhizobium > Mesorhizobium sp. WSM1293. The sequence goes on along the minus strand of NZ_AZUV01000020.1, from coordinate 88,951 downwards.
GTTGGCGAAATAGCCCTGCCGCGAACGACGCACCTGCTCCGGTGTGATCTCGAAAGAGGGGTAGTCACTGGCGTGGTACAGCCGCCGGGAATGCGTATCCTGCTGGTCATACGCGATGAACCCGGTTTCCGGGTCCAGCGCCTGGCAATGCTCATAGAGATCCCAATACTGCTTGCGCGCGACATAGGGATCGTGCGGATGCGACAGCGAGACAGTGAGGCACCAAGGCCGATGGTTCGCATCGTCCTGTTCGCGCGAAAGCTGATAGAGCTTCTGCGCGGCCAGGAACACGACCTCGTCGTCATACTCCATCTGGTTGGTGATCTCGGCGACGCCTGCACCGGTCACCGAGCCCAGATTGTGATACCACCAGTCGATACGCTCGCCGGGCTTGCGGTAATCCGGCGTCCAGCCGAAATCGGCTGGATAAATGTCGGTCGTCAGCCGCTCCTCGAAACCATGCAACTGGTCCGGCCCCACGAAATGCATCTTGCCCGACAGGCAGGTGTAGTAGCCGGCGGCGCGCAAATGATGGGCAAAGGTCGGGATCGATGAGGCGAATTCGGCGGCATTGTCATAGACGCCGGTGCGCGACGGCAATTGCCCGCTCATGAACGAGGCACGGCCCGGCGCGCAGAGCGGCGAGGCCGTGTAGTTGTTGGCAAAGCGCGCCGAACGCGCGGCCAACGCTTTCAGATGCGGTGTATGCAGAAACTCCGCCGGTCCGTCCGGAAACAGGATTCCGTTGAGCTGGTCGACCATGACGATCAGGAAATTGGTTGGCTTCATTGTCACTGTTTGCGCCGCTCGCCAAGTTTGGTTTCGAGATAGTCCTCGACCAGCGCGATCGCGGTCGCGGCATCGGGCACGCCGTCTTTCAGCGCCCGCCTGATGTAGAGCCCGTCGATCATCGCCGCGGTCGCTTCGGCGGCGCGGTCGGCTTCGGCTCTGGGCAAGATCCCGGTCAGCCCGCTCATCAGGTTCGAGTGCAGCCGCCGCGCGTAGACCTTGAGCAGCCGGCGCAAGGCCGATGATTTCTGCGCCTCGACATAGAAGGCGAGCCAGGCGGCGATGGTTTCCGGCTGGAACTGGATGTCGGAGAAATTGACAGCGACCACCGCCGAGACCCTTTCGCGCGCGCTATTGGCCGAGCCAAGGGCGCGCAACGTATCGGCTGTAAGCTCCGCCAGTATGTGCCGCATCGTCGCCAAGAGCAGCTCGTCCTTGGCACCAAAATAATGATGGGCAAGGGCGGACGACACGCCGGCGCGTCCGGCGATCTCGGACATGGTCACGTCGAGCGAACCGCGCTCGCCGATCGCCGAGATCGTCGCGTCGATCAGCGCCTTGCGGCGCAGCGGTTCCATTCCGATTTTCGGCATCTCGCCATGATCCTTTGAGAAAACAGGATTATTTTTTATTGACGCGTCAATCAACAAAAAAATCGGCCCCGATCTCGGCTGTACCAAGCGATTGTACGCCTCCAGCCCTTCACGAAACCGGCATGATTGTTTATCTTTGAACAATAGATGCGAAATGCGCCGTGAGCCGACATGCCAGGCCGGCGCCAAGGATGGAGACCGCCATGACCGCATGCATCGTCGGATGGGCGCATTCGCGCTTCGGCAAGCTTGAGGGCGAAACGCTCGAAAACCTCATCGTCAAGGTGGCAACGGACGCGCTCGACCATGCCGGCATCGGTCCCGACGAGGTCGACGAGATCGTGCTCGGCCACTTCAACGCCGGTTTTTCGGCGCAGGATTTCACCGCCAGTCTGGTGCTTCAGGCCGACGACCGGCTGCGCTTCAAGCCGGCGACGCGTGTCGAGAACGCTTGCGCCACCGGATCGGCGGCGGTCCGCCAAGGCATCCGCGCCATCGACGCGAATGCCGCTCGCATCGTGCTGGTGGTCGGCGCGGAGCAGATGACGACGACGCCGGGGCCGGAGATCGGCAAAAACCTGCTCAAGGCGTCCTATCTGCCCGAGGACGGCGAGACACCCGCGGGTTTCGCCGGCGTCTTCGGCAAGATCGCGCAGGCCTATTTCCAGCGTTATGGCGATCAGTCGGATGCGCTGGCCATGATTGCCGCCAAGAACCACAAGAACGGCGTCGACAATCCCTATGCGCAGATGCGCAAGGATTTCGGCTACGAGTTCTGCCGCCAGGAGAGCGAGAAGAACCCCTTCGTTGCCGGTCCTCTGAAGCGCACCGACTGCTCGCTGGTCTCCGACGGCGCCGCCGCCCTTATCCTTGCCGACACCGCCACGGCGCTGAAGATGCGCCGTGCCGTTGCCTTCCGCGCCAACGAACATGTGCAGGATTTCCTGCCGATGTCGAAGCGCGACATTCTGACCTTCGAAGGCTGCGAGCAGGCCTGGAACCGGGCGCTGAAATCGGCCGGCGTGACGCTCGACGATCTGTCCTTCGTCGAAACGCATGACTGCTTCACCATTGCCGAACTGATCGAGTACGAGGCGATGGGCCTTGCCAAGCCGGGAGAGGGGGCGAAGCTGGCGTTGGACGGCACAACGGCCAAGGATGGTCGCCTGCCGGTCAATCCATCCGGCGGGCTGAAGGCCAAAGGCCATCCGATCGGCGCCACTGGCGTGTCCATGCATGTCTTGACCGCCATGCAGCTTGTCGGTGAGGCCGGCGGCATCCAGGTGCCGGGCGCAAAACTGGGCGGCATCTTCAATATGGGCGGTGCGGCGGTCGCCAACTACGTTTCCATTCTCGACCGGATCAGATAAACCGCCCGCATTTGCGGGAGGTGACATGACAAATCCGGTTTTGATCGAAGTCTTGCGCGGCGCGATCGTCGAGAGCGCGCATCGCGGCTCAGTCGCGGTCTTCGATGGCGACGGCAAGCCCGTGTGGGAGATCGGCGATACGGCCAAGCCGGTGTTTCCGCGCTCGGCGGTCAAGGCGATCCAGGCCTTGCCGTTGGTCGAAAGCGGGGCGGCGGATGCCTATGGTTTCGGCAACCGCGAACTGGCGCTCGCCTGCGCCTCCCACTCGGGCGAGCCGGCACATGTCGACCTTGCGCGATCCATGCTGGCCAAGGCTGGGCTGGACGGATCAGGGCTCGAATGCGGCACGCATTGGCCGTCCAATCATGACGCCGAGATTGCGCTCGCCCGCGCCGGCGGCTCGCCGAACGCCTTGCACAACAATTGTTCCGGCAAACATTCCGGCTTCCTCTGCACCTGCGTCCACGCCGGCATTGCGCATCGCGGCTATGTCAAGCCGGGACACGGCCTGCAGGACATGGTGCGCGACGCCATGCAGTCGGTGACGGGCGCTGTCCATGGTGAGGACCAGCGTGCCATCGACGGCTGTTCGATCCCGACCTACGCGGTGCCGCTCAGGAGCTTCGCGCTCGGCTTTGCCCGCATGGCCACGACATCAGGTTTTGGCCCAGAGCGAGCCAAGGCTGCAAAGCGGCTGCTTTCCGCCTGCATGGCCGAACCCTTCTTCGTTTCCGGTAGCGGCCGCGAAGACGTCGCGTTGATGGAGGCCGCACCAGGACGGATTTTCACGAAGGGCGGCGCCGAAGGCGTCCATTGTGCCGCAATTCCGGAACTTGGCCTCGGCATCGCACTCAAATGCGATGATGGCGCCGGCCGCGCCGGCGAAGCCATGGTTGCCGCCGTCCTTGCCAAACTGTTGCGTGCCGACGAGGCCTTGGCGGCGAAGCTGCTCGAATTGGCAAACACGCCCATCGAAAATCGCAACGGTGCCAAAGTCGGAGCGCTGAGGCCGACGGCAACTCTCAAGTGACGTGATTGCGCTCGACGGTCAGATGCGCGTAACCGCTACCGTTTGACGAGGCGAGATCGCCTGTCGCGGGCTCCGCCCAGCGCTGGCCGACAACCGCACCGTTCAGCGCGCCGTCGATGACATTGTCTGAAATGACGGCCGTACCGGCGCCCTCGACCACGGATACGACGATCCCGGTTCCTGCCTTGCGGATGATGTTGCCGGTGGCGACGACATTGCGCAGGTACGGGCCCCAGCCGATCTGCATGCCATAGAGTGGCGCGTTCTCGATGACATTGTTAGAAACGGTGGTGTCGGCCTCAACGCCGATGCCGACGCCAAATCCCGGCGAGTCGGCGGGGTAGGGGCCGCTGGTCGACAGATTGCGCACGATGTTGCCGGAACAGACGCCCATGCGGCCGCCTTCGTTGAAATTGACGATCGAGATGCCGTTGGCGGCGCCGTCGACGATGTTGTTGCTGATGATGGCGCCTTCGAACGAGAACTCGGAATAGATCGCCGTTTCGCCAGAGCGCGAGCAGGTGTTGCCCGATATCTGCAGGTTGCTGGCGCTGTTGGCGCGGATGGCCGAGAAGGCGCAGTCCGAGACGATGTTGCCCGAGATGACGACATTGCCGGCGCGAAAGGCATTGATGCCGTTGCCGTTCTGCCCGGTTCCGCCGCTGCGTGCCTGGATCCCTTGGACGCGGTTGCCGGTGACCATGGTGCCGTCTTCGGCCAACTGCCAGCGGTGTACGAGGATGCCGCCATTGGCGCAGTCGGAAACGGTGTTGCCCGTGATGGCCAGCCCGCCGGCTTCGACCGAATAGATGCCGGCATCGGCGGCGCCCGATATCTCACAGCGCTCGATCCGGCCGATCGCGTGTTCCAGCGCCAGCCCGTTCTTGCCGCTGCCGGTGATCTGGCAATTGTCGATGGCGAGGTGCGCGACACGGCGCAGATCGAGCAGCCCTTGCGGGTAATCGCCCATCGCGCGGTTCGCACCATCGAAGACCAGTCCGCTCAGTTCGATATGGTCGGCCTGTTCGGCCATGAACAGGTGGCCGTCACCGCCGTAAACGATGCGCGTCGCGCCCGGCACGCCGGAAAGACGTACGCGGCCGGGCAGCGAAAGATTGGAGACGACATAGGTGCCGGGCGGCAGGAACACCGGCATGTCGCGGCTGTTTGCGTCACGCAGCAGTTTGGCGAAGGCCTTGCTCTGATCGTCTGATGTGCCGGGCTGCACGCCGAGTTCGGTGGCATTGATCGAGCCGCGCATCGAGGCTTTCTCGATGCCGCTCAAGCTTGCGGCTACCGCCTTGCCGAGCGCAAGGCCCATGACGGCAAAGCCGGCGGTTCCAGTCAGCAGCGTTCGTCTGTTCAACATCGGCACAGAATCCCAGCGTTCAACCTTGGCGTCGCAGGAATCGTGCCAGACGGTTTGCCTCTCCTCTGGACGGAAACGACAATGGCTTGTCGAGCAGCCTCTGCGGGCCTAAGTTCAGGAAATGAGCAGAGCTTTCACCCGCGAGGAAGACAGCGAAAATGCCATCGCCGGTGTCGGTGAGCGGCCGGTCAGCCAGCATCGCAATCTGGTGACGGAACGCGGCCTGGCGCAGATCGAGGAAAATCTGGCCGATCTGCGCGACATACTGGCGAAGGCCGAACGCAAAGCCGACCGCGAGCGCATAGCGGTCGTGTCGCGCGATCTGCGTTACTGGACCGCCCGGCGCGAAAGCGCCGAACTCTCGGTGCCGGAGCCGGGCAGTGACGTTGTGCGCTTCGGCATGGGCGTCACGATCGAGAGCGATGACGGCAAGAAGGTGCATTGGAAGATCGTCGGCGAGGACGAGGCTGATCCCACCAAGGGCAGCATTTCGCATGTTTCGCCAATGGCTGTCGCCCTGTTCGGCAAGAAGATCGGCGACTTGGCCAGCGTCAACGGCAAGGAATGGGAAATCGTCAAGCTCTCCGAGAGCTAGGACGTCTCAAATCCGCCGCACTGATTGGCGCGTCATTTGGCGAGTTTCTGAAGCCCGACCCGATATTTGTCCATGACCTCGCGCGCGGCCTTCATCTGCCGTTCGAACCTGTCGGCCACCGGTCTTAAAATGATGCCGTGATCAGTTTCGATGATCTGGAGCTGATCGCCCGATTGCAGATTCAAGCTGTCCAGCATTCCCGTGGCAAGATCAGGGCATCTGATCCGTCGTCGAGCTTGTGGATGGTCGTCTTCACGGTTACCGCACCTTGGTTGCAGTGTCAGTCTAGCACAACCTTTTCAGAGATGCGGCAGTCCTAGTCCGTGGCCAGCAGCCGGTCCAGCAGGCGATCCGCTGCCTCTGGAATGACTGTGCCCGGCGGGAAGATTTCCGCAGCGCCGGCTTGCCGCACCGCGTCATAGTCCTGCGGTGGGATGACGCCGCCGGCGACGATCAGCATGTCGCCGCGGCCGAGCTTTTTAAGCGCGTCGCGCAGTTCCGGGATCAGCGTCAGATGTCCCGCCGCCAGCGACGAGGCGCCGACGATGTGGACGTCCTGTGCGACCGCCAGCCTGGCGATCTCATCCGGTGTCTGGAACATCGCGCCGACGGTGACGTCGAAGCCGAGATCGGCGAAGGCCGTAGCGATGACCTTCTGGCCACGGTCGTGGCCGTCCTGGCCCATCTTGGCGACGAGAATGCGCGGCTTGCCGCCGGTCTTCTTCTCGAAGGCGTCAAGCTTGTCCTGCAGCCCGTCGACCACGGGATGATCGCCAAGCGCCTTGCGATAGATGCCGGAAATGGTCTGCACCGTAGCGACGTGGCGCCCAAACGCCCTTTCCAACGCGAATGAAATCTCGCCGACCGTTGCATTGGCGCGCGCGGCTCGGATGGCGAATTCCAGCAGGTTTTCATTGCCTTGCGCGGCACGGGTCAGCGCATCGAGTGCGCTTTCGACGGCGGCGACATCGCGCGTGCCCTTCAGCCGTTGCAGCTTCGACAATTGCCGGGCCCTGACCTCGGCATTGTCGATCTTCAGCACGTCGACCTCGATGTCGGTCTCGGGCCGATGGGCGTTGACGCCGACCAGCATCTGCTCGCCGGAATCGATCCGCGCCTGCGTGCGCGCGGCAGCCTCCTCGATGCGCAGCTTGGGAATGCCCTGTTCGGTCGCCGCCGCCATGCCGCCGAGCGCCTCGACCTCCTCGATATGGGCAAGAGCGCGCGCCGCCAGATCATGCGTCAGCCGTTCAAGATAGGCCGAACCGCCCCACGGGTCGATGATGCGCGTGGTGCCGGATTCCTTTTGCAGGATGAGCTGGGTGTTGCGGGCGATCCGCGCCGAATGGTCGGTCGGCAGCGCCATCGCCTCGTCGAAGGAATTGGTGTGCAGCGATTGGGTGTGGCCCTGCGTTGCAGCCATTGCCTCGATCATGGTGCGGACAATGTTGTTGTAGGGATCCTGCGCCGTCAGCGACCAGCCAGAAGTCTGGCAATGGGTGCGCAGCGACAACGAGCGCTCGTCCTTCGGCGAAAAATTCTTCTGCATCAGGGTCGCCCACAACAGGCGCGCGGCCCGCAGCTTGGCGACTTCCATGAAGAAATTCATGCCGATGGCCCAGAAGAAGGACAGGCGCGGCGCAAAGCGGTCGATGTCGAGGCCCGCCGCGACGCCGGCGCGGGCATACTCGATGCCATCGGCGATCGTATAGGCGAGTTCAAGGTCGGCCGTCGCGCCGGCCTCCTGCATGTGATAGCCGGAGATCGATATCGAATTGAACTTCGGCATGTTCTTCGATGTGTACGAGAAGATGTCCGACACGATCCGCATCGAGGGCTTTGGCGGATAGATGTAGGTGTTGCGGACCATGAACTCCTTTAGAATGTCGTTCTGAATGGTGCCGGCGAGATCTTTCTGCGCAACGCCCTGTTCTTCCGCCGCTACAATGTAGAGCGCCATGATCGGCAGCACCGCGCCGTTCATCGTCATCGATACCGTCATCTCGCCGAGCGGAATGCCGTCGAAGAGCTGCCGCATGTCGAGAATGGAATCGATGGCGACGCCAGCCATGCCGACATCGCCGGCAACGCGCGGATGATCGCTGTCATAGCCGCGATGCGTGGCGAGATCGAAGGCGACCGACAGGCCCTTTTGACCAGCGGCAAGGTTGCGTCGGTAAAATGCGTTGGATTCTTCGGCGGTCGAGAAGCCGGCATATTGCCGGATCGTCCAGGGCTGCTGGACATACATGGTCGGGTAGGGGCCGCGCACGAAGGGCGGCAGGCCGGGATAGGTGTCGAGATGCGGCAACCCCTTGAGGTCGCTTTGATTGTACAGATGCTTGGCGACGAGCCCTTCCGGCGTGGTCCGCTGGCCTTTGACCTCGACGGGAGCGCGGCGTGGCGGGACCCAGCCGATTTGGCCGAAGTCCGGGATCAAGAGCCGGCTCCGATCGATTGGTCGATGCGGACTGGAAACAGCGCCTCGCAGACGGCAACGCCTTCGGTGAAGGCCGGCCGCCGTTCCGCCGCCAGCGTCTCGACCGGACGTTCGTCTTTCGATGGATAGAGCGTGGTGCCGATGATGGCCCGTTGGCCTGTGCGGTAGGCTGCATTGCGCTGCTCCGCAGCTGCGTGGACGCGCTTCTGGATGCGTCCGTCCTGAAGGCTGGACAGGACACCGCCCTCGGCTTCGATCGTCTGCAATTCCGTCCACGCCAACTCGCACAACTCCGCGGTCAACGCCTCGACGGCGCCGGAACCATAGGCGGGATCGGTGACATGATCGATATGGCTTTCATTGGCCATGATCAGCTGCGTGTTGCGGGCAACACGACGGGCAAAACCCGCCGGCAGACCATGCGCGATCGTGTGCGGCAGGATGGAGATCGAATCGGCGCCGCCGCACGCCGCGGCAAAGCATGCAATGGTGGTGCGCAGGATGTTGGTCTCCGGATCCATCGCCGTCATCATGCGAAACGACGTCTCGGCATGGATATTGGCGGTGGATGTCGGGATCGAACAAGCATCCTGCACCCGCGCCCATAGCCTGCGCAGTGCTCGCATCTTGGCCGTCGACAGCAACTGGTCCTGGTCGACGCTGAGCGCAAAACCGATATGGGGTGCGGCATAGACAAGCGGCTGCCGCGCCGTCTCGAACATTCTGAGATAGGAGACAGCCGAAGCCAGCATGATGCCAAGTTCCTGCGCTTCCGTGGCGCCGGCATTGTGGAACACGCGCCCGTCCGCTTCCAGCAGCACGCCCGGAACGCCCATCGCGAAGAAGTGCGCCAGCGACTGTGGCATAGAGGCCTGCAGCGCCTCGATCGACATGCGCAGCCGACCGGTTCCCGCGAAGATCGCCGCTGGATCGATGCCGAAGGAGAGGTTGAGCTTTGCCGGGTCCGATCGCCGCTTGCTCAGGAACGCGACCAACCAGTCGGCCACGGCGCGGCTCCAGGGATGGGCGTCGATGCGAACCTGGATGCGGTTGAGCGGTATGCCGTCCAGCACTGCCTCCAGCGCCTCCGCCGTTCTCGGCAAGCCGTAGCCGAACGCGTTGGGTGCCCCTTCGAAGACCAGCGACAATCCCGTGGCACCCTGTGCAACATCCTCCAGCGCTTGGCTTCTGGCACGGTCGATGTCCGGATCGTCGATGCGCTGGCTGACGATCCATGGCGATTTCGGGTTTGTACGCACGATCGGTTCCGCCGCGGTGCTGCGGTCGTAGAGCGGTTCGATACGGATGTTGTCATCGCTGTGCGAGACCAGCTTTTCCTCGAAGGAAGCGCCTGCCAATGCCTTTTCCGCCAAGGCGAGCCATCGCTGACGCTCGGCGTTCTCGGATTCCACGTCCTGGATCAAGGCTCCGGCGCCCATCCGTCCTCCTCGTTTCATGCGGCCGCACCAGCCGGGAGCGGTTCAGTCTACGGTCCCCGGTCCGATATCGCAATGCAATGCGCTTTCAGAGACCGGATTCGATCCATCAGATATAGGTCAGTCCGCGTGGACGACGATTGCCAAACAGCGGCAAAATCCGCAAGCTCCAAAAACCCGATCTGAACGAATGGGGCCGATTTGGGCGAATGGCCCGGATTTGGACGAATGGCCCCGATTTGGACGAATGGCCCCGATTTGGACGAATGGCATTGTCGCTGTGCAATGGCCTCACTATACCTGCGGCAAGGCCACTGGCTTTAGACACATCAGTTTGCGGAGACCGGACATATGGCTGACGAGACCAGTATTTTCATCGGCGCCAGCCGAAAGCCCGACGACAGCTATCAGCGTGCCGAGCAGTTGTTGCTGCGATATGGGAATCGTCACGGCCTGGTGACCGGCGCCACCGGCACCGGCAAGACCGTCACCTTGCAGATCCTGGCCGAAGGATTTTCCAACGCCGGCGTGCCGGTGTTCTGCGCGGACATCAAGGGTGATCTGTCGGGCATCGCGATGATGGGCACGGCACAGGATTTCCTCGTCAAGCGGGCCGAACAGGTCAAGCTCGATCCGTATGACTTCCAGGAATTTCCCGTTATCTTCTGGGACTTGTTCGGCGAGCAGGGTCATCCGATCCGCGCCACGGTCTCGGAAATGGGGCCGTTGTTGCTGTCGCGCCTGATGAACCTGACCGAGGCGCAGGAAGGCATCATGAACATCGCCTTCCGCCTGGCGGATGAGGAAGGTCTGCTGCTGCTCGACATGAAGGACCTGCAGGCGCTGCTCGCCAACATCGCCGAGCGCGCCGACGAGATCGGCTCACGCTATGGCAACGTGACGAAGCCATCGGTCGGGGCTATTCAGCGCACGCTGCTGGTCCTCGAACAGCAGGGGGCCGCAAACTTCTTCGGCGAACCGGCACTGCGTATCGCCGATATCATGCGCACCACCCGCGACGGACGCGGCGCCATCAGCGTGCTTGCCGCCGACAAGCTGATGATGAATCCGCGGCTCTACGCGACCTTCCTGCTATGGCTGATGTCGGAGCTGTTCGAGGTGCTGCCGGAAGTCGGCGACCCCGACAAGCCGAAGCTGGTGTTCTTCTTCGACGAGGCGCATCTTCTGTTCGACGAAGCACCCAAGGTGCTCATCGATCGCGTCGAGCAGGTCGTCCGACTGATCCGCTCGAAAGGCGTCGGCGTCTATTTCGTCACCCAGAACCCTTTGGATATCCCTGAAAAAGTCCTGGCCCAGCTCGGCAATCGCGTCCAGCACGCGCTGCGCGCCTATACACCGCGCGAGCAGCAGGCAGTCCGGACGGCGGCCGAAACGTTCCGGCCAAATCCCGATTTCGACTGCATGACCGCCATTACACAGCTTGCCACTGGCGAGGCGCTGGTCTCGACGTTGGAAGCCAAGGGTGTTCCGTCCATGGTGCAGCGGACACTGATCCGCCCGCCATCCTCGCGGCTTGGGCCCATAACGGCCGCTGAGCGGCAAAAGCTGATCCAGGAAAGCCCGGTCGCCGGCCAGTACGATCAGGCCGTCGATCGCGAATCGGCTTTCGAAATGCTGCAGAAAAAGGCCAAGGACGCGCAGGATGCCGAAGAGCAGGCCCAGCAGGCCGGCAGCGGCGGCTCGCGCTGGACCATTCCGGGCTTCGGCAATGACGATCCCGCGCCGCAATCCGGTGGCAGGCGCACATCTGCACCGCGCCCGTCCAACCGCCAGACGGTCGCAGAGGCGGCGATCAAGTCGGTGGTGCGCTCGGTCGGCTCCTCGGTCGGTCGGGCAATCGTGCGCGGCATTCTGGGGAGCTTGTCGCGCGGGCGGTGACTGGAGGCAGTGGGCGCCGCTGCCTAGTCAGCTCAGAAAATCGAATTCGTGATCGCCTTGACCGGTCCAAGCAGCACCGAACCGTCCGGCACGCCGGCATCGATCGGGATCGCCTGTCGGTTTGCCGTCGCCACCATGGGTTGGCTGGCGTCGCTGGTCACGATGACCGGCGTCTTCGAAGGCACGCGATCATAGAGGTCGATAATGTCCTGGTTCATCAGACGCACGCAGCCTGACGACACCGACTTGCCGATCGAGCGCCACTCCGGCGAGCCGTGCAGACGGTAGAGCGTGTCGACATTGCCCTGGAACAGATAGAGCGCGCGTGCACCGAGCGGGTTCTTCAGGCCGCCGGGCATGCCGCCATTGTCGGCACTGTAGGGTTTCAGTTCCGGCTGGCGGGCTATCATTTCGTCCGGCGGCGTCCACTTTGGCCATTTCTGCTTCCACTGAACGACGGCGTCGCCAGACCATTCGAAGCCGGCGCGGCCAAGGCCGACACCGTAGCGTATCGCCTGACCGCCTGGACGAACCAGATAAAGGAAGTGGCCGGTCGTATCGACGACTATGGTTCCCGGTTTCTGTCCCGTCGGGTCGGGAACGATCTGACGCAGGAATTGCGGATCGATCTTGTCGACTGGGATGGCCGGCAAATCGAAGCCGCCGTCGCTGACTGCTGCATACATCGTCACATAGTCCGCCAGAGGCGGCTCGACATAGGTTGGTGGCGGCGGCTCGACCGGACCCGGCCCGGTGGTGGCGCATGCGGAAACCGCGATCGAAGCGGCGCCCAGGGCTGCGGCATTGAGAAAGCCGCGACGGCTCAGGCGAAAAGATTCGATTTCGGTTATGGACATGGTTGCCTTCTTTAAGTCTCAAATCGCAACAAAGCGTGAATTCGCCGACAGTTACGCGGGTGCCTGACAACACCTGGGGCGATAGGCGGTTCCGATTCTGGCCCGAACGTGGGCAAACAAAGGCGAAGCTGTGACCAGGCTGCTACTGTGGCGCCAGAGACACAGGTCTCTTAGCTGCCGGGCACAAGGGCTTCGAGCGACGGCAGGATCAGGGCCGGTGGGAAGTCCCGGTATTCTTCGGGCTGGTTGGAGCGGTTGATCCACACCGTGCGAAAGCCGAATTTGGTGGCGCCTGCAATGTCCCAGCGATTGGACGACTGGAAGGAAACCGCGCCGGGGTAGAGGCGCCAGCCGGTGGCGACCATGTCGTAGACCGCGGGATCGGTCTTGAAGCGCCGCACCGTATCGACGGAATAGATATCGTCCAGAACCTGGTCGAGCGCGGCGGATTTGACCGCCGCCTGCAGCATTTCGGGCGAGCCGTTGGACAGGATCGCCAGCCTCGCTCCCGAAGCCTTGAGCGCCTTGAGCACGGCCGGCACTTCCGGATAGCAATCGAGCCGCCAATAGGCATCCAGCAATATCGCCTTGAGACCGGGGTCGGCCGAGGGAACCTTGCGCAAGGCGAAATCGAGCGCCTGTTCGGTCAGTTGCCAGAAATCGGCATAGGCGCCCATCAGCGTGCGCACCCAGGAATATTCGAGCTGTTTGGCGCGCCAGATCTCGGACAACAATTGGCCGTCCGGCCCGATCCGGTCGGCATGACGGCGCACGGCGGCATGCACGTCGAAAAGCGTGCCATAGGCGTCGAAGACATAGGCGGCGTATTGCATGACAGCAGTTTTGAGGGCAGGCGCGACAAGGTGCAAGCTTTGATTGCATTGCGCCCCGGCACTGGCCTCAACAAAACTCCATGATGCCGGTTGACGGCGCCCGCCAAAGCATCTTCCAATGGCTGTCACACGAGACCGATTGAGATGGGACGACACGATGACACTGGCGGCTGCGGCGCAATCCACGACATGGACTTTCGTCGATGGTGATTGGCACGAAGGCAACGTCGCCATTCTGGGGCCGCGCAGCCACGCCATGTGGCTCGGCACCAGCGTTTTTGACGGCGGCCGCTGGTTCGAAGGCGTGGCGCCGGATCTCGACTTCCACGCAGCCAGGGTGAATTCCTCGGCGATTGCGCTCGGCCTGAAGCCGAACATGAGCGCTGACAAGATCGTCGGGCTGACATGGGATGGGTTGAAGAAGTTCGACGGCAAGACGGCGGTCTATATCAGGCCGATGTACTGGGCCGAGCATGGCGGCTATATGGGCGTGCCGGCCGATCCCGCCTCGACGCGCTTTTGCCTTTGCCTCTATGAATCACCGATGATTCCGGCGACTGGCTTTTCGGTGACCGTGTCGCCGTTCCGGCGTCCGACCATTGAAACCATGCCGACCAACGCCAAGGCCGGCTGCCTTTACCCCAACAACGGTAGGGCCATTCTCGAAGCCAAGATGCGCGGCTTCGACAACGCAATGGTGCTCGATATGCTGGGCAACGTCGCCGAGACCGGAACCTCGAACATCTTCCTGGTCAAGGATGGCCACGTCTTTACGCCTGCGCCGAACGGCACCTTCCTGTCCGGCATCACCCGCTCGCGCACGATAGCGCTGCTCGGCGAATATGGCTTCAGGACCACGGAAAAGACGCTGTCGGTGCGCGATTTCCTCGAAGCAGACGAAATTTTTTCGACCGGGAACCATTCCAAGGTGGTGCCGATCACGCGCATCGAGGATCGCAATCTGCAACCCGGGCCGGTGGCCAAAAAAGCGCGCGAACTCTATTGGGATTGGGCGCATTCGACTTCTGCTGTTTGAGCGGATAAAAAGGCGATCGACGCTTCATCCGGAGTTGTCCCAACCCATTCCAGACCTATCTTACTCCGGTATCGACACCGGATTTTTCCACGAGGGAGTACTATCCATGGCCTTTGAATTGCCCGCTCTGCCTTACGACTATGAGGCCTTGCAGCCTTACATGTCGAAAGAGACGCTGGAATATCACCACGACAAGCACCACAAGGCGTATGTCGATAACGGCAACAAACTCGCCGCCGAGGCCGGCTTGGGCGATCTGTCGGTCGAAGAGGTGGTCAAGCAGTCGTTCGGCAAGAATGCCGGCCTCTTCAACAATGCCGCCCAGCATTACAACCACATCCATTTCTGGAAGTGGATGAAGAAAGGCGGCGGCGGCAACAAGCTGCCGGGCGCCTTGCAGAAGGCAGTCGATAGCGATCTCGGCGGCTACGACAAGTTCAAGGCCGACTTCATTGCCGCTGGCACGACACAGTTCGGCTCCGGCTGGGCCTGGGTCTCGGTCAAGGATGGCAAGCTGGCGATCTCCAAGACACCGAACGGCGAAAACCCGCTCGTCCATGGCGCGTCGCCGATCCTCGGCGTCGATGTCTGGGAGCACTCCTACTACATCGACTACCGCAACGCCCGGCCGAAATATCTCGAGGCGTTCGTCGACAGCCTGATCAACTGGGACCATGTCCTGGAATTGTACGAAAAGGCGAAGTGATCGATTTCCAGAAGCCCCGGTATCACCCGGGGCTTTTCTTTTCTGCGTCCCGCAAGAGCAAAGGTCCGGCAAAAATCATCAGGGGGAAGGGAATTTTCCCTCTGTAGCATCCGTTGACGTCCTGTCCCGAAATGCCTTCATCATGGAGCCAATTGAATGAGAAAGCTTGTTATCGCCATCTCTGTGCTCGCACTCGCGGCTTCGGCGGCCTTTGCCGACCCGATCCTCGACCGGCAGGCACTGATGAAGGAACGTGGAAAGATCGTCGGCGGCCTGTCGAAAGTGGTCAAGGGCGAGGAGCCGTTTGATGCCGCCGCGGTGCTGACGGCGCTGCAGGCGCTGCATGCGAATGCCGAGAAAGTCGACGTAGACGCGCTGTTTCCGGCGGGCAGCGACACGGGCGGCGATACCACTGCGTCGCCGAAGATCTGGGAAGACATGGCTGGCTTCAAGGCCACCAACGCCAAATATGTCGCCGACGTCAAGGCCGCGGCCGCTGCCGCTCCTGCCGACGTCGATGCGTTGAAGGCGCAATTCGGCGCCATCGGCTCCGATTGCGGCACCTGCCACCAGACCTACCGGGTGAAAAAAGGCTGATAGCGGGCGATGCCCTGGCTAAAGAAACTCGTCGGCGCCATCGTCATCCTCGGCGGCGTCGGCGCGGTTGCCGGGTGGGTCGGGTCGGCGCCGGTGAGGCTCGACAGGGAGACCCTGGCCAAGCTCGGTCCTGGCGACGCAGCCAGGGGCAAGCGCATTTTTTATGCCGGCGGTTGTACATCCTGCCATGCAAAGCCGGGCTCACAGGGCGATGCCCGGCTTCAACTCGTGGGCGGTCTCGAGCTCAAGACGCCGTTCGGAACCTTCGTGCCGCCCAACATTTCGCAAGACGCCAAGGACGGCATCGGCGCATGGTCGGTCGAGGACCTCGCCAATGCCATGCTGAAGGGCGTGTCGCCTTCGGGCCGACACTTCTATCCGGCGTTTCCCTATGCGTCCTACGCGCGCATGAATCCGGCCGACATTGGCGATCTCTATGCCTTCCTCAAGACGCTGCCGGCCGTCGCTGGCAAGGCGCCTGCAAATTCGCTCGGTTTTCCCTTCAACATTCGTCGCGGCATTGGCCTGTGGAAATTGCTCTATCTTAGCGACCAGCCGGTCGTTCCATTTCCCGCTGGCACACCCGATCCGGTCGTGGCCGGCCGCTATCTGGTCGAGGGGCCGGGCCATTGCGGCGAATGCCACACGCCGCGCGACCTCGCAGGTGGTACGAAAAAGAACGTGTGGCTGGCCGGTGCGGTGGCTGCCGAAGGCAGCGGCGTCGTGCCGAACATCACATCGGGCGAGGGCGGTATAGGCGATTGGTCGGAAGCCGACATCGTCAACTACCTCGAAACCGGCTTCACGCCCGATTTTGATTCCGTCGGCGGCGCCATGGTCGACGTGCAGCGAAACATGGCCGAGCTGGCGCCGCAGGACCGTGCTGCCATCGCCGCCTATCTCAAGGCGATACCCGCGCATCCAAACGGCTATCCGGCCCGCAAGAGGGCGAACTAGTCTAGATCGAGTCTGCGGATGACAGGTGGCGGTCACCGAGAAAATCGAAGCCCGTTTCGAAGAAATGGTTGTAGTTGCAGGTCAACTCTTCGCCAGGCGCGATGTCGCGCAGCGCAAAACTCTCCTCGGGTGAGGAGACGTCGCAATTAGGCTCGTCGGCATGGTTCATGTAGCGCGCGTCGTCGGCTTCGAAGACGATGTAGTTCGGATCGCGGCGGTCAGGATAGGAGTAGCGGTCGAGATAGCTCTTCACCGGGCCGGCCGCCCGCTCATAAGTCTCGACCTCGATGAGCCGATCGAACCTTGGGTCTAACTTCCAGATCAGAGTACCGCGAGGAATGTGGTTCTTGGCAAAGACGCCGATTCCCTGGATGGGTGATTTGTCGAGATAGACGTCGACGAGCAGCATAATGAACCTTTACGCGATTGGAGGCTGTCAGGCCGGGAAAAGCCGCGCACTGGGTAGCGCGCGGTCGTCGCAATTGCGAGTGAAAATGAGCGACGGGAGCTTCAAAAAATCCTGACACCCAGCCCTCTGGAAAGGGTGCGTCGATTATCGTCCAGAGTCAGCGTTGCTGCAGCGCCAGACGGACGCCCAAAGCGCAGTAGATGCCGCCGACAACTTTGCCCTGCAATCGTAACACCGACGGATTTCGGCGCAGGAACGTGCCGAGCCGGCCAGCGCTCACGGCAAAGACGACCGTGCTGAAAAGGCCCAGTATGACGAAGATGACCTCCAACGCGGTCATCTGAAGCATCACCGATCCGTTTTCAGGCCGCACGAACTGAGGCAGAAAAGCGAGGAAGAACAGAGCGGTCTTGGGGTTGAGCACTTCGGTCAGGACAGCCTGTCGAAACGCCTTGCCGGCGGAGATCGCGAGCGCACCGGCCGCCGGGTTGGCCGGTGTTTTCTCGATGATCGCGCGAATGCCGAGATAAACCAGGTAGGCCGCGCCGATGTACTTGATGACGCTGAACAGCGTCGCCGACGCGGCGATGATCGCCGAGATGCCGATCATGGCCATGACGGTATGAAAGACGTCGCCGGCAGCGATCCCGGCGCCCGTCGCGATGCCGACCTTGGTTCCGGAACTCGTTGCCCGGGCGATCGTCAGCAGGGTGGCGGGGCCTGGAATGAAGACGAAGCCGAGCACGACCGCGATGTAGGCGATCAGGGTGGTCAGGTCGATCATTTGTTGGTTGCTCCCGTAAGCTGCGCCTTGCCCATCACTTTCAGCGCGAAGGAGTAGGTGTAGGCGATCTCTTCCAGCCGCGAAAACCGGCCGGAAGCGCCTGCATGGCCGGAATCCATATTGATCTTGAACAGAACCGGATTGTCGCCGCTCTTGCGGTCGCGCAGCCGGGCCACCCATTTGGCCGGTTCCCAATAGGTGACGCGCGGATCGGTGAGACCGGCCAGCGCCAGGATCGGCGGATAGTCGTGATCAGAGACATTGTCGTAGGGCGAATAGGCAGCGATCGTCCGATAGTCGTCGGCGGACGCGATCGGGTTGCCCCATTCGGGCCATTCCGGCGGCGTCAGTGGCAGGGTCGCATCGAGCATGGTGGTGAGCACATCGACGAAGGGAACCTCGGCGACGATGCCGCCAAAACAATCCGGCGCCATGTTGGCGACGGCACCCATCAGCATGCCGCCGGCCGAACCGCCTTGCGCGACGATACGGTCATGCGCCGTGTAACGCTCGGTGACCAGATGGCGCGCGACGGCGATGAAATCGGTGAACGTGTTCATCTTGTTCTCCCGCTTGCCGTCATCGTACCAGCCATAGCCCTTGTCCTTGCCGCCGCGAACGTGAGCAATGGCGAAGACAAAGCCGCGGTCGACCAGCGAGAACCAGTTGGTGTTGAAGGCGGCCGGCACGGTGATGCCATAGGAGCCGTAGCCGTAAAGCAGGCAAGGTGCGGATCCGTCCAGCGGCGTGTCGCGATGATGCAAAAGCGAGATCGGCACCAGTTCGCCATCGCTGGCCGGCGCCATCAGCCGCCGCGTGACATAATGGTCCGCATCATGGCCGGACGGCACTTCCTGGGTCTTCAGCAGCACCCGCTCGCGGGTGCGCATGTTATAGTCGAACACCTGCGCGGGCGTCGTCATCGACGAGTAGGAAAAGCGCATGATCTCGGTGTCGTACTCATAGGAACCCGACAGGCCGAGCGAGAAGGCCTCCTCGTCGAGGGACAGAAGATGCTCCTCGCCGCTGATACGGTCGCGCACCACAATGCGCGGCAGGCCTTCCTTGCGTTCGAGCCGGACCATGTGGTCCCTGAAGCCGATCACCGACAGGATCAGCCGGCCGGGCTCGTGCGGCACCAGTTCCTGCCAGTTGGCGCGCACGGGATCGCTCGCCGGCGCCGTCATGATCTTGAAGTCGTTGGCGCCGTCGGCATTGGTCAGGATGAAGAAGATATCGCCGCCTTCTTCCAGCTCGTATTGAAGGCCAACCTCGCGCGGCGACACCAGTTTCGGTTCGGCAGACGGATCGTCGGCGCGCATCAGGCGGTATTCCGAAGTCTCGTGATCGTTGATGCCGATCATGATCCATTCGTTGTTGCGGGTGCCGTCGACATTCATGAAGAAGCCGGGATCGGTTTCCTCATAGATCAGCCGGTCGCTGTCCGGGCTGTCGCCCAGCGCATGGAACAGTACCTTGGACGGGCGATGGTTGGGATCGAGACGCGTGTAGAAGAAGCCGTCATTGCCTGCGTTCCAGACGCCTGAACCGCCGGTGTCGGGGATCTGGTCGGCAAGCTCCTTGCCATCGGCAAGGTCGCGCACGCGAAGCGTGTAGAATTCGGAGCCCTTGTCGTCGAATGCCCATAGCAGCTTGGCGTGGTCGGCCGAATGGTCGACACCGCCAAGACGGAAATAGGCCTTGCCCGCGGCCTCCGCGTCGCCATCGAGCAGGATATGCTCGGCGCCGCCGTCGCGCGACATGCGGAAATAGCGCGGCTGCTCGCCACCAAGTTTAAAGGACGAGCCGTAGGCATAGGGCCCATCCTTCATCGGCACGGAAGAATCGTCTTCCTTGATACGGCCCTTCATCTCCTTGAAAAGCTGCTTTTGCAGTTCGACCGTATCGGCCATCAGCTTCGACTGGTAAGCATTCTCCGCCTCGAGTTCTGCGCGGATCCCCGCATCGAGCAATGACGGGTCGCGGAACATCTCCTGCCAGTTATCGGCCCGTAGCCAGGCATAGTCGTCGGTTCGCGTGATGCCGTGATGCGTGTCGGAAACCGGCCGCTTCTCGGGCGTTGGCGGGCTGACGATCGGAAATATGGATGTCTTGGTCATTGCGTCTCGCTTTGCCAGTATCTTCAATGGGCCAGTATCTTCAATGGGCCAGTATCTTGAAGGGTCATCTCGAATGGAGAAATATCTTGAATGGCAAATGAACACGCCGATCAGGGCAGGTTCAAGAGCCGGAGCGTATGGGTTGTGTCGGCTCCAGGAGATGAGCCGGGAGGAGAGATGATGACTATTTGGTCTCGGACTACTGCGGCTTTCGCCGTTGCTTCGCTAACTCTGGGCTTTGCCGGCCAGTCTCATGCGACCGTATTCGCGGCTTGGCAAGTGGCCAATGTCCCGTTCGGCGACACGCTCAATGTACGCAAATACCCTTCGGGCACATCCCAAAAGCAGGCGGGATATCCGAACGGCACCGTTCTGCAGATGACCGGGCGATGCACCGGCGGAATAAACCTGCTCGACATCGCCAACCAGCCGGCATGGAAGCAGGCACAAAAGATCCGCTATCGCTGGTGCGAAGTCTGGCATGATCCGGTCCAGAACGGCAATTTCGTCACCGGCTGGGCCTATGGCAAATACATCATCCCGCATTGATTGACGCGGCAGCAATCAGCCGATCGGTCGGATGACTGGCATGTCGCCTGATTGCTTGTGTTGACCACGGCAACCTGTGGTTTTGTGGACAAATGCGAACAACCAATATTTCTCGAGCGATAGCCAAGCAAGATCAAACATTAAAACCCGTTTCGTGAGTTGCCACGAATGTAACGGCGATCTGACGTTACGTCAGCTGCCGCCGACGGGAACGCGAAATATCGATAAATTACACAATGCACGAAAGATTGAAGCTGATCGCGGAACATTTGATCAATATCGTTCAATATAGCGCGAGGGGCGAATTGACTTACTTGGTCTGCACGCTCATTGATGTGCCCGCGACACGAATCGTAGAAACTCTACCTGCACAAAATTCGTGCGATGCCCTGCTTGTAAAAAAGGGCGCAGATCGATGTAACTCTTGTTGGGGACCGAAGACCATGGATATTGTCGAAACACCTTCCAGAAACAGCGATGCGCTGATCGAATTGACCGCCGATGTGGTGGCCGCCTATGTCAGCAACAATCCCGTGCCGGTCGGCGAATTGCCGAACCTGATATCCGATGTCCATGCCGCGCTCGGGCGTGTGGGCGGAACCGCCGAACAGCCGCCTGTCGACAAGCAGAAGCCGGCGGTCAACCCGAAGCGGTCGGTTCATGACGACTACATCGTCTGCCTTGAAGACGGCAAGAAGTTCAAGTCGCTGAAGCGCCACCTGATGACCCACTATGACCTGACGCCGGACCAGTATCGCGAAAAGTGGAACCTCGACCCGACCTATCCGATGGTTGCACCCAACTATGCAGCTGCCCGGTCCCAACTCGCCAAGAAGATGGGTCTCGGTCGCAAGCGCAAAGCGCGGTAATTGCTGCCAGCCAGATCGGATCGACATCAACGGCGCCTTCGGGCGCCGTTTGATTTTTGCGAGCCGCGACGCGCGGATCGGGTCGGGAAGCGTCAGGCGGTCTGCTTCAGCGCTGCCTCGGCGTCGCGCTTGATGCGCTTGACCATCGAGCGAAGGCCGTTGGCGCGCTGCGGCGACAGATGTTCGTCGAGGCCGAGTTCTTTCAATGTCGCTTCCGCATCGGTCTTCTGGATTTCGCTGGCGGTCCTGCCGGAAAACAGCGCCAGCATGATCGCGACCAGCCCACGCACGATATGAGCGTCCGAATCGCCGGTGAAGGTGATGACAGGATCGGCTCCAGCTCCGCGTTCGGTGGTCAGCCAGACCTGGCTGACGCATCCCGGCACCTTGTTGGCGGGGCTGCGCTGCTCGTCCGGAAACGGCGGCAACGCCTCGCCGAGTTCGATGACATAGCGATAGCGGTCTTCCCATTCCTCGAGGAACGAGAAGTCGTCGCGGATCGTCTGGATCGTCGTGGTCATGTCTGGGATATAGTCACGCGGCGGCTCCGCGTCACGGAAAAAACAAGGACACCGCGGGCGTCGAGAGGGCAGACAGCCCGCGGTGCGCCGTCGAAACGGCTTAATTCTGAGGCGGCAGGTTGACGGTCTCGGGCAAGACGATTCCTTCGGGCACGCTGCCGGTCATCGTCGACGTGTCGGGGCCGGCGGCGGACTTGTCGTCCATCATCGCTGCCGCGATCTTGGCGGTCTCTTTGGCGCGGGCGGTAATGGTGTGCATCGCCGACTTGCCGGTCTCGCAGACATCGGGTTTGCGTTCGCAAATGCCGGCGATATCGCCAACCGCTTCGCGTGCCGCAAACAAGGCCTGGATCGGTCCGACGCTTTCATGCCCCGCTTCATCGGGGCCGACACTCAATGGCAGCGCCAGCAGCACCAGCGAAAACCAGAAAGCCATTCTTATGAGGAAGACCATGCCCTTGCCCTCTCGTCGTGACCGGATCATGCATCCATATGGCATGACCTCTTTTGTAGGCAGGATTTTGGCACACAGGCGCAAAGGACGGCTTGCGGGCAAAGAGAGAATTTTCCTCAAATTTTAGGCAAATTCGAAACGAACCGTTCTGCAATCGATTTGTCTCAAATCCGAGCAATTTTCCTTAACAACAAATAACCATATATCCCCATGATTTCCCTGTGTTTTTCTTGAAATAGGGAAGTCCAGGTGCCGAGTGCGCCCGGCCGATGGGTGCAGTCGGCGGATAACTCTCCGTTTACTATGGCTGCATTTGTCCGTGCTTTCGGCCGCCGGCATCCCGATATTTGCCGCAGGCCGGGCCCTGGTCGGCCCTGCCTTATCCATTCCTTAAACGCTGGATGCGAGTTTCAAAGCCAACCAGAACCATCTGCAAAGCAGAGCTGTCCACGACAAGTGCGAGTGCGTTGAGTTGAGATCAATCAAGGCCAGATACGTTGAATTGCCTGGCGCGATTTCGGCCGGTTGCGAACGTATGGTCCATCCGTCCATCCTTGGGCGGAGCGACCGCGAGCGCCAGCGCCGCTTTATCGGCGTCATGCTCGCCGCTCCTTTCTTTGTCGCCGGTGCCGCGGTCACGCTGGTTACTTCAGGCATGGGCGTCGCCGTCACCATGGCCGCCATTTTCGCCGCCTTTGGCCTGTGCTGGTTCGTCGCCTTGCTGGTGGCGGCGACCGGCAAGATGGCGATAGCGAGTTGGGTCGCCCTGGTGCTGGCCGGCATTTCTGTCGGCAGTCTCATTGCCGCCGCGGGCGGGCTGAGTTCGCCTGTCGCCATGCTTGTGGTGGCGCTGCCTTTTGAAGCCTGGTGGATCGGCGCTTCGCGGCGCGCGGCACTGTGGGGAGCCGTGTCGGCCGCTGTCGCCATCTTGGCTCAGCCTTTGGCTGGAACCGTATTCCCGTTCGCAGGAGCGCAGATCGCGGCGTGGCACTGGTTGGTGCCGTTGGCCTGGACGCTCACACTGATCCCGCGCGCATCGGCATTTCAAAACACGGCCGATGCGGCTGATGTGCTCGACACTGCCGACCGGCTCGAAGACATCATCGATGCGGTGGTCTTGCGCGTCGCCCGTCATGGCGAGGTCCTGGACGCGTCGCCAAAAGCGCGCACGCTTTTGAAACTGCCGCCCGAACTGCTGTCCGGAAACGGCCTCTTCGATCGCGTTCATCTGTCGGATCGCGTTTCCTATCTCAGCGCAATGGCCGACATGCGCGACGGCGCACTGTCGCGCCGGCTCGAATTGCGCATCCGGCTGCCTCAGAATGGCAATGGCCTGACGGCCGACAATTACCGGCCGTTCTCGCTTGATCTCGTGCGTGGTGAGGAACAGGGTGATGTCTTTACGTTCGTCCTGAGGCAGAATGACGAGATCGCCCGGTTGCGCGAGGATCTGGCGGCAGCCAATGAGGCGGCCGCGTCCGCCGAGGTGGCGAAGGGACGCTTCCTGGCGGTGGTCAGCCACGAACTGCGCACGCCGTTGAATGCCATTATCGGCTTCTCGGATATGCTGCTGCATGAGATGTTCGGCGCCTTCAAGGATCCGCGCCAGAAAGAATATGTCGGCCTGGTACGGGATTCGGGCCAGCATCTGCTCGCCGTCGTAACCTCGATACTCGACGTGTCCAGGATTGAATCGGGCGTCTATGCGACCGAACCCGAGCCGTTCCGGTTCGCGGAGGCGGTCGATATGTGCCAGTCGATGATGCAACTGCAGGCGCAGGCCAAGAACATCGATCTGCAGGCGCAGATCGCGCCGGACGCCGGCGACATCAATGCCGATCGGCGCGCCGTGCAGCAGATGCTCATCAACCTGGTCTCCAACGCGATCAAGTTCACTCCCGACGGCGGCGACGTCGTCGTCGGCGCCAAGCGGATCGGTTCGCGCCTGCATTTCTGGGTCAGGGACACCGGCATCGGCATCGCCGAGGAGGATTTCGCCAATCTCGGCAAGCCCTTCATGCAGATCCAGAACGACTATACGCGCCGTTTCGAGGGGACTGGTCTTGGCCTTTCACTGGTCAAGGGCCTGGTGGCGCTGCACGAGGGCACGATGTCCATCGAAAGCATGCCAGGCGAGGGCACCACGGTGACCATCAGCCTGCCGGTGAACGGACCGAAGGGACATCAGGCGGAGAAAGCCGGCGTGCTGACCATGCCTGTGGCGATGGCGAAAGGGGACAGAGATGGCTCGCTCCGCAAAACCGGCTAAGGCGGTCAAGCGCCGCAGCAATGCCTTTCAGGACGGCGCTGTCGCCGTCGGCGGCATGATCTCGCGCAATCCTGTCCTGGTGGGCGGCTCGACGGCGTTCCTGGTGACGCTGTTCTATGTCTCCGCAAATGCCTTGTGGTACCAACCTTTCCCGCATGCCGGCGCATTTTTTGCGACCCGCAGCATTGCGGGCTTTCCGCACGCGACGCCCGACGAACCGGAGACGACATTCAACATCGTGCGGCCATCCGGCGCGCCGGCACCGATCAAGGGCGATCCGGTTGTCGAGCAGGTGCAAGGCATATTGAAGGATCTCGATTTCTATTCCGGGACGGTCGACGGCATTTCCGGACCCAACACCCGCAAGGCCATCCAGGACTATCAGCAGAAGGTCGGGCTCAACACGTCCGGCGAGATCGACGCGCTTCTGCTCGATCAACTGGGCGCGACGCCGAAGACAGCTTCCGTCGTGCCCAGACCGCAGCCGCGCCCGGATATGCCGGCCGCCGTTCCGGTGTCTTTGCAGACAGGTTCGGGACAGACAAATTCCGGGCAGGCGGATGCCGCGACGCAAGCGCCCGATGCCCGCATCGTCAAGATCCAGGCCGGGCTCAAGGCGTTCGGCAATGACGACATGCAGCTGGATGGTGTCGTCGGCGCGCGCACAAAGGCGGCGATCAAGGAATTCCAGTCGCTGTTCGGGCTGCCGCAGACCGGCGAGCCCGATGAGATCGTCTACGTCAAGATGCGCGAGATCGGCCTGACCAACTGACGGCCGAAACGACGGCTCGCCGAGCGGCGGAAATATCGATAGAGAACCGGCAGTTTCGAGAGCTCTCTCATGCGCGTCACATCGGATCTGTGGGTTTCGGCCCTGTTGCGCCGGATTTTCGGCGCCGGTGGATTTGCCGCCGTGGTCAAGCGTGGCGCGACCGAGGCCGGCGCTGTGTTCGTGCTGGCGCGGGGCAGGCTGGGTGAGGTTGCCCTGTTCGGGCCGGCGCCGCAGACAAGCTATGATTCGGCCAAGCCCGACGACCGGTTTTTCACTCTGCTCGGAGCTGGTGACGATCCCGCGGTGCTCGAAGCCAGGCTGGAACGGGAGAAAAAATTCGATCCCGACATCTGGGTGGTCGAAATCGAGGCCGGTGCCGTGCCCGTCGAGGAGCTTATTTCCGTGAAGACGCCCTGAGGCCGGAAGAAGCCGCCGCATCGTCGCTGTTCGAAGCGGTGCGTGTATCGCTGTTGGCAGGCGCTGCGCCGCGAACCACCCTTGAAAGGATTTCCGCTCTCCACGACCGCATCTTGTCCTGGGCCGCCTCGCGATGCAGCAGCCGGTAGCGGTCGAGGAAAGTCCGGATAGCCTGCGGGTGCGGGAACTGGCTGGGATAGACGGCAACCGTGACCAGGAAGGCCCTGTCTTCGCTGAGGTCGAGCGAGCGCAAGGCGACAAGCAGCGAGGCATGGTTGGCGGTGAGCGACCGCGCGATCTCGAAATCGATGTCGAGTGCATCGGCGAGCGCGGTCTGGAAGAACGCGGCGTTTCCCGTCAGCGCTGTCTCGCGCAATTTCATATAGGTGTCGGCGCCCTTGAAAGGCTCGGCGGTCGCTGTCTTCTCGTCGCCGGTGCGCATCATCGAGCGCAGCCTGCGCCGTGCATTCTCGGCCGCGATGCCGAATGTCTGTTCCCGGGCTGGCTCGCCGGAGGCGGTATCCGCGCTCGCTGGCGCGATCTTGTCTGCCCCAGCGGCGTTCGCATCCGGGTCCGGCGCGCGCACCAGGGTTGGCCTCTCGAGGGCCCTGATCAGGTCAGCAATGGTCGGGTTCAAGCCCTTGCGGCGCGCGATGGCACGCGCATGCGGCAGGCCATGCCGCCCGATCAGGGCGATGAGATCGATGTCGCTGACGGCGCGTGAGCGGATGAGCAGCGGCGCGGCAATGTCGACCGGTTCCTCGCAAAGACGGCGCACCAGGGCAGCGGGCGCGTATTCGCATTCGGAAAGGGCGGCTGCCACGTAACGGCGGGATTCGACGGACACGTCATTGAACAGCGGCAGCGTCAGGTCTTCGAGTTGGCCGATCTCGCGGCGTGAAGGGCGGGTGAGCGAGCAGAACGCCGACACCGCGGCGCGGAAGAGCCTTTCGGCCTTTCCCGAGTCTTTTCGTGCCGCGATTTGCCTGAAGTCCGAAGATGACACGAAGGATACGCCCGTACTCGACACAAGCTTGGCGCGCTCGACCGGGATTGCGTCGGTTTCGCGAGCACCAAGAACAAAGATCAAGTTAGCGACGATCCGTTAGCGTTCCGTTAACCCTCTGCCGCCTTAATGACATTTGGAGGCGTTGCGTTGTGCTCCGGGGAAACCGAGAGGAATGCGCGAACCATGGGCATGGTACTGTCTTTCGTGCCGCGTACGGCACCAAACACCAGAGCAAAGCAAACCGCCGAAATGCCGGCGGCGGTGATCATCTTTCCCGGCATCCGCTATGAGCGGTCGCATGCCGGCGAAGTGCGGCCGGTCGATCCCGACAAGACGGGGTCGCCAGGGACGAAGCCGGTCCCGCACCACTGAGTTTCGGCGGCCACGGACCTTGGTCCGGGATCATGTCTAGTGCATGTCGCCCGAAAGTGACCCCGGTTTTGGGAGAACGACATGCATAAAAAAGACCTGAAGCGGGTCGTCTGAACCCGTTCAGACGCGACACGCTCTAGAAGTCCTGCAACTCGCAGGAACTCTGTTCGAAGAAGCGCGACACGATCGGCTTCCAGCTGCTGTCGGGAACGAAGGCACGGATGACGAAGATGCCTTCCTCGACCGGCGCTTCGACGAAGATCGCCCCCTGAAGATCCTCTGGAAGGTCCTTGCGCACGTCGATCATCTGCGCCGGCGTCAGCACCACGGCATCCAGAACGCCGCCGGTCGCTGTGTGGTCGTTGAAGGAATAGATGTTGTGGCCGCTGCGATCATAGACCGACACCGACCAGAACGGGACATGTCCAGGTGCCTTGACGCGGACCAAACCTTCGCCCAGGTCGAACCGGCACGCCGTTGCATAAAACAGCGGGTCGACGGATTTCACCACGGGCGCCCCACCGGCCTCGGCATCGAGCCGCGTCATCTTGTAGAGATCCGAAGCCATGGACAGCCGCGACCAGGCGTCGCGTTCGGAAAATTCAGGCACCAGAAGCAGCACGGCGATGTGCACAATGCCGGCGCCGAGCAGGCCGAGCAGGACGGCATGCAAAAGTCTGCGCATCGCCGCATAAAAACTACGCATCGCAGCCGACCTTGACGATACGCGGCAGCGAGACGTCCGACAGGCCCGTGCTGCTGGCGATTGGCGTGTCGTAGAAGGTCAGCACGAAATACATCCTGCCGAAGCCGTCTGTCAGCAGCCAATTGCCGGGCATCGGGTGATGGCCGGCGGAAATGATCACCGAATTGTCGGGCTGGCGCACCACCCCGTAGGATTGCAGCGCCGCCAGCCGGGATTTGCCGGTCTCGACCACGCTGAGCGACTGGTCGGCGGCGTAGAGCGTCCAGAACCGCGCCGTCGGAAATCCGCCCTCGATGGTGTAGGTGCATTCGCGCTTGAGCTCGGCGCCGCCCGTGTCTCGCTCGGCGACGAAGGACAGCCCCTCGGCACGGCCGAGTGCAAGCACGCCCTCGCGCGCCACGCGAGCCTTGGAATAAGGATCGGCGGACGGCGTGCCGATATCGGGAAAGGCTGTCCATTGACCGATCCGGATGGCGCCGACGCCATCCTGGACTTTCAGCGCATACCAGACGCTGCCGCCACCGCCGATGATGGCTATGGCAAGCGAAAGCAACGTCAGGAAGGCAGTTTTGAGCATGAAGGGCCGGGGACACCGAAGAGTTGCCGCTCGGGGATATCGCGGCGCAGGGCCTTGTGGCAAGCGGGCCGATGTAGAATTGCAGCCGCCTCTTCCTTCTCCCCCTGCGGGAGATGGTGGCCGAGCGAAGCTCGGTCGGATGAGGGGTGTTCCAGGCGCGCCATCACAGCGCCGACAGCGTCTCCGGCGGTTGAGGCGTATTGAGGACGGGCGCCGACTGGAACAGGTTGGTCATGTCCCGCAGCGTCTGCGTCGTGCGGCTGGACAGCACCGGCGGCCGTTCGGCGGCTGCATCGGCCACCGCCTGCGCGTCGCTCTTCTTCTGTGCTTCCTCGGCCTTGGCAGCGATCTCCTCGTCGATGAAGGGCTTGTCGATGCCCGGGATCGGCTTGAGGTCGATGTTCTGGTGCGCATAGACCATCAGGCGCTGCCATACCATCGCAGGCAGCGAGCCGCCGGTCATGTTCTTGGTCGGCGTGAAATCGTCATTGCCCATCCATACCGCCGCCGTGTAGTTGCCGGTGAAGCCGACAAACCAGGCGTCGCGGTAGGATTGCGTCGTGCCCGTCTTGCCGGCGACGACGATGTTGGGAAGTTGGGCCCGCCGCGCCGTGCCCATCACCGGTACTGCCGCCAGCATGGTGTTCATCGATTTCAGCGCCTGCTCCGACAACACCCGGTGTGGCGGCGGCGCATCCTTGGCGAAATCATAAACCACCTCGCCGGTGCGGGTGACGAGTTGGCTGATGCCGTGCCGGAAGCCGACGAAACCGTTGTCGGCGAACACGCTGTAGCCCGTCGCCTGGTCCATCACCGTCATGCCCGAGGTGCCTAGCACCATCGTCTTGTGCGCTTCGAGCGGCGATTCCACGCCCATCGCCTCGGCCATGGCCTTGATCGGCCCGATGCCAAGGTGATCCTTGGCCAGCCGAACCGGCACGGTGTTGATCGATTTGGCCATAGCCATGATCAGAGTTACATTGCCCGCCGATCCGCCGCTGTAATTGTGCGGCGACCAGGACCCCCAGCTGATCGGGCCGCCGGAGATGATGGAGTTGGGCGTGAAGCCGTGTTCCATCGCCGTTGCATAGACATAGGGTTTGAATGACGAGCCGGTCTGGCGCAGCGCCTTGGTGGCGCGGTTGAACTGGCTGGCGCCATAGTCGCGGCCGCCAACGATGGCGCGCACGGCGCCGTTGGTCTCGATGACGACGACGGCACCTTCGGTGACGTTGTACTCCTTGCCGAACTGGCGCAGGTGGAACTCCACCGATTCTTCCGCTGCCTTCTGGATGTTCGCGTCGAAGGTGGTGTGGGCAACAAGCGAGTGCTGGCCCGGTTTGGCGATCTTCTTGACCTCGTCGAATGCCCAGTCGAGGTAATAGTCCGGACTTTTCTGCTCGCCGCGGTCGACGACGTCGGCCGGATGCAGCCTTGCCTGCAGAACCTGCCCCTCGGTCATGAAGCCGGAATCGACAAGGTTGGACAGCACCACATTGGCGCGTGCGCGCGCTGCCGGCAGGTTGATGTGCGGCGCATATTTGGTGGGCGCCTTGAACAGCCCGGCCAGCATCGCCGCCTCGGCGAGGTTCAGATCCTTGACGCTCTTGCCGAAATAGAAATCGGCGGCCGCCTCGATGCCGAACGTACCGCCGCCCATGTAGGCTCGATCGAGATAGAGCTGCAGGATTTCCTTCTTCGACAGATTGGCCTCGAGCCACAGCGACAGGAAGGCTTCCTTGATCTTGCGCTCTAGCGTGCGCTCATTGGTGAGGAACAGGTTCTTGGCCAGCTGCTGGGTTATGCTCGAGCCGCCCTGAACGACGGAATTGGCCCGCACATTCTCGAAGATGGCGCGGGAAAGGCCGAGCACATCGATGCCGTAGTGATCGAAGAAGCGGCGATCCTCGGTAGCAAGCACCGCCTTGATGACGTGATCGGGCATCTCGTCGACCGGCACGGAATCGCGCTGGATGATGCCGCGCTGGCCGATCTCGTTGCCATAGCGGTCGAGGAAGGTGACGGCGAAGTCGCCCTGGGCGCGCCAGTCGCCGGCCGTATCCTGGAAAGCCGGAATGGCCAGCGCCAGCATCACCACGATGCCGCCGGCGCCGAGCGTAAAACCTTCGCTCAACACTTCGATGATGCCACGGCGCCAGCCGTTGACGCGGAAGCGCCGCGAGAAGATCGTCGCCGATTCCCAGAACTGGCGCGCCTTGAAGCCGATCTCGTAGAGCGAGGAATCGATCCACGCGTCGAGCGCCAGCAGCCGGGCGGCGATCGGACCTCTTCTCTTGCGCGGTTCGGGACTGGCCATTCGGAATCCGGCTAGCAATTGCACGACCTGAGTACCGCAAACCGGCAATTTCAGGGCGATGCATTCCGCAAGACTATTCCTCCATTTTTCCAGCACTCACAAGGGCAGCGAAGACACAGTATCGGGTTTGTTGCTGAGGGGCGAGCCGGCTCAGGCCGGTTCGCGCTTCAGCGCCTGCGCCATGCAGTGGATGCCGCCGCCGGTCTTCGAAATCTCGCTCATGTCGACGGCCGCGACCTCGAAACCGCGGGCCTTGAGCTGGCCGATCAGCGACTGGCTGGAGGTCGGCGCGATCACGCGGTCCTTGCCCAGCGACATGAAGTTGCAGCCGAGCGCCATCGTGTCCTGGAACGGCACGTCGATGATCTCGTGGCCTTTGCCCTTCAGCCAGTCGACAATGCCGGGCTCGGTGCAGGCAAGGCAGACGGCGGTCAGTTTTTCGGCGATCGGCACCACCATCAGGTCGATATGGACGTAATATTCGTCGATGAAAGCGATGCGGGTTTCCCAGCCTTCCTTGTCGAACCAGGCCTGCACCTGGCGCGCACCTTCCTCCTGCGTGCGCGCGCCGCCGCAGCCGATCAGCACGACACCATCCTCGATGACGTTGAAGTCGCCGCCCTCGAAGGTGCCCGCCGTGACCATGTCGTAGATCGGGATGCCGAGTTTTTCATAGGTGCGGATCGCGGCATAGTTCTCGCCGCGCCGCCACCAGTTGGCCATGGCGGTGATGAAGGCGCCGTAGGGCGTCATGACGCTGGAATCGCGGGAATAGACCTGCATCGGCAGCTCGGGCGTCGGCTCGTGCCAGTGGATGTTGACGCCGAAATGCTCGTAGGCGGCGACCAGGTCCTTGTGCTGTGCCTGCGCGATCTGCACGTTGCAGGGCGCCTCGCGCAGGTGCTTGCGCGACAGCGAGCTGGTCGACAGATGCCGCAGGAAATTGGGCGAACCGAGCAGGACGTCGGTCAGCACGTCGGTCTCGTTGGCAAAACCCCAGGCGGTCAGCGGCTTGGTGCCGCCGGCGGGGTTGCGGCGCTGCAGCGAAAACGGCTCGGCGACAATGCGGTCATGAACGGTCATGGGATGCTCCTCGTGAGGTGACTTGGGGGTGTCTGATTGCTCGGTATCCACCAGTCGCGTCCACGCGGGGTGGTGACATATTCTGGCCAGCGAAACCCGATCGGCGGCTCGTAGTCGCAAAGCGGCGCGATCCAGTTCGAACCGCCAATGCCGCCGCCGGTGCGGTTAACGAACTCGTCCATCGCCGCTTCGCGGGCAGTCTGGTCTTCCAGCAGGCGAAGGGCGGCGAGCGCGATCGTGCGGGAGGCGCAGGCCACCATCGGGTCGATCGTGGCCGAAATACCGCCCAGCGCATTCATCACCCAGGCTGGATAGGGATAGCCGGTCTCCGAACGCAGCGCCGGGCGGGCGACATAGAAGCGCGCCGTCGGCGTGTGCCAGCTCATGTCGGTGTAATCGTCGGAGGTCGAATTGACCTGCGAGGGCGGCAGGTCGCGGCGCAGGATCGCTTCCGCCGCCTGCGGCTCGATCAGGCGCTCCAGTTCTTCGATGAACGGCTCGTCGCTCGCCATGCGCCCGGCATTGACCTGTATTTCGCGCGCGACTGCCTTGGCGTCTTCGTCCCAGCGCGGCGGCCCGACCGTCGACAGCGCTTCATAGGCGATCTCGGCCATGGCATGATTGGCAAGTCCCGGTCGCGACTTCGACACCCAATGCCGCTCGGTGCGGCAACCACTCATCGCTGCCGCCGCCTCGGCATTGCGGTCGAGCACCGCGGTGACCTGCTCGGCCATGGCAAGCGTCGGCACGCGGATCATGTACTGGATCTCGGCCAGCCCCGCCGGCAAATTGTCGGCGGTCGCTTGCCCCGCCGTCAGGATCGCCTCGCTGATCGACCAGCCGCCCTGGTGAGGCAGCATGGAATCGCGCAGAGCCTTGGAGGCCATGTACATCATCATCAATGCGTCGTTGGCGCCGGGCGCGCGCGCCGCCGAATGTGCTTGCGGAATGGGTGCAGCGCCCGCAGCCAGCGCCCAGCGCTCCGGTTGGTCGCAGATGAAGCGATAGATCATCGCGTAGGCCGCGCCGCAATGCGTGTCCCAGCGCGCCGTGTTGCAGAGCGGCAGCATGTAGAACGGATGAAAGGAGATCATGCCGGCAAGGCCGTCATAATAGCCCTTGGCGGCATGGATCGGCTTTGACCCACGCACCTTTTCCGCCGGCTCGCCGGTGAAGCGCAGCGTGCCTGATATGCCGTGGCGCTGCATCGCGGCCTTGGTCGCCAGCAGCCCGCCGAGGCTCGAAATACCCAGCCCGGAATGCGGGTCGGTGTGGCCGCCGGCCTGGTTGCCAAGTCCCCGGCGCGGACGCTCGACCGTAGCGGCATCCTGGCAATTGCCCGGCACCGCGTCGTATTCGGCGTACATGCCGATGGTCGGGCCGGGGCCGTTGGTCCAATGCGCGCAGAAGGCGGTCGGCATGCCGCCGGAGCCTTCTTCGACGGAAAAGCCTTCGAGTTTCAGTCGCTCGACATACCAGGCGGCGGATTGATATTCCCGCCACGCGGTCTCGCCGTAATCGAAGATGATGCGTGTCCACGCGGACAACAACGGCTGGATGCCGTCGAGACAGGCAAGGGCGGTTGCTTGCGCCGAGGTGGCCACCGGTTTCTCCATGGCATGAGAAGAAAGCAGTGAAGCGGTTCGCTAAAAAGTGATATGTTTTCCCGGTTCGTGCAAATTCGGTTCACCTGAGGCTCCTTGCGTATACCATCCACACAAGCGCTGCGTGCGCTCGACAGCTTCGCCCGCCATGGCAGCGTCTGGCGCGCCGCCGACGAGTTGCACCTGACCCGCAGCGCCGTGAGCCATCAGCTTCGTCTGCTGGAGCGCGATCTCGGCTTCGACCTGCTCGAACGCATCGGCAAGGGCGTGGCGCTGACGCCGCGCGGCCAGCGCTACGCCAGCGACGTGCGCAAGGCGCTCACCGTTTTGGGCGATGCGGTGACGCGGGACGCCGGCACCGGCGTCGGCGGCTCGTTCGCCGTCAGTTGCACGCCCGGCTTCGCCTCGCTGTTCTTGTGCACCCATATCGGCGAGTTCCGGCAGATGTATCCTGACGTGGCGCTGCGCATCCTGACGCCGCGCCGGCTCGACGATGTCAGCAACGCAGATGCCGATGCCTTCATTGCGTTTGGTGTCGGCAATTGGCCGAACCGGGCGGTCGAGCCGCTCTGCGAAATCTCGTTCACGCCGCTCTGCAGCCCGACGCTGCTCAACAAGGTCGGCGGGTTTTCCCGGCCGTCGGACGTGCTGCGCGCCAACCTGCTGCATCTCGACGACACCGAGGATTGGGCGCGCTGGCTGGCGCTGTCCAAGGTGGAAAACCCCGACATTGAGGGCGGCATCTTCTTTTCCGACATGAACCTGGTCTTTTCGGCGGCGATTGCCGGGCAAGGCATCGCCATGGGCGACGAACTGACCAGCCGGCGGGCGCTGAGCGAGGGCCGGCTGGTCAGGCCGTTCGACATCGCGATCAAGTCGCCGCGCTCCTATTTCCTGGTCTCCGAACACGCCAAGGCCTCGCATCCGGTGCTGGAAGCGTTCGCGGGATGGCTGCGGTCGAAACTCCAGGAGAACCGCATTCTGCCGTATTGAGGGCAAGGCGGCGCCATCTCGCCATAGATGAATGGAATTTGCCGATCACGCGAAAACTATTCGGTTGCGGTGAGCCGGCACCCTGCCTACGATTTCGACAAGCGTTAGGGAAAGGGCAGTATGCAGCAACCCGGCCGTGCCGCAGAGATCAAGGCAATCGGGATCGGCAAGAGCTTCGGCTCGTTCCGTGCGCTGGACAATCTGTCGCTCAATATCGGCCGTGGCGAGTTCCTGACCCTGCTCGGGCCGTCGGGTTCGGGCAAGACCACCTTCCTGATGATCCTTGCGGGCTTCGTGCAGCCGACCGAGGGCAAGCTGTTCAGCGACGGCGTCGACATCACCGACCGACCGGCGGAGCAACGGGCCGCCGGCATGGTGTTCCAGGGCTACGCGCTGTTCCCGCATATGAGCGTCGAAGCCAACATCGCCTTCCCACTCAAGGTGCGCAAGAAACCGGCCGCCGACATCAAGCGCCGTGTCGGCGAGATGATCGAGCGCGTCGGTCTCAAGGGCCACGAGAAGAAACTGCCGGCGCAACTGTCGGGCGGCCAGCAGCAGCGCGTGGCGCTGGCCCGTGCGCTGGTGTTCGAACCTGGCGTGCTGTTGCTCGATGAGCCGTTCTCGGCGCTCGACAAGAGCCTGCGCGGCCAGATGCAGGCCGAGATGAAGCGGCTGCACCAGGAAACCGGAACCACTTTCGTCTTCGTCACCCACGACCAGAGCGAGGCGCTGGCGCTGTCGTCGCGCGTTGCCATCTTCAACCACGGCAAACTGCTGCAGGTCGGAGCGCCCGACGAAGTCTACGACCGGCCGGACAACCGCTTCGTCGCCGAGTTCCTCGGCGAAATCAACATGCTGCCGCTGAAGGGCGTCAAGCCTGCCGGCAATGGCTCGACCGGCCTGTGCGAAGACCGCGCGGTCAGCATGGGCTGCAAGGCCGAACTCGTGCGCGGCGATGCCATCCTGGCGATCCGGCCCGAATACATGTCGATATCGGTCGAGGCGGCGGATGGCGAGAATGGCATCGCCGCTACCGCCACCAACTCCACCTATCTCGGCGCTGCAACGCGGCTCGACCTGACGACACGGCAAGGCGCCAAGGTTACCGTCTCGGTGCCGAACGAGGTGGCGGCCGCAGCGCTCAGCAAGGGCAATTCCGTCTGGCTCACCTGGCCGGCGGAAAAGGGTTTCCTCCTTCCGCATGGAGGGCAATGACGACGGTGTGGCGAGATGTCGCTCCACCGCTTTCCGGCACTATCAACAACAAAAAAGGGGAACTGACATGACACATGACACCAAAAAACAAGCCGTCGAGAGCCTGTCCGCCAGGGCAGGTCGCGGCGAGATCTCGCGCCGGCAGTTCACACAGCTGGCGGCACTCGTGCTGGCCGGCACGCCGATGCTGCTGCGCTCGACAGGTGCCTTTGCGCAGGCCAAGGAACTGGTGCTGGTCAACTGGGGTGGCGATGCCATCACCGCCTATGATGCCGCCTATGGCCAGGCCTTCACCAAGGACACCGGCATCGCCGTCAAAATGGACGGTTCGGGTCCGACTGAAGGCGCCATCGCCGCGCAGTTCAAGAGCGGCGCGCCGACCTGGGATCTCGTCGACGTGGACCCCTTCTCGGCCATCACGCTCGGCGCCCAAGGGGCTCTCGAGCCGATCGATTACAACATCGTCGACAAGAAGAAGATGCGGCCCGGCTTTGGTTGGGAATACGCCGCCTCGACCTATTTCTTCTCCTATGTCATCGCCTATGATTCCGAGAAGTACGGCAAGGACGCGCCGACCGGCATGGCCGATTTCTTCGACGTGAAGAAATTCCCCGGCAAGCGCTCGCTCTACAAATGGGGCGTATCGAGCTGGGAAGCAGCACTTCTGGCCGACGGCATCGCGCCGGCGTCGCTCTACCCGCTCGACCTCAAGCGCGCCCATGACAAGATCGCCGCGTTCAAGGAAAACGTCGTTGCCTATTGGGGTGGCGGCGCCGAAAGCCAGAGCGTGCTGCTCAATGGCGAGGCCTCGATGGCGATCGTCTGGTCGACGCGCGCTTCGCTGATCGAGCAGGATTCGGGCGGCAAGATCAAGTTCATCTGGGACCAGGGGCTGATCTCGCCCGGTGCGCTGGCCGTGCTCAAGAACAACCCCGGCGGCAAGGACGCTGCGATGAAGTTCATCGCCAGTGCCCAGGACCCTGAAAAGCAGTTGGTCATGTTCGACAAGCTCGGCCAAGGTCCTGCAAACCCGGCTGCCGACGCGCTGATCACGGCCGACAAGAAGCGCATCAACCCGGTTGATCCCGAGAACATGAAGAAGCAGATCGCGCTCGACATGGACTGGTACGCCAAGAACTACGGGCCGGCGCTCGACGAATACACCAAGATCATCTCGGCCTGATCAGGGCCGGGGTAATCGGGTCAATGAGATCCTATCTCTCCGACAGGATGGGCGCGGCGCTGTTGATGGCGCCGCTGCTCCTGTTTCTTGTCCTGGCCTATGCCTGGCCGTTCCTTGGCGTCGTCAAATGGAGTTTTACGCTGCCGACGCCCGGCCTCGGCCAATATGAGGCGCTGCTCACCGACGATCTGGTGCAGTCGGTGTTCATCCGCACGCTGCGCATCGCGGCGGTCGTTACTGTGGTCTCGGTGGCCGCTGCCTACGCCATCACCGTCGTCTGGGTGCGTGGAACCCCGGCACAGCGCCTGATCGCCGAGTTCTGCATTCTCGTTCCCTTCTGGATTTCCGTGCTGACCCGTGCCTTCGGCTGGGTGGCGCTGCTCTCCAATCGCGGCCTGATCAACACGTGGCTGCAGGCGATCGGCTTCATCTCCGAACCGCTGGCGTTGGTGCGCAACGAATTCGGCGTCATCGTCGGCATGACGCACTTCCTCATTCCTTTCGCCGTTTTTCCGCTGGCATCGGCCATGCGCAGCCTCGACGACCGCGTGCTCCTGGCGGCGCGCGGGCTCGGCTCCAGCCGCATGCGCACCTTCTGGACGGTGTTCGTGCCGATGACGCGCTCCGGCATCATAGGCGCGGCGATGATCGTTTTCGTCTTCTCGCTCGGCTTCTTCGTCACGCCAGCGATCCTTGGTGGCGGCCGGAGCGTCATGATTGCCGAGCTGATCTACCTCAGGATATTCCAGAGCCCGGACTGGGGGCTGGGTGCAGCGATCAGCGTCGTGCTGGTGCTGTTCGTCGGCGCGCTGATGGCGCTCTTGTTCCGATATGTCAGACCGAAGCAGTTGATCTGATGCCGACCTACCGCCCCGGTCCCGTCTCGCTGATCATCGCCGCCTTCGTGGCGCTGTTCCTGCTGATGCCGCTGCTCGCCGTCATCCCGGTGTCGCTGACGCCGAGCCGCATGCTGGCGATGCCGTCGGGCGAACTGTCGCTGCGCCACTACCGGGCGCTGATCGAAGACCCGCGCTGGCTCCAATCGATTCTGCTCTCGATCCGCATCGGTGTCGTCAGCAGCGCCTTTTCAACTGTGCTGGCGCTGTGCTTCAGCCTTGGCGTCTGGATGTTCCAGCCGCGCTTCACCGCGGCCCTGGTCGGCTTCGTGCTGCTGCCGATGGTGGTGCCGCCGGTGGTCTCGGCGATCACGCTCTACTTCTTGCTCACCTCGATCTCGGGCTTCAGCGCGTTCTTCGGCTACGACACCTGGCTGGGCGTCGCCATGGCCCATTCGGTGATGACCGTGCCCTTCGCCACGGTGCTGATGCTGGTCTCTCTCAGCCAGCTCGACCGCCGCATCGACCTTGCCGCGCGGGGCTTAGGGGCCACTGTGTGGGAGCGCGCCACCCGCATCATCATGCCCAACATCAAGTTCGGCATCGTCACCGCCGCACTTCTCTCCTTCGTGCTGTCCTGGGAAGAAATCGGCGTCACTTTGTTCATCACCTCTGTCAACGCCATCACGCTGCCGCGGCTCATGTGGATGGGCTTGCGCGACAACATCGACCCGGCGATCGCGGCATTGTCGGTGATCCTGATCATCATCACCGTGCTGGTGCTGGCGGTGCGCAGTTTCGTGGCCAGGCAGCGCGGAGCCTAGACAAACCTCACCGAGACGCGGCCAAACCTGCCTAGATCGCCGATGACTTCGTCGCCTGCCTCGACGCTTATCGGTGTCACGCAGGTGCCGGTAATCACCACCTGTCCCGGCTGGAGCGCTATGCCCAAGCCCGACAGTTCATTGACGATCCAGGTAAGCGCGATGCGAGGATCGCCCAATACGGCTGCTCCCGATCCGCTATGTTGCGACCTTCCGGAAACGGACGCGATCACGGGGTGCTTTGCAAGATCCACGTCGTGCCAGTCGTCTTCCGCCGCCTCGCCGATGACAAACAGATTGGCGCAGGCATTGTCCGCAATGAGCTGCGGCGCCCCGACGGCGCAGAAATCGTCATACCGTGAGTCCGGGATTTCGATCGCCGGGTGCAAGCTCGCCACGGCTTCCATCGCCTCGGCGATTTCATAGGGTGCCGGACGAGGCGGCAGCTCGCGGCCGAAACGGAAAGCGAACTCGATCTCGGCCACGCGCATCTTGCTCGTCGCCAGGGAAACGGTCCCGCCGATCTCCACCGCTTTCTCGGCCAGGAGACGTCCGGCCATGGGGCCGTCGACATTGATGTGCCTTTGTCCCGCCAGACTGGTCGCGGCAATCTTCCAGCCGAAAAGCGGAGCCGCCGAGCGATCCATGACATGCGACTGGACAGCGTAACCTTCGAGCCGTGTTTGTGGGCGCAACGCCTCGGGTATGGCGTCGAGACGGGTGCCCTTGTCCCAGTGGCCTACCAACAACCGCGACGCAGCCCTGGTCTTTTCTGCATCGAGCATCATCAGCTTCCGAAATTGCTTCGCGGATCAAAAACGGCAAGGAAACATTGCGTCATGCGACGCTGTATGGAGCGAGAATATGTGACCAGGAATCGAGAGTCCATGTTCACGGCGTGGTGCCCGCGACGG
The DNA here is from genome assembly GCF_000513875.1 of Mesorhizobium sp. WSM1293. Taxonomy (NCBI): domain Bacteria; kingdom Pseudomonadati; phylum Pseudomonadota; class Alphaproteobacteria; order Hyphomicrobiales; family Phyllobacteriaceae; genus Mesorhizobium; species Mesorhizobium sp. WSM1293. The sequence continues at coordinate 49,647 of NZ_AZUV01000020.1, read as the reverse complement.
TGGTCTTGGCAAAGCCGCCCTTTCGAGATCATCGGCATCCATCATTCCGATGACGAATCGCCATCGCCTCTGCGCGTCGAATGGCTATATCTGTCAGAACACGCAGAACGCGGACAGCTTCCGAAAAGCAACAGTCGGCAGCGCAGGAACCGGAGGAAAAGACGATGACCGCGCCAGGCGATTTACAGCAGGCACTGGTTCTCAGGCTGAAAAGCGATCCATCGCTGTCGGCCTTGCTGGGCGGCGCCGGACTGCTCGAACGGCCAGCCGACAACGCCGCTTTTCCGTACGTGACCTGCGGCCATACCTCCGCTTTCGACTGGGATACGGGCATCGAGAACACCGACGATCAGTTGATTACGCTGCATGTCTGGTCGAAAGCCCATGGTGATGCCGAAACGCTAGCCATCATGGCCGCCATCCAGGCGCGCCTTGCCGACGCAGCATTGGTGATCGGCCCTCGCGGCCAGACACGACTGTCGCTGGAGTTCGCCGAGGCCCGCCATGACGAGGATCTACTCGTCCATCATGGGCTGCTGCGTTTTCGCGCGATGACGCAGGAAAATGCCTGATGCGCTTTCAATATGGTCAAAACGGAGTCTAGACTGGACTTTCGCGGGATTTCGCCTGTTCGAGGCGGTGAAATTCCAGGTTGACTGTCTCGCGTTGCAGGGGTGTGGCGAGGATGTTTTCAGCGGCGTTCACCGTTCATTTCACGTTCAGCACCGATGCGTTACAACGCCGGTCATGAAAACGCTTCGCTCCCACTTCCGAACCGCGACACTGGCGCTTTGTGCTGCCGGGCTGTTTGCGTCGCAGGCGATGGCGATGCCGGTCATCGCGCCGCCCGACCTGGCCAGTCCGATCGTACTGGCGGCCTCCGATTGCTACGCCATCGGCCAACAGGTGGCCGAGCAGAATGGCGGAACGCTGGCCAAGGCCTCGCAATCGACGCGCGGCGGTCAGCCTGTCTGTGTCATCGTCGTGCTCGTTCCGGGCAAGGACGGACAACGTCCGCGCCGTTCCGAGATCGTCGTTCCGCTGAACTGATCCAATCAACCTTAGGCCACGTTTCCCAGGCCGCCGGAATCGGCCTATATCTGCCCCAGTTTTCAATCCTACAAAGCTCTTCCATCCGACAAAGCTCTTCAACAGGTATCGAACTCCGCATGCGTGTACTGGTCGTCGAAGATGACAAGGATCTCAATCGGCAGATATCGGATGCGCTGGTCGATGCCGGCTATGTCGTCGACCGCGCCTTCGACGGCGAGGAAGGCCATTTCCTCGGCGACACCGAGCCCTATGACGCGGTCGTGCTCGATATCGGCCTGCCGCAGATGGACGGCATCAGCGTGGTCGAGCGCTGGCGACGCGGCGGCCGCAAGATGCCGGTGCTGATCCTGACGGCGCGCGACCGCTGGAGCGACAAGGTTTCCGGCATCGATGCCGGCGCCGACGACTACGTCACCAAGCCGTTCCACATCGAGGAGGTGCTGGCGAGGCTGCGGGCTCTGATCCGGCGCGCTGCCGGCCATGCCTCGTCCGAGCTGACCTGCGGACCGCTGCGCCTCGACACCAAGGCCTCCAAGGCCGATGTCGGCGGCGTGCCGCTGAAGCTGACGTCGCACGAATTCCGCCTGCTTGCCTATCTGATGCACCATATGGGCGAGGTCGTCTCGCGGACCGAACTGGTCGAGCATCTCTACGATCAGGATTTCGACCGCGATTCCAACACCATCGAGGTGTTTGTCGGGCGGCTGCGCAAGAAGATGGGCATCGACATGATCGAAACCGTGCGCGGCATGGGCTACCGCATGCGTGAGCCGGAGGCGTAACTCGGAACCGCTCAAACCAACCGCAAAGACGCCGCTTTCGCTGCGTTTGTGGCCGCGTTCGCTGACGTTCCGCGTCATCGCCTTTTCCACGGTCTGGGCGATCGTGACGCTCGTTGTCATCTTCACCTTGATCACCACCCTATACCGCCAGGCCAGCGAGCGCGGCTTCGACAGCCTGCTTTCGGCGCATCTGTTCAACCTGATCGGTTCGATCGGCATCTCCGACAGCGGTGCGCTGACCGGCGCGCCAGATCTCGGCGACCTCCGGTTCTCGGAGCCGAATTCGGGCTGGTACTGGTCGGTTGAGCCCGCTTCGGAAGGCGTGCATGGCGATCTCCATTCGTCGTCGATGACCACGACGATCCCGTCACCGAGCGTTGCCGAGGTGCCGTTCAACGCGAGCTTCCAGCGCAGCTACGCAGCCGAAGGCATCGACGGCGAGCAACTCGAAGTGTTCGAGAGCGAATTCGTCCTCGACGCCAAGAACCGCGCCGCGCGTTTCCGCGTCATGGGCAACCAGAGCGAACTCGAACAGGAAATCGCCACCTTTCAGCGTCGCCTGCTGACCTATCTCAGCCTGTTCGGCGTCGGCATGATCGCCATCAACGCGATCGCAATCCTGCTCGGCCTGCAGCCGCTGCGCCGGGTCAGGAACGCGCTCGCCATGGTGCGCGAAGGCACCGCCCAGAGGCTCGACGGCCGCTTCCCGGCCGAGATCGAACCGCTTGCCAACGAAACCAATGCGCTGATCGAAAACAACAGGCGCATCGTCGAGCGGTCGCGAACACAGGTCGGCAATCTCGCCCATTCGCTGAAGACGCCGCTGGCGGTACTGCTCAACGAGGGCCGCGCGCTCGGCGGCGCCAAGGGGCAGTTGATCGCCGAACAGGCGGCTTCCATGCAGAAGCAGGTCGAACACTATCTCCAGCGCGCCCGCGTCGCGGCACAACGCGACAGCGTCGTCTACCGCACGCCGGTGACGCCGCTGGTGCAGCGCATGGTGCGGGTTCTGCGGAAGCTCAATCCGCAGACAAATCTGTCGCTGTCGCTGCCGGCGGGCGAGATCGTCTTCGCCGGCGAGCGCGAGGACCTTGAGGAACTGCTGGGCAATCTCCTTGAAAACGCGATGAAATGGGCAAAGAGCGCGGTGCAGGTCTCGATCGTGCCCTTGACCGGCAAGGACGACCCGGCCGGCCTGTTCGAGATCGGCATAGAGGATGACGGTCCGGGCATTCCCGAGGACAAGGCGCGCGAGGCGCTGAAGCGCGGACGGCGTCTGGACGAGACAAAGCCCGGAACAGGTCTGGGCCTGGCCATTGTCGCAGACCTCGTCAACGAGTATGGAGGCGTTCTGGCGCTCGAACGGTCCGGTATGGGCGGATTGAAGGCGGTGGTGCGATTGCGGAGCCTTCAGTGATGTTCACCAGAGCCGATCGACATAGAGGGGCGGGAGATGTTGTTGGCGGCATGTCCATTGGTCCCGCAGCGGCCAGCGGCCAAATTTCCGACAAATATCAATACTATGGCCACGCCGACTTCTCGATGACGCGGCCCCCGGCGCATCCATGGCAGGCTCCAACTCAAGAAAACCGGTTGTTGGCATGAAGATTCGCGTCGCGCTTGTTTCCGCATTGCTGGCTGTTTCCGGCTGCACCACCTTGAGCGGCAAGGGTCCAACCGTGGCAGCGACACCGGCCTCGACACCTCCTTCCAGCGGCAAGGTGACCACGACGATCATTTCGGCGATGGGCGGCGGCCTCATCAGCGGGGCGATCGGCAACGGCCTCAGCGAGACCGAGAAGCGCAGCGCGCTCGAGGCTGAGTACAAAGCGCTGGAATACACGACCAGCGGCCAGAAGGTGACGTGGAAAGGCGCCCAGGCTTCGCGCTACGGCGAGGTGGTTCCGGCCCAGCCCTACCGCGTCGGTTCGCAGGACTGCCGCCAGTACACGCAGACGGTGTTTTCCGGCGGCGCCGGAGTCACGGCGCGCGGAACCGCTTGCCGCAACGCCGATGGCAGCTGGACGCCGCTGACCTGACGACCGTCTGCCGACGATTGGCGGCTGGCGTCGTCAAAGCGTCGCAGCATGCATCTGTTGGCACGGCAGAGCTCTGCCGTTATTGGAAGAACCATGCTGTTCTGGGTCATAGCCGCCATTCTCACGCTGGGTGCAAGCCTGGCGGTGCTGTTGCCGCTGGCCGCCAGCGCGAAGGGCGCGTCGTCGAGCGGCGAACATGATCTCGAAGTCTATCGCGACCAACTGTCCGAGCTTGACCGCGACGCCGCGCGTGGCTTGATCCAGCCGGCCGAAGCGGCCGAAGCCCGCGCCGAGATCGCTCGCCGCATCCTTCGCCTTGACAATGCGGGTACCGCCGGCGGCGCAAACGCGGGCCGAGCGCCGGCCACCGCAAGGCTGGTAGCGACCGTAGCCGTGCTGGCGGTGCCGCTGGTCAGTTGGGGGCTCTATGTCAAGCTTGGCTCTCCCGACCTGCCGTCACAACCGCTCAGCGAGCGGTTGGCCAAGAATCCCGCCGACAGTTCGGTCGACGAACTGGTGGCGCGGGCCGAAGCCCATCTGGCCGCCAATCCCACCGATGGCAGGGGCTGGGACGTGCTTGCACCGGTCTATCTGCGCATGCAGCGCTTTTCCGACGCGGCGGATGCCTATCGCAACGCCATTCGGCTTGATGGCGACAGCGCCGTTCGCCAGGCCGGTCTCGGAGAGGCGATCGCCGGCGCGGCAGGCGGCATTGTCTCGGCCGATGCCCAGGATGCTTTCGAGGCAGCCCTGAAGCTCGATCCGGCCAATGCGAAGGCCAGTTTCTACCTGGCCATGGCGTTGGCGCAGGAGGGTCGCGCCAAGGAAGCGAGCACGGCATGGCAGGCGATGCTGGGCAGATTGCCGCCGGACTCGCCATGGCGCGGTGCCGTCGAGCAGGCGCTGGCCAAGTCCGGTAACCCCGAAGTGGCTTCCGGCGGCGCCGCCAACGGCCCCGATGCCGGCGATATCGACGCCGCATCCTCGATGTCGCCGCAGGATCGGGAAGCCATGATCAACACCATGGTTGCCGGCCTTGACGACAAACTGCGGCAAAATCCGCACGACCCGGAAGGATGGATGCGGCTCGTTCGTTCCTATGTCGTGCTTGGCAAGGCCGATCAGGCGCGTGAGGCGCTCGGTCGCGCCATTGCCGTCTTTGGGGCCGACAGTGACCAGGCGAAGAAGTTCACCGCCTTTGCCGCTTCGCTTGGGCTTGCGGCGACGGAGTAGAACAAGACATGACGCGCAAGCAGAAACGATTGTCGGTGATCGCGGGCGGCCTGGTCTTCCTGGGTGCCGCGACCGGGCTGACTTTCTACGCGCTTGGCCAGAAGGCCTCCTATTTCTACATGCCGGCCGATCTCACCACGGCAAGCGTCCAGCCTGGCCAGCGCATCCGGTTGGGTGGATTGGTCGAAAAAGGCACGATCCAGCGCGGGCAGGGGGCCACGGTCGGCTTTTCGGTCACCGACACGCACAAATCGGTCAAGGTCACCTACACCGGCATCCTGCCCGACCTTTTCCGCGAAGAGCAGGGCGTCATCACCGAGGGTAGTTTCGGCCCGGACGGGGTTTTTGTTGCCGATAGCGTGCTGGCCAAGCATGATGAGCGCTATATGCCCAAGGAGGTTGCGGACGGCCTCAAGGCCAAGGGCGTGTGGCAGGAGAGCAAGAGTGAATAGCTCCGGCAGGAGAGCGACAGTGGATCACGGGCATGGTTGAAACCGGACATTTCGCCCTCGTCCTGGCGTTTGCGCTTTCGCTGGTGCAGACGCTCGTGCCGCTGTTTGGCGCACGCCTGAACAACCAGCGCCTGATGGCCGTCGGCGGTCCGGTCGCGGTGACCGGCTTCGCCTTGACGGCGCTGTCTTTCGCAGCGCTGGCGAGTGCCTATGCGAGCTCCGATTTCTCGGTGGCAAGCGTGTGGGAAAACTCGCATTCCTTGCAGCCGTTGATCTACAAGATCACCGGATCCTGGGGCAATCATGAAGGCTCGATGCTGCTTTGGGTGTTGATCCTGACCTTCTTCGGCGCACTCGTCGCCGCTTTCGGCTCCAACCTGCCGGCGACGCTGCGCGCCAATGTGCTTGCGGTGCAAGGCGCCATCGGCGCCGCCTTCTTCCTGTTCATTCTGGCGACGTCCAATCCGTTCATCCGGCTCAATCCGGCGCCGATCGAAGGCCGCGATCTCAACCCGATCCTGCAGGATCTCGGCCTCGCCATCCACCCGCCATTCCTCTATCTCGGCTATGTCGGCTTCTCGATCTGTTTTTCCTTCTCGGTCGCCGCTCTCATCGAAGGCCGCATCGACGCGTCCTGGGCGCGCTGGGTGCGGCCGTGGACGCTGGTCGCCTGGATGTTCCTGACCGGCGGCATCGCCATGGGATCGTACTGGGCCTACTATGAACTTGGCTGGGGCGGTTTCTGGTTCTGGGATCCAGTCGAGAACGCGTCTTTCATGCCGTGGCTGGCGGGCACCGCGCTGCTCCATTCGGCCATTGTCATGGAAAAGCGCTCGGCGCTGAAGATCTGGACGCTGCTGCTCGCCATCCTGACCTTTTCGCTGTCGCTGCTCGGCACCTTCCTCGTGCGTTCGGGCGTGCTGACCTCGGTGCACGCCTTTGCCACCGATCCGACCCGGGGCGTGTTTATCCTGTGCATCCTGACGCTGTTTATCGGCGGCTCGCTGGCGCTGTTTGCGCTGCGCGCTTCCCGGTTGACGACCGGCGGCCTGTTCCACCCGATTTCCCGAGAAGGGGCACTCGTCCTCAACAATCTGTTCCTGACCACGGCGACGGCGACCGTGCTTGTCGGCACACTCTATCCGCTCGCTGTCGAAGCCTTTTCAGCCGACAAGATCTCGGTCGGCGCGCCGTTCTTCAATCTCACCTTCGGGCCGCTGATGGTGCCGCTGCTGCTCGTGGTTCCGTTCGGGCCGTTGCTGGCCTGGAAGCGCGGCGATGTTTTCGCCGTCGCGCAGCGCCTGATGGTGGCCTTTGCAGCGGCGCTGCTGGCGACGCTGGTCACCGCTCTGTTCATCGACGGCGCCTCGGTGTTCGCAGCCCTGGGCGTAGGCCTTGCCGTCTGGCTGATCCTTGGCGCGCTCACCGATCTCGCCGTCAAATCCGGCTTTCGGACCGTCGCAACGGGGATCATGGTCCGGCGCTTGCTCGGCTTGCCGCGCTCGGTCTTCGGCACAGCCTTCGCTCACCTCGGCCTCGGCCTGACCACGCTCGGCATCGTCGGCACACTTTGCTTCGGCACCGAGAAGATCCTGTCGATGCATGCCGGCGAGACCGTCGAACTGTCCGGCCATACGCTGCGTTTCGTCGGGCTTTATCCGGCCCAGGGACCGAATTACAGCGAGGATCGCGGCCGCTTCGAGCTGATCGGCGTCAGCGGCAGCCCTGTTGGCGAAATCAGCTCCGCCAAGCGGTTTTATCCGGCGCGGCAGATGACGACGACGGAATCCGGCATCAGGACGATCGGTTTCTCGCAGCTCTACATCTCGCTCGGCGACGAGGGCAAAGACGGTTCGGTCGTCGTGCGTTTGTGGTGGAAGCCGCTGGTGACGTTGATCTGGGGCGGTGGCCTGATGATGATGGCGGGCGCGGCGATGTCGCTGATGGACCGGCGCCTGCGCGTCGGCGCGCCGTCGCGACGGCGCAAGCAGGCGAGCGTGGTGCCATCCGCGACCCTGCCATGAACGCACGGCTTTCGCTGACCTCCATTATCCTGCTGCTGGCGCTGTTTTTTGCCGGCACGGCCTTGGCGGTGAAGCCTGACGAGATGCTGCCTGATCCTGCACTTGAGGCGCGGGCTCGGGCGCTTTCGGAAGGCTTGCGCTGCATGGTCTGCCAGAACCAGTCGATCGACGAATCCGATGCCGACCTTGCCCGCGACCTGCGCGTCCTCGTGCGTCAGCGCCTCGTCGCCGGCGACACTGACCAGCAGGTCATGGACTACGTGGTTTCGCGCTATGGCGAGTTCGTGCTGCTCAAGCCGCGTTTCGACCTGCGCAATGCATTGCTGTGGGGCACGCCTGTCCTGCTGTTGCTGGTGGGAGGCGTTTTCATCGTGCTGACCGCGCGGTCGCGTCGCTCGACGGCAACCAATGCGCTGACCACTGAGGAACAGGCGGCGCTGGACAAGATACTAGGCAATTAGCTCGGCCATTCCTCCGAGGGCCAGTCCCGCGACGTGTGAATGACGCGCAGGATAACGACGCACTGACGGCCAGCGATCGGGCGCAACTCATAAGCAATGATGTACGGCAGGCGGCCGATGAACGTCTCATATGTGCCTGTTACCCGGCCTGGCCGGCCCGTCGCCATATCACCAAGGCCTCGGCCCATTTCACGAATACGATCCGCCAGGCGTGCTTGCTGTCATTTATGAAAGCCTTGTGCTGAGTTGTGTACAAGATAGCGCATAGGGCATCGCGGCCAACGGGTTTGTGCGTCTCCCGACCCCAAAACATTACCAAAGTTTCATGTGTCGGAAATGGCGCTGTAATGTGCGCCACTCTAATTCTCTTGCTTGAGGATGCCCATCAGCAGCGTCCATTTGGAAAGAGGATACGAGATCCATGAATATTGCCCCCCGTTCATATTCCGTCACCCGCAAGCGTCTCATGGCTGCCGTCGCGTCTGTCGCCGTGGCCGGTGCGATCGGCGTCGGTGCGCTGACCAGCGGAACCAGCCCTGTTCTGGCCGATGCCGTGCGCGTCGAGGCGCCGCAGGTACCGGGCTTCGCCGATGTCGTCGAGCGGGTTTCTCCCGCTGTTGTCAGCGTCAAGGTCAAGGCCAAGATCAGCCCGGCCGCCGATGACGGCTCCGACCCGTCCGACGATCAGGATGGCATGAACAACCTGCCCAACAATCCGCAACTGCGCCGCTTCTTCAAGGAATTCCGCGGCTTTGGTGATCAGGACGGCCAGGGTGGCGGCAACAGGCGCTTCAGCCATCGCGACCGCAACAACGACCAGCCGCGGCCGGTTGCACAAGGTTCCGGCTTCTTCATCTCGGATGACGGCTATCTCGTCACCAACAACCACGTCGTTTCGGAAGGCTCGGCCTTCACCGTGGTGATGAATGACGGCAAGGAACTCGACGCCAAGCTGATCGGCACCGACCCGCGCACCGATCTCGCCGTGCTCAAGGTCGATGGCGTCGGCAAGTTTACCTATGTCGACTTCGCCGATGACTCCAAGGTTCGCGTCGGCGACTGGGTGGTGGCCGTCGGCAATCCGTTCGGCCTTGGTGGCACCGTCACCGCCGGCATCGTCTCCGCCCGCGGCCGCGACATCGGCGCTGGCCCTTATGACGACTTCATCCAGATCGACGCATCGGTCAACCGCGGCAATTCTGGCGGCCCGACCTTCAACCTCAACGGCCAGGTCGTCGGCATCAACACCGCGATCTTCTCGCCGTCCGGCGGCAGCGTCGGCATCGCCTTCGACATTCCCGCTTCGACCGCCAAGCAGGTCGTTCAGGACCTGATGAAGAGCGGTTCCGTTCAGCGCGGCTGGCTCGGTGTCGAAATCCAGCCGGTCACCTCCGACATCGCTGAGTCGCTTGGTCTGAAGTCCAACAACGGCGCACTGGTTTCCAGTGCCCAGGACGATGGTCCCGGCAAGAAGGCGGGCATCACGGCCGGTGACGTGATCACCCAGGTCAACGGCAAGGACGTCGCTTCGCCGAAGGAACTGGCACGGCTGATCGGCGCCTACTCGCCTGGCAAGTCGGTTGACGTCACCGTGTGGCGCGACGGCAAGAGCCAGACGGTCAAGGTCGATCTCGGCAAACTGCCCTCGAGCGACAAGCAGGCCTCTGTCGACCAGTCGCAGCCTGCCGCTCCGGCAAAGCCCGACACGCTGGCCGATCTCGGCCTGACCGTCACCAAGTCCGAAAACGGCAAGGGGCTGGTGGTGACCGACGTCGATCCCGACAGCGATGCCGCCGATCGCGGCATCCAGCCGGGCGACGTCATCACATCGGTCAATTCGACCGAAGTGAACGGCACCGACGACGTCACCAAGGCGATGACCGAAGCGGTCAAATCCGGCCGCAAGGCGGTGCTGATGCAGATCACCCGCGACGACACCAATCGTTTCGTCGCGCTGCCCGTCGCCAAGGGCTGAGGTCGGCCCCGGAGCGTTCTCTCGGCCTTCCGAGGTGGGTGAGGGCGTTCCGGCGGCAAGTTGGACTTTTCCAGTGCGCCGGTTCAACACCCCCGAGCCGCCGTACGGGAAAGCATGGAGGAGCGCGCGTTAGTCAGTCATCGCGCCTTCCCCCGGCGGCAGCGGGCTTCCCATCGCCCGCTGCCGCACAATTTCAAAAGCGCTTCAACGATCCGATGCCACCGACATCGGCAGCGAGCAGCTTTATCGCGCACTGCTTCGAGCGATCTCGGTCGCGATGCGCTTTGGCAAAGGCCACAATGCAGATGTCTGCCACTCAACCTTCCGGCGAAATCGCGTATAACAGCCCTATGAAGATTCTCGTCATAGAAGACGATCGCGAGGCTGCGGATTACTTGCAGAAAGCCTTTGCCGAGGCCGGTCACACCGCGCATGTCGCCGGTGACGGCGAAACCGGCTTTGCGCTCGCCGACGCCGGCGACTACGACGTGATGGTGATCGACCGGATGATGCCGCGTCGCGACGGCCTGTCGGTCATTGCCGGTCTCAGGTCCAGGGGCAACACGACGCCGGTGCTGATCCTGTCGGCGCTCGGCGAGGTCGATGACCGGGTCACGGGTTTGCGCGCCGGCGGCGACGATTACCTGACAAAGCCCTATGCCTTCTCCGAGCTTCTCGCCCGCGTCGAGGTGCTGAACCGGCGCGCCAGTGCCAAGGAAGCGGAAACCGTCTACCGCGTCGGCGATCTCGAACTCGACAGGCTGTCGCATTCGGTCCGCCGTGCGTCACGCGAGATAACGCTGCAGCCGCGTGAGTTCCGCTTGCTCGAATATCTGATGCGGCATGCCGGCCAGGTGGTGACGCGCACCATGCTGCTGGAAAATGTCTGGGACTACCATTTCGATCCGCAGACCAATGTCATCGACGTCCATGTCTCCCGGCTGCGCGGCAAGATCGAGAAGGGCTTTGACAAGCCCATCCTGCATACGGTTCGCGGCGCCGGCTATATGCTGAAGAGTGGTTAGCTGCGGCATGGCTCTTTCCGTGCCAGCCATCATGAAGACGACGGCAGCGCGGCTTTCGGCGCTCTACTTCCTGCTCTTCGCGCTCTGCGCGGTGGCGCTCGTCTTCTACATGACCTCGCTGTCGGCGCGAATGCTGACCGCGCAGACGCAGGAGACCATCAATGACGAAGTGCTCGGCCTTGCCCGCGCCTATCAGCGCGGCGGCCTGCCGGTACTGGTCCGCGTGGTCGAAGCGCGCTCGCGCCAGCCCGGCGCAAACCTTTACCTGATCGCCGACGCCAACGGCCAGATCCTGACCGGCAACGTGCAGAGCCTCGAACCTGGCGTTCTCGAAACCGAAGGCTGGACCAGCAGTCCGTTCTCTTATCAGCGCTTTGGCGAGGGAGAGCTCGAGCGCCTGCGCAACCTTCCCGCCGAGCAGGGTACCCCCACCCAATCCGAGCAGAACGATGCGCAGGCGCAGGGCGAAAAAGGCCACAACGCCATTGCGCTGGTGCTGCGGCTGCCGAACCAGATGATCATGCTGGTCGGCCGCGACCTTGGCGAGCCGGAACGGTTTCGTGCCGTCATCCGCCGTGCGCTGATGCTGGCGCTCGGCATGATGGGGCTGGGCGGATTGCTGATCTGGTTTTTTGTCGGCCGCGCTGCGCTGAAGCGCATCGACAGCGTGTCGGAAGCCAGCCGTCGCATCATGGGCGGCGATCTGTCGGGCAGGCTGCCGGTGACGGGGGTTGGCGACGAGTTCGACCGGCTCTCCGAAAATCTCAATGCCATGCTGGCCAGGATCGCCACGCTCAACGAAGGCTTGAAGCAGGTTTCCGACAACATCGCGCATGATCTGAAGACGCCGCTGACCCGGCTGCGCAACCGGGCCGAAGCGACGCTTTCGGGCAAGCAAAAGCCCACCGACTACCGGCAGGCGCTGGAAGGCACCATCGCCGAGTCGGACCAGTTGATAAAAACCTTCAACGCCATCCTGATGATCTCCCGGCTGGAGGCTGGCTACTCGTCTGAAAATACGAACCGCGTCGATCTTGCGGAAGCCGTACGCGATGTCGTCGAGCTCTATGAGCCGGTGGCGGAAGAGGCGGGCGTGTCGCTGGAAGCAGACGCGCACGAGGCGGTGTCCGTCAACGGCAACCGCGAACTGATCGGCCAGGCGCTGTCGAACATCGTCGACAACGCCATCAAATATTCGACCGGCGCCAATGCCCAGCCGGCGGTGCGCGTCACGCTCGAGCGAGCCGGTGCGGACGTTCGCCTGTCGGTTGCCGACAATGGCCACGGCATTCCCGACGATGGCGACCGCGCGCGTGCCACGGAACGTTTCGTGCGGCTGGAGAAGAGCCGTTCGCAACCGGGTTCGGGTCTTGGCCTCAGCCTCGCCAAGGCCGTCATGACATTCCACAATGGCCGGCTTGAACTCTTGCCTGGCAATCCTGGACTATCCGTGGTCATGAGTTTCCCGGTTCGGGAGGATCACTGATGAGCACGGCTGCGAGAGCGAAAGATTGGCTGCTGAAGCCGGCGGCCAGGCTTGTTCCGCTGGACGAGGACCGTGCGCGGCTGGAACTGGCCGAGATCGCGTCCGCCGCACGCGAAGAAGGGCTGACGCGGCTGGCCAAGTTTCTGGCCGGCAAAGGGGAGGGCCAGGATTTCCTCGCCGCCGTCTTCGATCTGTCGCCGTTCCTGCGCGATACGGCACGTCGCCGGCCGCAAATCCTGGACGGGCTGTTCGAGCAGACAATCGAGGCTCGGCTGAAAGCGATCGGCGCCGCCATAGACCTGGCGCATTTGGCGGAGACCCTTTCGGAATCCGGCCTGATGATGGAGCTGCGCCAGTGGAAGTCGGAGGCGCATTTCCTCATCGCGCTGGCCGATCTTGCCGGCGAGGCCGAAACGGCGCTGACGGTCCGGCGGTTGAGCGACCTCGCTGACGCCTGTACCCGTGCCGCCGTCGACTTCCTGCTGCGCGACGCGCACGGCCAGGGCAAACTCAAACTGCCGGATGTCGACAACCCGTCGAAACAGTCGGGTTGGATCCTGCTCGGCATGGGCAAGCTCGGGGCACATGAGCTGAATTTCTCCTCGGACATCGATCTGGTGGTTTTCTTCGATCCGGAAGCACCGGCGGTCGTCGACCCGCTCGATGCCACCGAATTGTTTTCGCGGCTGACGCGCCGCCTGGTTCGCGTCCTGCAGGACCGCACCGAGCACGGATATGTCTTCCGCACCGATCTGAGGCTGCGCCCCGACCCCGGTTCGACACCGCTGGCGATCCCGGTCGAGGCGGCACTGCGCTACTATGAGGCGCGCGGCCAGAACTGGGAGCGCGCCGCCATGATCAAGGCACGTCCGGTAGCCGGCGATCTGGCCGCGGGCGCTGCCTTCCTCAAGGAGCTTCAGCCCTATATCTGGCGCAAATACATGGATTACGCGGCGATTGCCGACGTCCATTCGATCAAGCGCCAGATCCACGCCCACAAGGGCCATGGCGAGATCGCGGTCAAGGGCCACAATGTCAAGCTCGGCCGCGGCGGCATTCGCGAGATCGAGTTTTTCGCCCAGACCCAGCAGCTTATCGCCGGCGGACGCTTCCCTGAACTGCGTGGCCGCGAGACCGTGCCGATGCTCGGCGAGCTTGCGACACGCGGCTGGATCACCATCGAGGCGCGCGATGCGCTCGCCCGCCAGTACTGGTTCCTGCGCCGCGTCGAACATGCCGTGCAGATGGTTGCCGACGAGCAGACCCACACGCTGCCGGAAGATGACGAAGGCTTGGAGCGCATCGCCCGCATGCTCGCCTTTGCCGATGCTTCTGCCTTTTCCCAGGCGTTTCGCGCCTCGCTGCAGCAGGTCGAACGCCACTACGCGGCACTGTTCGAAACAGCACCGGAACTGTCGACAGGCATCGGCAATCTCGTCTTCACCGGCGATGTCGACGATCCCGATACGCTGCAGACCTTGCACGGCCTCGGCTTCCAGCGGCCAAGCGACATCTGCCGCGTCATCCGAGGCTGGCATTTCGGTCGCTATCGCGTCACCCAGTCGGCGGAGGCGCGCGAGCGGCTGACGGAATTGACGCCGGCGCTGCTGCGCTCCTTCGGCCAGACGCGCCGGGCCGACGAAGCGCTGATGCGCTTCGATGAATTTCTCGCCGGCCTGCCGGCCGGCATCCAGCTGTTTTCCCTGCTGCAGTCCAATCCGGCCCTGCTGAAGCTCCTGGCAACGATCATGGGTGCGGCGCCCCGGCTGGCGGCGATCATCACCCGCCGGCCGCATGTCTTCGATGGTCTGCTCGACCCGGCCTTGCTGACGGAGCTACCGGACCGCGCCTACCTGTCGGCACGGCTTTCCGCCTTTGTCGAGGGCGACCGGCTTTATGAGGACGTGCTCGACCGGCTGCGCATTTTTGCCTCCGAGCAGAAATTCCTGATCGGCGTCCGGCTGCTCGCCGGCTCGATCGATCCGGCGCGCGCCGGCCGCGCCTTCTCCGATCTGGCGGATCTCACCATCGAGGCTGCGTTGCAGGCGGTGACGGCCGAATTCGCGGCGCGCCACGGCACCATTGCCGGCGGCGTGGTTGCGCTGCTCGGCATGGGCAAGCTCGGCAGCCGCGAGCTGACCGCCGGATCGGATGTCGACCTGATCCTGCTTTACGACCACGCGCCGGACGCCGAGGAGTCCGATGGCGACAAGCCGCTGGCGCCTTCGCATTACTACACCCGCATGACGCAGCGGCTGATCGCGGCTGTGTCGGCGCCGACGGCGGAGGGCGTGCTCTACGAACTCGACCTGCGCCTGCGGCCATCAGGCAACAAGGGTCCTGTGGCGACCCATATCGATGCTTTCAAGAAATACCAGCGCCAGGAAGCCTGGACCTGGGAACACATGGCGCTGGCACGCGCCCGCGCCATTGCCGGTGACGCCAGCCTGTGCGGCGAGGTTGAAGCGGAAGTGGCGGCTGCACTTGGCCAGCCGCGCGATGCTGCAAAGGTGATGGCCGAGGCTGCGGAGATGCGGGCTATGATCGAGAAGGAAAAGCCGCCGCGCGACCTGTGGGACATCAAGCTGATCCCCGGCGGCCTGATCGATCTCGAATTCATCGCCCAAGTCGCTGTCATCACCGGGCAGGTAGGCGCCGGGCCGCGCGTTACCGGTACCGCCGAAATCCTTTCGCGCCTGTCACCGGGCTTCGCCAATGCCGGGGCGAGGCAGGAGCTTTTCGACGCCTATGCGCTCTATCTGGCGCTGACCCAGATGACGCGGCTGTGCCTTACCGGAGCCTTCGAGCGCGACGACGTTCCGCCGGGGCTTTCGGATCTGCTTCTGGCGGTGACCGACCTGCCGGATTTCGGTGTGCTCGAAGCACATCTCAAGGAGACGTCGCAGAAGGTCAGGAAGGATTTCGACCTTTTGCTTCGTGCGGGATGACCGGGAAGCGATCGTCCCTTGGAATCGGGGACGTTTCGTGGTCCTCCAGTCTCATGCAGCTACTCTGTTCGCCGAATCTGCTGCAGCGCCCGGCTTGCGTGAGACTGCAAAATCCGGTCGCGCAGATAGGCATAGAAACGCGGCGGCAGCATGCCATAGTCGAATCGGGACGGTTTGCTCCCCGCGATAGGCCTGAGATCGGGACCCGGCCAGAGGAAATGATTGGTTTCGGTGACGACGATCCATGATGGCGTGTCATCGAGGCCGAGATAGGCTTTGAGGGGCGCAGGTATTTCTACTGCATCGGCAGGATCAGCTGGTGGCGAGTGTGTGACCGGACCGACCGTTATGACTTCACGGCCCTCCACGACCCGGCGCGCGGCGCCAATGGCGCATGGTCGGTTTTTTGCGACCTTCTTCGGCACCCTTTTCGTGTTCTCTCACCCAGAGGTAAGAATAGGAAATCACCAGACCCGGGATAGGTTTGGGCAGGCTCACGGTGTCCAGTCTTTGAGCATTGCATCAAGCCCGGCATATTCGCTCGATACGGCGCTTTCGGCGATGGCGTTAAGCGTCTCGTCGTCCAGCTCTTCCACAGGACGGGCGACCCGTCCCTTGACCAAGACCTCGAACATCGCCGCCGACAGGAGTACCGTGTGGGTCCGGCCATTCTTTGTGATTGCGACCGGCGCACGCTGGGCAGCATCCTGAAAACGCCCGACATTCTGCTGGAATTCCGTTGAAGTCACTCGCATGACAAGGCCTTTCTTTTTTATCCAAAATAGATAAAATAGATAACTTTGTCAAAGCGTTTCACCTCGCGTCCACGAGGTGGATCAGGCCTGGGATGGTGATAAAAACTTCACGCTGCAACCTTGACGGCCAGCACGCTCTTCTTCACCGGAATGCGCACCGACACGATAGTGCCGACACCTTCGCTCGACCGGATCTTCAGCGCGCCGCCCTGAAGCTCGGCCAGCGAACGTGAGATGGCAAGGCCAAGGCCGGACCCGGCATGGCTCTTGGAGAACTGGTTCTGCACCTGTTCGAACGGCCGTCCGAGCTTTCCGAGCGCCTCCTTGGGGATGCCGCAGCCATTGTCCTCGATCGTCAGCACCAGCGCGCCGGATGTGTTGCGGGCCCTGACCGATATGTGGCCGCCGTGGCCGGTGAACTTCACCGCATTGGACAAAAGGTTGATGACGATCTGCTTGATCGCACGGCGATCGGCGACCAGCGTCAGCGCATCGGCAATGCGCGTTTCCACGGTGATGGCCTTTTGCGCCGCCTGCAGCGAAACGACGCGTACGGTTTCGCTGATCAGCGGGCCGAGGTCGATCTCTTCCCGGTCCAGAGAGAACTGGCCGGCCTCGATCTTGGACATGTCGAGAATATCGTTGATGACGCCCAGCAGGTACTTGCCGCTGCTGTTGATGTCGGTGGCATATTCCTCGTAGCGCTCCGATCCGAGCGGACCGAACAGCCCTTGTTCCATCAGTTCGGAGAAGCCGATGATGGCGTTCAGCGGCGTGCGCAACTCATGCGACATGTTGGCCAGGAATTCGGATTTGGCCCGGTTCGCCGCTTCGGCCCGTTCGGTTTCCTTCATGTATTTGCGGTTGAGGTCGACCAGTTCGCGCGAACGCTCCTCTTCGGCCCGCCGCGCGAGGCTGAGATCATGGATCGTTGCCATCAGCCGTCGCTCACTGTCGACCAGCTTCTCCTGGTGCAGCTTGATCTGGGTGATGTCGGAACCGACCGAGACGATGCCGCCGTCCCGGGTCTTCAGTTCGTTGACCTGCAGCCAGCGGCCGTCGGCCAACTGCCGCTCGAAAGTGGCGCCGCCCTGCAGGCCGCTGGTGTGGGCAAGCCGCCTTTCGGAAGCAAAGGCCAGCATGCGTTCTTCCAGCGCCGCGCGCGCGGTGCCCGGCATCACGTCGCGGTCCGAAAGCCCGTTGTCCTGCTGGTATTTGGAATTGCACATGATCAGGCGCTGCGTCGAATCCCACAGCACGAAGGATTCGTTGATGTTCTCGATCGCCGTTCTGAGGCGAAGGTCGGCAGCCTCGGAACGCAGCGCCAGATGACGCTGTTCGGTGACGTCGACGGCGATGCCGATCAGCTGGATCTCCGGCGCTTCCGGATCGATGACCTGTGCCCGTGCGCGCATCCAGACCCATTGGCCATCGGCATGGCGCATGCGGAACACCTGATCGATGTGATCGATCTCGCGTGCGACGATTCTGTTGGCGAGCTCGAACAGGTCGCCGTCCTCGGGATGGATGATCTGATCGACCTCGCCGAAGGACAGCATCGTTTCGCAAGGCTTGTAGCCGAGCATGTCGTACATCGAGCGCGACCAGTACATCTTGCCGCGCACCATGTCCCAGTCCCACAGGCCGCAGCGGCCGCGAACCAGCGCCATGTCGATGCGCTGATGCGCTTCGAGGTAGATGCGGTCGGCCGCCTGCGCACGTGCCGCCTGGCCGAAATAGGCATAGAGGATGACGATCAGCACACCGGCCGTCAGCACGAACAGGGTGACGTTCAGCGAAACGGTCTTGCGCCAGGCATCGAAAACCGCGTCCTGTGGCACCAGGGCCGCCGATGCACCCTTTCCGCCATTCGCGAGGCTGACCGCGGCGTACCAATCCCGTCCGTCGATGTTGACGTCCATGACGCCGGCACGATCGCCGAACATGAACAAGGGCTGGCCGCCCTCGACGAGGCCGTCCAGAGAATGGCCCTGCCATGGCATCGAGCGTGGCGTCACCGCGACGATCTTGAAAGCGCTGTCGGTGATGACAAGCACATGGCTGCGGCCCATCGCGCCCTGACGGCTGGTGGTCTCCAGCAGATCCTGTATGGCGCCGGGCACCGTTTCCGAGGTGGTGGCGAGCGAACTGGCCAGCTGGCCCGCCGCCAGCGTCAGGATCGCCTTGGCATTGCGCTCGACATCGTCGCGCTCGTTCATCAGCGACAGCACGCGCAGCGCCGCGATGACGATCAGGAAAGTGATGATGAGGACGGGTATTGATCGGCGCAGCAGCGGCTCGGCGGCCAGAAGCCGCCGGTAGGCCGGTTCGGCGATGAGTCGCGTATTCCCGGCAAGACCGTCGCCGCGCGTCTCACGATGCGCAAAAACCGTCCCTCCGGGCGCGCCCCACGCGTCCGCCTTCGCCATAAATGGCACTCCCCGAATTTGCCTATGCTGCTTGGTGATCCGGCAAACGCCGCACTTCCGAATCGTCAGTAAAGAATCAAAGGTGATTCGCCTTGTCCAGTGGTCCGGCGAAAAAAGATTAAAAATCGACTAAAATAATGGGCTTTCGCTGGCGCAGCGCCTAACGGAAGCCGCTGCTGGCAGGTCCTGGTTGAAATTCACCAGCTTGGCGGCGTGCACGGATCTCCCTTCTGCCACAACAAGGGGAGAAGGAAGAGAGCGGCTAAGCCAGCGTGCGCTCGACAATATCCCGCAGATCCGCCGACAGATTTTCGGCGCCGGCGATCGAGAGCAGCGCTTCCCTGGCCTTCGCCTGCCGCAAGGGTTCGAGCGAACGCCAGGATCTGAGCGCCGTCGCCAGCCTTGCCGCCACTTGCGGGTTGCGCTTTTCAACCTCGAGGACGGTTTGAGCAAAGAACCAGTAGCCTTCGCCGTCGGCCCGGTGGAAGCCGGTCTGATTGGCGCTGGAGAAGGTGCCGATCAGCGAGCGCACCCGGTTCGGATTGCCCATCGAGAAGGCCGGGTGGTTGGTCAAGGCCTTCACGGTGTCGACGGTTTGCGGCCCCGGTACGCTGGCCTGGATCTGGAACCATTTGTCCATGATCAGCGGGTCGGACCCGTAGGTCGTCTCGAAAGCCGCCAGCGCCTCGACCGCCTCGGGCGAACCGTGGTGACGATGCGCGAGCACGGCAAGTGCTGCCGCGCGGTCGGTCATGTTGGTCGCGGACTGGAAATGCCCGGCAGCGAGTTCCGCTCCGCCCGGCTGCAGCGACAGATAATCCAGCAGGGTGTTGCGCAAGGCGCGTCGTCCGGCGCTTGCGGCGTCGGGGCTGAACGCTTCTCTGTCGGCAAGGCTGAGGTAGAGGCCCGAAAAAACGTCCCGGTTCGCAGTGCCGATCGCCAGCGCCAGTGCCTCGCGAGCCGCATAGATGGCATCGGGGTCGATGTTCCTGCCGATGTCGCGGGCAATGTCGGCTTCGCCGGGCAGGGCCAGCGCCAATGCCCGATAGGCCGGCTCCAGCGTCTCGTCGCCGGCAATGCTGCCGGCGAGTTCGATCAGCCGCGGCGCAAAGGCCGGCTGCTTGCCGCCGAGGATCTCGCGGAACGCTGATATCAGCGCATCGGTCAGCAATGTGTTGAAAGCCTGCCAGCGCGAGAAGGCGTCGCCGTCGTGGCGGGCGAGGAAGAACTGGTCGTCGGCTTTCTGCTCGACGGACAATGTCACCGGCGCCGAAAAGCCGCGGTTGAGCGACACGGCCGGGCGCTCGGTGACGCCTGAAAACCGCACCATGTGGCGACGCTTGCGGATATGGATGACGCCGTCCTCGACGCTGGCGCCCTCGACGCTGCTATACGGCACAGGCTTGCCGCCGGCGCCGATCAGCCCGAAAGCGAGCGGGATGTGCATCAGCCGCTTGCGGCTTTCGGAGGGTGTCGGCGGCACCGACTGCTCGATTTCGAGCGTGAACTCCTGCGCGGCCGGATTGTGCGCCGAACTGATCGTCAGGTTCGGCGTTCCCGCCTGATGATACCAGAGCGCGAACTGCGACAGGTCGCGGTCGGACGCATCCTCGAACACCTTGATGAAATCCTCGATCGTCGCCGCGTCACCGTCGTGCCGCTCGAAATAGAGGTCCATGCCGGCGCGAAACACGTCGGCACCGAGAATTGTGCGGATCATGCGCACCACTTCGGAGCCCTTCTCGTAGACCGTCGCGGTGTAGAAATTGTTGATCTCGCGGTAGCGGCGCGGCCGCACCGGATGCGCCAGTGGGCCCTGGTCCTCTGGAAACTGGTGGGCGCGCAAGGTCCGCACCTCGGCAATACGCTTGACCGCGCGCGAGCGCTGGTCGGCGGAGAATTCGTGGTCGCGGAAAACCGTCAGGCCTTCCTTCAGGCAGAGCTGGAACCAGTCGCGGCAAGTGATTCTGTTGCCTGTCCAATTGTGGAAATACTCATGCGCTATGATCGCCTCGATATTGGCGAAATCGGCGTCCGTCGCGGTCTCCCGGTCGGCCAGCACATATTTGTCGTTGAAGATGTTGAGGCCCTTGTTCTCCATCGCGCCCATGTTGAAGTCCGACACGGCGACGATGTTGAAGACGTCGAGATCGTATTCGCGGCCGAACGCCTCCTCGTCCCATTTCATCGACCGCTTCAGGGCGTCCATCGCATAGCCGGCCAGCGTCTCCTTGCCGGGCTCGACATAGATGCCGAGCTCGACCGTGCGGCCGGACAGGGTGACGAAACTGTCCGCGAGCCGGCCGAGTTTGCCGGCCACCAATGCGAACAGATAGGACGGCTTGGGGAAAGGGTCGTGCCACACTGCATAATGCCAGCCGTCGCCGAGGTCGCCCTTTTCGAGCGGGTTGCCGTTGGACAGGAGCAGCGGCGCCTCGTCGCGCATTGCCTCCATGCGCACCGTGTAGACGGACAGGATATCGGGACGGTCGAGGAAATAGGTGATGCGGCGAAAGCCCTCGGCTTCGCATTGCGTGCAGTAGACGTGGCTCGAGCGGTAGAGGCCCATCAGGGCTTCGTTGCCCGCCGGCGCCACCTCGGTCTCGATGAGCAACTGGAAGCGCCGCGCCACCGGTGGCTTGAGGATGGTCAACTGGTCGGGCGTCGCCAGCAGATCCGCCGGTTTTACCTTCTTGCCGTCGATCTCGATGTGCTTGAGCGTAAGCCCGTCGCCGTCGAGCACCAATGGAGCCGATGCGGAGACGCCGTCACGGCGCTCTATCGTGAGCACGGCGGTGACACGCGTTGCGTCTGGCGAAAGGCGGAAGGTGAGGTCGGTTTGCGGAATGAGGTAGTCGTTGGGGCGATAGTCTTCGAGCTTGAAGACCTGGCCGGTGTCCGTGCGCATTCCGTGGGTTTTCCTGTCGATTGCGTTGGCGGCGGATTGTGTCCGCTGGTCCAAGAAATTTGAAGTCCGCGCTCTTTACACGAAACGGCCCCTCGACAAAACTGAGGCAATGCCTATTTCAGGCGTTCGTTCTCCTGTCATCATCACGAGGCATCCATGACCGTCGTCACACCGAAATTCGGCATGGGCGCATCCGTGCTGCGGCGCGAGGATGCCGCCTTCATCCAGGGCCAGGGCCGTTATACCGACGACATCCAGCCGGCTGGCGTCCTGCATGGCTATGTCCTGCGTTCGCCGGTCGCCAAGGCCAGCTTCACCATCGGTTCGACCGAGGCGGCGAAGGCCGCACCTGGCGTCCATCTGGTACTGACCGGCAAGGACCTTGCCCATCTCGGCGATCTGAAATCCGGCGTCATGCAGGAACAGCCGGACGGCACCAAGGCGCCGACGCGCGACATCCCGATCCTGTGCCGCGACCGCGTCAACTATGTCGGCGATGCCGTTGCCTTCGTCGTCGCCGACAGCCGTGCCTTGGCGCAGGATGCCGCTGAATTGATCGATGTCGACTATGACGGCGAAGACGCGGCTTCCGGGACCGCAAATGCACTTGCCGAAGGCACGCCGCTGGTCTGGCCGGAGCTCGGTTCCAACCGCGCCTTCAACTACCACATGGGCGACAGGAAAAAGACCGAAGCGGCTTTCGCCAAGGCCGCACACGTCACCCACATCGAGTTCGTCAACAACCGGCTGGTCTGCAACTACATGGAGCCGCGCTCCGCGATCGGCGAATGGAACGTCGAGGAGAAGCGCTTCGTGCTGACCACCGGGTCGCAAGGCGTGCACTCCATGCAGTACATCCTGGCCAGCGTGTTCAAGATCAAGAAGGGCCAGTTGCGCGTCATCACGCCTGATGTCGGCGGTGGTTTCGGGCCCAAGAGCTTCGTCTACCGCGAATATCCGCTGGTGCTGGAAGCGGCGAAGCGGCTTGGCCGCCCGGTGAAGTGGGCCGGCGACCGCACGGAACACTTTCTGACCGACGCGCAAGGCCGCGACAATTTCGTCACGGCCGAGATGGCGCTGGACAAGGACGGCCGCTTTCTCGGCATGAAGGTGGACCTGCTCGCCAACATCGGCGCCTATATCTCGCAATATGGTCCGTTCATCCCCTATATCGGCGTCACCATGTCGACCGGTGTCTACGATATCCAGGCGCTCGACGTCTCGGTGACCGGCCTCTACACCAACACCTGCCCGGTCGATGCCTATCGCGGTGCCGGTCGGCCGGAAGCAGCCTTCCTGCTGGAAAAGCTGGTCGATGCCTGCGCCCACGATCTCGGCCTGCCCGTCGAGGAGATCCGCCGCCGCAATTTCATCCGGCCGGAGCAATTTCCCTACCGGACGCAAACCGGCCGCCTCTACGACACCGGTGAATTCGAAGGCCATATGGAGCGCGCCATTGAGCAATCCGAATGGAAAGCGTTTCCGGAGCGGCTGGCGCAGTCGAAGGCCGGCGGAAAAATCCGCGGTCTCGGCATGGCGACCTATATCGAGGCCTGTGCCTTTCCGGGCTCGGAGCCGGCCTTCGTCGAACTCAATGGCGACGGCACGGTGACGCTGAAGATCGGCACCCAGACCAACGGACAGGGACACGCCACCGCCTATGCGCAGTTCCTGTCGGAAAAGCTCAATCTCGACATCGACAAAATCCATGTCCGCCAGGGCGATACCGATGAATTGAAGGCCGGCGGCGGCACCGGCGGCTCGCGCTCCATTCCGCTGGGGGGTGTGTCGGCTTCCCGCGCGGGCGAGGATCTGGCCAACAAGATCAAGCGCATCGCCGCCGACGAGCTCGAGGCTTCTGCCGGCGACATCGAGTTGTCCGATGGTGTTGCCCGCATCGTCGGCACCGATCGCTCGCTCGATTTTTCCAGCATCGCCAAGGCCGCCAAGACGCCTGACGATCTCAAGGGCTTTGGCGAGTTCGTGCAGGACGAATGCACCTATCCCAACGGCACCCACATCTGCGAGGTCGAGATCGATCCCGACACCGGCGCGACCGAGATCGTCCGCTACACCATCGTCGACGATTTCGGCGTGACCGTAAACCCGATCCTGCTCGCCGGCCAGGTGCATGGCGGCGTCGTGCAAGGCGTCGGCCAGGCACTGACCGAGGACACTATCTATGGCGAGGACGGACAGCTTTTGACGGCGAGCTTCATGGATTACGCCATGCCGCGCGCCGACAATTTCCCGTTCTTTCATTTCGAGACCCGCAACGTGCCTTCGACCACCAATGCGCTTGGCATCAAGGGCGCGGGCGAGGCCGGCACCATCGGCTCGACCCCGGCGGCACTCAATGCGGTGACCGACGCGCTCTGGCGCGCTTATGGCGTCAAGCACATCGACATGCCGGCAACGCCGGCGCGTATCTGGGCGACGATCCGAGAAGCGTCGGGAGCGTGACAGCAGGCCCCGGCAGCCCCTCGGCCACAGCCAGCGATGATGCCGGCGGGCACGACACGCTTACCGGCATCATGCTCAAGATCGTGTCGGTGGCGGTCTTCGTCGGCATGCAGACCTGCATCAAAGCCGCAGGCACCGTTCCGGCCGGCCAGATTGTCTTCTTCCGCTCTTTCTTCGCCATCTTCCCGATCATCGCCTTCCTGGCCTTCAGGAAAGAACTCGGCACTGCCTTCACCACCAAGCGTCCGTTCAACCACATCGCCCGCGGCCTGGTCGGCGTCTGCGCCATGGGGCTCGGCTTTTTCGCGTTGACCCGGCTGCCGCTGCCCGAAGCGATCACGCTGAACTACGCGCAGCCGCTGCTGGTGGTGGTGTTCAGCTCCATCTTCCTCGGCGAGGCTATCCGCGTGTATCGCTGGAGTGCGGTCGCGGTCGGCCTGGTCGGCGTGCTGATCATCTCCTGGCCGGAACTGACGCTGCTGAGTTCCGACCAGGCGCTCGACGACCAGGAAGTGCTTGGCGTCATGGCCGCTCTTGTCGCGGCAGCGATCTCGGCCGTCGCCATGCTCTTGGTGCGCAATCTCGTGCAAAGCGAGCGTACGGCGACCATCGTGCTGTGGTTTTCGGTGACGGCGAGCGTCATGTCGCTGCTGTCGCTGCCATTCGGCTGGCAGGCGCTGACGCCGCTCCAGGCGGCCCTTCTTGTTGCCGCCGGCTTCTGCGGCGGCCTTGGCCAGATCCTGATGACGGCGGCCTATCGCCATGCCGAAGCCTCGGTCGTGGCGCCGTTCGAATACACCTCGATGATCCTAGGCCTCGTCGTCGGCTATCTCGTCTTCGGCGACGTCGCCACGCTCCATATGCTTGTCGGCGGCCTGATCGTCGTCGCCGCCGGCATCTTCATCATCTGGCGCGAACGCCAGCTCGGCCTGGAGCGCACCCGCACGCGCAAGGCATCTTTGCCTGAAGGGTGATTACGACAGCTCGGCTCGCTCCTTCGCCAACCGAACCAGCACCGTCCTCGTCTGTTCGTCGGCGGGGAAAAACGATTCGATCGCCAGTTCCGAAAGCGTCACGTCGAGCGGCGTGCCGAACACGGTGATGGTGCTGATGAACGACAGCACCTGATCGCCATGCGCCAGCCTGAGCGGATGCACGATGGCGTTCGGCTCGACCGGCGACGGCCGGCTGCCTCTCAAGCCTGACGGATAAGTCCTCAGCTCACGCTCGAGTTCGATCAGCACCGCGTCGCCGCTCGCGTCATTCTGGTGTTTCAGGCGCTCGAGCAGATGCGTGCGCCATTCCTGAAGATTGACGATGCGTGGCGCGATGCCGCCGGGATGCAGGCTGAGGCGAAGCACGTTGACCGGCGGCGTCAGCAGCGAAGCCTCGCTGACATCGGCAAGGAAGGGAGCGATGGCGGCGTTGGCCGAAACCAGGTTCCAGTGGCGGTCGACAGCGAGTGCCGGGAACGGCTCGTGGCCTTTGAGCACGATTTCGACCGCCGCCATCGCCGGTGCCATTGTCGTGTCGGTCAGCGAGCGTTCGCCGAAACTGGGAGCAAAGCCGGCGGCGAGCAGCAACTGGTTGCGTTGCCTCAGCGGGATCGACAATTGCTCGGCCAGATGCAGCACCATGTCGCGCGAGGGCGCGGCGCGGCCGCTTTCGACGAAGCTCAGATGCCGCTGCGAGATTTCGGCCTCCATGGCGAGGTCGAGCTGCGACATGCGCCGGCGCGTGCGCCATTCGCGAATGAGGCTGCCGGCGGAGGTTTGGGCTGTTGTCATGAGTGGATGGTTAGGCTGGTGAGGACGGCATTTCAATTACCTGCAAGGTTATCGCTAGGTGAGCGCTCGCAGCTTTGCCTTCACTTCGAGGAAATCCCGCCACGCCAGCTTCTTGTGCGACGGGGTTCGCAGGAGATAGGCCGGATGCAGCGTCGGCATGGCCGGGATGGCGATGCCGGATGCCGTCGTGTGAACGCGCCAATTGCCGCGCAGCCGCAATATGCCTTCCGAGGTGTTGAGCAAGGTCTTGGCCGACGGGCCGCCAAGGTTGATCAGCACCTTAGGATTGACCAGCTCGATCTGCCGTTCGATGAACGGCCGGCAGATCTCGGTTTCGTGCGGCGTCGGCGTGCGATTGCCCGGCGGCCGCCAGGGAATGACATTGGCGATATAGGCTGAAGTGCGGTCGAGCCCGATCGCGGCCAGCATGCGGTCGAGCAGCCGGCCCGAGCGGCCGACGAAGGGCAGGCCCTCGATGTCCTCGTCGCGGCCGGGCGCCTCGCCGACCAGCATGACGGCGGCTTCCGGGTTGCCGTCGGCAAACACCAGGTTCCTGGCGGTGGCCTTGAGATTGCAGCCCTCGAACGCCGCCATATGCTGGCGAAGCTCGTCCAGCGTCGTTGCTGTGGTCGCCAATTGGCGGGCAAGTGCCGCCTGCGCTTCGTCGGGAACCGCAGTCGTCGCAGACGGCGACCGCGCGACGGGTGGTGCATTTGCTCTGTCCCCGGCTTCGCCGCGGGACACGGTCGTCGAGCGCAGCGGTGCGGCGGTGCCACCCGAAGGCGCTGCGATCGGCGCGCGCTCCATCGGCTTTGGCGCAACCTCGGCGAACCGGTTCACCGGCTGCTCTTCGAGCGCCTCGTCGACGCCCACGCTGGCGTAAAACGCCAGCAGGTCGGCGATATCAGGTCTGTTGGTTGGGGAAGCGGCAGTCATCGATTCACATTCGTCCGCGTGGCGGCAATTTGCAAGGCTGGCAGCTTGGGTTCCTTCGGAGCCTCTCGCCGGCGCGTTGGCTGATGGAGCATCAAACGAAAAACCCGCCTGTGCGGCGGGTCACTGGCGCAACTCAGCACCATAGGCAAAAATGTACCATAGCTGAGCTCACCGAGTCAAGAAAAAATTCCTATCGTGTCAGCCCGTTGGTATGCGCGGATCCTGCACCAGGTAGAAGGTCCATCTGGGCGTGTAGTCGGTCATCAGGAATTCGAAGCTGGCGGTTTTCAGCGGGTCGACCTTGCCATTCCTGAACAGCAGCCGGTCATAGGGTTCGAAATCGCGATCGAAATCGGCGAAATTGCTCGACCGGATATTGTCCGGCGTCTTGTTGCGCTGGTCGAAGGAAAGCCCGTCGCCGAACACGCTGGGCTGGTTCAGGATCTCCTGCAATTCGAACTGGAATTCGACCCAGGCCTGGCCGCTGTTGTTGAGCACCTCGATGCGCATATACATCATGCCGTTGGCGAATTCGCCGGCCTTGCCGAAGGCCTGGATCGGCTTTGTCGTGCGGATCGTCAGCGTCACCGGCGTTGACGAAGTCAACTCTTCGGTGATGACGAACGGATCGTCCTTCGTGCCGATGCCCGAGGCGCCGGTGATGTGGAAGCCGCCAAGCTCGTCGGAGAAGGAGTAGGCGCCCGCCGCCCAGACCTTCACTTCGTCGGCGGCAGCGTGATGCGGCGCCAGCATCAGAAGGGCCAAAAGGAGCGCCCGGCGGATCCGGCCGGGCGGGAAAAGAAAGCGCGTCGATGAAAAGCCGGCTGGCCCAGGAAAGCGCATGGCGTGAAGTATGGCCGATAAGCAAGCCGTCGAACAATTAAAAACGCGCGCCTCGCAGGCAATGGCGGGCGAAAAGCAGTCTTCCAGCCTCGCAATGCGCGACTTTTTGGCCAAAACGGCATTGTCACGTATGCGCCGGTTTCCTGTCGTCAATTGATGCGCTATGCAGCGCGGGAGCCAGCAAGATACCCGAATGGGATAAGCCAGTGCGGAGGGGTTGATGAGCGACATCGAACGCGAAAGCATGGAATTCGACGTGGTTATCGTCGGTGCCGGGCCGGCGGGCCTCGCCGCCGCCATCCGCCTCAAGCAGGTCAATCCCGAGCTTTCGGTCGTCGTCCTGGAGAAGGGCGGTGAGGTCGGCGCCCATATTCTCTCCGGCGCCGTCGTCGATCCGATCGGCATCGACCGGCTCTTGCCGGGCTGGCGCGACGAGGACGGCCATCCCTTCAAGACGCCGGTCACCGCGGATCATTTCCTGGTCCTTGGTCCTGCCGGCTCGTTCCGTCTGCCCAACATTTTCATGCCGCCGCTGATGAACAATCACGGCAACTACATCGTTTCGCTGGGCAATGTCTGCCGCTGGCTGGCGACCAAGGCCGAAGCGCTCGGCGTCGAGATCTATCCGGGCTTTGCCGCTGCCGGCCTGCTCTACAATGAGCAAGGCGCCGTCACCGGCGTCGTCACCGGCGACATGGGCGTCGAGAAGGACGGAACGCACGGCCCGGGTTTCGCACCCGGCATGGCGCTGATGGGCAAATATGTGCTGATCGGGGAGGGCGCTCGCGGCTCGCTCGCCAAGCAGCTGATCGCCAGATACCAGCTTTCCGATGGCCGCGAACCGGGCAAATACGGCATCGGCCTGAAGGAACTCTGGCAGGTCAAGCCGGAGAACCACCGGCCGGGGCTGGTCCAGCATTCCTTCGGCTGGCCGCTTGACTTGAAGACCGGCGGCGGCTCGTTCCTCTACCATCTCGAGGACAACCAGGTGGCGGTCGGCTTCGTCCTCCACCTCAATTACAAGAATCCCTGGCTGTCGCCGTTCGAGGAATTCCAGCGCTTCAAGACCCATCCGGCGATCGCGGCTACGTTCGAAGGCGGCAAGCGGCTGGGCTATGGCGCGCGCGCCATCACCGAGGGCGGCTGGCAGTCGGTGCCGAAATTGTCCTTCCCCGGCGGTGCGCTGATGGGCTGTGCCGCGGGCTTCGTCAACGTGCCGCGCATCAAGGGTTCGCACAATGCGGTGCTGTCCGGCATGCTGGCGGCCGAGCATGTCGCCGAGGCGATCGGCGCCGGGCGCGCCAACGACGAACTCGCTTCCTACGAGGAAGCCTGGCGCGCGACCGACATCGGCAAGGATCTGAAGAAGGTGCGCAACGTCAAGCCGCTGTGGTCGCGCTTCGGCACCATCGTCGGTGTCGGCCTTGGCGGCCTCGACATGTGGCTGAACACGCTGTTCGGTGTCTCGCCCTTCGGCACGCTGAAGCATGGCAAGGCCGACTACGCAACGCTCGAGCCTGCCGCCCGGCACAAGAAGATCGCCTATCCGAAGCCCGATGGCGTGCTGACCTTCGACAGGCTGTCCTCGGTGTTCCTGTCCAACACCAATCACGAGGAAAACGAGCCGGTCCACCTGCTTGTCGGCGACATGGAGCTGCAGAAGCGTTCCGAGCACGATGTCTTTGCGGGCCCCTCGACGCGCTATTGTCCGGCCGGGGTTTACGAGTGGGTCGATAAGGACGGCAACGCCGCCGCCGATCCCACGGCCAAGGATGTGCGCTTCGTCATCAACGCGCAGAACTGCGTCCACTGCAAGACATGCGACATCAAGGACCCGAACCAGAACATCAACTGGGTGCCGCCGCAAGGCGGAGAAGGCCCGGTCTATCAGGGCATGTAGGCCCGCGCCGGCCGCAGCGTGCAAAGGTCCCGACGATGGCTCGGGGTCTCCCGTGGCATGTGGAACATTAGAACTGTTGAAACTGCCGCGCGCTTATGGTTCCATTCCTTGACGATAAGGAGATGGCCATGCGCCTGACGGTTCTGGCATGCCTTGTGGCGATCGGTGCGCTGTTCGGTCTGGCTTCGGCGGCCTCGGCCGGCACCAGGGTGGTGGTCAAGACGCGGACCTACGACATCACCGGGAACACGGGGCTGGCGCTAGTCCAAGCTATGGACCGCAAGGGGCCGAAGCACGGCTTCATGACGCATGCCATCGCGCTGACCGGCTACGCAGTGGATTGGGACCTTGACACCAGCCAGGACAATGGCGTCTGCCGCTTGCGGCGTGCCAACGGCACGCTCAATCTCTTCTACACATTTCCGCGTGTCGCCTCGGCCACCACCCCGACGCTCCGGAAGCGCTGGACGCGGTTCTTCGCCGGCGTCCGCGCCCATGAGGAAACCCATGGCCGCATCGCCAGGGAGATGATGCGGGCCACGGAAAGATCCATCTCCGGCCTCAGGATTGCCGACGACCGGTCCTGCTACAAGACACGTCGCGAGGCACAGCGACGCATCAAGGCCACCAATGCCGCATATAAGGCCAAGCAGCTCGCTTTCGATGCGCGCGAGCATCGCGACGGCGGCCATGTCCAGCATCTCGTCATCGCTTTGGTCAGGCCCTGATCCTTCAGCCTGGCGTCTTGCCGGCCTGGACAATGGCCGCGGTCGCGGTTTCATGTTCATCGAGCGGCTTTTGCTGGTTCAGCCTGAGCGAGAACTCCACCATGACCGGAAGGTGATCCGAGCCGGTGTCTTCCAGCCGTGTCGCCGAATGGATCGTCACGCCGCCCTTGCTGAAAACCTGGTCGATCGGCAGGCCGGCGAAGCGCCGCAGGAAATCCGGCAGCCTGATGTGGATCCAGGTCGGGCCGGCGGAAGGCATGACGGTCAGCCCGCCAAGCGCCGCGACCCGCCGCACGGCGGCACTCCATGGGGCGGCATTGCAGTCGCCCGCCATGATGGCCGTCTCGCCGAGCGCGGAAAGCGGCTCCGTCAACTCGCCGATCTGCCAGTACTGCTCGCGTGGCCAGGGCCAGCTGAGATGGATCGCGGCGACATCGACGTCGATGCCGCCGAAGTCGACGGTCGCTGTCGCCATGGCACCACGCCTTTCGCAACGCGCCTCGGTGCCGGCGGCAAAGGGCCGCCGCGAGAGCAGCGCGACGCCGAATATCTTGTTAGGGTAAGGACAGAGGATCCGGTATGGATATGCGCTGCTGATATAGCCAAGCTCGGTCGCCCACATCGCCGACACCTCGTCGAGGGTGATCACGTCGGGATTGGTCCGGCCGATCAGCGACAGCACCTTCTTCGGCGTTGGATTGTCGTAGCGCAGGTTCATCTGCAGCAGCTTGTAGATCGCGCGGTCTTCGTTCTTGGCTTCATAGGCGGCCTGAACCGGCCACAGGCGGGAGAAGGACAGCGAGCCGGAAGTGGTGGCGAAGGCCGCCACGGCAAAAAGCAGTGCCACGGCCGCTTGCAGTCGAAATGTCGTGGCCAGCAGCGGCAACGCGCAAAGCGCCATCAGCACGGCAAGGTGGACGCGGAAATGCGAGAAGGAATCGAAGGCGGGATGCAGCGTTCCGAAAAACCCGGCCACCAGCGCGATCGAACAGGCCAGCATTGCCAGGAATGCAACCGAAATCAGCAATGTCCCGAAGCCCGCTCTCTCCATGCCGCCTGCTTATCGGCAGAAATGCGGCTCAATCAAGATGACGAAATGCCCATGCGATGCGTGGAAGCGGCCTACTGGAACGCCGTTTCCGAAAAACTTCTGAGCTTGCGCGAATGCAGCCGTTCCATCGGCATTTCCGCGAGCTTCTCCATAGCCCTGATGCCGATGGTCAGGTGCTGCGCCACCTGGCGCTTGTAGAATTCGGTCGCCATGCCGGGCAGCTTCAACTCGCCATGCAGCGGTTTGTCCGAAACGCACAGCAGCGTGCCGTAGGGAACACGGAAGCGGAAGCCATTGGCGGCGATGGTCGCCGATTCCATGTCGAGTGCGATGGCGCGAGATTGCGACAGACGCTGTACCGGCCCACGCTGGTCGCGCAGTTCCCAGTTGCGATTGTCGATGGTGGCAACGGTGCCGGTGCGCATGATGCGCTTCAGGTCGTAGCCCGAAAGGCCGGTGACTTCGGCGACGGCTTCCTGCAACGCCACCTGGATCTCGGCCAGCGGCGGGATTGGCACCCAGACCGGAAGATCGTCGTCCAGCACGTGGTCCTCGCGCACATAGGCATGCGCCAGCACATAGTCGCCAAGCGCCTGCGTGTTGCGCAGGCCGGCGCAGTGACCGAGCATCACCCAGGCATGCGGCCTCAGCACCGCAATATGGTCGGTGATGGTCTTGGCGTTGGAAGGCCCGACGCCGATATTGACCATGGTGATGCCGCCATGTCCCGATTTCTTCAGGTGATAGGCCGGCATCTGCGGCAAGCGCGGCGGTGCAACGCCTTCGCTGGGCGCGCTCTGCCCGCCCTTGGTGATGACATTTCCCGGCTCGACGAACTCCGTGTATCCGCCGCCGCCATTGGCCATCAGGTCGCGGGCGCGGGCGACGAATTCGTCGATGTAGAACTGATAGTTGGTGAACAGCACGAAGTTCTGGAAATGCTGCGGCGTGGTTGCCGTATAGTGCGACAGCCGGTGCAGCGAATAGTCGATGCGCTGCGCCGTGAAAGGCGCCAGAGGCCTCGGCTCGCCGAAGGCGACTTCGAAGGTGCCGTTGGCGATCTGGTCGTCGGTGCCATCGAGATCGGGCACGTCGAACAGGTCGCGGATCGGCCGCTTGATACGCTCTGCCGCCGCGCCGTCGACATGGGTGCCTTCAAGGAAGGCGAAATGCAGCGGGATGGGTGTGGTCGATTCCGACACCGTGACCGCAACCCCATGATTGCGCATGATCAGGCGCAACTGCTCGACGAGGTAGCTTTCGAACAGGCCCGGCTGGGTGATGGTGGTGGAAAAATGCCCAGGTGTCGGCATATGCCCATAGGCCTGGCGCGAGTCGATCTGGGTGAATGAGTTGGTGGTGACGCCGATCTCCGGATAGAAGGCCCGGTAGCGCTTGCCATTATCACCGCCTGCTGCCGCCAATTCTGCGAAGGAGTCGCGCAGGAACCTGGTGTTGCGATCGTAAAGCGCCTGCAGTGCCTTGACGGCCTTTTCGGCGCTATCAAAGCTTTGCCGGCCAAAAGGCTCCGGCATGACGACAGATTCGATGGCTTGTGGGTAGATTCGCTTTTCCATGGCTCAATATAGAGACTTGGATCGACACTTGGGAGGGGTGTCGCGACCGAAGGCGGTCAAAGCGCCGTTTTTCTTCAACCGCGCTGCAGGCTGACCAGAAGCACAAAGCCGACGCCGGACTTCTTCAGGGCCGGTGCGTCGATCGTCGAGCCGGTGTCGGCGCGCATCATCGGCACGGCCAGGACCGGAGCGGCCAGAACCGTCAGGATAAGCGCCGCCCGCGGCAGAAGCCGAAGGGTCTTGAGAGCGTTGGCGGCGATGCGGTTCATGGCGTTCAGCTTTTCTTTTCGAGGTCTTGGTTTCTTTGTTCAGTTGCGAAGATGGGTGGGGCAGGCGAGGCGGCAGGTTCTGGAACTGGCTTCGTCCCAGGCGCGGGCCGGACGGCCCGCTTCAGCGACGAGGATGGCGAAGAACATTCCAAACAGGCTCACCAGCAGGCAGACGATGGTGAAGCGGCGAGCAAGCATTGGGTCGGTCTCCTTCAACACGCCGGAGAATGCCCTGATGCAACTGAACCGGCTCTGATGGCGGCGTTCATCTGCGGTTCAAGATGATTGACGGGGTTTCGACGGCGCCGGCGTCGGTTGGATAGCCGCCGGCAGGTATCGAGCATCACCGGTGCAGGATGTGTCGCAAAACGAAAACGGGGCCCGTCGGGGCCCCGTCCTCATGTCGCAAGGATGCGCTCGATCAGAGTTTGTGCCAGGTCTGGCTTTCGCACAAAATGCCAAGAACACACCCTGATACCTTTAGAGTACTGCCAGAGAGCGTGCCGCTTCCGCTGTAGGTTTTTCCATTGGAGGGCCGGGTCAGGGATCCTTTGTATTTATTGCCTCCTGTACCCTTCATGCTGCCAATTGCCTGTCCAGCATACTGCCCTGTTTTGACCGTCATGCAGAATGATGCACCACAGGGGCTGATTGCCACAGTGTCTCCATCCTCGGTCTTCCAATTGCCTTCGATCGGGTCGGCCCATGCCGCACCCGCCATGATCAACATGGCCGCAAGGGCCAGGCTCACTTTTCGAAACATGTCTTCCTCCCTTTGGATGTCCGGCCGGATGCTCCGCCTCGCCGAACTGCCGTTTACGCAAACGTAAGCTAATCCAGCTCCCGGCAAAACAAAAGCGGTGCCGCAGCGGAAGACTTTCGGATTTTGAAGGGCCCTGAATGCGCCTCCTGGCAAAGGAAATGAAACGATCGGCGCATCGCCTTTGTCTCCTGTGGTTAGCGAAGTCTTGAATTGGCATCGGGAAATTTTCGTCAAATTTGACGCAAGCAGGCTGAATTGCTGGCTTTGTATCCTTAACGAATTTTTGCGTTTACCTCTTGTTTTAGCTTTGTTTTCCTCAAATTAAGCACGCCATTTAACGACGGATTCAAGCCTGCACGGCATTCTCGAAAGCATCGGAAGAGCAGCCGCCAAGGACGAAAGAAGGCAGCTCTCGGGAGCCTGACAGGGGCCGGAAACAGGGGATTGAAATGGCACGTTTTGAAATGCTTGAAGCAGGTTTCGGCGCCATGGGGGCAACTGCCCAGGCCGACATCCTTTTCGAACTGGGCATGATGTATGCGACCGGCCGCGATTGCGAGACCGATGTCGTTGCCGCCCACAAATGGTTCAACATCGCCGCCATCAAGGGCTCGGCCCGCGCCGCGGAACTGCGCTCGGAACTGTCGGCGGCCATGTCGAAGGTCGAGATCGCCACGGCGCTTCGCGAAGCCCGCGAATGGATGACCATGCACTGAAATCTGCCAATCGCAGACAGGCCTATCGAAGACAGGGAAGCTCCGGGATCAAGGCCGCACAGACGGCCGGACCCGGCGAAATTGAAGGCCGCGCAAGACGGTCACGAGGGCAAGAGAAAGAACGCGGCAGGCCGCAAGGCCCAGTCGTGCGCGACACAGGGAAGCTGAGCGGGATTTTTAGGGGCGGGGGCGCCTGGAGATTGCTCGACGGGCAAAAAAGCCACGACCAGCCGGAACAAGGCTGGCGTGGCTTTTTGCGTGGATGACGTCTTGCAGGCCCAATCGAGCGGCGCCAATGCGCCTAGACAGGCCGAATGAAGGATGAAATTGTCCCGCCTCTCTGGAAGAAGCGTGGCCGGGGCGGCCGCGCGTGAGTGGAGGAGTTCTACCATCATGAAAAAATTGAGTATTTTGAACGCGGCCATATTCGGCCTGATGATGAGCACGCCGGTCGCATTCGCCGACGATATCACCTTTGCGGTGATTGGCCCGATGACCGGACAGCTCGCCACCATCGGCGATCAGTTCAAGCAGGGCGCACAGGCCGCTGCCGATGCGATCAACGCCGCTGGCGGCGTCAACGGCTCGATGATCAAGCTTGATATCGAAGACGACCAGTGCGATCCCAAGCAGGCGGTGTCGGTTGCCAACCGCGTCGTCGCCGATGGCGTCAAGTTCATCGACGGCCATGCCTGCTCGGGTTCGAGCATTCCGGCCTCGGCCGTCTATGCCGAAGCCGGCGCGCTGATGATGAGCCCGGCTTCTTCCAACCCGGTGCTGACCGACGCGGCCGCCAAGGCCGGCTGGCCGACGATCATGCGCCTTTATACGCGTGACGATGCGCAGGGCGCCTTCATCGGCCCATGGATCGCCAAGAAGTTCGCCGGCAAGAATGTCGTCGTCCTGCACGACAAGAGCGCCTACGGACAGGGCGTGGCTGACGCCGTCAGGGCAACGATGAATGCCGGCGGCCTCAAGGAGGTCTACTATGACGGCATCAACGCTGGCGAGAAGGACTATTCGGCTCTCGTTACCAAGCTCAAGGACTTGAAAGCCGACGTCGTCTATTTCGGCGGCTACCATCCTGAAGCTGGCCTGATCCTGCGTCAGTCGGCGGAACAGAACCTGAAGTTCCAGCTGATAATGCCGGACTCCATCGCCTCGCCGGAATTCTGGCAGGTCGCTGGCCCGGCCGGCGAGGGCACCATGTTCGTCTTCCCGTCGGATCCGCAGGCAAAGCCGGAAGCCAAGGCAGCCGTCGAGAAAATCAAGGCCGGCGGTTTCGTGCCGGAGGGCTTCACGCTGTTCTCATACGCCACCATCCAGGCATTCGCCGAAGGCATCAAGCGTGCCGGCAGCGACGATCCGGCCAAGGTTGCCGAGGCGCTGAAGAACGGCACGCCGATCAGCACCGTTGTCGGTAATGTCACCTTCGACGAGAAGGGCGATCTCAAGAATGCCAGCTACGACATCAACCAGTGGCATGACGGAAAATATGCGCCGATCGCGCAGTAATCGCCGGCCCGGCGACTGAATAGCATAGAGAAATGGCCGGGTTCGTCCCGGCCATTTTGTTGTTTACCTTCAA
The DNA here is from genome assembly GCF_000513875.1 of Mesorhizobium sp. WSM1293. Taxonomy (NCBI): domain Bacteria; kingdom Pseudomonadati; phylum Pseudomonadota; class Alphaproteobacteria; order Hyphomicrobiales; family Phyllobacteriaceae; genus Mesorhizobium; species Mesorhizobium sp. WSM1293. Next base: position 13,456 of record NZ_AZUV01000020.1, on the reverse strand, counting down.
ACCGTCAGCTGGCTACAGCGGTCGGGATAGCTTGTTCCTCGAAGAATCGCACCAGCACTGTCCCGTCGGTCACCTGCGCGCCCTCGGTGGCAATCTCGGCGATCACGCCGTCATGCGGCGCGGCGATGGTATGTTCCATCTTCATCGCCTCCAGGATCAGCAGCGGTTGGCCCTTGATCACGGCATCGCCCTTTCCCACGCGCACCAGCTTGACCAGTCCCGGCATCGGCGCGCGCAGGCTGCCTGAACCCGCCGCTGCCTCGTCGGCCCGTGCCAGCGGGTCCGGCACCGTAAAGGTGTAGCCGACGGCGCCTTCGAACACGGTGATGTGGCCTGGCCAGCGGGCGAGGCGTGGTGTTGAGCGAAAATCATGCGAATTGGTGTCGTCATAGGGCTTGTCCAGCGTCACCTGGAACCGCCCATCATACCGCACCGAAACTTTCGCCACGATTTCGTCTTCGCCAAACTTCAAACGTGTGCGTCGCGCCACGCTGTGGAAATGCGCATAACCGGCAAGCGACGACCACGGATCGTTGGGTGACGGCGATGCTCCGGCGCCGGAGGCCGCAACGGCCGCGGCAGCGATGGTTTCGCCGGTCGGCGGCGCGACCTCGGTCAGCGCCGTCTGGTGCCTGGCGATCAGGCTGGTGTCGACATCGCCTGCGGCGAAATCCGGATCGGCGGCGAGAGCGGCAAGAAAGGCGGTGTTGACGGTCGAGCCGGCGATCTCGGTCCGGGATAGCGCCGCGCCAAGCGCCTCCAGAGCCGCCTGCCTGTCCGTTGCGTGGACGACCAGCTTGGCAATCATCGGGTCGTAATAGGGCGAGATGGCGTCACCCGCTCGCACGCCAGTCTCGATGCGCATCGTGGCGCCTTGCGGGGCCGCATCCGGAAATTTCAGATGATGCAGCGTACCGGTCGCCGGCAGGAACCCTTTTGCCGCGTCCTCGGCATAGATGCGCGCCTCGAAGGCATGGCCGACGAGCGCGATCTCGCTTTGCGTCTTGGGCAGCTTTTCGCCTGACGCGACCCGCAACTGCCACTCGACCAGGTCGGTGCCGGTGACCATTTCGGTGACCGGGTGCTCGACCTGCAGACGGGTGTTCATCTCCATGAACCAGAAGCGGTCGGAATTCAGGCCCTGCGAGGCATCGACGATGAACTCGATGGTGCCGGCGCCTGAATAATTGATCGCTTTGGCGGCCTTCACCGCCGCCTCCGTCATCGCCTTGCGCAAAGCGGGCGTCATGCCGGGCGCCGGCGATTCCTCGATCACCTTCTGGTGGCGGCGCTGCGCCGAGCAGTCGCGCTCGTAGAGATGCACGACATTGCCCAAATTGTCGCCGAAGACCTGCACTTCGATATGGCGCGGCTTGTCGACATATTTTTCGACCAGCACACGGTCGTCGCCGAACGCGGCTTTCGCCTCGCGCCGTGCGCTGGACAGCGCCTCGGAAAACTCATCGGGATGCTCGACCCGGCGCATGCCCTTGCCGCCGCCTCCGGCGCGCGCCTTGATCAGCACGGGATAGCCGATCTCGCGTGCCTTGGAGGCAAGCAGCACGATCTCCTGCGCCTCGCCATGATAGCCCGGCACGACCGGCACGCCGGCCTTTTCCATCAGCCGCTTGGCGGCGTCCTTCAGCCCCATGGCACGAATAGAGGCCGCGGATGGGCCGATGAAAATAAGCCCCGCCGCTGTCACCTGGTCGACGAAATCGGGATTTTCAGAAAGGAAGCCGTAGCCGGGATGAATGGCTTGCGCACCCGTTGCCAAGGCCGCCGCGATGATCTTGTCGCCGCGCAGATAGCTTTCGCCGACGGGCGAGGCGCCGATATGCACCGCCTCGTCGGCCATCTCGACATGCAGGGATTTTGCGTCGGCATCCGAATAGATGGCGACGGTACGCACGCCCAGCTTCCGAGCCGTACGGATGACACGGCAAGCGATCTCGCCGCGGTTGGCGATCAGGATCTTGGCGAACATGGAGCCTCCGCAATTAAGGTTCGAAGTCCGTGGGAAGCAGGGCGCTTGAACACCCCCCTCTGTCCGGCAGGATAGAGGGGGGTACTGTCCCGCGAACCTATCTCGCCAAGTATTCGCTTAACAATGTCGACCTCTCCCTTACCAAGGGAACGCTCTACGGATGATGCGCGCTGGCCGGTCATCACATCCTGAACACGCCGAAGCGCGTCTCCTCGATCTCCGCGTTCAGCGCGGCCGACAGGCTGAGCGCCAGCACGTCGCGCGTCTTCGCAGGATCGATGATACCGTCGTCCCAGAGGCGTGCGGACGAATAGAGCGGATGGCCCTCATGCTCGTATTTCATCAGGATAGGCTTCTTGAATTTCGCCTCTTCCTCGGCGCTCCATTCTCCGCCCTTGCGCTCGATGCCTTCGCGTTTGACCATGGCAAGCACCGTTGCCGCCTGTTCGCCGCCCATCACCGAGATGCGGGCGTTCGGCCACATCCACAGGAAGCGCGGTGAATAGGCGCGGCCGCACATGCCGTAATTGCCGGCGCCGAACGAACCGCCGATGATGACAGTCACCTTCGGCACCCTGGCGGTGGCAACCGCCATCACCAGCTTGGCGCCATCCTTGGCGATGCCGCCTGCTTCATATTTTCGACCGACCATGAAGCCGGTGATGTTCTGCAGGAAGACCAATGGAATTTTGCGCTGGCAGCACAGTTCGATGAAGTGCGCGCCCTTCAGCGCGCTTTCGGAAAACAGCACGCCGTTGTTGGCGATGATGCCGACCGGCATGCCATGGAGATGGGCAAAGCCGGTGATCAGCGTGGTGCCGTAATTCTGCTTGAACTCGTCGAATTCGGAACCGTCGACGACGCGCGCGATGACCTCGCGCGCGTCATAGGGCTGGCGCAGGTCGGTCGGCACGATGCCATAAAGTTCATCCGCCGGATGAAGCGGCGGAATCGCTCTCCTAGAGTTCAGGCTTACAGTCTTGTTCCGATTCAGGTTCTTGACGATGCGCCGGCAGATGGCGAGGGCATGGTCGTCGTCCAGCGCATAGTGGTCGGCAACACCGGAAAGCCTGGTGTGCACATCCGCACCGCCGAGATCCTCGGCACTGACATCCTCGCCCGTCGCCGCCTTCACCAGCGGCGGGCCGCCGAGGAAGATGGTTGCCTGATTGCGCACCATGATCGTCTCGTCGGACATCGCCGGCACATAGGCGCCGCCCGCCGTGCACGAACCCATGACGCAGGCGATCTGCGGAATGCCTGATGCCGACATGTTGGCCTGGTTGTAGAAGATGCGGCCGAAATGCTCGCGGTCGGGAAACACCTCGTCCTGGTTGGGCAGATTGGCGCCGCCGCTGTCGACGAGGTAGATGCAGGGAAGATTGTTCTGCAGCGCGATCTCCTGCGCCCGCAAATGCTTCTTCACGGTCAGCGGATAATAGGTGCCGCCCTTCACGGTGGCGTCGTTGACGACGACCATCACCTCGGTGCCTTCGACGCGGCCGATGCCGGCGATCATGCCGGCCGAAGAGATCTCCTCGCCATACATCGACCATGCCGCGAACTGGCCGATCTCGAGGAAGGGTGAGCCGACATCCAGCAATTGCGCAAGGCGCTCGCGCGGCAGAAGCTTGCCGCGCGAGACATGGCGCTCACGCGCTTCCTCCGAACCGCCGAGCTCGACGGTGGCGGCCTTTTCCGCAATGTCGGCGACCAGCGCCCGCATGCGCTCGGCGTTGGCACGGAAGGTTTCGGAGGAGGGGGAGATCTGGGTTTGCAACGTGGCCATACCTACACCCCCTCCGCCATGATCTCGCGGCCGATCAGCCAGCGGCGGATTTCGCTGGTGCCGGCGCCGATCTCGTAGAGCTTGGCATCGCGCAACAGGCGGCCGGTTGGATAGTCGTTGATGTAGCCGTTGCCGCCAAGCAGCTGAATGGCGTCGAGCGCCATCAGCGTCGCCTTCTCGGCGGCAAACAGCACGCAGCCGGCGGCATCCTTGCGCGTCGTCTGGCCACGATCGCAGGCGGCGGCGACGGCATAGACATAGGCGCGCGCGGCATTCAGCGTCGTGTACATGTCGGCCAGCTTGCCCTGCACCAGTTGGAACTCGCCGATCGCCTGTCCGAACTGCTTGCGCTCATGCACATAGGGGATTGCCACGTCGAGGCACGCCGCCATCAGGCCGATCGGGCCGCCGGCAAGCACCGTGCGCTCATAGTCTAGGCCAGACATCAGCACTTCGACGCCGCGCCCTTCCTCATGCAGCACATTGTCGAACGGCACCTCGACATTTTCGAACACCAGCTCGCCGGTGTTGGAGCCGCGCATGCCGAGCTTGTCGAGCTTTTGCGCCACGGAAAATCCGGCAAAAGCCTTCTCGACGATGAAGGCGGTGATGCCGCGCGATTTCTGGTCCGGATCCGTCTTGGCATAGACCACCAGCGTCTCGGCGTCCGGCCCGTTGGTGATCCACATCTTGGTGCCGTTGAGCACGTAGCGGTCATTGCGCTTTTCGGCGCGCAGCTTCAGCGAGACGACGTCCGAGCCGGCGCCGGATTCCGACATCGCCAGCGCGCCGACTCGCTCGCCCGAGCACAGTGGCGGCAGGTATTTTTCCTTCTGCGCCGGCGTCGCCCAGCGGTTGATCTGGTTGACGCAGAGGTTGGAATGGGCACCGTAGGAGAGGCCGACCGAGGCCGAAGCGCGCGAAATCTCCTCGACGGCGATCACATGGGCGAGATAGCCCATGCCGCTGCCGCCGAAATCGGGGTCGGCGGTGATGCCGAGCAGGCCGAGCGCACCGAATTCGCCCCACAGATGCGCCGGGAATTCATTCGAGCGATCGATGTCGGCGGCGATCGGCGCGATCCGGTCCTGGGCAAAGCGCCGCACCATGTCGCGCAGCGCCTCGATCTCTTCGTCATGCCCGAAGCTGAGCGTGTTGGTGTACATTTTTCTCCTCCCTGCGCATGACCCCGAAAATCGACTTTGATTTTCGGAAAGGGATCATGCGCGAATCAAAATGCTGCAGCGTCCTTTGCGCGTCCGAAGGGACGCGCGGCGCTGTAGGCGTCGATCTTCGCGCCGACGAGCCGCATTGTCATTGAAAGATATCTCGTGGTCACTTCGCCGATCGACAGCCGTTCGCCCGGCCGAAACCAGACGATGACGCCGGTCATCATCTGGATCAGCGCCATGGCGGTCAGTCCGGTGTCGTCGATGCTGAAGGTGCCCGTCTCGGCGCCGTCGCGCAGGATGGTGCGCAGCTCCTTCTCGTAGGCAGTGCGCATGCGCAGGATCTGCGTCAGCCTTTCCGGCGACAGGCTGCGCAATTCCATGTTCGACACATGCGTGGCGTGCCGTCGCTCGATGTGGAAAGTGATGTGGTTTTCGACATAGGCCGAAAGCCGCTGCACGGGATCCGCATTAACCGGGCGAGCTGTTTCCCACGCTTCGGTCAAACCTTCCATGTGCTCGCGCATCAGCGTGAACAGAAGCTCTTCCTTGGTCGGAAAGTAGCGGTAGAGCGCGGCCGCCTGTACGCCGACCTCGGCGGCGAGCTGTCGCATCGACATCGCCTCGTAGCCAAAACGCGCGATCAGATTGACCGCCGCCTCACGAATGGTCGCTTCGGTCTTTTCGCCATCAGACCCGGCGGTGCGTGCCATGTCAGCTCCTCTGCGGAGCAATAATAAAACGAACGTTTAATTAATTCAAGGCGCTCAATCCAGATCCGCCTTCATGCCACGATCCTGAACCCAACAGGGGCGTTTTCTGCCTCCAACTCCTCGACGTCGACCTTGGAAACCAAAGCCCCGGCCGGCCCTTTCCAGAGGCGCTCGATCATTGTCGAGACCGCCTCATCGAGGCCTGCGATCTCGGCCGTTACGGACCCGTCCGCTTCATTGCAAACCCAGCCCGCAAGACCAAGGCCCGTGGCCTCATCCCGGGCCCAGGCTCTGAAGCCGACGCCTTGCACGTTACCGTAGACGCGTGCGTGCACTTTCCTGCGATGACCAGCCATGAATCTCTCCAAGCCTGTCTCGTTTTGAATCTGGCGCACGACCTGAGGAATGCAACCTGCGCGCGGACGCAATAGCTGGGCCTTCCGGCTTTAGCTGGCCTTCTGGCCTTGAATTTAATTGACTCAGTCCACTAATTTAGGAAAATGGAACTGCTTTATTAGGAGCTGGCCGCAAATGTTGGACGAACGCAACGCATTGGTGGCCGATGTCCGGCGCTTCAATCGCTTCTACACGCGCACTGTCGGCCTTCTCGACGAGACGCTGACACAAAGTGCATTCACTTTGACCGAGGCGCGCGTGCTGTTCGAACTGGGTCACCGCAGCAACCCGGCTTCCGCCGAAATCGCCGGCGAGCGAGGTTTCCTGGTTGGGGCTTTTCGGCTGGAGAATGGCCCGGCGGCCTCCGAAATATCGAGACAGTTGCGTGTCGATGCCGCCTATCTGACGCGGATCCTGCGCAAGTTCGCGGGCCAGGGGCTGACCGAGGCCAGAACGGACCCGGCTGACCGGCGCCGAAGGGTTCTCTCGCTGACCGCAAGGGGCGAGGCAGCGCTTGCCAGGCTGCAGGCGGCGGCCGATCGGGACACGGCGCGGCTGATCGAAAGCGTACCCGACGACAGGTTGCATGAACTGCGCAGCGCCTTGCGCAAGGCGGGGGAATTGCTGGGCGATCCCACCCGTGAAAGCGGCGAGGTGACGTTGCGGCCGCATCGCGTCGGCGATGTCGGCTGGGTCGTGCAGCGCCAGGCCCAACTTTATGCCGAGGAATATGGCTGGACGATCGAGTTCGAGGCCATGCTCGCCGAGATCGGCGCCGATTTCATTCGCAATTTCGTGCCCGGCCGCGATTTCTGCTGGATCGCCGAGCGCGGTGGTCAGCCGGTCGGCGCGGTGTTCCTGGTTCATCAGGACGACAAGGTGGCCAAGCTGAGAATGCTGCACGTCGAGACGTCGGCGCGCGGCCTCGGCATCGGCAAACGACTGGTGGCGGAATGCGTGAACCAGGCCCGGGCTTGCGGCTACACCAAGCTGGTTCTGTGGACCAACGACATCCTCGTTGCGGCGCGCGCGATCTACGAACGTGCCGGCTTCAGGCTGGTCTCGCAGGAGCACCACCGCAGCTTCGGCAAGGATCTGACCGGCCAGACCTGGGAAATGGATTTGTAGGCGGCTTTTGCTGCCGGTTGCGCGCCAGCGGTATCCTAATTACCCCGCGCTGCCGCCAAAGCACCGGGAAGTTCCTCGGCAAAAATGTCGAGCTCGTGATCGAGGCCGACGCTGACGCGGATGCAGCGGTCGAGCCGTGGCACCATCGGCTTGCGGATGAAGACGTCGCGTGACAGCAGGGCTTGCAGAACTTTCAGCGCGAAGGCGCCATCGCCGCAGCAATCGATGGTGACGAAATTGGTCGCCGATGCCAGTGGCTTCAGCCCGTTCGCCTCGGCAATACCGGCGATGCGTCGGCGGCCGGCCGCGACCCGCGCCACCACGCTTTGCAGATAGTGCTGATCGGCGAGCGCCTCGACGCCGGCGATCTGCGCCATGCGGCTGACGCCGTAATGGTTGCGGATCTTCTCGAAGTCGCGGATCACCTGGGCCTCGGCGATCGCATAGCCGCAGCGTATGCCCGCCAGCCCGTACGCCTTCGAGAAGGTTCGCATGCGGATGACGTTTGGCCTGGAGATATCGATCGGCGGCAGCGCCGAGGCCGGCCCGAGTTCGCCATAGGCCTCGTCGAGCACCAGCATGGTGGTTTGCGGCAGCGCCTCGATGAAGCGGATGATCTCGCTCGCCTCCCACCAGCTACCCATCGGATTGTCGGGGTTGGAGAGATAGACCAGCGGGGCCTTGTCCCTGCGCACCGCCGCCAGCAGGCCGTCCAGGCTTTCCCTGTCGTTCTCGTAAGCGACCGTCACCAACCGTCCGCCGACACCGGCAATGTGGAAATTGAAGGTCGGATAAGCGCCGAGCGAGGTGACCACAGCGTCACCAGGCGCGACATACATGCGTGCCACCAAGCTGAGCAGGCCATCTATGCCTTCGCCGACAACGACATTCTCGGCCTTTACGCCGTGATGCGCGGCGACCGCCACCTTCAGATCGAAATTGTCGGGATCGCAATACATCCACATGTCGCTCGCGATCTCGGCCATGCGGGCGATGACGCGCGGCGAGGGACCAAAGCTGCTCTCATTGGCGCCGATGCGGGCGCGAAAAGCGCTGCCACGCTCGCGCTCCTGCGCTTCGGGGCCGACAAACGGCACCGTCGAGGGAAGCGCTGCGATGAGCGGCATGAGGGGAGGGCGCTGATGCATGGTGGAAGCTCGCTTGAAAGGGCCTTCTTGCTAGCGCGCCGGATGGGTCGGTGCAAGTTGCCGCTGGGCCGATCCGTAACGCTGGATTCTTTCGGCCGCTTTTGCTAGCGACACGTGATGAGCAATCGATTGCCACCAGCTTGGTCCAAGCATCTGAAGGCACAGACCGGGCCGACAATCGCGCCGCCGAAAATCGTGCAGCCAAAAATCGCGCAGCCGAAAATTGCGCAGCCGAAAGCGAAACCGCAGCCGCCTGCAGTGAGCGACGACATGCTACTGAGGCAGGCGCTCGAGTTTCAGCAGGCCAAGCGGCTTCCTGAAGCCGAGGAGCTATGCCATCGCGTTCTGACCCGCAAGCCTAACCACGCATTGGCCCTCTACATACTCGGCACGCTCGGGCTTGGTGTCGACAACGAGTTGGCAATTAGGTATTTTGCTCGGGCGGCCGACCAAGAGCCCAACAATCCTTATTATCAACTTAGTCTGGGCGAAGCCTATTTGAAGGTCGGTGACTATCCTCCAGCGATTAGGCATCTGCAGCGCGCCTGTGAACTGAAGCCCGATCTGGTAGAAGCTCTCCGTGGACTAGGAGATGCTTATGGAAAGTTTGACAAGGCAGATATGGCCTTGTCGGTCTATGAGAAGGCACTCGGAATCAATCGAGACCACCCGACGGTCCGAATGGGCCTGGCGAGCGTCCTTATCAACCTTGGACGTATGGACGAGGCGACCAGCTATCTCAAAGAGACCATAGACCATCGGGTTGACGTTGCGGATGCCTATCAGGCTCTTGTTAACATCCACAAATTCTCCGAGGAGCCGCCGGAACTCAAAGAGATTCTCGGTGAAATTTCCAACCCGGCAGCCTCGGACGACCAACCATATGCCCTTCATCTTGCGGCAGGCAAGATCCTGAATGATCTTGGCCGCTATGATGAAGCGATGGACCATTTTCTGAGGGCGAAGGCTGTTAAGCCCCACGACGATTTTGAACTCGAACTCTACCGCAGGCGTGTTGATTCCATCATCCGGCTGTTCAGCGCGGAGTTTTTGACGAGCACGGCGAAGTATGGCGATCCGTCCGAAACCCCCGTATTCGTCTTGGGAATGCCACGCTCAGGCACGACGCTGACCGAGCAAATCTGCTCCAGTCATCCGGATGTCCATGGAGCCGGCGAACTCACCAAGCTGAGACGTATAGCGGCAGCCAGTGGTCTGACGAAGACATCGGAAGAGCCCTTTGGAAAAAACCTCCGGTCGATGACGATCCAGCAATCCCGGACTTTTGCCGAGGACTACCTCGCCAACCTGCGTCTTTATGCGCCCTCCGCGGCGCGAATTATCGACAAGATGCCGCACAATTTCGAGGCTATTGGCCTTATCGCAATCCTCTTCCCGAACGCTCGCATTATCCATTGCCGGCGGGATGCTGTCGATAATTGTTTGTCGCTGTTCTTCTCCAACCTGAATAAAAATCACGCTTACATCAGCGATTTAACGTGTCTTGGACTATACTATCGGGAGTATGACCGGTTAATGCGTCATTGGCATGCGGTGTTGCCTGGGCGGATTCTTGAGAACCGATACGAAGATCTTGTTTCCAGCCAGGAAGGGCAATCCCGCCGGCTGATCGATCATCTTGGGCTCGAATGGGATGACGCCTGCCTCCGCTTCTTCGACAAGGCCGGCTCCGTCAGGACGCTGAGCCGCTGGCAGGTACGCCAGCCGATCTATGGCTCGTCGATCAAGCGCTGGAAAAATTATGAAGGCAGGATTCGGCCGCTGATAAAGGCCCTCGGCGATCTGGCCGAGCTCTGATTAATCTGTACCGTATTCAAGCTGTTTTCGTTGGCGCCGGTAAGGGCGAAAGCGCGGCCCGCTCTCGCGCCCCTGTGCTTTGAGGCGGCAAACGGCACTGCCCGGGATGCCAGGACGAGCCGCGTTAGCTCGCTTTGAAACTTCCCTCTAGAACCCTGCTTGGTTAATGCACGTTGCCGCGAGGCAGGTCAGAACGCTGGATTCCTGCGGCTCTTTTTGCTAGCCAGACACCATGAGTAATCGATTGCCACCAGCCTGGTCCAAGCATCTCAAGGGCCCTGCTGGCCCCAAAATCTCTCAGCAGAAAATCGTGCAACCGACCGCGAAACCAGTGCCGCGCGCGCAGGCAGATGACGCACTGCTCAGGCAGGCCCTCAACCTTCAGCAGGCAGATCGGTTGGCGGAGGCAGAGGCGCTTTGCCAGCGCGTATTGGCGCGCAATCCCCGACATCCTCTTGCTTTGTACTTGCTGGGCACCTTTGCGCTCGATCTGGATGACGAGATGGCCATTCGATGTTTTGAGAGGGCCGTGAGGGAAGCACCTCAAAATCCGCACTATCACCTGACGCTGGGTGAAGCCTATTTGAAGGTCGGCGAACATTCCGATGCTATCCGGCATTTTGAGGTTGCCTGCCAGTTGAAAGCCGACTGGGTGGAGGCGCTTTGCGCACTTGGCCGCGCCTACACCGAATTCGGCAAGGCCGATCTTGCGGTGCCGCTTTATGAGAAAGCGCTTGAAATCGACAGTGGCCGTTCCGCCATTCGAATGGGACTGGCCAATGCGCTTGTAAGCCTCGGCCGGATGGACGAGGCGACAAGACACATGAAGGAGGCGATCAGTCACCGTCAGGATATCGCGGCCGCCTACAACGGCCTGGCCAGCATCCGACAATTCTCTGAAGAGCCGGCGGAATTGAAATCCATTCTGACCGAGCTGAAAAATCCGGGACTCGACAGGAAAAGCACACAGCAGTTCCACCACGCGGCCGGGAAGATACTGAACGATATCAGGCGTTATGACGAGGCGATCGGCCATTTCCGCCAGGCAAAGGAACTGTCAACCCGCCGCTTCGACATGGACTCCTATCGGCGCAGCGTCGATTTCATGATCGAACTGTTCGACCCCCGGATGCTGGCCGCCAAGGCAGATCATGGAAGCACATCGGGCGTGCCTGTTTTCGTGCTTGGCATGCCGCGTTCAGGCACCACTTTGACCGAGCAGATCCTTGCTAGCCATCCCGACGTGCATGGAGCCGGCGAGCTGACAAAGCTCCGGCGCATCACAAACAGGCTGGCGCCGAAAACGCGCTCGCCAGAGGAATTGCGAAGATCTATCCTGGACATGACAGTTGATCAGTCGAAGCTCCTGGCCGATGAATATCTCACCCATATCAGGCAACGATCGCCCGACGCTCGGCGGATAGTCGACAAGTTGCCGCATAATTTTGAGCTTATCGGCCTTATAAGAATCCTGTTCCCCAAGGCACAGATCATTCACTGCCGTCGCGATGCCATCGACAATTGCATCTCGTGCTATTTCTTGAGTTTCAACGAGGACAATATCTACAACGCCGATCTCCATACGCTCGGACTGTATTATCGCGAGTACGACCGGCTTATGCGTCATTGGGACAAGATTTTTCCAGGGCAAATCCTGCAGAACCGCTATGAGGACATGGTCTCCGACCAGGAAGGCCAATCGCGCCGCCTGATCGACCATCTGGGACTGCCCTGGGATGACGCCTGCCTGCGATTCTTTGACAAGGGCGGTGCGGTGAACACGTTTAGCCGCTGGCAGGTTCGACAACCGATCTACACCTCGTCCGTCAGTCGCTGGAAGAACTATGGCAGCGCAATCCAACCGCTGATCGATGGCTTGGGCGATTTGGCTGGGAATTGACCCAGCCGCGAAGGCTCCGGCGTTGCCGGAATGGCGAATAGACCCGATTGCCTTAGCTGTCTGGGCTAGGCTGGCTATTATCGCTCGCAAACCTTCAAGAGGTCTAGGGCTCGGTCTCGGGGCGGCGTAGCAGTATTTTGGCGAGCCAATGAAAATCAGGCAAGAAAAACCCGGCGGTTGCCCGCCGGGTTTCGATTTCGACAAGGCGAAATTGATTAGAAGTCGCGCTGGAAGCGAAGGAGACCGCCGACGTTGTTCTTCTTGGTTGCCAGAACCCAGACGGAGTCGTTGTCGAAGGCTTTTTGACCGACCTGCTGCCAATCGACTTCGGCCGTGACCGTGAGGCCGGGAACAACGGTGTAGGCGACGTTGGCCGCGACGCCGATGTCCTTCCAGTCGTCATACGACGCCTGGAGATTGAACGAGGTCTTCTCGTTGAACTTGTAGGTACCGCCGCCCCACAGAGCCCAATTGCCGCCCCACTGCTTGTAGAAGCCGCGGCCGAGCGCGTCGATGTTGTTGGTATGATCGTTGAGGTTGTCGTCGGTGCCGTAGCCGGCCATCAAGAACAGCGACAGTTCGTTGGTGGCGTTCACGTCCAGGCGAACCTTGCCGGCGACTTCCTCGTAGTTGCTGTCATACGACACAACACCAGTGATGGCGCCCCAGCCCTGCGTGTACTTCAGACCGCCGACGACATGCGGAACATAGCTGTCGATGGTGCCAACCTCACCGGAACCTTCTTCGAGCGAAACCACGGCCGAGAGGCCGTTGCCGGCATCGAAGTAGTACTGGATGACGTTGGTCTGGAAATTGCCGTAGGGCACGATCGTGTCGTTGATGACGTTGCCGGCGTAGCCGATGAACGTATCGAAGGCCGATTCGTCAGCACCGACGCGCAGACCGCCGAGCTGGATCCAGGCGAATTCCAGGGCGCTGCCCTTGTTGCGAGCCTGCCAGCCACCCGCTCCATTGGCAGCGATAGTGTGCCCGTCATCATAGTCGCCGTAGCTGTTGCCGAAATTGATGCGGTATTCGGTGTAGGTCTTCAAGGTGCCGAGCTCGGTTTCCTGGCCGGTCCAGGTCTTCAGCGTGAAGCGGGTGTTCTTCCAATAGGTCGAGTTGTCGTCGCCATTCTGATGGTCCGTAACGTGATTGACGCCATCGAACGAGCCGGCATCGCCCACGCCGATATCTTCGCGGACATAGCCGCCGATGCGCAGGCAGGTCTCGGTGCCGGGNATGTAGAAGTAGCCAGCGCCGTAGACGTCGCAAATCTTGACGTATTCAGCGGGTTCCGGCTCGGCGACGACGACGGCGTCGGCGGCGCGCGCACCGGAAACTGCGATCAGGGCCGCAGCGGAGCCGAGGAGAAGGCTCTTGATGTTCATTTTCTGACCTCCAGTCA
>NZ_AZUV01000019.1:0-110877 GCF_000513875.1 Mesorhizobium sp. WSM1293 | reverse complement strand
GTGGTCAAGAACGGCGAGATCAGAATAGCCACCGTGATGTCGGTGACGCTGTCGACCGACCACCGCGCCGTGGACGGTGCGCTGGGTGCCGAACTGCTGGTCGCCTTCAAGAACCTCCTTGAAAATCCGATGGGCCTGCTGGTCTGATCCACCAAGCAGAAGCCGGCGCCGACTGATGCGCCGGCTTGCGACAGAAACGACTTGTCAGGCGCTGACCCTTGACCCATGTTCTATCTGGATTGCGATCCAGGGAGGCCAAATATGCCTGCATTCGACCCATCTGACGTCAAAACCCTGTTCGGCAAGGTCATGGGTGCGTCGCCATCCGACATCAAGCTGGTGGCGCAGCGCCTGCACGACCACGCCTTCGAGCCTCGCATGTCGGCGGAGGAGACCAGGCAGCTCGTCACCAGCCTCGGCTATGACAGTCTGGACGCGTTCTGCGCCGACATCGGTCTGCCCACGCATATCGCCGAGCGGTGGAGCCGTTTTGGTGTTTCCGGCGAGATGAAGCAGGTGTTCACACTGTTGGCGGCGCAGCGCAAGCGGGTGGCCGAGGCGATCGCCGAATTCGAATCCATGACCCATGTCGGCGTCGAGGATTTTTTGCGCGAGCGCGGGCTCATCTAACCGCCCTTGGCAAGCAGCGCCGTGGCGGTGTCGCTGTCAGTGATCAGCACATTGGTGTCGACTGCTTTCAGTGCGGCGAGGATCGCCGCGACCTTGCGCTTGCCGCCCGCGGCGAGAACCACATTCGGCACCTTGCCGACCACATCGAGATCGATGGCCATGACACGCCCGTTGACCTCGTGGTCCACCAAACGGCCATTGGCATCGACGAAATAGCACAGCATGTTGGCGACCGCGCCCTTCGCTTTCAACGGAGCGATCAGCGATGACGGAACGATGCCATGCCGGAAGATGGTGGCGTCGGGCGACATGTCGCCGACGGTGAGCAGCGCGATGTCGGCGGCGGCCGCGCGTTGGCGTACATCCTGCAGGGTCGGCTGCGCCCAGAGGAGATCGCGCAGCGAGGAATTGTCGACCGTGACCGGCGCGGTGATCTGGTAGCTGTCGACCTCGAAGACATCGGCTACCTTGGCGGCAACGATGGACGGATTGATCCATTGCGAGTGCGGCAGGCTGCCGACGAGCGCCACCACACAGGCACGCTTCAGCTGCCGGCGGGCAAGGAAGCCGAGGCTGGCATGCAGGGTCGCGCCGCCACCGATGGCGAGCGTCATGCCGTCCTGCATCTGCTCGCCGAGATAGGCCGCGACGGCATGGCCGATGGCTTTCTCCAGATGGTCATGCGCCGAAGGCGTCGGGATGACGACGGCGGCATTCAGACCCCAGCGCTTTTCCAGTCCCCGCTCGAGCGCCACCTGCCCGGCGGTCGGCGCGTTGATCATGGTGACGACAATGCCCTCGGCGGTGCAGGAGGCCAGCGTACGCATGACCTTCACCCTGGAGACATCGAGCTTTTCGGCAATCTGTTCCTGGGTGAAACCTTCGACATAGTAGAGCCATGCCGTCTTGACGGTAAGGTCCGACGAGACCATCGGCAGGCGAGCCTGTCTGGGTTTTTCTGTGGTCATCGGTTCCTGTCCCTCATGAGCCGTGGCCTGACCGGTGCTCATCAAGGAAATACCGGCCGGATGTCAACTGATGCCGGATCTGCGGCGTGTCGATTGTCGCACATTTCTGTTCATTTGTAATTGACATCGTACATATGAACATATTTTGTGGGTTTCACGCGCTGTGTCATCCACCAGTCATATGCGCCGTGCAGGGAGGAAGAGACGGGGAGCCGGCCTGAGCCGGACCGGTCATGCACAGAAAGACAGGAGGTCTCATTGAAGACGCACTTCATCAAGCTGCTGGCCAGCCAGCTGGCACTCGCGGCAACTTTGTTTGCCGGCGTGGCAAACGCCGAAACACTGACGCTCTACACGTCCCAGCCGGAAGCCGACGCGGCCAAGACCGTGGATGCCTTCAAGAAGGCCCAGCCGGGTATCGATGTGAATATCTATCGCTCCGGAACGAGCGACATCCTGACCAAGATGGCGGCCGAGTTTGCCGCCCGCAGCCCGCAGCCCGACGTGCTTCTGATCGCCGATGCGGTCTCGATGGAGCTGTTGAAGAAGGACGACCGGCTACTGCCCTATCCCGAGGCAAAGCTCGATGGCATCGAGGCGGATGCCTATGACGCCGACAAGACCTATTTCGGCAGCAAGCTGATCACCACCGGCATCGTTTACAACACCGCCGCGGCCGAGAAGCCGCAGCATTGGGCCGATCTTGCCAAGCCCGCCTATGCCGATGGCCTGGTCATGCCGAGCCCGCTCTATTCGGGTGCCGCCGCCTACCTGCTTTCGGGCTTCGTCGGCGACGCCAATTATGGCTGGGATTTCTTCCAGAAGCTGAAGACCAACAACACCGTCAGCGTGCGCGGCAATGGTGCGGTGCTGAAGTCGGTGGCATCGGGCGAAAAGCCCTATGGCATCCTGGTCGACTTCATGGCGATGAACGCCAAGAAGAAGGGTTCCCCGGTCGAGTTCGTGTTCCCCTCGGAAGGTGTGCCGGCAGTGACCGAACCGGTCGCCATCATGAAGACCGCCAGGAATGTCGACGGCGCCAAGAAGTTCGTCGACTTCATTCTTTCCGATGACGGCCAGAAGCTTGCGCTTTCGATGGGCTATCTGCCGGCGCGCGCCTCGGTCGGCCGCCCCGAATGGCTGCCGGAAGGCGTCAAGGTCAAGGTGATGCCGTTCGACACCAAGGCAATCGTCGCCAAAACCGACGCCGACAAGGCGAAGTTCTCGGAACTGTTCGGCGGCTGAGCCGGCAATCCAGTCAGGGGTGCCGTCCCAGCGGTATCCCTGACGGGCAAAACCCCGATCGCCTCGGCTGATCGACCCCAGGAAACGCAATCATGTCAACACGGATCAGGGAAAGCCGGGGCCAGGAAATGGTCCTGACGGCGGCGGTAGCCATCGTCATCGTCCTGCTTTCCCTGCTGCCGATGCTGCGCCTGATCAAGGAGATCGTGGCGCCCGGCGGCACGCTGTCGACCGTCGCGATAAAGGCGGGGCTCGCCAGTCCGGCGACCTGGATCGCCACCTGGCACACACTGGTCGTCGGTATCGGCGGCACCCTGCTTGCGGTGCTGTCTGGAACGCTGGTGGCCGTCCTCGTCACCCTGACCGATATCCGCGCTCGCAGCGCCATGGTGCTCTGTTACGTCATGCCCTTGATGATCGCGCCGCAGGTGACGGCGCTGGCCTGGCTGCAATTGTTCGGCCCGGCAAGCCCGTTCCTCAAGCTGTTTGGGGCGGCACCGCCGCTCGGTACCAGGAACCCGCTCTATTCGACATCGGGCATCATCCTGCTGCTCGGCGTGCAGTATGGCCCGCTGGTTTTCCTGTTGGTGCGCGCCGGGCTGCGCAAGCTGCCGCGCGAGCTGGTCGAAGCCGCGCGGGCGGGCGGCGCCGGCTGGTTCACCGTGCTGGTCACCATCGTGCTGCCCTTGATGACGCCGTCGATCATGGCGGCCGCTGCTCTTGCCTTCGTCTCATGCGTCGGCAATTTCGGCATTCCGGCCTTTCTCGGCATTCCCGCCAACTATCTCGTGCTGCCGACCCTGATCTATCAGAAGCTGGCCGGCGGCGGTCCTGCCGTGCTCGGCGAAACCGCGTTCCTGTCGGTGCTGATCGGCATCATCGCCATGGCCGGCATCCTTACCCAGGAGATCATGAGCCGCCGCCGCGACTATCGCATCAGCTCCACATCGCTTTCGGCCGAGCCCTATGAACTCGGCCGCTGGCGGCCCGCCGTGCAGGCCGGCATGTGGCTGCTGATCATCGTGGTGCTGTTCCTGCCGCTGTTCGGGCTGGTTCTGACATCGCTGGTGCCGGGCTACGGCATCGCGCTCACCGCCAAGACGGTGACGCTCGACAATTATCGCTTCGTGCTGTTCGAGCATGATGCCGCCAGTAGGGCTTTCTTCAACAGCTTCTGGCTGTCGATCGCGGCGGCCTTCTTCGCGGTCCTGGTTGCCGTGCCGATCGGCTATCTGATCGCCTGGGGCAAGCAGCGCTGGGTGCGGCTGCTCAATCTGTCGGTCGAACTGCCCTATGCCTTGCCCGGCGTGGTGCTGGCGATCGCCTCGCTGCTCATGTTCCTGCGGCCGATCCCGCTGACCGGCATCCAGCTCTACAACACCGTCTGGATCATCCTCTACGCCTATCTCGCCCGCTTCCTGGTGCTGGCGCTGCGGCCAACCATCAGCGGCTACCACCAGATCGACCGGGCGCTGGAGGAGGCTGCGCAAGTGGCCGGCGCCGGGCTGTTCACGCGCATGCGCACGATCATCTTTCCCTTGGTGGCACCGGCGGCGATCGCCGGCGGCCTGCTGATCTTCATGACGGCGCTGAGCGAACTCACCGTTTCGGCGCTGCTGTGGTCGTCGGGCTCGGAAACCATCGGCGTGGTGATGTTCTCCTTCGAGCAGGGCGGCGATTCCAACTATGCGGCGGCGATGTCCGTCATCACCGTGGCGGTCACCTTCGTGCTGATGCTGGTCACCAATCTGCTTGCCCCCTACCTTCCGACCGGAGTGCTGCCATGGCGCGATTGAGCCTGGACAATGTGACCAAGAGCTTCGCCAATTTCGATGCCGTCAAGGACGTGTCGATCGACGTCGCCGACGGCGAGTTCCTGGCAGTGCTCGGCCCTTCCGGCTGCGGCAAGACGACGTTGCTGAGGCTGGTGGCCGGATTCGAGAAAGTGACCTCAGGCGAAATCCGCATCGGCAATGAGGTCGTGTCGGGCAAGGGCGGCAGCGTCGCGCCGGAAAAGCGGCGCGTCGGCATCGTCTTCCAGAACTACGCGCTGTGGCCGCACATGACGGTCGCCGAAAACATCGGCTATTCGCTGAAGGTGGCGAAGCTCGACAAGGCCGTCGCCCGCCGGAAGGTTGAAGACGCACTCGCCCTGGTCAATCTGCAAGGGCTGGGCGAGCGTCGGCCGGCCAATCTGTCCGGCGGCCAACGCCAGCGCGTGGCATTGGCGCGCTGCCTTGTCGCCGCGCCCTCGTTGGTTCTGTTCGACGAGCCGCTGGCCAATCTCGACGTGCATCTGAGGGCTTCGATGGAGGACGAGTTCGCGTCCTTCCACAAGCGCACCGGCACGACGATCGTCTACATCACCCATGACCAGGCCGAGGCGATGGCGCTGGCCGATCGGATCGCGGTGATGGATGGCGGGCGTCTTGCCCAGCTGGCGACGCCACGCGAACTCTATCATGAGCCGGCAAATGAAATGGTGGCTTCCTTCATTTCGCAGGGCATTTTGCTGCCTGCGGATGTGTTGAGCGCGGAAGAAAGAGGGCACTGCAAGGTCCGCGTTCTCGGCGCTGAACTGATTGTCCGCTGCCGGCCAGGCGAGCGGCCGCGAACCGGGGCAAAGGTCTGCTGCCGGTCGGCCGATCTCGACGTGTCGCCGGATGGCCCCGGCTTCGATGGTCTGGTCAAGCGGGTGATCTACCAGGGTGGCTCGGCGCGCATCGAATTCACGCCTTCGACCAATCCCGACCTCACCTTGCATTTCGAACAGCCCGATCCGGTCGCGCTGGAGAGCGGAGCCCAGGCACGCCTGCGGATACGCTCCGGCTGGCTGATCCCGGCGGCGGGGGCGGCATCGTGATGATGCTCGACCTGCTCGGCGGCTTTGGCGAAAAGGGCCGCACCAGCCTTGCTGTCAGCAGCGGCAAGGATCGCATCCTGCTCGACGTCGGCATCAAGGTCGGCGCCTCGGGGGCGGACTACTATCCGGCGCTGAACGGCTCGGTCGCCGACATCGATGCGCTGTTCGTCTCGCATGCGCATGAGGATCATGTCGGCGCGCTGAGCTGGCTGCTGTCGCGCGGTTATGCCGGTCCGATCTTCATGACCGCCGAGACCCGCGACGAGGCGCCTGCCACGCTCGCGGGCTATGCTGAGCCCGAGGATTTCAGGCGGTTTCCTTTTCCCGAAGATCGCATCGAATTGTTCGAACCCGGCGATACGCTGAAGAGCGGAAATCTTACGATCCGGACGGGACGCTCCGGACATGTCGTGGGCGGCGTCTGGTTTGCCGTCGACGATGGCGAGAGCCGCGTCGCCTATTCCGCCGATGTGGTGCCGGACAGCAATGTCTTCGTCATGGACACCATCCCGCACTGCGACCTGCTTGTCCTCGATGCTTCCTATGGCGCCGATCCGGTGCCGGGGGCGGCGCGGGCGCTCGAAATCTCGCAATGGGTTGCGAGGCATTCGGACCGGTGTCTTTTGCCGACGCCGCTCTCTGGTCGCTCGCTGGAGCTGATCGCGGCCTTGCCGGGGCCGTTCGCCATCCATGCCGGCATGCGCTCGTCCCTGGAAGCGCAGATCGGCGCCACGGCAGCCCTGTTGCCGGGCGTTTCAACGTTGCTGCGCCGCCGCCTGCAAGACGCAGCCGACTGGACCGATGCCGATCCCCTGCCGTCCATGCCGCTGCTGGCGGATGACGGCATGGGTGAAGCCGGCCCATCGTCGCGCCTCTTGCCGCGTGCCGACCATTCCGGTTTTCCGGTGCTGCTTACCGGGCATCTGCCGTCAGGTTCGCCGGGCGATCTGTTGCACAAGGCCGGTCGGGCGGACTGGGTACGCATGCCGACCCATCCGACGCTGTCGGGCAATGTCGATATCTGGGAGAAGGCCGGCCGTCCCGCGGCACTCGGCCATTCCTGCACGCCGGATCTTCTCGGCGACCTGCAAACCCACATCCCGTCGCTGCGCACGCAATGCCGCACCGGCCAGCGCATAGTGGTGTCGGAGGCAAGAAAACGATGAGAATTCTGATCTGCAACGATGACGGCATCGAAGCGCCGGGGCTTGCCCGTCTGGTCGCGGCCGCCAGCGCGTTGAGCGGCGATGTCTGGGTGGTCGCGCCCGACGGCAAGCGCACCGCTGCCGGCTCGTCATTGACGATTGCCAGGCCGTTGACCATGCGGCGCCTCAAACCGAACTGGTACGCCTGTTCCGGCACCCCGGCCGATTGCGTGGTAAGCGCCATGACCTGGTTGTTCGCCGATACGAAGAAGCCAGATCTGGTGCTGTCGGGTGTCAACGATGGCCGCAACGTTGCCGAGGACCTTGCCTATTCCGGCACGCTCGGCATTGCGCGGGAGGCGACTTTCTGGGGCGTTCCGGCCATTGGCTTCTCACGCGTGAAAAATCCTGATTTCACCGATGGCGACGACCAATGGCTTGGCGCGCTGATCGTGTCCCTGTGGCAATCGCGCGCCGACTGGGCCGCTGAGGGTCATTGGCTGAGCATCAACCTGCCGACCTCGCTGCCGGCCGAAATCCGCCAGCCGCGCATCGGTCGCGACAAGATCGCCCGCAAGGCCGAGATCGTGGAGAGCGACGGCGACCGCACGGTCATCACCGTGCCGCGCGGGCGGGCTCACGACAGCCAGCCGGGCGACGAGAACGACGCGATCGATGCCGGCTTCATCAGCATCAACCGGCTGAACTGGCTTGGCGAGACGCGGCTGGACGAACGGTTTCTGGACGGGATCCCGCGCCAGCGGCAAACTGGCTGACCTGAGGTCTGCGCGTCGTCATCCGATCACCAACCTGTCAGCGGTTAAATCAAGCCAATCCACTACCTCTGCTTGAAGCCGCCGCTATTTCATTCCACATCGGTGCGGATGAAGGGCGAAACAGGAGAACGGCGGCGGCATTTGCTGTGGGCTTTGCCCGCATCGCTGATCCTGCATGCGCTCATCGCAGCGTTTCTGATCTATGGCCTGCCGAGACCCGAGCAGCAGCCGGTTCAGCAGGAACAGCCCGTCAATGTCGCGATCGTGCCGCCGCCCGAGAAGCCCAAGCCGAAACCTGCTCCAAAGCCGCCGGAACCGACACCTGAAAAGAAGGCTGAAAAGCCGCCTGAACAAAAGCCGCCGCCGCCGAAACCGCCAGACGACCAGGTTCTGAAGCGCGTTTTCCAGTACGGCCAGAAAGATACCGGGCCGGAGAAATCGCTCGACGGAAGCAGCGCTAAACCCAACACGCCGTCGCCGGCCAAGGATGAGGCTGCAAAGCCGCCTGTCGCGCCGACACCCGCGCCGACGGAGCCCGCCCCGGCTGCAACGCCACAGCAGAAGGCAGACCCCAGCAAGCCTGACGAGAAGCCGGCCACCGTTGCGCCGGACGAAAAGCCCGCGCAAGGCGAGGAAAAGCAGGCGACCGAGGACACCGACAAACAGCAGCCGGACAAACAAGAACTCGCACCGCAACCTGACGAAAAGCAAGCCGTCGTGACGCCAAAGCCATTGACGGCTGAGACCGGTGACAAGCCGGCGCCTCCAGCTTCGACTGGAAAGGCAAAGTCCAAACCTGCCAAGACAATGACGTTCAAACCCGCAAGAGCTTTCAAAGCGCCGATCGGGAATGCTGGAAGGTCAAATCCCACCAACAACGACGTTGCAGGATCACCAATCTATTCCGGCCTTCCGGGCGTCAGAAAGCTTTACTCGCAAGGGGCAACCGGCAATGCGTTCGCTACAAGCTCCATGGAGAATGTGCCGCGCGGTCAGCGGGTGGCCACCCTTTGCGGCAATGTTCTGAGCCGGGAACTGCAAAGTGCCGACTATACGGTCAAATGGGTGCCAACCATTACGCTGGACAAAGGCAATGTTCTCAATCCTTCGCAGGCCGCCTTCAGCACCAGAAACGCTTGGTACAACCTAAATTTCCGATGCGAAGTCGACGCCGATGCGACGAGGGTCCTGTCCTTCAACTTCCGTGTGGGCTCACTCGTGCCGCCTGGCGAATGGGCCAGCCGTGGATTCACAAAGTATCGTCTAAACTAGGCCGGCACACCAAACCTAGCCAATTGCCGGCTAACTTCTTGCCAGTCGGCGCAGACGAAATCGGCACCGGCAGCCGTCAGCCGCGCGGCGTGCTCGGCATAGGTATGGCCGCCACCGGTGTAGCCGATCGCCGTCATGCCGGCGGCGATCGCGCCCTGGATGCCGAAGGGCGAGTCCTCGATGACGATGCAGTCAACGGGATTGGCGCCGATCTTGTCCGCCGCGAAGAGGAAGATGTCCGGCGCGGGCTTGCCGTTCTTGACCATCGAGGAACTGTAGATCGCATCGCCGAAGAAACGCGCCAGCCCGGTCACCGCAAGGCTGTGGTTTATGCGCTCGACGGAGGAGGACGAGGCGACACAGCGATCGCCCGCGAGCGCATCCAGAAACGCAGTGATTCCCGGTGTCGGCTTCAATTCCTGCGAGAACAGCACCTTGGTCTCGGCCCAGATGTCGCCGTCCGCCGCCGCCGGAAACTGGTGGCCGGTCAAATCTTTGATCCTGGCGATGATATCGGACTGCTTCATGCCGATGCATTGGGCGATGATGCTGGTGTTGACGCCGGGCATGCCGTGTTTTTCGTAGACGCGCTCATAGGCGCGGGCGGCCAGAGGCTCGCTGTCGACAAGAACGCCGTCGCAATCGAAAATAATAGGCCTTGGTCGCGCCACGCGTTTCCCTCTCGAGTCAATTTTCGCACATCGCTATCGGCAAAAAGTCAAATGTTCAATAGCACGTGCGTTTTTGGGGACGCGAAGAGCGGGCTCAAAGCTGGCGCAACGCATCGCTCGCACGGGAAGACCCGAGCGCCCGTTGCATGGCTTGCCGGGACTGCGCGCGATCCGGGGTGATCCAGTTCGGTTCGGCGCCGAGAAAGCGGTCGAGGAAAGCCACCGCATAGGCCGGCATCTCGGTCACATTCTCGCGATAGGACCACCAGGTGCGCAAATCGTCGGCGCATTTGTCGATGCCGGGTGCCGTGCCGAATTCCTGCTCGTGGATCGCCGAAATCACCGAGACGCAGTAGTTGGTGTAGAGGAAACCCTCCGGCCAGAAGCGGACGATTTCCAGCGTGCCGGCGTTCGTTTCCGTCTCGATCAGCTGCGTGAGGCCGGAGATTTCCCTGGCCGGCGCCTGTTTTATCAGCTCACGCAGCACGAGGCCGGCGGCAAAGACGATGAAGTCGGCGCGGTCGATCGCGGCGAAGCGCTTCTGCGCCTCCATGATCTCGACCCAGTCGAGAAAGGCCCTGGTGAGCTTGGCCTCGTCGATCTCGAAGCGCACGCCGAACGTGTCCGAGACCACCTTGGCGCTGCCGCGAAAGGTGGCGCGGAACCAGCGCAACTGCCGCAGCCGATGGCGAAGATCGGGCATCAAGGCCAGTTCGTCCCTGAAGGGCAGGTCCATGTTTCCTCGTATCCTGTTTCCCGGTTAGCCTAGCACAAGCGCGCCGCCGCCGAAATCTGTCAGCGGCCCTGTAGATGACCGCTTCAGAGTCCAATATCATACATATTGACATTCTCGGAAACAAATGTTCTCACTTTGCTGTTGTCACGCGCCGGTCCAAGGTGCGATTCAACTGAGGCTTCGGGAGGAGAACCGAATGGCGATTTGGCAGTGGGGACTGCTTCTGCTGGTTATCGTGTGGGCACTGCAGTCGCTCGGCGTCTGGCTGCAGATGCGGCACTATTCGGATGTCTTCAGGGGCGTCACCGACCAGTACAAGGACGGCTTCGTCGGAGCCGGCAATTTTCGCGGACGCTTGGCCAAGGGCACCATCGCGCTCGTGGTGGTGACGCCCGATCTGGTCGTGCGCCGCCTGATGGTGATGAGCGGCCGTTCCGTCTTCACCAAGTTCAAGCGACATGAAGAATTCGAGGGTGTTCCCCTCGATCGACTCCGGTCCAACCCTGCAATCATGGGGGAGGGGGAACCCGGTGTGGCCGAGGCCGTGAAACGGGCGATCGAGCAGATCGACAAGACACGGTCGGAGCCGGGGAAGAAGCCGGGCCTGTCCGGTTTGAACGTAGCAAGGGCTTAGAGCCGGATGATTTCGGGCTCTAAATCAAAGGGATAGAGGACGCCGCGCACCGACTGGGATCAACCGGCGGGTGGCATAAGGAGGAGAAATGTCTGTATTTTCGTTGTTGGCGCAGCATGCCGACATGGCCGTGCACAATCTGCATGTCGCAGGTGCCATGGTTTCGGATGCCGCATTGCATGGCAAGCTCGCTGTCGAGCATGCCTCCGACCATCTCGTTGTCCTCGCACAAGCGGACAGCGGACCGATCACCGTCGATCAGTTCAAGGAAAAGCTGAAGGACGTCCAGCAGGAAGAGCAGCTCGGCTGGCTGACCGCCATCGGCAAGTACTTCATCGGCATCTTCCAGAAGGGTGGCGAGGTCTTCGCCGGCTTCGTCACCGGCATCATTCCGACGCTGGTCGTGCTGATGACGGCCTTCTATGCCGTCACCGAACTGGTCGGTGAAGAGCGCGTGCATGGCCTGGCGCGCGGCGCCGGCCGGATCGCGCTGACGCGCTACACGCTTTTGCCG
The DNA here is from genome assembly GCF_000513875.1 of Mesorhizobium sp. WSM1293. NCBI lineage: Bacteria > Pseudomonadati > Pseudomonadota > Alphaproteobacteria > Hyphomicrobiales > Phyllobacteriaceae > Mesorhizobium > Mesorhizobium sp. WSM1293. The sequence goes on along the minus strand of NZ_AZUV01000019.1, from coordinate 99,423 downwards.
CTGCTGGCGGTGTTCTTCCTCACCAATCCGATGGCCTATACGTTCGGATCGTTCCTGGAAGAAAAGCACAAGCCAGCCTTCTATGACGCGGCCGTGTCCTATGTGCACCCGCCGCTCGGCCTGTTCCCGCACATCAATCCCGGCGAGTATTTCGTCTGGGGCGGCATTCTCGTCGCGCTGCTGGAGCTGGAAAAGAAGGGCGTCGTCGTCGCCGGCTACCACGTCAAGGTGGCGATCTGGTACGCCATCGTCGGCCTCGTCGTCATCCTGCTCAAGGGCATGCTGACCGAACGCATCACCGCGATCATGGCACGCCGCCAGGGCGTCGAGCTGTAAGGGCGGGGAGGACATCATGGCCAAGACATATAAAGCCGTTAAGATCTCCCAGGGCAAAACCGGCTGGGGTGGCCCGCTCATCATCGAGCCGACCGAACAGCGCAGCAAGGTGGTTTCCGTCACCGGTGGTGGCATTCACCCGGTGGCGCAGCTCATCGCCGACATGACCGGCGCCGAGGCCGTCGACGGCTTCAGGGCACCGCCGATCGAAAGCGAGATGGCGGTTGTCGTCGTCGATTGCGGCGGCACCGCACGATGCGGCGTCTATCCGCGCAAACGTATCCCGACCGTCAATCTGACGCCGGTCGGTCAATCCGGGCCGCTGGCCCAGTTCATCACCGAGGACATCTACGTTTCGGGCGTGAAGCCGGCCAACATCACAATGGCGGACGGATCCGAAACGATCACGACTGCAGGGGGAGCAGCAGCGATGAGTTCAAGCAACAATGCGACCGCGGCACCACAGCCGCTGCCGAGCGAAGGTGGGCTGATCGGCCTCATCAGCACGATCGGCCGCGTCATGGGACGTATCGTCGGCATCTTCTTCAATGCCGGCCGCCGCACCATCGATCAGGTCATTCGCAACGTGCTGCCGTTCATGGCCTTCGTGACCATGCTCATCGGTCTGATCCTGTATACCGGCATCGGCGATGTGCTGGCGCAGCCCATGGGTCCGCTGGCCAACAACATCGTCGGCCTGCTGATCATCTCGGCGATCTGCGGCCTGCCGTTCCTGTCGCCCATCCTCGGGCCAGGCGCTGTCATCGCGCAGGTCATCGGCGTTGCCATCATCGGCCCGCAGATCGCCAACGGCACGATTTCGCCGGCAATGGCACTGCCGGCGCTGTTTGCCTACAATACCCAGGTGGGCTGCGACTTCGTCCCCGTCGGCCTGGCGCTCGGCGAGGCCAAGCCCAAGACGATCGAAATCGGCGTTCCGGCGGTGCTCATCAGCCGCCAGATCATGGGGCCGGTCTCGGTGCTGATCGCCTGGGTCGTCAGCCTGATCGTGTTCTAAGGCAATTCCGGGAAAAGCGCACAATGCTTTCCCTTGGAAACTGCGTCAAACAAAGAGATAGAGCGGTTCACCGCTCTAGGGAAAGTTGAGAAAATGAGGTTCGCCATATGACGGTTCTTTTGAGAACACGGGTCACTGCCATCGGCCCCGAAGTGGCGGACCTTGCCGAAGGGGGCGTGGTCATCCTGTTTGCGGATGGCTCGCCGCCGGAGCTTGCCGAGGTTTCGGTGCTCCACAAGGCGGAGCAGGGACCAAGTGACGGAGCGCCCGCCAAGGGCGCTTCGATCACCCTCGGCCCGGTTGCCGCTGTTATCACAGCGGTCGGCTCCAGCGCGTGGAGCAAGGTGCTGGAAATGGGTCATGTCGTCATTTCGTTCAACGGCGCTACCGAGGCCGAGAGACCGGGCGAGATCTGTGCGTCGCAAGTCGATCCGCAAGCGCTCGTGGCCGCCCTGAAGACCGGCGCGATCATCACCATCGCCGCCTGACAGCATTCGCGCCGCGGCCCATGTTGGGAGCGGCGCCCAAAACCAGAGTATTTGCCATGGAACGCTCGACCATCGTCAGAGTGCATGAAGGTTTGCACGCCCGTCCCGCGACGCGGTTCGTGAAGCTCGCCAAGGGCTTCGAATCCGACGTCGAACTGATCAAGGACGGCAAGGCGGTCAGCGCCAAGAGTTCGGTCAAGCTGATGCTGCTGGCGGTCAAGGAGAACCAGGAAGTCACGGTGCGGGCGAATGGCGCCGATGCCATCGAGGCGCTCGAGGCGCTGATCGGCTATCTCGAGAATCCGCGGGCCGGCCTCGATGATGAAGCGGAAGCGCAGAGCCCAGCCAACGATGCCGGGCAGGAAGCGGCACCCGCGCCGGGATCCGTGCCGGCGGCACCTGGCGGGGCAAACCGCTTGCGTGGCGTGGCCGCCAGCGAAGGTTTCGCCGTCGGCCCGGCCTTTGCGCATTTCCCACCCGATATCGCCGGACAGGGCCGCATGTTGCGGGCCGAGGAGATAAAAGGCGAGATCGACAGGTTCCGCACGGCTGTCGGCGCGGTCCAGGCCCGCATGGATCATGCGTTGGCGCAGGACAGCCTGTCGGCTGGAGACCGCGGCATCGTCGCCGCGCTGCGCGATATCGCCGCCGACGACAGCCTGACTGGTGAGGCCGAGGGCCTGATCAAGGGCGGCAACGACGCGGTTTCCGCCGTCATCACCGCCGCCTCCACCATTGCCGCCGAATTCAGCGCCGTCGACGATCACTATCTCAACGCGCGGGCGGATGACGTTCATGCGGTCGGGCGGCAGATTTGCCTGGTGTTGCTGGGCCAAGACGATGTCAGCCTCGAAAACATCCCTGAAGGCGCTATCCTGATCGCCGACGACATCGGCGCCTGGGATCTGGCACGCGCGCCGCTGAAGCGTATCGGCGGCGTGGTGTGCGGCCATGGCGGCGCCACCTCGCACATCGCCATCATCGCGCGCTCGCACGGCATTCCGGCCGTGCTCGGCCTCGGCGACCAGGTCAATGCCTTGCGTACCGCGCGAGACGTCGCGCTCGACGGCAATGCCGGCCATGTGATCATCGACCCCGACGAGGCGACCCGTGCCGATTTCGCCGGCCGCATCGAAGCGGCGGCAAAGGAGCGCGCCGGGCTGACCGTCTTCAAGACGGTGACGCCGAAGCTCGCGGACGGCAGGATCATCGAGGTGGCGGCCAATATCGGCTCACTCGAGGAAATCGAAGCGGCGCAAGAGGCTGGTGCCATGGGCATCGGCCTGTTCCGCACCGAGCTTTTGTTCATGCGCCATATGCATCTGCCCTCGGAAGACATGCAGGCCGAGACCTATGCGGCGCTGGCCAAGGCTTTTGCGCCTTATCCGGTCATTGTGCGCACGCTCGACATCGGCGGTGACAAGCCGATTGCCGGCATCGAATTTCCCGACGAGGAGAATCCCTTCCTCGGCTGGCGCGGCATCCGCATGTGTCTCGACCGGCCCGACATCTTCAAGCGCCAACTGCGGGCGCTGCTGCGCGCAGCCGTGCACGGCAACATCAAGGTGATGCTGCCGATGGTGTCCGACATCTCGGAGGTCAGGCAGACGCGCGTGCTGGTCGACGAATGCACGGCCGAGCTGAAAGCCGAAGGCGTGCCGCACGCATCATTCGATCTCGGCGTCATGATCGAAACCCCGGCCGCCGTGCTGATTGCCCCGGCGCTGGCCAAGGAGGTCGCTTTCTTCTCGATCGGTACCAACGATCTGACCCAGTACATCATGGCCGCCGACCGGCTCAATCCGACCGTCGCCAAGCTCAATGACGTCACCAATCCGGCCGTCATGTCGGCGATCGAAATGACGGCAAAAGCCGGCGTCGCCGCCGGTATCATGGTCGGCATGTGCGGTGAGGCGGCCGGCCGTCCGGATCTGATTGCGACTTTCGTGAAGATGGGGCTGACCGAACTCTCGATGAGCCCGGCTTCGATCCAGCGCGCCAAGAAAGCGATCATGGCCATGGCCGCCGAAGGCTAGCCCAGGCCGGCCAACTACGGCAGATGGGCAAGCAAGGTGGCGAAGACCGGTGTCAATTCACTGATCGGGTTTGCCTTGGCGCAAGCCTGAACGATGCGATCGTGGCGAATATCCGCCGCCAAGATCGCGATCTCAAGCATATCCGGCTCCGGCGCGCCGTCGCTGCCGGTGGTCGCCAGGCCGCAGGCCAAAGCGAGCGGCGCCAGGCAGCTTATGTCGAGCGCCCGGCCGCCCGTCGGCGTTCCCGGCTCGGTCTCGGCAAAGCGAACGGGACGCTGATTGAGGCACTCGACCAGCAGCGCCGAGCAGGTGGCCGCGATTGCCTGCAGTCCGGCACCCGGCGCGGCCAATGCGGCCAGGAGATCGCCATGCCGCTTGCGCATCGTGGCATGGACGGCCGCGAAATCGGCTTCGTGGATGCGGGCATTGTCGATGTTCAGGCCGGCAAGCACCGCCTTGGTCAGATAATACATATCGCGCCGGAACAGGCGCTCGGCGTCCAGTTGGCGATCCTCGTTGCCGACCGGGAAATAGGTGCCGAGGCCCTTCACCGTGGTGCCGTCCACCTTGATCGGGCGCTCATGCGGGACGAAAGCTTCGGCGATCGACAGTGCTTCGTCGACGGCACTCGCGGCATGGCTGAGCAGGCCTTCGATGCCCTTGCCTGGAAACGGTGGCAGATGGCTGGTTGCTTCGCGCAGGATACTGGCATCGCCGCTGCCGTCATGGCGGCTCTGGCGGATGATTTCGCGGACTTCCCGCAGCCGGTCCTTCAGATTGACGCGGACATCTTCGGAGATTTGTCGGAGCATCGCGGATCGCCTTGAAATTTGCTGCGGATAGCCGACCGGGCAGCCGCCACTCTCTACATTGTTCCTATCGATAGGTAGATCAATAGGCGATACTAGACCAGCATGCAGAATCGGCGGCGGCGCCCTCGTCCGTCGCCGCAGGGGGAGAGACAGACTTGGGCAGACGACGACAGGGCGAAAGCGAAGACGGTCGAGGCGAGGCAACCGAGCAGGTCGCCAGCGAAAGCCGGACGGATCGCCTCAGGATTCGCGCCGCCTGGATGTATTTCGTCGAACAGATGACGCAGAACGAGATCGCCGACGTGCTCGGCGTCGGTCGCGTCACCATCGTGCGCATGCTGGCGGATGCCCGGGCGCGCAACGAAGTGAAGATCACCATCGAGAGCGAATTGTCGGAAATCGTGCGGCTTGAGCGCGCATTGGAGAAGACGTTCGGGCTGCAGCAGGCGCTGGTGGCGCCGCTTTCGGCAGCCGATGCCGATCCGATACCAGCGATCAGCGCCAAGACCGGCAGCTTCCTGTCGGACACGATGAAGTCCGGCATGCGGGTCGGCGTCGGCTGGGGGCAGACGCTGTTCTCGAGCCTGCCTTTCATCAGCGCCAAGTCGCTCACCGACTTCAAGGTGATTTCGCTGCTTGGCGGTGTCGGCGTCGTGCGCCGGGTCAACCCAGCCGAGTTCGCCTGGCGCTTCGCTCAGATATTCCAGGGCGACGGCTATCTGATGCCGACACCAGCCGTGGTCGACAGCGTCGAGACCAAGATCGCCCTGATCGAGCGCTGCGGCCTGCAGGAGATTTTCGAAATGGCCGACGTGCTCGATGCCGTTCTGCTGAGCGTCGGCGGGATCGCCTCGGCCACCACCTTCTCTCGTGGTGGCTTCCTCAAGGAGGCGGATCGGGAGGCCCTGCTTGCGCGTGGCGCCGTGGGTGACCTCCTGTTCCATTTCTTCGACCGCAACGGCGATCTGGTCGACCACCCCGTCAACAGCCACGTGATGTCGGTGGATGTCGACCGTCTGCGCAAGGCACCGATCCGCATCCTCACCTCCGGTGGCGAGGAGAAAACCGAAGCGCTGCTCGGCGCCATGACCCTCATCGCCCCAACCATCCTGATCACCGACGAGGAGAGCGCGCGGCGCATGCTGGAAGCGGTCAGCGGAAGCTGAAGCTATCCATGATGTAGTCCGGCCAGGCCTGCTGTTCGTCGAAAACAGCGGCGAGATCCGGTGTGTCCGCCAGTATTCCGCTCAGCACCAGCGCGGTGGCGATGCCGGTGCTGTTTCCCCCCGATATGTCGTGTTCGACGCTGTCGCCGACGCAGACCGCGGTGCCACGGTCCGGCTCGCCGGCCAGCGCCAGCGCGGCGTCGAAAATCGCCGTGTCGGGCTTGCCGATGCGGGTAACGCTGCCGCCCAGGCTTTCGTAGAGATCGGCCAACTGGCCGGCGCCGAAGCGAGGGCCAACGGCCGTCAGCATGATGATGTCGGGATTGGTGCAGAAACACGGCACCCGCCGCTCCGCCGCCGGCGCGAACAGCCTGCGATAATGGTCAAGGTCAAAGCGGTCACCCTCGCTGGCCGCGATCAGCACCAGCTCGGCCTCATCGCCGGACCCGGTCAGCGCAAATGGCAGGCCTTCGATCGCGGAGCGGTCATTGTCGCGGCTGATCAGCAGGCATTTTGTCCCCGGGCGCAGCTTTCCCGACGCCGCCATCTCCCCAAAGGATCGCCACGCCACCTCGCCGGAAGAGACGAAATGATCCCAGCTTCCCGCTTCGAAGCCGAGTTTTATGAGCCGGCTTTCATTGGGCTGAGCCCGCCTGCCGGAGTTCGAAACCAGCACCACGGTCTTGCCGGCGCGTTTCAGCGCCGATAGCGCTGCCACTGCGCCTGGATAGGGCCGCGTGCCGTCGTGCAGCACGCCGAACTGGTCGAGCAGAAACACATTATAGCGCTCCGCCAGCGGCCCGAGGCCGTCGAGACGTTCGATCGTTTTCGCGCTCATAGGAGTCCTGCCCGGCTTGCACCCATCAGCGCCAGCCGCGCCGTGCCGGCGGCGGCCTCGTCGGAAAGCGCGGGCAGGAAATCGACGCCGAGCCTGCGACGCCGGATTGCCGTCCAGGCCGGGTTCGCTGCCCCGCCTCCGACGCTCCTGACCGATATCAGCGTGGGCGCGCCGAGTTCGGCAAGCCTGTCATAGCCGAGCGCTTCGATCGCGGCGATGCCTTCGAACATCGCTTTCAGATAATCGGCGTCGTCCGCCGGCCGCGGCGCAAGGCGAGGCGGCAGCGCCGGATCGGCGATCGGAAACCGTTCGCCCGTGGCGGGAAGCGGATAGTAATCGAGGCCGGTGCCCGTCTCCGGGTCGATTGTCGCGCTGAGTTCGATGATACGGGCGAGCGGAAAGTGCTGGGCCAGCACCTTGCCGCCCGAGTTCGAGGCACCGCCCGCCAGCCAGGCGTTGCCGAGCCGATGGCTGTATATGCCGAAGCGCGGCGCCGAAATCGGCCGGTCGGACAGGATCTTGATGGTCAGCGACGATCCCAGCGCAGTGACGCCGTCGCCGATCGCGGCAGCACCGGTCGCCAGGAACGAGGCGCAGCCATCCGTGGTGCCGGCGACGACGGCCACATCGCGCGGCAAGCCGAACAGTTCCCCGGCTTCCGCGGTGAGGGCGCCCGTGACCTCGCCCGGCACGACCACGCGCGGCAGCAACTCCATGCGCATTCCGGTCGCCGCGATCCATTCCGGCCAGCGGCGGGCCTCGACATCATAACCTGTCTTCAGGGCATTGTTCTCGTCGCTGACATCGAAGCGGCCGGAGAAGTTTCCGGCAATCCAGTCGGCCTGATGCAGCACCATTGCAATACCCGGCAGATGCTGGAAGCGCAGGGCCTTGGCGAGGCCGGATGTCGCTCCGTGCGCTGCACTTGCAGCCGGCGCGGTGCGGGCGATCGCGGCCAGGATGTCGTCGTCATCGACCTTGTCGTTGTACATCAGCGGTTCGGCCAGCGGCCGCCCGGCGGCGTCGACCGGCAGCAGCGTGCCGGAGGTGCCGTCGACGGCGATGGCGCGGACCGCCGTGCGGTCGATGCCGGAAAGCAGCTCCGTCAGCGCCGCCTTGACCGCTTGCCACCACGCCGTGGGGGCTCGGCCATCGCGGCCAAACCTGTCGAGTGGAACGGCCGAATGCCCGGCTATGGAAAAATCAGGGCGCATGGCGACGGCGCGCGCACCTGATGTGCCAATGTCGATGCCGATGACAAGTGGCATCATGTCCATGCTAGCCGCCAGCCGCGTTAAGTTTCTGGCGATACTGCTCGGCGTCCCAGTTGACCAGCTCGTCATTCTCGGAAGCGGTGAGATAGTTCAGCCGCGCGGCGATGTCGACACGCGCCGTCACGTCGGCGAGGCAGCGTTGCATGGCATCGGCGCCGGCACTGGCGTCGCCGCGCATCAGCACGCCTGCGCCGGGAAACAGGATCGCCGCAGGCGGCGTGCCCAGTCTCGCAACGACATCGGCCACGGCCTCGCCTGGCTTCGCCACGACGGAGCCCTGGCCGAGGAAGATGACGTGGTCCGGATAGAGGCTGCCGGCCTGCGCCATGCGGCGGCTCTCAGGGTCGAGCGCAACCGCATGCGCTTCGACATCGGCCGGCAATCTGTAGCCGCTGTCGCCGGCAAGCGCGGCCAAGGCGTCGAGGTCGGGTGCGGCGGTCGCGCGCGCCGGCCGGGCCAGCAATGACCTGATACGGCGCAGCAGAAGCTCCGCCCCGGCGACGGTTTCGGCAGCGACGACCAGCCCGTGATTGCCAAGGATCAGCACGTCGACACCAGGCCGCAGTTTTTCGGCAATGCCGCGTGCAAGCGGCAGGCCGGGCCGGAAATAGGGCACATAGGCCCATTCGATGCCATCGAGCCGCTTGGCGACCTCGGCCTCGCCATCGGCCTGCACGGCAAGCGAGATGGTGTCGACGCAATGGACATGCAGAACGACGCGCTGCGGCATCAAAGCGTGCACCGTGGTCTCGATCGATGGCCGCAGGCCGCGCGGGTTGAGCGCTGCAATGGTGAAACCCTGCGGCTGGTCGGCGGCGCGATCCCGCTGTTCGACGGCTTTCAGCAGCGGCGCCATCGCCACCGGCACCATGATGTCATCGACGAGCGCGTCTTTCAGCCAGGTGCCGGAGGCCTTGATCCACAGCGTGTCGCCGGCTTTCAGCGAGGTGTTGCCGCCTGCCGCCTGGGTGAGATGCGGGCTCCGCCCGATGCTGGCCGAAAGCGCCCGCAAGGCCGCCAGTTCCTGCGCGTCAGCTTGGGTCGCCATGGCGCTTTTCCTCCAACGGCTCGGCCGTGTCCTGCGCGAAATCCCGTTGCCGGGATCGAATTGGCGCTGATATCGCAGATACGAGTGATCTACGTCAATAGTGATCTACTGTCATCAAACACGCTTGCAATCCGACTAATGTTGAGTAAGTTACGCCAATTGCCATGGAAAATGGCATCCGGGAGGAAAGAATTGAGCGACTCCGGCCGCCAGCGTCAGATCGTCGAACTGTTGCGGGATCGTCCGTTCGCTTCGGTGCGCGAGTTGCAGGAGCGGCTTGGCGTTTCAGCCGCGACGGTCAGGCGCGATATCGACAGGATCGACGAGGCCGGCGAAGCGCGGAAGGTCTATGGCGGCATCTCGGCGCTCGACGGCGCTTCCCAGGCCGGTGTTGCCTACGCCAGGCCTTACGACGAGAACCGCGACCTTGCGGTCGAGGCCAAGCGGCAGATCGCCGCTCTCGCGGCGACCATGGTGCGCGACGGCGACGCCGTGATCGTGCATGGCGGCTCGACCTGCTTCCATCTGGGCGTCAAGCTCGCCGAGCGCAACATCCGCCTCTACACCAACTCGATGCCGCTGGCGGCCTATCTCAGCGACCACGGCCATTGCAGCCTGACGGTTGCGGGCGGTGATCTGCATCGCGAACCCGGCATCATCCATTCGCTCAGCCAGGCCGTGCCCTTCTATGCCTCCAAATTCTTTCTCGGCGCGCAAGGCCTTGGCCAGGAAGGCGTGATGGAATCGCACCCGCTGCTGGTACGCTCGATCGTCGATCTCAGCCTTTGCGCCGACCAGATCGTGGTGCTGGCCGACAGCCGCAAACTGTCGATCCACGCGCGCAACGTCGCGCTGCCGCTTTCCCGCATCGGCACGCTGGTCACCGACGACGGTCTCTCCGACGCCGATGCGCGCATGCTGGAAGACGCCGGCGTCATGGTGCGGATAGCCTCGGGAGCCATCCAGTGAAGGTGGCTGTCCTCGATTTCGGCAAGACCAATTCGAAGCTGTTCGTCTTCGGCCAGGACGGGCGGATCATCGACGAGCGCCGGACACAGCCGAAATGGGTGCGCCAAGGCGTCTTCAGCGTGCTCGACGAGGCGGCGCTCCACCATTGGGCGCTCAGCGCCGTTGCCGATGCGGTCGACCGTCATGGTGTGGAAGGGGTCATGGTGTCGGGCCATGGCTGCACCTTTGCCTTGGTCGACGAAGCGGCGCTGACGCATCCGATCCTCGATTACGAGCAAGAGCCGCCGGCCGAGATTGCCGCGCGGATCGATCGCCGCATTCCGGACTTTTCCGAGACCTTTTCGCCGCGGCTGCCGCTCGGCTTCAACTACGGCCGCCACATGCTGTGGCTGCAGGAGGTCGATCCCGACGCGTTCGCTACGTCGAAATCGATCCTCGGCTATCCGCAATACTGGAGCTGGCGCCTTGGCGGGCGGGCGGTCTCGGAAGTGTCCTATCTCGGCTGCCATTCGCATCTGTGGGCGCCGCGGAGCCAGGACTTTTCCTCGCTGGTCAACGCGCAGGGCTGGCGTGACCGGATGCCTGGCTTCGAGCGCGCCGGCACTGTTATCGGCGAGCACCGCCTCGACGCTGCGGCGCGACCGATCGCCATCCACAACGGCGTCCATGATTCGAATGCGGCGCTCTATGCCTATCGCCGGCAGGAGCTTGGCCCGGTCACCGTCGTTTCGACCGGCACCTGGGTCGTCGTGCTCAATCCGGATTGCCCGCTCGACGCACTCGACCGGGATCGCGACATGCTGGTCAATGTCGATGTCGGCGGCGGCCCGGTGCCGACCATTCGCTTCATGGGCGGGCGCGAATTCGCAACCATCAGCGGCGGCTGGCAAGGCGAGATCGCCCGTCCGGTGGTGCAGCAGGTGATCGATGCCGGCATCATGGCGCTGCCGAGCTTCGCGCCAGGCGGGCCGATGCCCAGTCAGTCCGGCCGGCTGGTGGGGCGCACGCCCGATGCCGAGGAACGCGCGGCGGCGGCGCTGCTCTACGTCGCGCTGATGGTCGATCTGTCGCTCGACCTCATCCATTCGAACAACACGGTGATCGTCGATGGCGGGCTGAACACAGGCGGTGTGTTGGCCGGACTGCTGGCGCAGTTGCGTCCCGGCCAGGCTTTCCTGCAGGGCGCCACGCTGGAGGGCAGCGCCACGGGTGCAGCGGCGCTCGCCTTCGAGAGCGTCGGGCGCGAATTCGCCGCCGAAGTTCCAGAGCCGGTGCACGCGTCGCGTTTCACCGGGTTGGCAGGCTATCGCAGCAACTGGCGTGACGCCACGATGGACCGGGGCGTCGCCGGTGCGGCAGTGGGAGGTGCGCGATGAGTGCGATTGCCCAGGTCGAGACGGCGCGCCAGCCGGTGCTGGAGATGCGCCACATCTCAAAGACGTTCGGCGCGATCCGTGCCTTGCACGATGTCTCGCTCAGCGTCCATGCCGGGGAGCTGCACGCCTTGATGGGCGAGAACGGCGCCGGCAAGTCGACATTGATGAAAGTGCTTTCAGGCGCCTATCGGCCGGATGCCGGCGGCGAGATCCTGATCGACGGCATGCCGGCTGCGACCGGCGATCCGATCAAGGCGCGCGCCAGCGGCGTCGCGGTGATCTATCAGGAGCTGTCGCTGGCGCCCAATCTGACGGTGGCGCAGAACATCTTCCTCGGCAACGAGCCGCGACGCTTCGGCATCGTCGATCGCGACCAGTGCACCCGGCGCGCCAGCGAGATCATCAAGCGGCTCGGCGTTTCCTTTTCGGCCCGCGACATGGTCTCCAGCCTGTCGCTCGGCGAGCGCCAGCTGGTCGAGATCGCCCGCGCGCTATCGACCAATGCGCGCATCATCGTCATGGACGAGCCGACCACGTCGCTGACCTCGCGCGAGACCGACCGGCTGTTCGAGGTCATCGCGACGCTGAAATCGCAAGGCATCGCCATCATCTACATCAGCCACCGCATGGAAGAGGTGTACCAGCTTGCCGACCGCGTCAGCGTGCTGCGCGACAGCGGTTATGTCGGCACGCTCGAGCGTGCCGACCTCAGTGCCTCGCGCCTCGTCTCGATGATGGTCGGCCGCGATTTGTCGGCTTTCTACAAGAAGGATCATCGGCCGCCGGATGAAAAGCGCGCGGTGGCGCTCTCGGTGCGCGCCATGTCCGACGGCCGTCTCCTGAAAAACTGTTCGTTCGACCTGCACAAGGGCGAGGTGCTGGCGCTGGCGGGTCTGGTCGGTTCCGGCCGCACAGAGCTTGCGCGGCTGATCTTCGGCGCCGACAGGCACATTTCAGGCACGCTGGAACTCGACGGCAAACCTGTAACCATCGGCTCGCCGCGCGAGGCGCTCGATGCCGGCATCGCCTATCTGACCGAGGACCGCAAGGAACTCGGCCTGTTCCTCGACATGTCGATCTCCGACAACATCAGCATGGGCGTGCTGGCGCGGGATTCGCGCGCCGGCGGCTTGCGCGACTTCGCGGCCGCCGAAAGGCGTGCTTCCAAGGCCGTTGCCGATCTCTCCATCCGCACCAGTTCGGTGCAGGCCAATGCCGGCTCGCTGTCGGGCGGCAACCAGCAGAAGGTGCTGCTCGCCCGCCTGCTCGAGACCGAGCCGAAGGTCGTCATCCTCGACGAGCCGACCCGCGGCGTCGATGTCGGAGCGAAATCGGAAATCTACCGGCTGATCGACAATCTCGCCAAGCAGGGCATCGCCATCCTGATGATCTCCAGCGAACTGCCCGAGGTGATCGGCGTCGCCGATCGCGTGCTGGTGATGCGCGACGGAAAGATATCGGGCGAGGTGACGGCATCGCAAGGCGAACCGCTGAGCCAGGAGGAAATCATGGAACTTGCAACGGGAGCGGCTCAGCAATGACCGACAAGGCGACCGAGATCAGCGCGGGCGGCCAGGCGACCGGCACGAGCCGACGGTTGCGCACGGCTTTCGCTGCCCTTGGCATGCTGCCGGTGCTGATCCTGCTGGCGGCCGGCTTCCAGTTCCTGAACCCGCGCTTCCTGACCGAGACCAACCTGTTGATCGTCACCCAGCAGTCGTCGATCAACATCGTGCTGGCGGCCGGCATGACCTTCGTCATCCTCACCGGCGGTATCGACCTGTCCGTCGGCGCCATCCTCGCCGCATCGGCGATGGTGGCGGTGATCGTATCGCTGGTGCCGGACTGGGGTTTGCTCGGCGTGCCGGCGGCCATTCTGGTCGGCCTCGGCTTCGGCCTCATCAACGGGCTGCTCATCGCCTACATCAAGCTGCCGCCCTTCATCGTCACGCTGGGTTCGCTGACCGCGGTGCGCGGTGTCGCCCGCCTGCTCGGCCAGGACACGACGGTGTTCAATTCGGACCTGCCGTTCGATTTCATCGGCAACGGTTCGCTGTTCGGCATCCCGTGGCTGGTCATCATCGCGCTGTCGGTGGTGGTGCTGTCCTGGCTGGTGCTCAAGCGCACCGTGCTCGGCACCTGGATCTACGCCGTCGGCGGCAATGCGGAAGCGGCTCGGCTGACCGGTATCAAGGTGCCGCTGGTGCTGCTCTTCGTCTATGGCGTTTCCGGCCTGCTGGCCGGCCTCGGCGGCGCCATGTCGGCGGCCCGGCTCTACGCCGCCAACGGCTTGCAGCTGGGCCAGTCCTACGAACTCGACGCCATTGCCGCGGTCATTCTCGGCGGCACCAGCTTCGTCGGCGGCGTCGGCTCGATCTGGGGAACGCTGATCGGCGGCCTGATCATCGCGGTGCTCTCCAACGGGCTCATCTTGGCCGGTGTCTCGGACATCTGGCAGTACATCATCAAGGGATTGGTCATCATCGTGGCGGTCGCCCTCGACCGCTACAGGCTCCAGGCAGGAGCAAGAACGTGATTGACCTTAGTCGCCGGCGTCAACGACCGGTTTGTGTAACGCACCGTGAGAGGCGCGGGGCAATCGGAGGAAAGCAATGAAGACCATCGCCAAACTGCTCTGCGGCGTCGCACTCGCGTCGCTCGCCATCGCGCCTGCTTCGGCCAAGGACCTCAACAAGGTCGGTATCTCGGTCGGCCTGCTCGGCAATCCCTTCTTCGTCGCCACCATCAAGGGCATCGAGGACGCGGCCAAGAAGATCAACCCGAAGGTCGAGGTGACCTCGGTATCGGCCGACTATGACCTCAACAAGCAGGTCTCGCAGGTCGATTCGTTCATCGCCGCCGGTGTCGACGTGATCATGCTCAATGCCGTCGACGCCAAGGCGATCGCGCCGGCGGTGAAGAAGGCACAGGCCGCAGGTATCGTCGTTGCCGCCTTCGACGTTTCGGCGCCGGGCGCCGACGTCACTGTGATGACCAACAACGTCAAGGCCGGCGAAGAGGCCTGCCAGTACCTGGTCGACCACACCGGCGGCAAGGGCGACTACGTCATCCTCAACGGACCGGCATCGTCGTCGATCCTGGAGCGGGTGAAGGGCTGCAAGAACGTGCTTTCGCAGCATCCCGACATCAAGATCCTCTCCGACGACCAGAATGCCGAAGGCTCGCGCGACGGCGGCCTGAAGGTGTTCCAGTCGCTGCTCACCCGCTTCGACAAGATCGATGCGGTGTTTGCCATCAATGACCCGACGGCGATCGGCGCCCAGCTCGCTGCCAAGCAGCTCAACCGTTCGGAGTTCATCTTCACCGCCGTCGACGGCGCGCCCGATATCGAGAAGGAACTCTCTTCCGGCACCTCGATGATTAAGGCCTCGGCCTCGCAGGATCCCTATGTAATGGCCGGCCAGTCACTGACGATGGCGGCCGAACTGCTGGCCGGCAAGAAGCCGGCGGAGCCGACCGTTCTGCTCGACCCGAAGCTGATCACGGCCGAGAACCTGAAGGACTACAAGGGCTGGACCGCAGCCCGCTAAATTCTTCCCAAGGCCGGGGCGGCCGGGATGACCCGGCCGCACCTTGTCAGCACCGGAGACGATGATGTCGCGTATTGGAATCCATTCTTTCGTCTGGTCGGCGAGCTCGGCTCAGGCCGATCTGGAGCGCACGCTGGCCAACACCAGGGAGGCCGGCTTCGATCTCATCGAATTCTCCTATCTCGACCCCGCCAATGTCGACATCGGCGGGCTCGCGAGGCGCATCGCCGATCTTGGCCTCGGCGTGGCGATCAGCATCGGATTGCCTGTTAATGGCGATATTTCGAGCGCCGACAGGGCGATTGCCGCGCGCGGCGTCGAAATCCTCAACGACACCATCGCGCTGACGCGCGATCTCGGCGGCCGGAAGGTCGCCGGCATTCTTTCGACCAGCCACGGATTGCAGGTCGAGGCGCCGACGCGCGATCAATGGCAACGCAGTGCCGGCACGCTGGCCAAGGTTGCCGAAACAGCCAAGGCGGCCGGCGTCACGCTCAACCTCGAGATCGTCAACCGCTTCGAAAGCAATCTGCTCAACACCGCCGCGCAAGGACTGGCCTTCATCGAGGACACTGGCTCGGACAACATCTTCCTGCATCTCGACACGTTCCACATGAACATCGAGGAGGCCGATGTCGGGCTGGCCATCCGTCAAGCCGCCGATAAGATCGGCTATGTCCATATCGGCGAAAGCCATCGCGGCTTCCTCGGCACCGGCAATATCGATTTCGCCGCGATCTTCGATGCGCTGACGGCGATCGGCTACAGCGACGATCTCAGCTTCGAATCCTTCTCTTCGGAAATCGTCGATGAGCACCTGTCGAAGAAGACCGCCATCTGGCGCAATCTGTGGACGGACAACATGGCGCTGGCCAAGCACGCGCGCGCCTTCATCGGGCTCGGGCTGGAGACGGCAAGGCGCAAGGCGGAACTCGTTTCGGCGCGCCACAAACCCTAACCCGCCCGTCGAGAGGGCGCGGCGTGCGCCGCATGGCAGGGCTCTGACTTCAAATCAACAAACGGCCTTATGGCAGCCAGTGCTGGCAGCTTTTGCGCCGCCAGCTTTTTCGCGATAGGAATTTTTTCTTGACTCGGTGACCTCAGCTATGGTACATTTTTGCCTATGGTGCTGATTTGCGCCAGTGACCCGCCGCACAGGCGGGTTTTTGTTTGATGCACCGTCAGCCAAGGTGCCGGCCGTATGGCGGCGGCATTGCTCGCGGCAGGTGCATCGGTTATCTGACCGGCCAGGCAAACAGCGCCACGCAATCCCCAAACGGAGTTCAGCACATGACACGCGAGACAATCCTCAAATTCGGCACCGTCGAACACGCGGACGCAGGCGATCTGGCTGGCTGGATCGTCGTCGAGGGCAGGCCGACCATGCAAACCGCCGTCCAGCACACGACCGAGGACGGCAAGGTGCTGTCGGGCACCTGGCGGGCGACGCCCGGCACCTATCACGCCACCTATACCGACTACGAGTTCGTGCACATGATCGCCGGCCGCATCATCATCACGCCGGACGGCGGCACGCCGGTCGAGGTCGGCCCCGGCGATGCCTTCGTCGTGGAAGCGGATTTCAAGGGAACCTGGAAGATCATCGAGCCGGTGACGAAGCATTTTGTCGTGCGGGTCGGCTGAAGCGGGGTGATCCGTCTGGCCGCGCCATCGCGGCGAGTGCTCAAGCGAAGCTTTTTCGTGCCTCCGGGGGCCTTTTGGAGGCCATCCCACCCGACATCGCGTGGGTGTCGCCGATGGCTCGGAGGAGGTGCGCTGACCTGGGCGCGGTAAGCGTATTCGCTGATCTCTGCATTCGCCGGGGCCTCGGCCAGGCCACTCCTCGGACTCCGGTCATTGGGTCATGAAGGCGTCTGTGGCGTCATCCAGACGGTCGGCCTCGACATGAATGATACGGCACTCGCCAGCCAAGCGATCTCTCATCGGTGCTTACCGGCCAAGTATCCTTGATACACCGGATTGATCCCCTAGTTCTTTCGGGGGCGCGGCAATCGCGAGGTTGCCTCGGGGCAGCGGCGGTTCGCGCCGTTCTGACTGCACGCCGCGGAAAGACGGTTGGACCGACGCATCCATGGAGGTCGTCGTGCGTCAATCGCGTGGATTCACCTGTGCGTATTTCGTCTTAGCTTGCTCGATCGCGGCAGTTTGCGCAGGAGCTGCAACGGGTGGTCAGCAAGGCGGAGGGCATGGCAACGGGGGCCATGGTTCTGGTGGCCATGGTGGCGGTGGAGGTCATGGCGCCGGCGGCAACGAGGGCGGCTCGCACAAAGGGACTGGCGACGACCCTGGCGGCTCCAGTTCGTCGGCGGACGACGGCGAGACCAGCACAAGCGGCACTACGACAGCCCCGGGGACGGTAGGTACGGCCACCGCTACTGCTGTTGCGTCCGCAAGGGGCGGACAGTCGCTCGACCTCCCGGCCGCTCTCCAGCCCCCCAGCGACAGCAAAACTCAATCAACAGTCAGCCGAACCGAGGCGCTGCCGGGCGTCCCGGATAAAGTCGTTCGGGCCTGCCATGATGCCATCGAGTCGGCCGCCGCTCCGTTGGGGGCGACCAGCGTGCGCGTCACCAGCGCGGGCTTCGTACATCAGTTGAGTCGGGCGACGATCTCGGCCCCCATCGAAGTCAGCATCGACTATGCGCGGCAAGGCAGCGTGGAAACGCGGCAGGCGGCGATCCAATGCGAATTGGACGCGACAGGCAGCGTGATCGGTCTGATAGCGAACCGCGCAGAACACTCTCGCTGATGAAGCAGGGTGAATTCGAGAGGCCATTCATCTTTGGCCGAAATGGCAGCAGGCCTCGGATGCGTTACGAAGGGGTGCGGGGCATCAAAAATGGCCTTCCACGGAAGCGACCGCGCAGTCGGAAATCACTGCGGTGTCACGTGTCTTGGCAAGAGCGAATAAGGAAGTGTGATCGAACGCACCCGGGTCATCCGCGAAGGGTTGCGAACCTTGCCAATCTTCTTGCTGACGGCCTTCACCTGGCTGGCTGCCGCGCGGCCAGAACGCGGCTTCAGGGGCGGTTCGATCTGCGCGCTGCGGCGCTCGGTCCTGAGCCTGTCGTTGTCCCCGCGCGCCGCAGCCAAGTCGCGGGCAAGAGAAACAGTGGCCTCGCGTTGCTCGTCCAGAGCCTCCTGAAGCTTAGCGACACGCACCAAAAGAGCTTGGGCGGCGGCTTCGCGCTCGATGCGTGCTCTGTCGAGATCCTTACGATTCATGACGGCTGTAGTACGTTCCCGTGCCAGAGCCTGTGCCGTCTCGGTTGCGGCCTGCTCGGCACGCTCTTTCGCTGAGACTGCCTTGGCTCGCTCCAGTTCAGCCGCCTGGCGCTCGATGCGAGCTTCTTTCAGCTCCTCAACGGCCGCTGCTGCTGCAGCGCGTTCTCGTGCGAGCGTTCGCTCCGTGTCAGCGGCGGTCCGCTCCACTTGTTGTCTCGCTGTGACCGCGTCGGTCCGTTCGCGCTCAGCCGCAGCCGTACGCTTCATGAGTGCGTCATTGGCCAGTTTCGCTTCGGCGAGATCGCCACGAAGCAGCTCCGTCTTCCGGCGCTCGTCGTCGAGTATGCCGCTCGCCTGCGCCAGTGAAGCCTTGGCCGTGGCGCGATCCTTGGCGGCCTCGGTCTCAAGCTTTTCAATTTGGACGCGCGCTTGCGAGAAATCGCGCGCCTGCCTTTGGGCTTGCTCCTGCTCGAGATGAGCAGCGGGCATCTCCTTAAGGACATAGCTGGCGGCCTCGCTCAGCATCGTGCGGGCCTCTCCCGCAATGCGCCGCAACGCGTCAAGGGTGCGGGCTGCCGCGAGTTCATTGCGCAACCGCTCCTCGCGCGCGTCATCGGCAGCTGCCATGCTTGCCCTCAGCGTGTGGATCTGCTTGCTCGCCTCGAGGAGCGCTGCCTGCAGAGCGGCGCTCCTGGCACGCTCGCCTTCCGCCGCCCGGTGCTCCTGGTCGGCCAATTGTCTCGCAGCGGCAGCCTGAGCACGATCCGTCCCGGCTTGCGCCTGGTTAGCCGTGAGATCCGGGCCAAGCAATTCGGCACTCGCCTGAAGTCCCAGCGGGCGCGAAAGGTCTCGATGGGCCTGGTCTTGGGTTTGCGAGATGGCGGAAGCGCTTTCGACCCAGATTTGTCTCGTCATCGCATAGCCAATCGGCGCGGCCAGACAAATGGCGGCGAGACCCAAGCGCGATACAAGAACGATCGGCCTGCGAACGACAGGGTTTGAGGCAGGCGCCATGGCCGGGTCGGGATCTCCCATCTGAGCTATGAAATTCAAACCGCGATCCGCAGCATAGGCCAACGGAGCAATTTTTGGCGGTGAAGCCTTATGGCGCAATTGGTCCCGTGCCGACCCGCAAATCCGCTTCCCACGTTCCGCGATCGCGCTGATGGATGCTGCAAGCCGGCCAGACTGCACTCTGTTCGGTGCAGGAGCACCGGTCTCGACCACTGACGAGCTCCCGCTGGGTTCGGATGTCGCGGCGAAATGTTCGATTCGCACTCCGAACCGAGAGTAGTTGGAATTTTGAGCCCGAACATTCAGGCCGACCGCATGCAAGGGGTTGGCAGCCTTGGAAGAAGCAGGCCCGGCGACAAGTCCGGCCGGGCTTTCCCATTCCCAAGAAGCCTCGTCGGCGATACCGGGTCTGCCTTCGTCAAACGCTGCAAGGCGGCGCCGTCGCACCGCGGCAAGGATACGCCGGAGCACAAGATAGACGCCCACCGATGCAAGCGTCACCACTGCGCTCAGAATGGCCAGATTTACGTCGTTTGCATACATTTCGGCAAGATAATTTGGCATTGCCGTGCCCGTGCGTTCTGGTGGTATTGCCAAGTTCATAAAGCGATGTCTGGTCATTCGCCTTGGTATTCGCCAAGGCCTTACCGCTCTCGGAGCGTCGCTTTCTTCGGGATCCTTCTGGTCCTTGCGAATTGTTGCGGATGGCGGGGCGCCGGTCGCGTGCCGATAGATCGCCGCAGTTGATATTCCGTAGCGGGCAATGGCCGACCAAGGACGCATGCAGGGCTCTGAAACGCCGGTTTGCGCCTCTGCATAGCAACCTCGCGAGAGTTCGCCGGTGCGGACAATTCGCCATTTCCGGGCTTAGGACTGTCCATCATGAACTTTAAGCTAGGTCACAGCGCACCACGGTCAACCATCAGCTCCTAATGATCCTGCAGGCAGCCTTCGGCCAGACAAAAGGGCCATTGTAGTGCCCGCTCTTCGTAGCGAAGCTGATCGTTCCTTGTTCGGTGATGCATTCCCGCCGAGATTAGAATTCGTCGTACTGTTTCAAGTACGACGTCAATTTCCTAAGCTGATGAAAAGCATGGTGATCCCGACAGGAATCGAACCTGTGACCTACAGATTAGGAATCTGCCGCTCTATCCTACTGAGCTACGGGACCACGCGGCCAGACACATAGCCGCTTCGGATCGTTTCGCCAAGAGGCCGGCCGAAGGCAATTCGGCCGGCCTGCGCTGCCGCTGTCAGGCGGCCAGCGCGGTTTCAGCCAGTTTCACCCAGTAGCTCATGCCGTGCGGGATGACCTCGTCGTTGAAATCGTAGGCCGGGTGGTGCAGACCGGCGGTGTCGCCATTGCCGATGAAGATGAAGGCGCCGGGGCGGGCTTCGAGCATGTAGGAGAAATCCTCGCCGCCCATCACCGGCTGGATGCCGCGGTGGACATGGGCGTCGCCGGCGACACTCATCGCGACGTCACCGGCAAACACCGTCTCTTCCGCGTGGTTGAAGGTCACGGGATAATTCGCCTGGTAGTCGACCTCGATCCTGGCCCCGAACGCGGTCGCCAGCCCGTCGCAAATGCTGCGGATGCGCTCTTCGGACTTCTTGGCGATTTCTTTTCGCAAGGTGCGCACGGTGCCGGCGATTTCGGCGGTTTCGGGGATGATGTTGTAGGCGTCACCGGCGTGGAACTTGGTCACCGACACCACCACGGCCTCGACCGGATCGGTGCTGCGCGAGGCGATCGTCTGCAAGGCGCCGACCAGTTGGCTGGTGATGACGATCGGGTCGATCGTGCCGTGCGGCATCGCCGCGTGGCCGCCCTTGCCGTGCACGGTGATGGTGAATTCGGCGGTCGCCGCCATGATCGGGCCCGGGCGAATGGCGAACTGCCCGACAGGCAGGCCCGGCATGTTGTGCATGCCGAACACCCTGGAGATGTCGAAACGCTCCATCATGCCATCCTTGACCATCTCGTTGCCGCCGCCGCCGCCCTCTTCGGCCGGCTGGAAGATCACCGCCACCGAACCGGTGAAGTTGCGCGTCTCGGCGAGGTATTTGGCCGCACCCAGCAGCATCGCCGTGTGGCCGTCATGGCCGCAGGCATGCATCTTGCCGGGGATGGTCGAGGCGTAGGGCTTTCCTGATATCTCGTTGAGCGGCAGCGCGTCCATGTCGGCGCGCAGGCCGATGGTGGGACCTTCGCCCTGGCGGCCGCGGATGATGCCGACCACGCCGGTCTTGCCGAGCCCGGTGACCACATCGTCACAGCCGAAAGCCTTCAGCTTCTCGGTGACGAAGGCGGCGGTCTTGAAGACGTCGAAGTTCAGTTCTGGCGTCTGATGCAGATGCTGGCGCCAGCCGGCAACTTCGTCCTGCATTTCGGCGGCACGGTTCAGGATTGGCATGATGGTTCCATCTCGCTGTTGGGACGGCGGGTGTTGGCCGCTGCCTTGCAATTGTGATCGCCAGGCACTTTGCCATCTTGGCGTCACATAGAGTAAATAGCACCGCAACAATGGGGTCCGGTTTTTGAGGGTCGGACCATATGCTGGCGATCGCGTAATGAAATCTTACGGAGCCAGGGGCGACTACGGCAAGAGGCGATTTCGGATTTGATCATGCGGTACAGGCATTTCCTCAAACTATTCTCGGCTGGCACAATCGCGCTGTCGGTTGTGGCCGGGCCGGCGCTGGCCAATCCGGTGGTCGTGTTCGACCTCGGCAGCGGCAAGATCCTGCAGCATCAGGATGCGTTCAAGCGCTGGTATCCGGCGTCGCTGAGCAAGCTGATGACCGCTTACGTCACCTTTCGGGCGATCGCGGCCGGCGAGGTACAGCTCGATTCGCCGATCAAGGTGACCAAACACTCCGCCGCCGAGCCGCCAAGCAAGATGGGCTTCAAGCCGGGCTCGGTGATGCGGCTCGACAATGCGCTGAAGATGATGCTGGTCAAATCGGCCAACGACATTGCCATGGCTGTCGGCGAAAATGTCGGCGGTTCGCAGGCGGCCTTTGCCGACCGGATGAACGCCGAGGCGACCCGGCTCGGCATGAACGGCACGCATTTCGTCAATCCGAACGGGCTCTATTCGCCGGATCAGTACACGACGGCGCGCGACCTCGCCGTGCTGGTGATGGCGATCCGCCGCGAATTTCCGCAATATGTGCCGTGGTTCTCGATCGAGGGCCTTGCCGTCGGCAAGAAGGCGATCCCCAACTACAATCTCTTGATCGGCCGCTATCCCGGCGCCGATGGCATGAAGACCGGCTTTGTCTGCCCCTCCGGCTTCAACATGATCGGTTCGGCGACGCGCAACGGGCGCACGCTGGTCGCGGTTGTGCTTGGCGAGAAGTCGGCGGTCACCCGCGCCGAGACGGCGGCAAAACTGCTCGATCAGGGGTTCGACACGCCTGTCGCCGGCTCGGCCACCGTCACCACGCTGGCGCCCTATGGCGACACGGTCTCACCCAACGACATGCAGGACGAGGTCTGCAAGAAGAAGACGCCGCAGGAGCAGTCCGAGGCGCCGCCGGCCGCCGCCAAGAACGTGCCGAAATCACCCTATCAGGAAAAGCTCGACCATGTGCCGACGCTGGTTGCCGTCGGCCTTGGCGGCGCCACCGGTCCGGCGCCGAAGGCCATCCTCGACCAGGGCGCGCAGGAATTTGCCGATGTGCCGATCCCGAGCTGGCGGCCCGACAGGCCGGCACCGGCCGGCACCGGCCCGAAGATTGCCGGCTCCGCCGCGCAGGGCGACCAGCCGGTCAAGGTTGCGAACTAGCCAATGGGCAGCGGCTTCCCGATCCCAGTCTCGGTGCTGACCGGCTTCCTCGGCGCCGGCAAGACGACGCTGCTCAACCGGCTGCTCAAGGATCCGGCGCTGGCCGACACCGCGGTGATCATCAACGAGTTCGGCGAGGTGGCGATCGACCATTTGCTGGTCGAGCAGTCTTCCGACGGCATCATCCAGCTGTCGGACGGCTGCCTGTGCTGCACGGTGCGCGGCGAACTGGTCGATACGCTGGCCGACCTGGTCGACCGGCTGCAGACCGGCCGCATTGCCCGGCTCGCCCGCGTCATCGTCGAAACCACCGGCCTTGCCGACCCGGCGCCGGTGCTGCAGTCGATCATGGCGCATCCGGCGCTGATCCAGGCCTTCCGGCTCGACGGCGTCATCACTTTGGTCGATGCCGTCAACGGCAACGCCACGCTCGATGCCCATGTCGAGGCGGTAAAGCAGGTTGCCGTCGCCGACCGCATCGTGCTCAGCAAAGCCGATCTGGCCACCGACCCCAATGAGCTGGAAATGCTGCGGGCGCGCCTGCGGCAGATCAATCCGGGCGCCGAACTGCTCGATGCCGGCGACACGGAGACAGGCGTGGCGGCGCTGTTTGATTGCGGCCTCTACAACCCGGCAACCAAATCCGCCGATGTGCGGCGCTGGCTTGGCGAGGAAGCGGCGCACGATCATCACCATCATGCTGGTCATGATCACGAGCATGGCCATGACCACGGCCATCGTCACGATCAGCGCGTGCGCTCCTATTCGCTGGTGCATGACGGCCCGGTGCCGTTTTCGGCGATCGAGATGTTCCTCGACCTGCTGCGTTCGACCCATGGCGAGCGCCTGCTGCGCATGAAGGGCGTCATCGAGCTCAGGGAAGACCCGTCGCGGCCGCTGGTGATCCATGGCGTGCAGAAGATCCTGCATCCGCCGGTGCAATTGCCGTCCTGGCCGGATGGCCAGCGTGGCACGCGGCTGGTGCTGATCACGCTCGACATGCCGGAAGATTATATCCGCAGGCTGTTCGCCGCCTTCACCGACCGGCCGTCGGTTGACACGCCCGACCGCGCGGCGCTGGAAAACAATCCGCTGGCGATCGCCGGGCGGTAGCCCCCAACGATTACGGCGCGCCGCGCTCGACCAGGAAGCGATGGCCGCCGGAGACCGCGGCCGTTTCAATCAACTGGTGGCCGCTCTCGGAGCAGAATGCCGGAATGTCGATGACGGCGAGCGGGTCGGTGGTCTCCAACCAGAGCCGGCTGCCCGGTTGCATCCCCGCGAGGCGCTTCTTGGCCTTGAGCACGGGCAAGGGGCAGTTCAGCCCCTTGAGGTCATAAATAGCGGCGCGATCAGCCACGGGCGATATCAACCGCCGAACATGCCGAGCAGCTTGTTCTTCAGCTTCGTCACGCGACTCTCGTCGGCACTCGCCGCTTGCGTTTCAGCCATTGGCGCCGTTTCCGAAGGAGCCGCGATGGTCGCGGTGGCGACAGGGGCCTCCTTGGCGGCCTTCTCGGCCTCCTTTTCGGCCAGAGCCTGGGCCTTGGCGGCTTCCTTGGCTTGCTTGGCCGCCTCAATGGCAGCCAGCCTCTGCTCCTCGGCCTTCTGCTTGGCAGCTTTTTCGGCATCAAGAGCCGCCATCTTGCGGCCGGCGGGCGAATCGATGCGGCCCATGCGTGCCGTCTCGGTGACCGAGCCGTCATTGTTGAGCGACGGCGGATCGATCGGTACGCGTTCGCCGCGTGCGCGGCGCTTGGACCAGTCGGAGACGATGCTGGCTTCCTTGATACCGGCGATGGTCGGCTTGGGCGCCGGCACGCTGGCCTTGACCGCGCCGCTGAACGCCGCGTCATAGGTGCTCATGTAGGAATTGTAGGCGCTCTTCAGCGAATCAGGCTGCGTCGTCGCCGGGCAGGCGCCAGTCGGATCGAATGTCTGACCGTCGGCGGCTACCTGATTGAAGACATAACGCTTCTCGCAGACATCGACCTTCGGCGGCACCTTGGTGATCTCGAAATTGTCGTAGCCGACCTTGAGCATCTTCCAGAAGTCGTAATTCGGGTCGTTGCGGTAGCGCGCCATGTTGGCGGCGGTCATGCGGAACGGAAACGCCTGGATCTGGAACTCGGTCTGGCCGCCCTGGAAAGCATCGCGGCCGAAGGCATAGATCTGCTCGATCTGCGCATCGGTCATCGAATAGCAGCCCGATGACGAACAGGCGCCGTGCACCATCAAATTGGAGCCGGTGCGGCCATTGGCGCGGTCATAGGCGTTGGGATAGCCGATGTTGAAGGACAGATGGTAGTTCGAGCGCGGATTCATCTGCGCCGGGCGCACCGTGTAGAAGCCTTCCGGCGCCTGGCGGTCGCCTTCGGTGTATTTCGGCCCGAGCTTGCCCGACCATTTGCAGATGTCGTAGCTGGCGACCATGTCATAGCGGCCGTTGGTCTTGGCCTTCCAGATCTCGAGCTTGCCTTCTTCCTTGAAGATGCGGGCCATCACCGACGAGGTGCGGACCATGCCCTTGGCCCTCATGTCGGCGAGGATCTTGTCGGGCAGCGGCTTGTTGGCCTCCGGGGCAAAATCCTTCATCGACGAATTGTTGCAGCCGGCAACGCCGAGGGCAGCGATCAGGATTCCGGTGCGGGCAAGCTTGACAAACATGGCTACAGATATCGTCTTTTCTCTGGCGCCAGGACGTTTCCTGCCCCGGCTGCTACACTGCGCATCGACGGACCCTAAGCCCGTTAACCCTAATAAATTCCTTACCGCAAGTGCCGACGCATCCCCCTGCGGCAGTCTCATTGAGCCGAATGCAGCGGCATTTTTGTGGCAAAAATGCTCCGCTCCGCCACATTGTTGCGGCCAAGGGTGCCTGTGGTCAGAGACTGCGGCCCATGGCCAGGTATTTTTCGCGGCGCTGTTCGCGGAAATCGGTGTTGGCGCCGGCGAAGTCCTTCATCGTCCTGGCGATGAGGTCTCCGGTCGCGGCGATCACGGTTTCGGCGCCGCGATGCGCACCGCCGAGCGGCTCGGGGATGATGGCGTCGATGATCTTCAGTTCCAGAAGATCCTGCGCGGTGATCTTCATGTTGGTCGCCGCGTCCTTCGATCGTGTCGTGTCGCGCCACAGGATCGAGGCGGCACCTTCCGGCGAAATCACCGAATAGATGGCGTGTTCGAGCATGTAGACGCGGTTGGCGGTGGCGATGGCAATGGCGCCGCCCGAACCGCCTTCGCCGATGACCACCGAGATCGACGGTACTTTCAGGCCGAGACAGGTCGAGGTTGAACGGGCGATAGCCTCCGCCTGGCCGCGCTCCTCGGCGTTGACTCCGGGATAGGCGCCGGCCGTGTCGACCAGCGTCAGGAGCGGGATCTTGAAGCGGTCGGCCAGTTCCATCAGCCGTACCGCCTTGCGGTAGCCCTCCGGCCGAACCGAGCCGAAATTGTGCTTCAGGCGGCTGGCTGTGTCGGAACCTTTTTCCTGGCCGATGATGGCAATGGGTTCGCCGCGGAAACGGGCGAAACCGCCGACGATCGCCTGGTCCTCACCGAAATTGCGGTCGCCGGCCAGCGGCGTGAAATCGGTGAACAGGCCCTTGATGTAGTCGACGCAATGCGGCCTGTCGGGATGGCGCGCCACCTGCACCTTCTGCCAAGGCGTCAGCGCCTTGTAGGCATCGCGCAATGCGTCGCGGGAGCGCTTCTCGAGACGGTTGATCTCGTCGCCGACATCGACCGCCTCGCCATTCTCGGCAAGCTTCTTCAGCTCGAGGATCTTGCCCTCGAGGTCCTGCACCGGCTTTTCGAAATCGAGGTAATTATACATGCGTGAGCGGACCGATACGTCGGAAGGCAGTGGCTGACGGAACCCTTGAATCCAAGGCTCCGGGCGGTGAAATGTCGTCCTCACATAGCGATATGAGGCCTAGTCGGCAAGCGGATGATGATCGTTGACCAGCCGCACCAGCCGCTCTTCCAGCACATGGGTGTAAATCTGTGTCGTCGATATGTCGGCATGGCCAAGCAATTGCTGCACGGCCCGCAGATCGGCGCCGTTCTGCAGGAGATGGCTGGCGAAAGCATGGCGCAGCACGTGCGGCGAGATCTTCGCCGAGGCAATGCCGGCCCTTGCCGCCAGCCCTTTCAGGTCACGCGCGAAGACCTGGCGCGAGAGATAGCCGCTGTCCGAGGCGGCCGGAAACAGGAACGGACTGTCGGCGAAGGCTGGCACCTTGGCGCGGGCGGCAAGCCAGGTCTTCATCGCCGCGCGTGCCTTGGCGGAGAGCGGCACCATGCGCTCCTTGTCGCCCTTGCCGCGCACCATGAAGAAGCGGTCGTCGCGTTGCGCCACCGTCACCGGCAAGCCGACCAGCTCGGAAACGCGCAGGCCGGTGGCGTAAAGCACCTCGACCAGCGCATGCAGGCGCAGTGATGCCAGGCTGTCCCCATCGCCCGACGAGACATCGCCGGCTTCAATTGCTGCACGGTCGATCAGCCGGCCGGTGTCGGCCTCGCTCATCGTCTTGGGCAGCGGGCGGCCCTTTTTCGGGCTGTCCAGCGTGCCGGTCGGGTCATCGCCGCGCAGGCCTTCGGCGTAGAGGAATTTGAAGAACTGGCGGATCGCCGACAGTTTGCGCGCCTGCGACGTGGCGGCAAAGCCGCGGGCGGCAATGTCGTCGAGATAGGCGCGGATATCGGCGGCGGCGGCACCGGCCAGCCCGCCATCGATCGCGCCGGAAGCGTCCTCGAGGTCGCGGCGGTAGGAGGAAAGCGTGTTTTCGGCCGCGCCCCGCTCGGCGCTCATCATTTCCAGAAAGGCTTCGATGCGGGCCGCGCTGTTCATTCAGCTTTTCTTGGGATTGAGCTTTTCCGGAGGGATGCGCACGCTCATTTCCCCCTTCTTTGGCTCGACGAACATCACCAGTGCGAACATCGTACCATAGGCAATGCCAGCCAGAATCGCCGTTACCACGACAAAGCGAAACAGTGTCGGCATCAATTTTCGCCCGTCTTCTTGTTCTGCGTTTCCAAACCCTGTCCCCTTATGGGACGCCAATCCGGCCAATTCAAGGAAGAAGCTGGGGCCTGTTAGCAACTTCTGATGCAGACCCTGCCGGTCCATATCGGGTTCAAGGCACTTGCCACGCTTGACGCAAACGGGCTTTTCATGTCGATACGCCGGCAAAGAGGGCCTTCGAAACATCCGATGAACGCGCTGCCAGCAAATCCTCCAGACGAGAACCACGCCGCGTTGCTCGGCAGGCTGGGCAGCCGTTCCGTCGTCTTCGTCGGACTGATGGGCGCCGGCAAGACGGCGATCGGCCGCAAGGTGGCGACGATGCTGGCGCTGCCCTTCATAGACAGCGACCAGGAGATCGAAAGCGTCTCGCGCATGACCGTTCCGGAACTGTTCGAGCGCTACGGCGAGACCGAATTCAGGGCGCTGGAGCAGCGCGTCATCCTGCGCGTGCTGGAAAACGGCCCGCAGGTGCTGTCGACCGGCGGCGGCGCCTTCATGAATGCGCAGACTCGCGAGGCGATTGCAGCGCACGGCGTCTCGGTGTGGCTGAAGGCCGAACTCGACCTTCTGATGGATCGCGTCGCCAAGAAACAGAACCGGCCGCTCCTGAAAAGCGCCGACCCGCGCGCCGTGCTGGAGCGGCTGATGGGCGAGCGCTATCCGGTCTACGCGACATCGGACGTCACAGTGCCGACCCGCGACGACCGCAAGGAAGTCATCGCTACCGAGGTGGTGGACGCGCTGTGCCGGCATTTCGGCATTGATCAGGCGGCTGCGACGGGCGAGGTGGAACAGTGAGCATCGAGGCACCCGTTGTCGTCGAAGTAGGCCTTGGCGACCGGACCTACGACATTCTGATCGGCTCGGGGTTGTTGGCCCGCGCGGGTGCCGAGATTGCGCGCCGGCTGCCGGGCACACGCGCCGCGGTCGTCACCGACGCCAATGTCGCTGCAGCGCATCTCGGTGCGCTGAAGGCCAGCCTCGAAACGGGTGGCATCCAGACCGCAGTGATCACCCTGCCGCCTGGCGAGAAGACCAAGAGTTTTGCCCACCTCGAAGAGGTGGTCGACGGTGTGCTGGCTGCGAAACTGGAGCGCGGCGACATCGTCATCGCCTTCGGCGGCGGCGTTATCGGCGACCTTGCCGGCTTTGCCGCCGGCATCGTGCGGCGCGGCATGAATTTCGTGCAGATTCCGACCTCGCTGCTGGCGCAGGTCGATTCCTCGGTCGGCGGCAAGACCGGCATCAACAGCCCACGCGGCAAGAATCTTGTCGGCGTCTTCCATCAGCCGAAACTGGTGTTGGCCGACACAGGGGTGCTCGACACGCTGCCGATCCGGGAATTCCGCGCCGGCTATGCCGAGCTCGCCAAATACGGGCTCATCGACCGGCCGGAATTTTTCGCCTGGCTGGAAAAGAATTGGGTCCAGGTTTTTGCCGGCGGGCCGGAGAGGGCGCAGGCGATTGCCGAAGCCTGCCGCGCCAAGGCCGACGTGGTTGCGCGTGACGAGTTCGAGACCGGCGACCGCGCGCTGCTCAATCTCGGCCACACATTCGGCCACGCGCTGGAAGCCGCCACCCAATATGACGGAAGCCGCCTCGTCCATGGCGAAGGGGTCGCCATCGGCATGGCGCTGGCCTACCGGTTCTCGTCGCGGCTCAATCTGGCCAGCCCCGACGATGCCGCGCGCGTCGAGGCGCATCTGCGCGCCGTCGGCCTGCCCTGGCGAATAGCCGACATCCCGGGCGATCTGCCTGACGCCGAGGCGCTGCTTGCCTTCATCACCCAGGACAAGAAGGTGTCGCGCGGCGCGCTGACCTTCATCCTGACGCGCGGCGTCGGCCAGGCTTTCATTGCCAAGGATGTTCCGGCATCGGAAGTGCTGTCGTTTCTGAGGGAGAACCACCCAAAGGAAAGCGACCGGAGATGAACGAGCCCGGCTGGATCGTTGTCGCCGTCCTTGCCATCCTCATCGTGCTGCTCGTTGCCGTGCGCACGCGCCTGCTTGCCATGTTCGGGTACGAGCTTTCGCGCATCGAGCCGCAGCGCTCCAGCCAGGACGAATTGCGCGGCGCGGTCGACGATTTCCGCCGCGACGGCCAGGTGGTGCGCGAGGATCGCGACCGCGTCGGCGGCCTGTTCGATCTCGCCGAGCTCGAAGTCTCCGACATCATGGTCCACCGCACCAACATGCGCTCGGTCAATGCCGACAATGCGCCGGAAGCGGTGGTGCGCGAGATTTTGCAAAGCCCGCACACCCGCATGCCGCTGTGGAAAGGCTCGCTCGACAACATCGTCGGCGTGCTGCATGCAAAGGATCTGCTGCGCGCCTTGAACGAAGTCGGCAACGATTTCTCCAGGATCGACGTGATGAAGATCGCTTCGAAACCCTGGTTCGTGCCCGACACCACGACCTTGCAGGAACAGCTCAACGCCTTCCTTCGCCGCAAGGCGCATTTCGCCGTCGTCGTCGACGAATATGGCGAGGTCGAAGGGCTGGTGACGCTGGAGGACATTATCGAGGAGATCGTCGGCGAGATCGCCGACGAGCACGATGTCGACATACAGGGCGTCAAGCAGGAGGCCGACGGCTCCGTGGTCGTCGACGGTACGGTGCCGATCCGTGACCTCAACCGGGCTCTCGACTGGAACCTGCCGGATGAGGAGGCAACCACCATTGCCGGCCTCGTCATCCACGAGACGCAATCGATCCCCGAGGAGAAGCAGGCTTTTACGTTCCACGGCAAGCGCTTCATCGTCATGAAACGCGACAAGAACCGGATCGCAAGGCTGAGGATCAGGCCAGCCGGCGACGCCTGATGTGCGCCGGGAGACCGGGTGCCGTCATCCCGCGATCTGGCTCGTCGAGCGTTCGTGGATCGTCGCGCCGGTCTCGGCATCCATGGCCGCCAGGCTGACTTCATAACCCCAAAGCCTGCGGATGTGACGAAGCGTGGCGTCGCGGCTGGCATCCTCGAGAAGGATGCCGTCATTGACCTTGTGCTGCAGCCGCAAATGGCGGTCGCCGAGCAGATCGACATCCACCACCTGAATGTCCGGCCGGTTCGCGCCGAGATCATAACTGTTGGCGAGCGCGGCGCGTATCTTGGCGTAGCCGCGCTCATCGTGGATGGACGCGACCAGGCAATGCGGCTGGTCGGCAGCGTCGCCGAGCACAAAAAACCGCCATTTCCGGATCAAGGCCGGGCTGAGGTACTGGCGGATGAAGGATTCGTCGCGATGCTCGGCCCAGGCGTCCAGCAGGACCTCGCGCCAGTTGCCCTGGCCGGCCATGTCGGGGAACCAATCGCGGTCCTCGGCCGTGGGTTTGGTCGAGATGCGCTGAATGTCCTGCATCATGTCGAGGCCGAGAGCATAGGGGTTGATGCCTGAAAAACGCGGATCGTCGAAGGCCGGCTGGAAGACCACGTTGGAATGATTGCGCAGGATTTCGAGCATGGCGCCTTCGCTGATCTGGCCTCGGTCGAACAGCATGTTCATCAGCGTATAGTGCACGAAAGTGGCACAACCTTCGTTCATCACCTGTGTCTGCCGTTGCGGGTAAAAATATTGCGCGATGACACGAACGATCCTGATGATCTCGCGCTGCCAGGGCTCCAGGACTGGGCTGTTCTTTTCCAGGAAATAGAGCAGGTTTTCCTCGGGCAGATTGAGCGATTTCTTCCACTCTGGGTCCTGGCCCTTGTCGTTGGCCGCTTGCTGCGAGGCCGGCAGCGTACGCCACAAGTCGTTGTAGGAGCGCTCCTCGTATTCGAGACGCTCGCGAATTCCTTCGCGTTGCCGTTCCGACGACAACCTCGGCGGCCGGTGATAGCGAAACACGCCCTGATCCATCAGCGCGTGGGCGGAATCGAGAACAGCCTCGACGGCGGCGAGGCCGTGCCGCTCCTCGCAGCGGACTATGTAGCCCTTGGCGAAGTCCAGGTAGCTGAGGATCGCACCCGCATCCGTCCACTGTTTGAACAGCTGATTGTTCTTGAAGAAATGATTGTGCCCGAGCGCTGCGTGGGCCGTCACCAGGGCCTGCAGGGCCATGGTGTTTTCCTCCATCAGATAGACGATGCAGGGATTGGAATTGATGACCAGTTCATAGGCAAGCCCCCGCCCGCCCTTGCGATAGAGCAGATCCTGGTGGAGGAAATGTTTGCCGAAAGACCAGTGACGGTACATCAATGGCATGCCGATGGACGAATAGGCGTCGAGCATCTGCTGCGACGAGATGATCTCCATCTGAACGGGATAGGTGTCCAGATGAAGCTCTTCGACCGCAAGTGCCTCGATAGCGTCATAGGCCCGCGACAATGTTTTGAAATCCCAGTCGGACCCTGAAAAAAGCAGGCTGGATTTGCTCGCTTGTCTGGCCATCGGGAACCCTCATGCCCTCTTGAGGGCGGCCGGTTGCCTGCCGAAGAGCTGGCGAAAAACCGGATAGATATCGGCGGGTGTGGCGATGCGGCTCATCTGGAAGTTCGGCCATTTCTGGTCGATGGAGTTATAGGCACGCCACAGCGATGTCCCGTTTTCTGTCGAGCCGAAAATATGAGCTTCACGCTCGTCGATGATCTCGACATACGCAAAATACTGGCACAGCCGCATGAGCTCGCCATTGAGCAGCGAAATGCATCGCTCCGAATCGCCGGCGAAATTGTCGCCGTCCGAGGCCTGGGCGGCATAGATGTTCCAGTCATGGGCCGGGTAGCGGCTGGTGATAATACGGTGCATTTCCTCCAGCGCGGTGGAAACGACGGTGCCGCCGCTTTGGGTGTTGTAGAAAAATGATTCCTCGTCGACCTCCTGAGCCAGGTGCGTGTGGCGGATGAAGACAATCTCGATGCGGTCGTAGCGCCGTTTCAAGAACAGGTGCAGCAAAACGAAGAAGCGCTTGGCCAGATCCTTCTCGCGCTCGCCCATGGACCCGGACACGTCCATAAGACAGAACATGACGGCATTGGCGTTCGGCACCGGCCGGGAATCGAAGCGGTTGAAGCGGATGTCGACCGGATCGACATAGGCAATCCGGCGGCGGCGGCGTTCCAGCCGGTCGAGCTCTTCGCGCAATGCCGCAATACGCTGGCGCGCGTCGGCGCTGGATGGCGTCGACTCGAGCGAGGCGATTTCCTCGAGGATCGCATCCAGTTCGACCTGCTTGGGGCGCCTCAGCGCAATGCGGCGGCCGTGGCTGTTGCGCATTGTGCGGCCAACATTGATGTTGGTCGGCGAACCTGTGGCGGCGAAGCCGGCTCTGCGCGGCTTGAAGGCAAGGATCTCCTTGAGGTTGAGCTTGACCATGTCCGGGAGCTCGAGATCCTCGAAGAAAAGATCGAGCACTTCCTCGCGCGACAGCACGAAACGAAAGTCGTCTTCAGATGCCTTGTTTCCCGGCGACGATGCTCCCCCGCCGCCCCCGCCGGGTTTGGGGATCAGGTCTCCAGCGGAGAAATGCCTGTTGCCCGGCAAGATGTGCTGGCGCCTGCCGCTGTCGCGGGCGTTGTTGAAGCTCGGCTCGCTTGTGCCTCTTTCGGGCATGCGCACGGCATGCTCGGAATCCGCGTCGGCGATCCTGCCGGTGCGGATCTGATCGCGTATGCTGCGTTTCAATTCCTCGCGCGCGCGTCGCAGGAAGCGCTGGCGATTGCCGAGGCTTTTGTCTTTCGGGTTCAGGCGGCGGTCGATGAAGATCGGCATGGAACCATCCGGGTTCTCTAACCCGCCCTGTTCACCCGCATGTACCAGTCCACAAGGCGACGCACCTGCCGCTCGGTGTAGCCGCGCTCGACCATCCGCTGCACGAATTCATTGTGCCGCTTTTCCGTGACACTGTCCTGCTTGGAGCCGAAACTGATCACCGGCAGGAGGTCCTCGACCTGGCCGAACATGCGTTTTTCGATGACTTCCCGCAGCTTTTCGTAACTTGTCCACGCCGGGTTGCGGCCATGGTTTCTTGCACGGGCGCGCAGGGTGAATTTCACCACCTCATTGCGGAAGTCCTTGGGATTGGCGATGCCGGCCGGTTTTTCGACCTGTGAAAGCTCGTTGTCCAAAACCTCGCGGTTGAGGATCTGGCCTGTGTCAGGATCCTTGTAGTCCTGGTCCTCGATCCAGGCGTCGGCGTAGGCGATGTAGCGGTCGAAAAGATTCTGGCCGTACTCGCTGTAGGATTCCAGATAGGCTTTCTGGATCTCATGGCCGATGAATTCGGCATACCGCGCGGCCAACTCGGACTTGATGAACTCCAGATAGGCGGCTTCCGTCTCCTTCGGAAACTGTTCGCGCTTGATTGCCTCCTCCAGGATGTACATGAGATGCACGGGGTCGGCGGCCACCTCTTCGGTGTCGTAGTTGAAGGTCTGCGACAGGATCTTGAAGGCAAAGCGCGTGCTGACGCCGGCCATGCCCTCGTCGACGCCGGCGGCGTCCCGATATTCCTGAACCGACTTGGCCTTGGGGTCGACTTCCTTGAGGTTCTCGCCATCATAGGCGCGCATCTTGGTGTAGAGCGGCGAATTGTCGTGCTCGGCCAAGCGGGTCGAGACGGTAAACCGGCTGAGGATGTCCAGCACCTCTGGAGCGCAGGGACTGGCGGCCAATTCGCTCTCCCGCAGCAGTTTCTCGTAGATCTGCCGCTCTTCGGTTATCCGCAGGCAATACGGCACCTTGACGACGAGGATGCGATCGAGGAAAGCCTCATTGTTCTTGTTGTTCTTGAACTGCAGCCATTCCGACTCGTTGGAATGGGCCACGATGATCCCCTGGTAGGGAAAGGCGCCGAAATTTTCGGTGCCGTTGTAGCTGCCTTCCTGGGTGGCCGTCAGCAGCGGATGCAGGACCTTGATAGGCGCCTTGAACATTTCGACGAATTCAAGCAGGCCCTGGGTGGTCCGGTTCAGTCCACCGCTATAGGAATAGGCGTCCGGATCGGACTGGCTGAAGTTTTCCAATTGCCGGATGTCGACCTTGCCGACCAAGGCCGAAACGTCCTGATTGTTCTCGTCGCCGGGCTCGGTCTTGGCGATGCCGATCTGGCGCAGTCGCGACGGCATCAGCTTGACGACGCTGAACTTGGAAATGTCGCCGGAAAGTTCGTCGAGGCGCTTGGCCGCCCATGGCGAAATGAGCCCGTTCAAGCGGCGTCGTGCAATGCCGTATTTATCCTCCAGCAGGTCGCCCATGCGATCGGGATGGAAAAGGCCAAGCGGCGATTCGAAAACCGGGCTGACCTGGTTGCCGACCTTCAGCGTGTAGATCGGACGCTGTTCCATCAACTTCTTCAGCCGCTCGGCAAGGGAGGATTTGCCGCCGCCCACCGGGCCGAGCAAATAGAGGATTTGCTTGCGCTCCTCGAGCCCCTGGGACGCATAGCGAAAATAGCCGGCGATGCGCTCGATTGTATCCTCCATGCCGTAGAAATCGGCGAAGGAGGGGTACACTTTCAGGGTCCGGTTGGAGAAAATGCGGCCGAGCCGCTCATCCTTGCTGGTGTCGACCAGGTTCGGCTCGCCGATCGCCTCGACCATCCGTTCAGGCGCCGAGGCATACATCGACTTGTCCTCGCGGCAGGCAAGGAGATATTGCTGGATGCTGATCTCTTCCTGCGCCGCGTTGGTGTAAATTTCCGAAAAGAGATCGAAGACGTCAGACTGGTTCTCTCGCATGATGCTTTTGCCCTCGGAGCCGCTGTGGCTTCCATTCGGCTCGTCTCGCATTCAACTGCCGGGGGGCACCGTTTGTTCCCTTCATGTGAAGAGGTGGCCGCGATCTTAAGGATTGAGGCTACTCCGCGAGACCAAAGCGCTCGTTGCGGAGCCGTATTCAGCGCGGGTAGCGGGTGTGTTGCGAACCCTTGACTGGACGGCTGGGGCGGCCGCGTGCAGTCTTGCCTTGCCAGGAGACAATGATGATCGATCGACGAAGCCTGATCATGGCCTCCATGGCGGCGATGCTGCCGTTGGAAGCGTCGGCCGCGTGGAAAACACGCCGGCCCACGCCAGAAACCTTCGACTACGGGCCGGCCAAGCTCGACATCTACGCGCCCGATGGTGCAATCGGCCTGCCGGTCGTGTTTTTCGTTCATGGCGGCACCTGGCAGTTTGGCAAACGCAGTCAGGTGGACGCCAAATCGGCCTTCCTGCTCGCCAACGGCTTCTGCTTCGTCTCCATCGATTACCGCATGCTGCCGCAGGCCAATGTCGCCACCCAGGCTGGTGACGTCGAAAAGGCCTATGCCTACATCAGGGCCAACATCGCCCGGCATGGCGGCGATCCCAACCGCATCGTCGGCATGGGCCATTCGGCCGGCTGCCATCTGGTTGCGCTGACCGGCATGCGCGGCGGATTGCCGGGCATAGCCGCGCTCATCCTCGACGACACCAGGGCCTATGATCTTGCAGCACTTGCCAAGAATGGCGGTATGGTCCGGGCCTATGCCCGCGTCTTTTCCGATCCCGCGCAATGGGCGGCACTTTCGCCGGCCAGCTATGTCGACGGCCGCAAGCACCCGCCGACTTTCATCGCCTATTCGCGGGCATCGGGCCGGAGCGAGGACTCCAAGGCCTTTGCCGAGCGCCTGCGCTCGACGGGCACCAAGGTTACGCTGTTCGACGGCAGCGCCTATACGCATATGTCGATCAATCGCGATTTCGGCGAGGAGGGCGACGCGCTGACCGCGGCCGCGCTGGCATTCCTGAAATCGACGGTTGGCTGATCTTTACGGCACTGGATTAGATCAAAAGTAGCGGCAAGACATTGCTGCAGGTGCTCGCGGGTGCAACTGCTCTGCGATCTTGAGCGGGAGGGAATTGCATGAACGGCGCCGATGTCCTGTGTGACGTGCTTCTGGCCAATGATGTGACGGTCTGCTTCGCCAATCCCGGCACCTCCGAAATGCACTTCGTTGCAGCGCTTGACCGCAAGCCGAAAATGCGTTGCGTGCTCGGGCTGTTCGAAGGCGTGGTGACGGGTGCCGCCGATGGCTATGCGCGGATGACCGATCGGCCGGCCGCGACGCTGCTGCATACCGGTCCCGGCCTGGCCAACGGGCTGGCCAACATGCACAATGCCCGGCGTGCCTTCAGCCCGATGATCAACATCGTCGGCGACCACGCCTCTTACCATCTGCCGCTCGATGCCCCACTCACCAGCGATATCGAGAGCCTTGCGGCGCCGATGTCCAACTGGGTCGGCCGCGTCAAGGGTCCGGCCGATGTCGTGCCGGCAGCTGAAGCGGCCTTTCGCGCCTCGCTGACACCACCCGGCGTCGCGACCCTGATCCTGCCGGCGGATGCCGCCTGGGGCGAAGTCGAGGCGGTTTTGCCCGGCAAGGTGACGTTGGCGCCGACGCCGGCCGTCGATATGGACGCGGTACGCAAGATCGCCGCGGCGATCCGTGCCGCTCCGGGCCGGGCCGGCATGACCGTTCGCGGAAAGGCCGCGCGCGCCGATGCGCTCGCCATCGCCGGGCAGATCTCGACGGGCAGCGACGTCCGGCTGTTCGGCGAGGTTCTGATCGCACGGATGCAACGCGGGCGCGGGCGTGTCGCGCCGACCCGCATCCCCTATCCGGTCGATGCGGCGATGGCTGTGCTGAGCGACGTCGATGTTCTGATCCTGGTCGGCGCAAAGGAGCCGGTTGCCTTCTTCGCCTATCCGGGAAAACCGGGACGGCTTGTCCGGGAAGGCTGCGAGGTGCTGACATTGGCCGCCCATGGCGACGATCTGCATGCGGCGCTGGAGGCGCTTCGCGACGAACTTGGCATCAAGCCGTCGCGACACAAGGTGCTGGCGGCCGCTTTTCCCGACGAGGCAACGCCGAACGGCAAGCTGACGGAAGATGCCGTCGCACTTTCGGTGGCGCGCAAACTGCCGGCCGATGCGATCGTCTGCGATGAAGCGGTCACCTCGGCCAGGCGTTTCTTCGCGCTGTCGGCCTTTGCCGCGCCGCACGACTACATGATGGGCACGGGCGGATCGATCGGTGGCGGCATCCCGATGGCGACCGGGGCGGCAATCGCCTGTCCCGACCGCAAGGTGGTCAATCTCGAAGCCGACGGCAGCGGCATGTACACGGTGCAGGGATTGTGGACGCAGGCGCGGGAAAAGCTCGACGTGGTGACGATCGTGTTTTCCAACCGAACCTATGCGATCCTGCATGGCGAGATGAAGAATGTCGGCGTCGGCGCCATCGGCGAGAACGCCAGGCGCATGCTCGACCTCGACCATCCCTCGCTCGACTGGGTATCGCTGGCCAAAGGCATGGGCGTGGAGGCGGCTCGCGCCGATACGTGCGAGCGCTTCGACGCGTTGCTGGACAGTGCGCTGTCACGGCGCGGGCCGTTCCTCATCGAAGCGGTGCTCTGAGCGCGGGGAAGCGACCTACCAGCGGGTCTTTTCGCCGGGAGCCGCAGGTTCGATCGCCAGCGCGTGCACGCCGGCCTTCAGTTCGTCGGCAAGCAGTTCGTTGACGACGCGGTGACGGTCGATGCGGCTCATGCCGGCAAAGGCGGAAGCGACGACGCGGACGCGAAAATGCGTCTCGCCGGTGCCGTCGTAAGTGCCGTGATGGTCGGAGCCGTGATGGTGGTGGCCGGCATGGAGATGGCTCTCGTTGATGATAACCAGCCTGTCCGGCGAAAATGCCTTGTTGAGCTTGTCTTCCATGGTCGCCTGTATGGACATCGCCATCTCCCTTCACCACATATCGTTGGCGTCTCGGCCTGGAAACCGAAAATCGGTTT
The DNA here is from genome assembly GCF_000513875.1 of Mesorhizobium sp. WSM1293. Taxonomy (NCBI): domain Bacteria; kingdom Pseudomonadati; phylum Pseudomonadota; class Alphaproteobacteria; order Hyphomicrobiales; family Phyllobacteriaceae; genus Mesorhizobium; species Mesorhizobium sp. WSM1293. Next base: position 60,676 of record NZ_AZUV01000019.1, on the reverse strand, counting down.
CGCGAGGGGCCGCCGCCGCGCAACAAAATCCGCCATTCGCCTGCTTTATGCCGCGATTCAGCGGTTAGGGCGATGATCGCGAAAATGTCAATTCTTGTTTCGCATCTGCGAACGCCCCATAAATGGGTAAGATGAAGCCGTACCCCAAATATTTCGAGAAGATTCGCGTCCGCCCCGACAAGGACGCGGAGCTGAAGTCGCACTCGCCGATCTGCCAGTGGGACGGCTGCAAGGAAGCGGGCACCCATCGTGCGCCGGTCGGACGCATGAAGGAGGGTGAGTATTTCCACTTCTGCTTCGATCATGTGCGCGAGTACAACAAGGGCTTCAACTACTTTTCCGGCGTGCCGGACACCGAGGTCGCGCGCTTCCAGAAGGAAGCCATGACCGGGCACCGGCCGACCTGGAAGATGGGCGCCAACGGGGCCTCGACCCGGTCGTCGCCCGATATGGCCCAGATGCGTTCCGGCCGCGCCGGCTATTATAACCGCATGCGCGACCCGTTCGACCTGTTCAAGGGACCCAAGGATCCGCGCGAGGCGCGCGAGCGCAAGGCCAAGCCGCTTGAGGCCAAGGCGCTGGAAACGCTTGGTCTTGATACAAAGGCGACTGGCAAGGAGATCAAGGCGCGCTATAAGGAACTGGTGAAACTGCACCATCCGGATGCGAATGGTGGCGACAGAGGTTCGGAAGACCGGTTCCGCGATGTGCTGCAGGCCTATCGCGTGCTCAAACAGGCGGGCCTGTGCTGAGCGGCCATACGGTTCGTGTCGTTTTCCAACTTTCATAAGGTTGGAAAAGGCTCTAAGACCGCCCCCGGACAAAATCGATTGCCGGCGAAATCAGACGTTTCGCCCGTGGAGACGTTGAGAGATATGAACAAGGTCGATCGTGACATCGCCAACCTGCCCGACACGACGGTGTCGGTGAAGGAGAAATTCGGCTTCGAGTCCAAGATGGTGGTGCCGGCCTATTCGGTGACATCGGAGCATGTGCCGGACATCGATCCGGACTATCTGTTCGACAAGAACACGACGATGGCGATCCTTGCGGGCTTTGCCTACAACCGCCGCGTCATGGTGTCGGGTTATCACGGCACCGGCAAGTCGACCCATATCGAACAGGTCGCCGCCCGCCTCAACTGGCCTTGCGTGCGCGTCAACCTCGACAGCCATGTCAGCCGTATCGATCTCGTCGGCAAGGACGCGATCGTCGTCAAGGACGGTTTGCAGATCACCGAATTCCGCGACGGCATCCTGCCCTGGGCCTACCAGCACAATGTCGCGCTGTGCTTCGACGAGTACGATGCCGGCCGTCCGGATGTGATGTTCGTCATCCAGCGCGTGCTGGAATCGTCGGGCCGGCTGACGCTGCTCGACCAGAGCCGGGTCATTCGCCCGCATCCGGCCTTCCGGCTGTTCTCGACCGCAAACACGGTCGGCCTTGGCGACACCACCGGCCTCTATCACGGCACCCAGCAGATCAACCAGGCGCAGATGGACCGCTGGTCGATCGTCACCACGCTGAACTATTTGCCGCACGACAACGAAGTCGCCATCGTGCTGGCCAAGGCCAAGCACTATCGCGACGGCAAGGGCAAAGACATCGTCAACAAGATGGTGCGCGTCGCCGACATGACGCGCTCGGCCTTCATCAACGGCGATCTGTCGACCGTGATGAGCCCGCGCACCGTGATCACCTGGGCCGAGAATGCCGAGATATTCGGCAATATCGGCATGGCGTTCCGGCTGACCTTCCTCAACAAGTGCGACGAACTGGAGCGCTCGGTGGTGGCCGAGTTCTACCAGCGCGCCTTCGGCGAGGATTTGCCCGAGAGCGCCGCCAACGTGGTGCTGGGGTAAGCACAGTCTCAATGGCGGGGCCGGGCGACAACACGCGCAACAAGTCGAAGACGGGGTCTGAAGCCGACAGCTTCAAGCGTGCCGTCACCGTCTGCATGCGCGCCATTGCCGGCGACAAGGAACTGGAAGTCGGTTTCGCCAAGGACCGGCCGGCGCTCGCCGGCAGCCGTGCGCGCTTGCCCGAATTGCCGAAGAAGGCGTCGAAGACCGATATTGCGATCACCCGCGGCCTCGGCGATTCCATGGCGCTGAAGCGCGCCTGCCACGATGTGCGCATCCACACCAAGCTGGCGCCGGAAGGCAAGGCGGCCCGCGCCATCTATGACGCGGTCGAGCAGGCCCGCGTCGAGGCGATCGGGTCTCGCGCCATGCAGGGCGTCGCCGACAATATCGGTTCGATGCTGGAGGACAAATACGCCAAGGCCAACCTCGTCGACATCAAGGACAAGGCCGACGCGCCGATCGAGGAAGCTCTTGCCCTGATGGTGCGCGAGAAGCTGACCGGCCGTCCGGTCCCGAAAAGCGGCGAGCGGCTGGTCGAGCTCTGGCGCCCCTGGGTCGAGGAGAAGGCCAAGGCCGACCTCGACGGATTGTCGGCCAAGCTCGGCGACCAGCAGGCGTTCGCCCGGGTCGTGCGAGAGATGCTCGCCTCCATGGAGATGGCCGAGGAACTCGGCGACGACCAGGAGACGGAAGATTCCGAGGACAATGACGACAACCAGCCGCAAGGCGAGGAGCAGAGCGAGGAGGGCGGCGAAGAGGATTCCGGCTCCGAGCAGTCGCAGTCCGAGGATGCCGAAGCTTCGGCCGATGACGAGCAGTCGGCCGAGACGGAAGCCTCCGACGCCACCGCCGACGATCTGTCCGACGATGACGACGCCGATGCCGAAACACCCGGCGAAGCGCGCCGCAACGACAATCCCTTCACCAATCTGCCGAAAGAGATCGACTACAAGGTCTTCACCACCGCTTTCGACGAGACGGTCGGCGCCGAGGAGCTGTGCGAAGAAGAAGAGCTCGACCGGCTGCGCGCCTTCCTCGACAAGCAGCTCGCCAACCTGTCCGGCGTCGTCGGGCGGCTGGCCAACCGCCTGCAGCGCCGGCTGATGGCGCAGCAGAACCGCTCCTGGGACTTCGACCTGGAAGAGGGCTATCTCGACCCGGCACGGCTGGTGCGGGTCGTCATCGATCCGATGCAGCCGCTGTCGTTCAAGCAGGAGCGCGACACCAAGTTCCGCGACACGGTGGTGACGCTGGTGCTCGACAATTCCGGCTCGATGCGCGGCCGGCCGATCACGGTCGCCGCCACCTGCGCCGACATATTGGCGCGCACGCTGGAGCGCTGCGGCGTCTCGGTCGAGATCCTCGGCTTCACCACGCGGGCGTGGAAGGGCGGGCAGGCGCGCGAGAAATGGCTGAAGGACGGCAAGCCGCCGAATCCTGGCCGGCTCAACGATCTGCGCCACATCATCTACAAATCGGCCGACCATCCGTGGCGGCGGGCACGGCGCAATCTCGGCCTGATGATGCGCGAAGGCCTGCTCAAGGAAAATATCGACGGCGAGGCGCTGCTGTGGGCGCATAACCGGCTGATCGCCCGGCCCGAGCAGCGCAAGATCCTGATGATGATCTCGGACGGCGCGCCGGTCGACGATTCGACGCTGTCGGTCAATCCGGGCAATTATCTCGAACGCCATCTGCGCGCCGTCATCGAGCTGATCGAGACGCGTTCGCCGGTGGAACTCTTGGCCATCGGCATCGGCCACGATGTCACGCGCTACTACCGCCGCGCCGTCACCATCGTCGATGCCGAGGAGCTGGCTGGCGCCATGACCGAGCAGCTGGCTTCGCTGTTTGCCGAGGAAAGCGCGAAGGATACGCGGCGCGGCGGTGGTATGCGGCGCGCCGGATGATCTCCAGGCGCGGCGGCTTTCAGCAGACGCTTTTCGCCGCCATCGCCCTGCTTTCCGGCTTGGCTTCGGCGGCAGCCGGTTCGCCCGACTCTGGTTCTGTCGAACCGGTCGAAATCTCGGCCCGCCCGATCACCGAATTTCACATTGGCCGTGCCGACAAGCAATTCGGCCCTTTCGAATTCGTCGGCGGGCTGGAGATGACCTCGCCGACACGCGATTTCGGCGCGCTGTCGGCCTTCCGCTTCCTGAAGGCCGGCGGTGACTTCATCGGCGTTGCCGACACCGGCTTCTGGTTCTTCGGCACGGTGGTCCGCGACGCGGAAAAGCGGCCCTCCGGCATCCAGAATTTCCGCATGCAGCAGATGGTCGACGAGACCGGCCGGCCGATCGACAGGAAATGGGAGGTCGATGCGGAAGGCCTCGCGGTCAAGGACGGCATTGCCACCGTCGGCTTCGAGCGCAGCCACCGCGTCGCCCAGTTCAAGATCGACGCCAACGACATGAAGGCGCCGTTCAAGCCGCTGGATTTCGTCGTTCCGGCCCAGGAGCTGCGCCAGAATCGTGGCTTCGAGACCGTCACCCACGCCAATGCCAACGGTCAGCATGAGGGCGGCCTGGTCGTGGTCTCCGAAAAGAGCCTCGACAAGGCCGGCAACATCTATGCCGCCATCATCGAGGGGCCGCACAAGGGCGTCTTTACTGTCAAGCGCAACGGCGATTTCGACATCACCGACGGCGCCTTCCTGCCGGATGGCGATCTGCTGCTTCTGGAGCGCAGTTTCTCGATGGCGAGGGGCGTCAAGATGCGGCTGCGGCGCATCTATGGCGAAAGCGTCGAGAAGGGCGCGGTCGCCGACGGGCCGGTGCTGCTGGAGGCCGACATGGGCTACCAGATCGACAATATGGAAGGGCTCGACGTCTGGACCCGCGACGACGGCGCGCTGATGGTGTCGCTGATCTCCGACGACAACCACTCGATCCTGCAGCGCAACCTCTATCTGGAATTCATCCTGCACCAGGATTGAGCCCGCCGGCTTTACGTCTTGGTGGCGATCCAGATGATATGGCGCGCGCCGCGCTTGCCGTTGGCGCGCGTACTGACCTCTTCGACCCCGAAGCCTGCCTGCTTCAGCCGCCGCGTGAAGCCGATGTCGGGGCCTTGCGACCACACCGCCAGCACGCCGCCCGGCTTGAGGGCGTTGCGTGCGGCTGCGAGGCCCTGCAGGCTGTAGAGCGCGTCGTTGGATTTGTGGACGATGCCTTCCGGGCCGTTGTCGACATCGAGCAGGATGGCGTCCCAGGCCGCGGGCTGCGAGCGTATCAGCTGCCCGACATCGGTCTCCTGGATGGTGACGCGCGGATCGTCGAGACAGCCGCCAAAGATTTCGGCCATCGGACCGCGCGCCCAGGCGACAACGGCCGGCACCAGTTCAGCGATGACGATTCCGGCATCATTGGCCAATTCTGCAAGCGCGGCGCGCAAGGTAAAACCCATGCCAAGCCCACCGATCAGGATTGTTGGCTGGCTATGGCCGGCAATCCGCCCGCAGGACAGTTTTGCCAGCGCTTCCTCGGAACCGCTGAGGCGGCTGTTCATGAGCTCGTTGGTGCCCAGCATGATCGAGAATTCGGTGCCGCGCCGCTTGAGGCGAAGTTCTTGTCCGCCGTCTGGGGTCTTCGCTGAATCGAGCTGGATCCACGGGATCATGATCTTTGTCCGACCATGATCTTTTCCGAAAACTGGGTCCCACTTTTCGGGATCATGGTTTAAGCCGCAACCGCGGGCTGGCTCCAGCGGGCGGCGAGCAGCCGGTAGGGGATGAGTGCGACGACGGCGATGATCAGTTTCACCGAGAGATCACCAAGCGCCCAGGAGATCCAGCGCATCGCCTCGACATGGAAGACGCCCATCAAGGGTGCGTTTTCCAACGCAAAGCCGTCGTTTGGTCCGGCGAAGGCAAAGGCAGCCGAGAAAGCGACGGTGAAGAACACGGCGGTGTCGAACACCGACCCGACCAGCGTGCCGATGATCGGCGCCCGCCACCAGCTCTGCCGGCGCAGCCGGTTGAACACGGTGACGTCGAGCAGTTGCGCGGAAAGGAACGCCGCTCCGGACGCGGCCGCGATACGCACCAGCCGGTCGGCGGCGGTCTCGAATTCGATCAGGCCGTGACGGAACAGGAAGGGCGGGACAAGGATCGAGCAGATCACCGCCGTCATGAAGCCGACAAGGACGATCCGGCGCGCCACAGTGGGTCCGTAGCGGCGGTTGGCGAGGTCTGTGACCAGGAACGAGAAGGGATAGGTGAAGGCCCCCCAAGTCAGAAGGTCGGCCAGCGAGAGGCCCCCGATCTGGCCCTGCATCGGGAATTGCACGAGAATGTTCGATGCCACGACGACAAGCGCCATGGCGGCCACGAAGGGCAAATACCGCGAGAAGGAAGTCATTTTTTTATCCTGGGTAATGGAACCAGCCAAGCATCATGCCCATGCGGGCGATGCTCGCCTTCATATGTGGGCACCGGATTGCCAAAACCTTGCGGCTTCGATCCGATGCCCCAAGGCCAACAAGATGTTGGCCAGAGGCCAACAAGATGTTGGCCAGGGCGGTCGTCCCCCGCCTTTGAACTGTTTAAGCGGCAGCCTGCTCGGCGGTCTTCTTGGCGATCTGCTTCTTCAGCAGACGGGCGCGCTGCGACAATTCCTTGACGTCGGCCTTGGCCAGGAAGGCGTCGAGACCGCCGCGATGTTCGACCGAACGCAGTGCGTTGGCCGAAATGCGCAGGCGCACATTTTGGTTCAGCGCTTCCGAAATCAGCGTCACATTGACGAGGTTCGGCAGGAAGCGACGCTTGGTCTTGTTGTTGGCGTGGCTCACATTGTTGCCGGACATGACTGCCTTGGCAGTGAGTTCGCAGGTGCGGGACATTGTTCTAACCTTCAGTTCTCGGGGTCTGCCAAACACTCAAGCCCACGCCGGGTGGCGCGCGGTTCTGGTCAGGCGGCCTTATGGAAAAAGTTGGCGTTCCATAGTTGCATTTCGCCGAGGCGTCAAGCTCCTGCATTGCCCACGGCGCGCCCGGCATTTTCATATTAAGGCCGGAATTCATCCTATAAGCGGTCTCATAGGGACATGCCAGACCGGAGTTGCCCGCCTCCGGCCGAAAATCAAGGACCCGATCCCGCCATGCTTCGTTCGTCACATGCCTTTGCCGCCATGCTTGCCGCAGCCTTGCCGTCCGCCGCGTCTGCTGCCTCGCCGCAGTCGTTCAAGGGCGAGTATACGGTGTCGTTCCTTGGACTTTCGATAGCGAAATCAACGTTTTCCAGCCGTTATGAGAACGGCGCCTACGCGATCGAAGGCAGCGTCAGCGCGGCAGGGTTGGCAAAACTGTTCGACGACACGCGTGGCACGATCTCGTCCAAAGGCACGATTGCGGGCAAGAGGATGGTGCCGCAGGCATTCCGCGCCGATTACACCTCCGGCAAGAAGGCATCGGTGGTCGACATCCGCTTTGCCAATGGCAGGGTCACCTCGACGCAGGTCGTCCCGGCGCCGGGCAGGCGCGACCCCAAGAGTTGGGTGCCGCTCGGTGCCGGCGACCTGGCATCGGTGCTCGATCCGATGGCTGCCACCGTCATCCATGCCGACAGCCTCGACCAGGTCTGCGGCCGCACGGTAAAGTTCTACGACGGCGAGATGCGCGCCGATCTGACGCTGACCTACGCTTCGAAGGGCACGATCTCGGTGCCGGGCTACAAGGGCGACACGGTTACCTGCCGGATGGGCTTCGAGCCGGTGGCTGGCTATCGCAAGGGCCGCAAGGCGCTCAACTATCTCAAGAGCAAAAGCCGCATGATGGTGACGTTTGCACCGCTCGGCCAAACCGGCGTATATGCGCCGATCCATGCCACGGTGGGCACGCAGATCGGCACCTTGACCATCAGCGCCGGACGTTTCGAAGCGGTACAATAGCCAGGCGCAGAATTGGCGCGCCACTGGAGACAGAATGGGGCGCGCAACACTGATCGGCTTTTCGGCGGTCGCCATGTGGGCGCTGCTCGCACTGCTCACCGATGCGTCGGGCCAGGTGCCGCCGTTCCTCTTGTCGGCGATCACCTTCTCGATCGGCACCGGTGTCGGGCTGGTCGCGCGGCTGTTCATGCCGGCACCCGACAAGAGCCAGAAGATACCGCCGCAGGTGTGGTTGATCGGCATTGCCGGGCTGTTCGGCTACCACTTTTTCTATTTCACCGCGCTGCGCAATGCGCCGGCGGTGGAGGCGAGCCTGATCGCCTATCTATGGCCTTTGCTGATCGTGCTCGGCTCGGCGCTGATGCCGGGCGAAAAACTGGCCTGGAACCATGTCGTCGGCGCGCTGCTCGGCCTTGCCGGCACCGTGCTGATCGTCACCAAGGGCGGGGGCCTCGCCTTCGACGCCCGTTACGCCTTCGGCTATGCGATGGCCGCCGTTTGTGCCGTGCTGTGGTCGTCCTATTCGCTGTTGTCGCGGCGCTTCCCGTCGGTGCCGACCAGCATCGTCACCTGGTTCTGCGCAGCGACCGCGGTGTTGTCGCTCGCCTGCCACCTGGCGCTGGAACAGACGGTTCTGCCTGACGGTCCCGGCCAGTGGCTGGCCGTGCTCGGCCTTGGCCTGATGCCGGTGGGGGCGGCCTTCTATGCCTGGGACATCGGCGTCAAGCGCGGCAACATCCAGGTGCTGGGTGCTGCAAGCTACGCCGCGCCGCTGTTGTCGACGCTGGTGCTGATCGCGGCCGGCGTCGCCGAGCCGTCGCTGCGCATCCTCGCCGCCTGCGTGCTCATCACCGGCGGGGCCGCACTTGCAGCGAAGTCGCTGTTCCTGCGCAAACCGGCGGCTGAGAGCGGAGCCAGGGCATCCCAAAGCGGAGCCGGGGCATGACGATGCCGTTTACCGGCGGCATCGACGCAAATGCCAATGCGACACTGATCTTTTCGCTGGCGGCGGCGGTGATCTACGCCTTTACGCTTGGCATGCCACCAACGCTCGCCCGCTCGGCGGCAAAGACGCTCGCCGTGGCGATGCTTGCCGTGCTGGCCGGGCTGCAGGGCGGCCCGCTGCTGCTGGCCGCCGCGCTCGCCCTCAGCGCCGTTGGCGACGCATTCCTGTCGCGCGACGGTGAAAAGGCCTTCCTCGGCGGGCTGGCCAGTTTTCTTGTCGCCCACATCGTCTATGTCGCGCTGTTCCTGCGCAGCGGTGGCGGGTTGGGGGTGCTTGGCGCCGAGTCGTGGCGCGGAGCGATCGCGCTCGCCATGGCGGTGTTTGCGGCCGTCATGCTGGCGGCGCTGTGGCGGCGCGTCGGTCCCGGCCTGCGTATCCCGATCGCCGTCTATGTCGCTGCGATCCTGGCAATGGGTATCTCGGCGCTGACCACCAGCAACGTCTCCGTGATCGGCGGCGCGCTGTTGTTCATGGCATCCGACGGGCTGCTCGCCACGGAGAAATTCCTGGTGGCCGCCATCTCGCCGCACCGCGCCTGGGTGCGCTTCGCCGTCTGGGCGCTGTACTACGCCGCCCAACTCGCGATCACGCTTGGGTCCCTGCTATATCCGGGCTCTTATTGAGCTACGGTTGTTTCGGCTGCCAGCCGGGTGCTGCCAGTTCGAAGGCGGCAAACTCGAAGCCCGGCGCGACGGTGCAGCCGACCAGCGTCCATTCGCCGAGGCTGCGCGCCGATTGCCACCGGCCCGCCGGCACGACGATCTGCGGCCGCTCACCGGCTGCGAGATCGATTCCAAGCACCTGCTCCACAACGGTGCTGCCTTCTTCCCACATTGCCAGTGCCAGCGGGGCGCCGGCATGGAAATGCCAGACCTCGGCGGCGTCCTTGACCCGGTGCCAGGCCGAAACCTGATGCTCCTCAAGCAGGAAATAAATGGCGGTCGAATGGCCGCGCGCGCCGCCAGTGCCATCGCGAAAGGTCTCGGCATACCAGCCGCCTTCCGGATGCGGCTTCAGCCCGAGCGTCGCGATGATTTCGGCGGAGCTGGTCATGGCGTCGACGATATCACGGGCTCTAGAAGTTGTCCTTGCGCTTGCGGATTTCGGCAAAGACCTCGGCGTCGGAAGCCTTCTCCAGCCCAAGATGCTTGCGGATCGCCGGATCGTGCCAGCGCAGGAAGGGATTGGTCGACAGTTCCTCGCCGATCGTCGTCGGCAGCGTCGGCTTGTTCTCGGCGCGCAGCTTTTCGATCCTGGCGGCGCGTTCCTTCAATGCTGAATTGGACGGGTCGACGGTCAGCGCGAAACGGGCGTTGGAGAGCGTGTATTCGTGGCCGCAATAGATGGCCGTTTCAGCTGGAAGTGCAGCCAGCTTCTTCAGCGAATCATACATTACCGGCGGCTTGCATTCGAACAGCCGCCCACAACCCAGCGCAAACAGCGTGTCGGCGGTGAACGCCACGCTCGAGGCCGGCAAATAATAGGAAACGTGGCCGGCAGTGTGGCCGGGGGTGGCGATGACTTCGATCCTTTCATCGCCAAGATGGAGAACCGAGCCGTCTTCGACGGTCTCGTCTATGCCGGGGATCTTGGCCTTTTCGGCCTCCGGGCCGACGATGCGCAGCTTGAAGCGCTCCTTCAGCGTCAGATTGGCCTCAACGTGATCCATGTGGTGATGTGTGGTCAGGATCATCGTCGGCGTCCAGCCGGTGCGCTTTATCGCGGCCAATATTGGCGCTTCCTCGGGCGCATCGATGATCGCGGTCTGGCCGCTTTTGGGGTCATGCACCAGCACGCCGAAATTGTCGCTGCGGCACATGAACTGTTCGATTTCGACCGGCATCACATCTCTCCGTTATGGCCGCAGACATAGGGCGCTTGCGGGTCGATGTCATCCCGGATGTCGAATGACATTCCCGGAATGTCGGGTCGTCGCGGCCTTTTGTTGAAACCTGGCGACATCACGGCTACATCCCTGCCATGCATTCCGACATCGTCGATCTTCGCTCGTTCTATTCGACAACGCTCGGCCGGTTCGCCGAGCGTTCGATCACCATGGCGTTGTCGTCGATATGGGCGGCCGTTCCCAACGAGCGGCTGGTTGGTCTGGGCTACACCTTGCCGTGGCTGGAGCGGTTCGGCAGCGACGCCGAGCGGGTCTTCGCCTTCATGCCGGCAACGCAAGGCGCGGTGGTGTGGCCGGCGACGGGGCCGACGGCGACGGCACTGGTCTTCGACGAGGAACTGCCGCTGGTCGATTCCTGCATCGACCGCATGCTGCTCGTCCATTCGCTCGAACATGTCGAGAACCCGCGTGAGACGCTGAACGAGATCTGGCGCGTGCTGTCGCCGGCCGGCCGGGTGGTCATCGTCGTGCCCAACCGGCGCGGTGTCTGGGCGCGCTTCGAGCACACCCCATTCGGCAACGGCCGGCCCTTTTCGCGCGGCCAGCTTACGGAACTGCTGCGCGAGGCCAATTTCACGCCCGCCGCTTGGTCCGATGCGCTGTTCTTTCCGCCATCGCGGCGCCGTTTCATGATGCGCTTCCACAATGTACTGGAGCGCGCCGGCCGGCGGCTGTGGCCGATCTTTTCCGGGGTCATCGTGGTCGAGGCGCAGAAGCGGCTCTATCAAGGCGTGCCGGTGGCGCAGCGCGCATCGCGCCGCGTCTTCGTGCCGGTGCTGTCGCCGCATGGCGCCACCCGGCTTGGCCGTCACAAAGCGGATGCCAAGCCCTTGGCTGCGCGGGTGACGGCTTCGTGATCGCGGCAAGCGTGCCTGACGTCGTTTCCCTGCCTATCTGTCGCAAGCAGACCGACAGCCCATCCGGCAGCCCATACGAACGCCTGTCAAGTTTCTCCATCCGGTTGTAGCACTGACGCAAGGACCTCGGCCATGGCTGATCAACCGGACAATGCCGCCGCCGTTCAGCCGGTTGCCGTGGCGGTCGAGGCCAGCAGCCTGCACGATCAGGTGATGACGATCCGGCGGGCGCTTGCGGGATCGCCGGTTCGCAGATGGTTGCTGTGGACATCGGTCGGCATCATGGCCGTGATCATCGCAACGTCGATCGGCCAGGTTCTGCTCAACCGCTGGAACCAGCCTTTCTACGATGCGCTTGCCCGCCGCGACATGGCGGCCTTTTTGCACCAGCTCCTCGTCTTCGCGGCCATAGCCGGGGGACTTCTGGTGCTCAATATCGGCCAGACCTGGCTCAACCAGATGATCAGGCTCAAGCTGCGCGAGGCGCTGACGCTGGATCTGATCGATCAATGGATGCGGCCGGCGCGCGCCTTCCGGCTGGCCAATGCCGGCGCCATCGGCGTCAATCCCGACCAGCGCATGCAGCAGGACGCCGCGCATCTGTCCGATCTGTCAACCGATCTCGGCGTCGGCCTGCTGCAGTCGTGCATCCTGCTCGTGTCCTTCGTCGGCGTGCTGTGGGAGCTGTCCTCGGGCTTCGTGTTCCACATCGGCGGGACCTCGCTGGCCATACCTGGCTATATGGTCTGGGCCGCCATCCTTTACGCCGGTATCGCCTCCTGGCTGAGTTGGCTGGTCGGGCGGCCGCTCATCCGCCTGAACAGCGACCGCTATACACGCGAAGCCGAGCTGCGCTCCTCGATGGTGCGCGTCAACGAGAATGTCGATGCCATTGCGTTGTATCATGGCGAGGCCGACGCCAGGCGGCGGCTCGAACTCGATCTCGGCACGGTGCTGGGCGCCATGCGGCGCATCTACACCGCCCAGATCAACCTGTCCTGGGTGACCGACACCTATGGCTGGATCACCGTCGTGGCGCCCATACTGGTTGCTTCGCCTGTCTATTTCTCAGGTGATATCAGCTTTGGCGGGCTGATGATGGCGGTCGGCGCATTCAACCAGGTCCACTCCTCCTTGCGCTGGTTCATCAACAACATCGGCAGCATTGCCGATTGGCGCGCCACGCTGATGCGCGTGGCCGATTTCCGCATCGCGCTCGATGAAACCGATGCGCTGCACGACACCGAAAAGCGCATCGCCTTCGGCCAAAACGTCAGTGGCAGCCTGACTTTCGAGAAGCTCGAAGTGGCCTCGCCGGAGGGCTGCACCAGGCTCGCCGACCCGCATGTCGAAATCCGCCCCGGCGAGCGCGTCATGATCACCGGCGATCCCGGTGCGGGCAAGACGCTGTTCTTTCGTGCCATTGCCGGCCTGTGGCCATGGGGAAGCGGCCGGATCGGCCTGCCGGCGGGAGAAACCCCCATATTCGTGCCGCGCGTGCCTTATTTTCCGGTCGGCACATTGCGCGAAGTCCTCGATCACCCGAACGGCCCCGCGCCGGCGGACGATGCCGACATTTCGGCGGTGCTGGCCGAGGTCGGTCTGGGACGGCTATCCTCATCGCTCGACCGCGCCGGGCGTTGGGACCATGAGTTGGGCGATGACGAACAACGCTCGCTGGCCTTCGCCAGGCTCGCGTTGCGGCAGCCGAAATGGGTGATCATCGACGAGGCGCTGGATGCATTCGACGGCCCATCGCTAAGACGCGTGCTGTCGATGCTCGAGAAGCGTTTGCCGGCGACAGCGATCCTCAACATCGGGCGCGGCCAGCACAACGACCACTTCTTCCCGCGCGCGTTGACGATCGTCAAGGATTCCGGTGCGCCAGCGCTGAAGCCCGCCCGCGTCAGAGCCGGCGCGATCGAACCGCCGCCAGTCGCCGCCCGCGGCAAGAAATGAGCTGATATCCGGACGGGGAAGCAAAGCTTTATTTTGCCGTGATCGCGAGGGAAGCTCTTCGGGAGAACAACCGGGCGACGGCCATGCTTGATGCTCTGCGCCTGCTTGCCTGTCTTGCCTGCGCCCAGGCTGCCCCCGCCGCCTCGCCGCGGGATGCGCTCGCCGTCGACGTCGAGCTGGTGCTGGCAGTCGACATCTCGCTGTCGATGGACGAGAAGGAGTTCGCGCTGCAGCGCGCCGGTTATGTCGAGGCGCTGCGGCATCCCGACTTCATCAAGGCTGTCCGCGCCGGCGCCACGGGCCGCATAGCGCTGACCTATTTCGAGTGGGCCGGCACGGTGCGCGACGACGCGGTGATCGGCTGGCAGATCATCGATAGTGCCGAGAGCGCCAACAGCTTTGCCGACGAGGTCGCGGCGCGCCCGTTCCGCAGCTTTCGCGGCACTTCGATTTCCGGCGCGCTGGCCTTCGGTGCCGAGCTTTTCGACCGCACGTCTTTCCAGGGCGAACGTAGCGTCATCGACATTTCGGGCGACGGACCGAACAATATCGGGCCGCCAGTCACCGCGACGCGTGATGCGGCGACTGCCAAAGGCATCGTCATCAACGGCCTGCCGATCCTGATCAGCCCGTCGCCCACCTTCAGCCATCTCGACCAGTATTACGCGCAATGCGTGACCGGCGGGCCCGGTTCCTTCGTGCTGCCCATCTATGCCGCCGCGGAGTTTTCGACAGCCATCCGGCGCAAGCTGATCCTCGAAGTGAGCGGCATTCGGGACAAGGCGAGAATCACCCGCGTCGACGCGGCCAAGCCGATAGACTGCCTGCAGGGCGAACGGGACAGGCGGTTTTTATCGGATCCGTATTTTCCCGAACTTGACCGCTGAGCTCTCGATAGTGCGGTTCACGCAATCCGGAGGGAAAACCGTTCCACGATTTTCCTGGAGTTGCTCTGGGTTCAGGCGAGCCGGGCGCCACATTGGTTGCGAAACTCGTTGGAGAGATCGCGGCGCCAGCGTCGGCCATGGACATAGCCTTGCATCAATTCCGGCAGCGAGTAGCCAAGCGCTTTCGACGAACGGTTGGCCATATAGCCCTGGAATGCCTCCGGTATCCTGCCTCGCAGGATATCGGCGATGAGCTGCCGCGAGATCATGTAAGGCGGAATGTGCGGGTAGGCGTGGGCAATATGAGGATGTTTGCCCATCAGGTTCGCATAGGCCTCGACATAGCCGTCACGGCGGCCGGAAATCGAGTTCTCCGAATTGTATTTCGTCCAGTCGAGGTCGTCGGACAGTTGCGCACCGAAGCGCCGGGCAAGGCGCAGCAGCAATTCGCGATCCTGCATGCGGGTGATGTCGCTGTCGTAGCCGCCGATGGCCAGCAAGGCTTCACGGCGAGCAGTGATCGCGGAGCCGGCGATGAAGATGGTCTGCCCAACCAGCGTCCGCTCAAGCATTGCGGGGCTCACGAATGCCTCGGGGTTGGCGCAGTTTGTGATGCGATTGCCCTTCAGGGACACGAACGAACTGATCAGCACTTGCAGTGCAGGATTTTCATCGAACCAGGTCAGGGTTCGTTCAAGCCGGTGCGGCATGTAGATGTCGTCGGAATCGAGGAACGTCACCAACGGTGCCCGCGCCCGCTCGATGCCGGCATTCCTGGCGGCGTTGGCGCCTCGCCATTTCGCCCCGACATAGATTAGCCGCGGGTCCTGGATGCGGGCCAGCGCCGCTTCGGTCCCATCGGTCGAACCATCGTCGACGACAATGTGCTCAAACCTCGACATGCTCTGGGAGAATACGCTTTCCACGGCGCGCAACACTGTTTCGCGTCGGTTGTGGGTCGGCGTAATGACCGTGATGAGAGGTACTGGATCGATCCCGGCCATGTCTGTCAGCTGTTTCCTGCGCAGGGTTGCGCGTCTGTCCAGGACTTTTCGATTTTCAGAACGGTCGAATGGATTGGACTTCCCTTTCTCTACACCACATCACAGTCGGCGCGACGCTATAAAAAACGACTGCCCCTGTCACCCACCGTGCCGGTACTCAATCCAGGCGAGACAACGAATCCCCGCTCTTAGCGTTCCAATTGCAACAGCACCGCCGCACATAGCATTACGAATCACCATGGAAGCAACCCATCATGACAGATAGCATACATCTCATTACCTCAGACGTAATCGCTTAGCGCTCGGCCTTTGGTCAGATTGCCCATGCAGAGGCCGGCAACTCGGCTTCGATGACAAAGGAGTTCAGTCATGGCCGCTTACGCCGTCGCCCATATGCGCCAAGCCACAATGGGTCCGCAGATCGTCGAATATCTGCATAGGATAGATGCCACGCTGGAACCTTTCGGCGGCCGTTTTCTGGTCCATGGCGGCGATGTGGAGGTGATCGAGAACGACTGGCCTGGCCATCTGATCATCATAGAATTTCCCGACAGGCAGCATGTGCATGGCTGGTACAATTCGCCGGCCTACCAAGCGATACTGGCGCTGCGCACGGACAATTCGGAGGCCGATGTGGTGTTCGTCGACGGCGTCGAACATCCGCACAAGGCCACGGATATTCTGGAGCAATCGCCGGATCAAGGATCAATTGGACGCTGAACTGCGGTTCAAGGAATGGCGGTACAGCGTCTAGCTATGCCCAACATAGTCTGGCACCGTTTCGATTTTGTCGCGAACCATGCCAGTTGCGAAACTGAACTGGCCCCAAAACGCCAAACCATAAAATGCCTGACCGACAATAAGAGAAAAGGGAACCTGCCAAAGCGGCATCCCGGTTTCCCGGGCATGGCCTACGATCCGTCGTGTCGTGCGCCATGACATGGTGAGCCACCGGCTGAAGGACTTGACTATCCGTCGCGTGCGGCTCGGCGAATTGAGCGCAACGAACTTCCGGTCGGCGTCGCGACCTGTAACCAGGGCGCGCCAGTAAAAGAACCGCCAGCCCCGCGGCGAATAGTGATAAACGCGTGCGTTGACATTATGAATTTTGTGGCCCTCCCGCAGCAGTTCGCGCATCAGCAAAGTGCAGGAAACCTTGAAGCCATTATGTTTTGGAAAAGGATGGCTGAGGATCCACTCGCGTCGAAACGCTACATTGTTGGCGTTGATCGCTCGCTTCGAGGCAAATCGCCCGTCACCACGGGCCATCGGGAAAAACCAGATCAACGCAAAGGTTCTTGAAAAGAAGTCGTCGTATGAAAGGTATGTATATCCGTTTGCGCAGATAACTTCAGAGTTTTCAAAGGGTTCAAGCAGTCCTGATAGCCATCCTGGTTCCGCGACCACGTCGGAATCCAGAAAGATGACGATATCTCCGTCCGATGCCAGCATACCGTTGTTCTTCAGGTCGTAATATCGGCCACCAGGGAAAGCTGTGAAGACGAGTTCGGCAACCTGACCGAGCTGCGGGGCCTCATTCGAAATCTCACGACGCAACGCCTCTTTGTCCGACTCTGCTCCGCCGTGAGAGATGACGATCCTTGGTCGCGCTGAACCGGTTGCTGAAACCGATGAGATTTCCCGAGCCAAGGCCTTCATCCCAACGCCGATCTCGTCCCAGTCGATGGACCTGGCGTTTTCCATTTCCACAACGAGTGAGTAAGTTGCGCGTTCTTCGACCATTTTTGCCCCCCCCGAGCCGTCAGTGTGGCTATAGCCGCACTAGCCCGCTGTCAAACAGTCGACACCATTTACACTGGTTCGCGATCGTCATACAGGGCGACTTTGCTCGGCGCCAAACACACTGTTGCTTGGCGAGTCGGGTCTTTGATCGGTGCGGAAATTACCGTTTCAGCAAGAACACTGCCTGCTGGCCGAAGAAATTCCAGAACCACCACGGCATCGACAGGCCGATCTTCTGGCCGGCGGCGTCGAGGGCGGTTGCCTTCTCGACTGTCGCGCCGAGTTCGTCGCACAGATTGACGAAATCGCGGATGGTGCAGAAGTGGATGTTGGGCGTGTCGTACCAGGAATAGGGCAGGTCCTTGGTCACCGGCATGCGGCCGTTGAGGAACAGCGACAGGCGCACACGCCAATGGCCGAAATTGGGGAAGGAGACGATGGCGCGGTTGCCGATCCTGAGCAGTTCGTCGAGCACCAGCTTCGGGTTGCGGGTGGCCTGCAGCGTCTGCGACAGGACGACGAAGTCAAAGCCCTTGTCGGGATAGAATTCGAGATCCTTGTCGGCGTCGCCCTGGATGACCGAGAGGCCGCGCGCCACACATTCGTTGACGCCGCGCTGCGACAGCTCGAGTCCGCGGCCGTCGACCTGCTTGGTGTCCTGCAGCAGTTCGAGCAGCGAGCCGTCGCCCGAGCCGACATCGAGCACGCGCGACTGTGGCGGGATGAGGTTGGCGACGACTTCGAGGTCGACGCGCTGGTCGCGGTTGACGCTCATGGCTTCGCCTCCCGCCTGGCGCATGATCCCGATCCAAAAAGCCTGCAATTTTTCCGGGTCATGCGCTCAGCCCTCTCGCCCGGGCCGCCGAGCCGATGAAGCCGTTTATCGCGGCAAACAGTTCCGGCTCGTCGAGCAGGAATGCGTCGTGGCCACGGTCGGTCTCGATCTCGACGAAGGATACCGATGCGCCGGCGGCGTTGAGCGCATGCACGATCGAGCGGCTCTCCTCGGTCGGGAACAGCCAATCCGAGGTGAACGACACCAGGCAGAAGCGGGTTTTCGTGCCGGCGAAGGCATCGGCCAACCGGCCGCCATGGTCTGCGGCGAGGTCGAAATAGTCCATCGACCGCGTCATGTAGAGGTAGGAATTGGCGTCGAAGCGATCGACGAAGGTCATGCCCTGATGGCGCAGATAGCTTTCGATCTGGAAGTCGGCGTCGAAGCCGAAGGTCAGCGCTTCGCGATCCTGCAGATTGCGGCCGAACTTGCGGTGCAGGGCGGCTTCCGACAGGTAAGTGATGTGGGCGGCCATACGGGCTACCGCCAGGCCCTTTTCCGGGCGTTTGCCGTGCTCGAAATATTTGCCGCCATGCCAGTCCGGATCGGCCATGACAGCCTGCCGGCCAACCTCATGAAAGGCGATGTTCTGCGAGGAATGGCGCGCGCCGGTGGCGATCGGCAGTGCCGAGAAGACGCGCTCCGGATAGCTCGACGCCCATTCCAGCACCTGCATGCCGCCCATCGAGCCGCCGAGCACGCAGAATAGTTTCTCGATGCCGAAATGGTCGATCAGCATCTGCTGCGCCCGCACCATGTCGCGGATGGTGATGATCGGCAGGTCGAGCCCATAGGGCTTGCCGGTGGCGGGATTGGTCGAGGCCGGGCCGGTGGACCCAAGGCAACCGCCGATGACGTTGGAGCAGATGACGAAGAAACGATTGGTGTCGATGATCTTGCCGGGGCCGATCAGCACTTCCCACCAGCCAGGCTTGCCGGTCACCGGATTGGTGCTGGCGACGTGCTGGTCTCCGGTCAGCGCATGGCAGACGAGGATGGCGTTGGAGCGGGCATCGTTCAGCGTGCCGTAGGTCTGGTAGGCGATCTGGAACGGTGACAGCAGCGTACCGGCGTCCAGCTTGAGCGGCTTGTCGGATCCAAAACGCAAAACCGGGCTCGACGGTTGGTCGACCTCGTTGTTGGTTTTGCGGGCACGCAGAACGGCCATGACATCCATCTCACACTTTGAGCCCACGCATCGCACTCGTCGAAAGTCGATGCCGATACGGGTGTCCGGCCGGCGCGGACAACAAAAAACCGGCATTGCGGTCGCAAAGCCGGTTACAGGATGCAAACGGCCCTTTAGCAAGTTGTTTAACGTGGCTGCAAGCCGACCGGCCAAATCACCACGGAAGTTCGCTCCCCTTCTAGGGCTGTGGCGCGCCGGCGTCAACGGCCTGCCTTGGGCGGGAGGCTGTCGCCTCTCGACATTGCAGGCCACGGCTTGTATTTCCGCTGCGGCTTCCCTCAGGAAGCGTTCTCGACGGATTTTGCGACATGAGCCAGACACCGGACCAGGCACGTCCAACCCCGCGCGCGGGCATCATGGACATAGACGCCTATGTGCCGGGCAAGAGCACGGCGCCTGCCGGCGTCGCCAAGGTCCACAAGCTGTCCTCCAACGAGAACCCGCTCGGGCCCTCGCCGAAGGCGATCGAAGCCGCGCGCGAGATTGCCGGAAAGCTTGACGTCTATCCAGACGGCACCGCCAGGCGGCTGCGCGAAGCGATCGCCGAGGTGCATGGCCTCAACCCGCAGAACATCATCTGCTCCAACGGCTCCGACGAGATCCTCGGCCTGCTGGCGCAGACCTATCTGGCGCCCGGCGACGAGGCCGTCATCACCGAGCACGCCTTCATGGTCTACAAGATCTACATCCAGTCGGCGGGCGCCGTTCCGGTGACGATCAAGGAAACAGACGAGCGCGCCGATATCGACGCCATCCTGGCCGCCGTCACGCCGCGTACCAAGATCGTGTTCCTCGCCAATCCCAACAATCCGACCGGCACCTATGTGCCGTTCCAGGAGGTGCGCCGGCTGCATGCCGGTCTGCCCAGGCACGTGCTTCTGGTGCTCGACGCGGCCTACGCCGAATATGTTCGCCGCAACGACTATGAGGCCGGCATCGAACTGGTCGGCAGCGCAGAGAACGTGGTGATGACCCGGACCTTCTCCAAGATCGGCCTTGGCGGGGCGCGGATCGGCTGGATGTACGGGCCGATGCACATCGTCGACGCCATCAACCGCGTGCGCGGCCCCTTCAACGTCAATGCGACGGCGATCGAAGCCGGCATCGCCGCCATTCGCGATCGCGCCCATGTCGAGCGCAGCGTGGCGCACAACGAGACCTGGCTGGCCTGGCTGAGTGAGGAATTCACAAAGCTTGGGTTGCGGGTGACGCCCAGCGTCGGCAATTTCATCCTCATTCATTTTCCCGAGGACCAGAAACATTCGGCAGCGGCGGCGGACGACTATCTGACGGCGCGCGGCTATATATTGCGGCGCGTTTCGGGCTATGGCTTTCCCAACGCGCTGCGCATGACCGTCGGTACCGAACAGGCCAATCGCGGCGTTGTCGCCGCTCTCACGACATTCCTGAAAAGCTAGAAACCATGACATCACCGATGTTTGAAAAGATCGCGCTGGTCGGCATCGGCCTGATCGGCTCGTCGCTGGCCCGCGTCATCCGCCGCGAGGGCCTCGCCCGCCACGTATCCATCTCGACCCGCAGTGCGGCGACGCTGGCACGGGCCGAGGAGCTTGGGCTGGGCGATAGCTATAGCACCGATGCGAGAGAAGCTGTCCGCGATGCCGACCTGGTCATCATTTCGGTGCCGGTCGGCTCGTCCGGCACGGTTGCCGAGGAAATCGCGCCGGCGCTGAAGCCGGGCGCGATCCTCACCGATGTCGGCTCGACCAAGGCGTCTGTCATTGCGCAAATGCAGCCTTATGTGCCTGAAGGTGTCCATTTCATTCCCGGCCACCCGCTGGCGGGCACAGAAAAATCCGGCCCCGACGCCGGTTTCGCCGACCTGTTCGACAATCGCTGGTGCATCTTCACGCCGCTGCCCGACACCGACCCGGACGCGTTGGAGAGGCTGTCGGAGTTCTGGCGGCGCTGCGGCGCCAACATCGACACGATGGATCCCCAGCATCACGATATGACGCTGGCCATCGTCTCGCATCTGCCGCACATCATCGCCTACAACATCGTCGGCACCGCCGATGATCTGCAGTCGGTGACCAAATCCGAAGTGATCAAATATTCGGCTTCCGGCTTCCGCGACTTCACCCGCCTTGCCGCCTCCGATCCGACCATGTGGCGGGATGTCTGCCTGCACAACAAGGACGCCATCCTCGAAATGCTGGCGCGGTTCTCGGAAGATCTGGCGTCGCTGCAGCGCGCAATCCGCTGGGGCGACGGCGAAAAACTCTTCGACCTGTTCACCCGCACCCGCGCCGTGCGCCGCTCGATCATCGAAGCCGGCCAGGACATCGACGTTCCCGATTTCGGCCGTCAGGCGGTCGAGCACCCCGCGAAGGGCTAGGTCTGTCTCAGGCAGGCCAGGTCTGCGCAACCATGGCCAGCGTCTCGGCTCGGTTCGGCGCGCCAAGCCTGCCGCCGAAGCGCAGGCATTTGAGCGCCGCGGCCGCACTGGCAAACCGCAAAGCCTGCTCGACCGGCATGGCTTCCGCCAGCCCGACGGCGAAGGCGCCGTGAAAGACATCGCCGGCGGCGAGCGTGTCGACCGCCTTGATTTTCGGCGCCGCGACATGGCGCACGCAGCCAGCGCGACGGTCGTGCCACCAACTGCCCGCCGCGCCGCCTGTCACTGCGACAAAAGCGTCGGTACGGCTGGCGAGATCGGCGCAAGCCGTTTCCGGATCGAGCGCCTGGCCGCAGACGATGCGCGCTGCCGGCTCCGAAGCGATGATGTGCGTAGCGAGCGGCAACAACTGCTCAAGGACCTCCAGCGGCGCGGTGTCGGCATCGAGGATCGCCGGACGGCCGATGGCGCGCGCCGCCTTCAGGGCGAGTGCCGCCGCACCCGGCCAGCGGACATCGGCCAGAACGGCATCGAATGCCATGAGGTCGGCGACCGGCAGGACGTCGGGATCGGCCTGGGCAAGCCTGTCATAGAACGGCACGATGATGCGCTCGCCATGCGCGTCGACCAGGATCGAGGCCAGCGCCGAGCGGGCACCTCTGACGCGCCGCACGAAGGTGCAATCGACGCCTTCGGCCTCTATGCCGGCGATGAGCTGGTCGGCGACGGCATCGTCGCCGGCGCTCGCCCACAGCGATACTTCGGCGCCCAGGCGATGGGCGGCGCAGGCGGCGCTGGTGGCCATGCCCGAGGCGATCTGGACGCCGTCGGAGGCCATGAACTTGCCCTGATGCATGGGCAGCGCCTCGACGTGCAGGATGGTGTCCAGCGTCAAAGCGCCAACGCTCAGCAGCTTCACGGGTTTTGCCATGGCTGAGCTATTCGACCGGCTTGATCTTGCCCAGCGGAATGAAGCCGAGCGAGGCCTTGCCCCTGACCACCTTCAGCGGCATGGACGGTTCGTTGCCGAGCACCGCCAGGGCAGAAAAACCCTGCTCGATCTGGCTTTTCTGCTCGGGTATGGCGGTGCCGAGGATGGCCGCCACCGCCTTCGGGTCCTTCAACCTGATTATCAGGTCGGCGTTGACCAGGCCCTCGGCATCGACCGAGAGCGGTCCCGAAACGGTGATGCGCGCCGTCCCCGACGACAGGTCAAGGTTGCGGATTTCGATCGCCTGGCCACGAAGGCTCTTCACCTGCGTGCCGATCAGTGCGACGCCGTTCTTCAATGTCACGTCGCCGCTGGCATCGAGCGCCGGAAGCACGCGCCCTCCAATTGCGTCGGGGTCGACCTCGAGATCGCCGAAACTGCCGAGATAGTCGATATCCTCGCCGTTGGGCTGCAACTGACCTGATGCCTTGCCGGCACTGAACAGTTGCACCGGATCGGTATCGTCGGCCGGATCGGTTTGGCCGGAAAGGCCCTCTGCCTCCAGCGAAATCCGCCGGGGCAGCGGCCACCACAATTTGAAATTGGCCTGCAGATTGTCCCAGTCGATCCACAGCGGCACCATGTCGGGAACGGAGGTCCTGAGCGGGCCGCGCAGATTGGCAACCGGCGACAGAGGCTGGATGATCTGGGCGGCTGCGTTGAAACTGCCGGCTGAGGCCGCAATGTTCTTGGCATCGTCCTCATAGGCGAGGTTGTCGCAGGAGACGGTAAAGCTCAAGGGATAGCCGCTGACCTGGAGATTGGCGCAGCCGGCCTCGACGCCATTCTTGTTGAGCGTGGCAACCGCCTTGTCGGCCTCGCTCCTGACGCGGTCAGCCAGATAGAACCAGCCGCCGCTGTAGAGGGCGAACAGCACGACGATGAATGCTGCAAGCCAGATCAGGCGGCGACGTTTGTTCGGCTGGCGTTCGTCACTTGACGTCATGCTTTGGCTCTCGTTAACGCATGGGTATTGCGGACGGGTAGTCGATTCCGCCAGGTGGACAGACGAATAGTTAGACGGGACGGGCGGAAAAAACACCGGTCCGGGTGCGGTGTTGGCATCTTTTGCAATCAGGCGCGGCGATATGGGCGATTTTTGGGTGTTTGGCTATGGCTCGCTGATCTGGCGGCCGGGGTTCGCGCATGTCGAAACACAGCGTGCCCGCCTGCATGGCTACCGGCGCTCGCTCTGCGTCTATTCCTTCGTGCATCGCGGCACGCGCGAGCGGCCGGGGCTGGTGCTCGGCCTCGATCGTGGCGGGTCCTGCGTCGGCCTCGCATTCCGCGTCCCCGGCGACTTGCGCGACGAGGTTATGGCCTATCTGCGCGAGCGCGAGCTGGTCACCAATGTCTATCTGGAGCGTCTGCTCAAGGTTCGCCTCGACGGCGGCGGTACGGTCGACGCGGTGGTTTACATTGTCGACCGCCAGCACGAGCAATATGCCGGAGCGCTCGACGCTGCAGATGCGGCGGCCGTGGTGCGCGGTGCGGTCGGCCAGTCCGGCAACAACGAGGACTATGTGCTGAGCACGCTGGAGCATCTCGAGGCGCTGGGCATTCGCGATCATTGGCTGGAAGAGGTGGCGCTGCAGGTCGCGCCTTTGTGAAGCTGGCTCTGCGGAAAAAGGCCGCCAGGCCTTTGACCTCGTTCAGGCAAGACCTAGGTTAGGCTCCAACCCTCAGCCCGCGGGCGCCATTTGCCCGCCCAATCATCCCGGAGATCCGCCTTGCAGAAACGTCATCTCGGTCGCACCGACTTGTCCATCGCGCCGCTGGTTCTGGGCGGCAACGTCTTCGGCTGGACTGCCGACGAGAAAACCTCGTTCGACCTGCTCGACCGCTTCGTCGGCGCCGGCCTCAACGCCATCGATACGGCGGACGCCTATTCGCGCTGGGTTCCAGGCCACAAGGGCGGCGAATCGGAAACCATCATCGGTAAATGGATGAAAGACCGTGGCAATCGCGACAAGGTCGTGGTGATCACCAAGGTCGGTTCGGATATGGGACAGGGGCACAAGGACCTGTCCGCCGCCTACATCGAAAAGGCCGTCGACGCATCGTTGAAGCGGCTGCAGACCGAATTCATCGATCTCTATCTGTCGCATTGGCCGGATCCTGCGACGCCCTATGAGGAAACGCTTGGCGCCTACGAGAAGCTGCTCGCCAAGGGCAAGATTCGCTATGCCGGGTGCTCTAACCTCGACGCCGGCCAGTTGCGTGCGGCACTCGATGTGGCGAGCCTGCGCAGTCTGCCGCGCTACGAGGTGCTGCAGCCGGAATACAATCTCTACGATCGCTCATCCTTTGACGGGCCGTTGCGCGATCTGTGCGTGGCCGAGGACATCGGCGTCATCACCTATTTCAGCCTGGCCAAAGGTTTCCTCAGCGGCAAATACCGCAGCGAGGCCGATCTCGGCCAAAGCCCGCGTGGCGGCGGCGTGAAGGACTATCTCAATGGGCGCGGCATGCGCATCCTTGCGGCACTCGACGCGGTGTCATCAAGGCATTCGGCCAAGCAGGCGGAAGTCGCGCTTGCCTGGGTGATCGCTCGGCCGGGCGTCACCGCGCCGATCGCCAGCGCCACCAAGCCCGAGCAGATGGACAGCCTGATCAAGGCGGCGTCGCTGAAGCTGAGCGCCGCCGACATGGCCGAACTCGACAAAGCGAGCGACTGAAGTTTCGGCGGCCGCTCCTCGCACGAACGTCCAAGACGACCCTCTTGTCTTGCCATAGCCTCCTTCGCACGGGGCAAGACAGAGGGTGAGATGACTGAGCCGCTTCTTTTGCAGCCGGATCTTTGGCGCCAGTTGTGCGCGCTCGTGCTTGCCTCCGCCGTCATCATGGGCAGCCCGGGGCCGGCAACGATAAGCGTCACCGCCGTTGGTGCCGCCTTCGGTTTGCGCCATTCCCTGGGCTATGCCTGGGGAATCATCCTGGGCACGATCGCCGTGCTTTTGGTTGTCGCGACCGGGGTCATGGCAGTGCTCACCTCGATGCCGAAGCTGGCGCCGTTGCTGGCTTTGGCTTCCGCGGCCTACATCCTCTATCTCGCCTTCAAGATCGCTACGGCGCCGCCGCTGGCGGTTCTCGCCCCGATGATCGTTGCCATCCACGCTCTGTGGCTTGTCGCGGGGGCTGGGTTCGCGCGCTTCCTGCGCCGGTCGGCGGCCTCGCGGATCATCAATCTGATCTTTGCCGTGACGCTGGTGTTGACCACCGCGCTGGCGGTGTTCGGCTGAGAACTGCCGGCCGGAGACTTCCGGTTCAGACTTTGGTTCTTGCGGCGTTGTCCAGCTCTTGCAGCCTTTTCACCGCTGTCGGCGGCAAGGCAGGCGGGTTCGGGCCGCGCGCCGCATCCATCAGGAACTGGTCGCAGGCAGCTTCGGTCTCGCCGATCAGCCGGGCCATGAATTCGTCCTTGCTCAGTCCCGGTGGGATCGGCGGCAGGAAACGCGCCTTGATGGTGCCGGGATAGCGCAGGAATTTGCGGCGCGGCCAATAGAGGCCGGCGACATGGGCAACCGGCACCACCGGAACACCAAGCTGCGTGTAGATTTCGACGATGCCGTATTTGTAGGCCGGTTCGTCGCCCGGCGCGCGTCTTGTCCCTTCGGGGTAGATGATGAGCTGGCGGGGATTGCGCGCCATCTCTTCCTTGGTCGCGGCGACCACGGCCTTCAGTGCTTTCGAACGGCTGCCGCGATGAACCGGGATCATGCGCATCTTCATGATGTACCAGCCGAAGAACGGGATCCAGGTCAGCTCGCGCTTGAGGATGTAGAGCGGGTCCTGAAGGAAGGGGAAGAAGGCGATCGCGTCCCAGAACGACTGGTGCTTTGGTGCCAGGATGAAGGAGCCTTCGGGCAGGTTTTCCCGGCCGGTGATCTCGTTCTTCGTTCCGGCGATCTTCTCGTAAAGCCACATCGAGGTGCGCGACCAGAATTTCGGCACGAACCAGGCGCGGTGCCGGGGCGACAGGAAATAGTAGGGGGTCCAGAGGATCATCTGGACGATCAGGTTGACGTAAAAGACGAAATTGAACGTCAGCGATCTGATGTAGAGCATTGGGGGAGCCCGGTGAGGAGGTGAGCGTTGGTTACACCAAGCGCGGGAAAAAAGGAAATGGCCGCAGGCGCTTTGGTTGGCGACGAAGAACGGTCGTCGATGGGGTGGCCTGGTTCCGCTACATCAGCCGCGCCAGCCGCTCCTTCAGGCGTGGAGCGGCAAAATCGAGGAAGGCGCGCAGCTTGACCGGCAGCAGGCCGTGGCCCGCATGCACCAGGCTTACCGGCCATGGCGCCGGCTCGAATTCCTGCAGCAGGACGCGCAGCGCGCCGGACCGCAGCGCGGCTTCGATCTGGTAGGAAAGCACACGCGTCAGCCCGACGCTGGCAATCGCGGCATCGATGGCCGCTTCGGCGGTGTTGACCTGAAGCCGCGAGCGGACCCGAACCGGGATTTCGGCCTTGCCCTTGATGAAGCTCCAACTGGCGGCGGAGGCGAGCCCCTCGAAGGTGATGCAATCGTGTGTTTCCAGATCCTCCGGGGTCGTTGGCGTGCCGTGTTCGGCCAGATAGGCCGGGCTGGCGCAGACGACGCGGCGGATCGCGCCGACGCCGATGGCGACCAGGCTCGAATCGGGCAATCGGCCGATGCGGATGGCGAGATCGAAATGGTCCTCGACCAACTGGGTTATGCGATCGGCCAATGTCAGGCGGATGTCCACGTCGGGATAGGCGGCGAGAAAGCCGGTGACGACCGGCAGCACGTGCAGGCGGCCAAAGACGACCGGCGCGGTGATGGCCAGTTCGCCGGTCGGAACACTGTATTCGCCGGCGGCCGTGCGTTCGGCCTCGCCGACGTCGTCCAGGATGCGGCGGCAGGCGGCAAGATAGGCCTGGCCGACATCGGTCGGTGTCAGCCGTCGCGTCGAACGATTCAGGAGGCGTGTGTTCAGATGGCGCTCGAGATCGGAAATCTTGCGGCTGACCGTCGCCAGCGGAATGCCGAAACGGCGGCTGGCCGCGGAAAGGCTGCCGGCCTCCACCGCGGCGACAAAGAGCGACATGGCCTCGAGACGATCCATAGCTTCTTCCGAAAAATGGAAGGACAAGTTGCGAATATGCCACCTGCCTTTGAATGATGGAAGGCTTATATTCCAGTCTGTCGGCCCTGCCTGCAGCATGGCCCGAAAAGGAGTTGCCATGTCCGAAGCCCGCCCGCCGCTGCCGCCGTTTACCGCCGAGACCGCAGCGCAGAAGGCGCGCATGGCCGAGGATGCCTGGAATTCACGCGATCCAGCGCGGGTTGCGCTCGCCTATACAAAGGACAGCCGCTGGCGCAACCGCGCCGAGTTCCTGCAAGGGCGCGACGCCATCCAGGCCTTCCTGACGCGCAAATGGAGCCGCGAGCTCGACTACCGGCTGATCAAGGAGGTCTGGGCCTTCCACGGCAACCGCATCGCCGTGCGTTTCGCCTATGAATGGCGCGACGACAGCGGTTCATGGTTCCGCAGCTACGGCAACGAGAACTGGGAATTCGACGAACACGGGCTGATGCGTCTGCGCATCGCCAGCATCAACGACCTGCCGATCGGCGAGGCCGATCGTAAGTATCACTGGCCGCTCGGCCGGCGGCCGGACGACCACCCGACATTGTCGGAGCTCGGACTTTAGCATCTTGCCGCAAGGAAACTTTCCATGAACGCGCATGCTTTCACCAGCGACGTCGCCTTCACGCCGACCGTCAAGGCGATCCAGGCCCGCAAAGGCTCACGTCAGTCCTACGCCCGCGTCGAGGAGCGTGGCGGCTGGCAGGCCGGCATCACCCCGGACCTTGCCGCCTTCATCGAAATGCAGACGAGCGTCTTCCTGTCGACCGCCAACCGCGAGGGGCAGCCCTATGTCCAGCATCGCGGCGGGCCGGCCGGCTTCCTCAAGGTGCTGGATGAACATACGATCGGCTTCGCGGATTTTTCCGGCAACCGGCAGTTCATCACGCAGGGCAATCTGGCCGACAATCCAAGGGCGTTCCTGTTCCTGATCGACTATATGCACCGCCAGCGCATCAAGATCTGGGGCACGGCGCGGGTCGTCGAGAGTGACGCCGAGCTGATGGCGAAACTGATGCCGCAAGGCTACAGAGCGCGCGCCGAGCAGGTCGTCCTGTTCACGGTCTCGGCCTGGGATGCCAATTGCCCGCAGCATATTCCACAACGGTTCGAGGCAGCCGACGTCGCGGCGGCACTCGGCGAGCGGGACAAGCGTATCGAACGCCTTGAGCAGGAGATCGCACGGCTCAGGGGAAATTCGGGCGCGGCCGCAGGGGAATAATCAGCCGCCGGCCGCGGTTTCGGCCAGCGCGATGCCGTTGGGCGTCGGCTTGACAGGCACGATGCCGCGCGCCAGCGCAAGCAGATATTTGTTGTATTCGGTGAACAGCACGCGCAATGCCCGCGGCTTGGTCAGCCAGCCGCCATTGTCGAGGTTGGAATTGACCACCGGATAGGGCTCGAGCTTGGCGCCATGCAGCAGCCTGCCCATTTCCAGCAGGCTGCGCGGCATATGATAATTGTTGGTGACGAGGATCACCGTGCCATAGGCGTGGCTCTCGACCCATTTGGCGCTTTCCTCGGCATTGCCGATCGTGTCGAGCGCGGCGCGGTCGATGTCGACGCAACAGGAGAACAGATTCTTGTCGCCGCCGGTTGCCGCCTGCAGCTGGCGACGGCTGGCCGAAGGATGCACGCCGCTGATCAGCAGCCGTTCGCCCTTGCCGGACGCCAGCAGATCCATCGCGGCATCGAGGCGGGACTGGCCGCCGGTCAAGACAATGATCGCGTCTGCCCTGGCCGGATTGGCGGGCGTCGTCAGGTGACTGACCTTGTTGGCGAACCAACCGAAACCGCCGGCAAACAAAGTTGCAAGGATGAGGACGGAGAGGGCGGATAGGCGCAACGTGGCTCTTAGACGGCTCACAGCGCGGCGGTCATGCGAACGTGCAACCACCACTGGCATCTGCCCAGCCGTACCGGTCGAATCCCGCGCGTCCATCGCCATATGGTTAATCCTGAAATGCGGCCTTGGGTAGGTAAAAGACGCACTTTGCGTTACGCGAATTCTCTATTCGTGATCACCCTGTTTTATCCATGTCGTTGTCCCAAAACCGGTTCCCACTTTTGGGCGACATGAATTAGCCTGCATCCGGTTGGCGGACATCGATGTCGCTGAGATAGGCAACGACGGTGGCGTGCGAGGTTGCCGCCGTCAGTCCGCCGATCACCAGCACCATCAAGACGACACCGAGATAGCCTGCCGAACCGATGGCGAAATTGCCGAACAGGGCGGTCGCCTGGTCGGCCTGCGGCGTCGCCATATTGCGCGACGACCACCACGAAAAGACGATGAACACGAGCACTGCCGCAGCACCGCCGGCCGCCGCTCCCTTCATGCCGGTGACCAGGAAATGCCGGCGGAATTCGCGCGCGATAAAGCGTGCCTCGGCGCCGACGAAATGCAGGACTTCGATGATGTGACCGTTGCCGGCCATGGCGCCGCGCGTCGCGAACACCACGGTCAGCACGGTCGCCGACAGCATCAGCGCCAGCACGGCGATGCCGATGGTCACGGTGGTGCGGGCCATCGCCACCAGCCGGTCGACCCAGGTGCGGTGATCGTCGAGCGATGCGCTCGGCAGTTTCGGGGTGATCGCGGCGCGTATGGCGGCGAAATCGGGCGGGCTGTTCTCGTCGATGGTGACGATGATCAGTCGCGGCACCGGCAATTCGTCGATGTTGAGGCCCGAGCCCAGCCAGGGCTCAAGGAGCCGCGCGGTCGCCTCGCGGTCGATGATCCGGGTCGCCTTGACGCCGGGGAATTCGCCGGCGATCTGGGAGGCCTGGGTAAGGGCTGCTTCCATGTCGAGGCCGTCGACCGGCTTGATCTGGATCGTTGCCTCGCGTGAAATCTGGTTCTCCCAGACGGACGCTGTGTCGCGCACCAGCGTCACCGCGCCGAAAGTCAGGCAGGACAGGAAGGTCATGATGGCGATGACTAGCACCAGCGCCCGGCCGGCGATGTTCTGCGCCGGCACGATCGGCGCCATCCTGCGCTGGGCGCGCGGCTTTGCTTCGGTCGCCTCGGCGTCCTGCTCCCTTTCCACAAAATGTTCGGCGGACAGTTCAGTCATAGATATCCAGCCTTCCCCCGGCCAGGATCATGCGGCGCGCGTCGACCTGCTCCATCAAGCCGAGGTCGTGGGTGGCGATCACCACGGCGGTGCCGAGACGGTTGAGTTCGATGAACAGCCGCAGCAGGCGTCGCGCCAGCGGCGGATCGACATTGCCGGTCGGTTCGTCGGCGAGCAGGATTTCCGGCTGCTCGATCAGCGCCCGCGCGATCGCGGCGCGCTGCTTCTCGCCACCGGACAGAACCGGCGGCAGCACATGCATGCGTTCGCCCAGCCCGACCCACTTCAACAGCTCGGTGACATCGGTGCGGTAGCTCGCCTCCTCGCGCCCGCGCACGCGCAGCGGCAGCGCGACGTTCTCATAGGTGGTCATGTGGTCGAGCAGCCGAAAATCCTGGAACACCACGCCGATCCGGCGTCTGAGATGCGGCAGCTCGGTGCGGGAAATGCGGGAGCGATCCTTGCCGAAGATGGTGATCAGCCCGCGCGTTGGCTTCAGCGACATGAACAGCAGGCGCAGCAAGGTCGTCTTGCCGGCGCCCGAAGGCCCGCTGAGGAACTGGAAGGAGCGCTCCGGAATGTGCAGGGAGATGTCGCGGAGGATTTCCGGACCCATGCCATAGCGGAGGCCGACATTTTCGAAGCGAATCAATTTCGACGACCTGAAATTCGGCACGGCAGTGAGCCGGCCTGTTCTGGGTAAAGACCATCGGCCGGCATGGTTAACCGGCGGTTAATTCCTAGGCTCTTTCGACTCGTCACGAGGGCTCCGGTGGGGAAGCGTTAACCATTTGTGTTTACGCAAAAGAAACGAAAAGCGAACACGTGCTGCAATGCTGGGGCCATGATGGCTGACGATCGAACCGCGCGCCCGGTTTCCGGCGAAATCATGACCGATCCGGCGGCAATTGCCGCGGCGGACCGGTTCATGCGTGGTTCGGCCGCCGACATCGTCGATGCCGATTACGTGGTGATGCCGCGCCTTGCGCCTGCCGTGGAAAGCGTTTCGCCGCTGCCGCGTGCGATCGTCATGCCACCCATCGAAGGCATGGACATGCTGCGCAAGCCCGAAGCCCCGCCGGAGCGGCCGCCAACCTCGCGCGGCGGGCCGATCTTCTGGATCGCCGGCATCGGCGCTGCCTTGGCCGCCTTCTGGGTTTCCGGCGGGCACGCGCTGGTGCGCCAGGTGCCGTTCCTGTCCAGCGCGCAAGCGTCGGCGCTCAGCATTTCGGGCGTCACGTCACGCGTCGATGCTTCCGGACCGAACCCTGCGCTGTTCGTCGATGGCGAGGCCGCCAATGACGGCGCCAAACCGGCGCAGCTGCCGCCGCTTGAAATCCGGGTGACCGGCAATGACGGGCACATCACCCGCTATACGTTGGGGACATCCGGCCGTTCGCTGGCCTCTGGCGAAAGATTCGGCTTTGCCAGCCGGCTCGACGTGCCTAGAAACGGTGTAAGAACTGTATCGGTCACCTTCGCCGAATAGCGTGTGCTGATATTCAGGTGAGACTGGCCGCAAACGGCGGTTTCGTGCGCTTCCGGTGCTCACGTACTTCAGTACGCTCCGCTCCGGTTCTCGGAAACCACCGTTTTCGACTCAGCCTGACCTGAATCTCAACACATGCTGGGCGTGAACGCGTTTAGGCAAGAAAATCAGCGGGGCGAAAAATGCCAATTGTACGCGGCAAGAACATCGAAGTCCTGTTTTCTGCATCGGCGATCGCGCGGCGCAATCTCGAACTCGCCAAGGAGATTGCCGGACACGACTACCATGACCTCCTGGTGATCTCGGTGCTGAAGGGGTCGTTCATCTTCGCCGCAGATCTCATCCGCGCCATGCACGATGTCGGCCTGTCGCCGGAGGTCGAATTCATCTTCATCTCCAGCTATGGCGCCGGCACCAGCAGCGGCGAGGTGAGGGTGCTGCGCGACATCGACAATGAGGTCGCTGGCCGCGACGTGCTGCTGATCGACGACATTCTCGAATCGGGCAAGACGCTGAGCTTCACCCGGGAGCTGATGCTGTCGCGGGGCGCCAAGAGCTGTTCGATCGCCGTGCTGCTCGACAAGCGCATGCGCCGCCAGACCGAACTCAATGCCGATTATGTCGGCTTCGACTGCCCCGACTATTTCGTCGTCGGCTACGGCATGGATGTAGCCCATGCCTTTCGCGAGTTGCCCTTTGTCGGTGTCGTCAAAGGGGATGCCTGAGCGGCATCAAAAAGGTTTGCTGATCCTCAGCGCTTTCAGGAAAAGTCAACTTTTGGCGGCCAAATATGCCGGCCATGGCAAAGCTTCTGATCGTCGAGGACGATGAGTCCGTCCGCACCCTGGCCGCCCGCGCGCTTGAACGCGCCGGGCACACAATCGATATCGCGGCGGATGGCGCGCAGGGGCTTGCGCTGATCCAGGCCGCGCGTGGCGGCTATGATCTCGTCGTCTCCGATATCCGCATGCCGGAGATGGACGGCATCGAGATGGCGATAGCGGCGGCAGCATTGTTTCCCGCCATCAAGATCGTGCTGATGACCGGCTATGCCGACCAGCGCGAGCGCGCCGAGGAATTGAACGGCATCATCCTCGATGTCGTGCAGAAGCCCTTCACGCTGGCTGAAATCCGCTCGCGTGTCGAACGGGCGCTGATCTGCTTCGCCTGATCAGGCTGGGTCGGCAGCAGCGAGCACAGGTGGAGTACTCTTGCGCCGTTCGGTGCTGAGCGCCAGCAGACCGGCGCCGATGATCAAGGCGGCACCGATCACGGTCGTCGACCGCGGCACCTCGGCGAAGAACAGGAAACCCCACAGCGGCGACCACAGGATGCCGGTATATTCGAAGGTGGCAACGCGGTTGGCCGGCGCCATCCGGTAAGCCTGCGACAGCAGGATCATGCCGGCGGAGGCGACGAAACCGCAGGCGGCCATCTTGAGAAAATCCGGCAGCGTCGGCCAAAGCCATGGCCGTACCAGGAATTCCAGGCTGGGGTGGACGGCGTGGGTTATGCCGGCAAGGTGAAACGCGCCGGCAACCACGGCGGCGCCAACCAGATAGGCGCCGTTCTGATAGAAGGCCATCACGGTGGACGATTCGGTGTCGCCGATCTTGCGGGCCATCAGCTGCGAAAAACCATAGAGCGCCGCCGAGCCCAGCGACAGCAGCGCTGCCCAGTCGAACAGCCCTGCGCCGGGGCGCAGCATCACGAGGACGCCGAACAAGCCGATCAGCACGGTTGCCAGTGTCTGCCAGGAGACGCGCTCGCCAAGGTAGGGCCCGGCCAGCACCATGATGAACAGCGGCGCCATGAAATAAAGCGCCACCGCATCGGCAAGCGGCAAGGCGGCGATGGCCAGGTAGTACATCGTATAGGAGGTGAACTGGATGAAGGCGCGCACCGTCAGCATGCCGAATCGCTTCGACAGGATCGCCCGCAAGCCGACATCGGCATGCACCAGAACGATCAGGATCGGCAGAGCGACGATCGAGCGGATCGCCATCACCTCGGTCACTGGATAACCGCTCGACACGGCTTTGACGAGCGGATCCTGCAGCGAAAAGACCAGCACGCCGAGGCACAGGCTCAGGATGCCGCCCACCATCCGATTTTGCATCTGCATCCAGGCTCCTGCGCGTACGATCCGAAGCTGCCGCCTGCGGGGTAAAAAGAACCCGCCACCGTTTCGGGCAGCGGGCACGAGTGAGGACTCTTGATTGGTCCGCGGCTGATTTCGCAGCCGCATATCCAATGGGTGAGGCGACTATCATCCGCCGTTTGACATGTTGCAAACGAATTGGAATGATGCCAGCAATCAAATTCTCTTATGGCGGATTTCATGCGGCCGACCCTCGACAGCGACCTCCTGCGCACCTTCGTGGCGATTGCCGAGACCGGCAATTTCACCAAGGCGGCGGAGCAGGCCGGCCGCACCCAATCCGCGGTGTCGATGCAGATGAAGAAGCTCGAAGATCTGATCGGCGCCAGCCTGTTCGAGCGCGGTTCGCGCGGCGTCGCGTTGACGCGGCGCGGCGGCGAACTCATCGTCAACGCCCGCCGCATCGTCTCGCTGCTCGACGAGACGTCGGCATCGATGGCAGCAGCGCCGCTTGGCGGGCCGGTGCGCATCGGCATTCCGGAGGAATATGGCCACGCCATCCTGTCGCGCGCGCTCGGCGCTTTCTCGAAGCGTCATACGCAGGTCGAGGTCACCGTGCGCTATGCCCATTCCGGGGCACAGATGGCGGCGCTCGCTGCCGGCGAGCTGGATCTGTGCGTGGTGTTCGAATGGCAGGATCCCGCCGGCGGCGAAGTGCTGATGCACGACCCGACCGTGTGGGTGACATCGTCCCTGCATCACATGCATGAGGAACAGCCGGTGCCGATCGCGCTCTACAACCGGGCCGGCTGGTGCAAGGACTTCGCCATCAAATCGTTGGAGCAGCGCGATCTTGCCTATCGCGTCGCCTATACCAGCGATACCACCGGCGGCCTCAAGCTCGCCGTCACCTCCGGACTGGCGATCGCGCCGATCTCGCGCAGCAACATTCCGGACGGCTGTCGTGAACTGACCACGGCGGACGGATTCGGCGCCATCGATTCCTCGAACGTGGTGATGCACCGCAACCCGAACGCGTCAGGCGAGGCGATCGACGGCATGCAGGATGCGATCCGCGAAGCCTTCGTCAACAGGCTCAGTCAGCCGGCGGCATCCTCGTAGAAATGCAGCCTGTTGCCGAACGGATCGGCGACCGATACCTCGCGGGTCTTCCAAGGCGTCTCTTCCACGCCTGGCCTGGCGAAGCGGTAGTTTTTGCCGGTTAGCTCGCCATGAAGAGCCGTGATGTCCTCGACCTCGATGCGCACGGCGATGCCGGGTGCACCGTCGCCATGATGTTCGCTGAGATGCAGGACGCAGCCGTCGCGGCCGATCGCCATGTAGAGCGGCGCGTCGTCGGCGAAGCGATGTTCCCACTGCACCTTGAAGTCGAGGAAGCCGACATAGAATTCACGCGCCTTGGCAATGTCGAAGATGCGCAGGATGGGTGTGACGGCGCCAAGTCTGGGCATGGTGGTGCAACCGTGCGAGAGGGTTTTCAGGTGGGATGGACGGGGGCGGCAATCCCCTTGTTTTTTCGCAATTCCGGACGGAAAACCGCTTCACACATTTCCTGGAATTGCTCTATTTCAGCTCGAGCAGCCGTTCCAGATAGCTGCGTTCGATGTCAGGGCTGAGCGCATTGCCGAGCCGCTTGCGGATCGCTTCCAGAATCTGGCGGGCGCGCTGCACGTCGATCTCGTCGGGCACCTTCACCGAATCGCCGAAATCGGGACCCTGGCTGGCGCGCGGCCGGCCGAGCGGATCGCGATCGGCGTTCTGCTGGCGGCCGCCTTCCTCGCCGCCACCCTGGTCGCCCTGCATGGCCTGCATCTGCTTCATCATGTCCTTGGCGCCCTTGCGCAGCGCTTCCAGCGCCCGGCCCTGATGGCCGACGGCCGCATCGCCTTCGCCCTCGCCGAGTGCCTGTTCGGCATTGCCCATGGACTTGCCGGCCTCGCCAAATCCTTCATTGGGCTCCATACCCATGCCTTCGAGGCCCTTCTTCAGCTGTTCGAGGTCGCTCTGCAACTGGCCCTGGCCCTGCTGCAGCTGTTTCAGCGCATCGGCGAATTCCTGGGGCGTCATCGGCTTTTGCCGGGCGAGCGGATCGCGGTCTTCGCCGACGCCGGGTCTGTCCTCATCCTGGCCGCCTTCGCCGAGCTGCTCGTCACGGTTCTGCCCGCGCTGGCGCTCGCCGCGCTGCATCTGATCCATGCGGAAGGTGTCGTTCATCATCTCCTGCTGACGGCGCAGGATCTCGCCCAGCTTGTCCATCTGCTGGCGCATCTCGCTGTCCTGCTGGCCGCCTTGCTGCTGCCGGCCGGCCTGCAGATTGTTCATCATGTCCTGCAGTTGCGACAGCAATTGCTGGGCCTTGTCGCGATCACCGGACTTCGCCAGGTTCTCGATCTGGTCCATCATGCGATCGATGTCGCTCTGGCGCAGTTCCTGGCCATTCTGCTGCATCTGCGGGGCGTTGGGATTTTGCTTGGCGCGCTCCGCGAATTCCTGCAGGAACTGGTTCATCGCCTCGCGCAGTTCCTTCATCGCCTTTTCGATTTCAGCGTCGCTGGCGCCATTCTTGATGGCGTCCTGCAGCGCCTGTTGCGCCTGGCGCAGCCGCTTTTCGGCGGCCGAAAGATTGCCTTCCTCGATGCCGAGCGCGATTTCCCAGAGATAGGAGACCTCGCTGCGCAATTGATCGTCGCTGTCGGCCATCTTCAGCCGGGTGCGGGCGCTCATGATGGCCAGGTAGTGGGACATGTTGTCGAAGGTGTCTTCCGGCCGCAGCGTGATGGCGTCCATCAGGTCGAGCACGCGCGGCTTGGCGTTGGCGTCGAGCGCCAGCAGGCGGCGCTGTTCGATCACGGCGCGTGCCAGCGGATTGGCGAAAGGCCGCTCCGGCATCAGCAGCGTCTTGGTTTCGCTCGATGCGGTGTGCCCGGCATCGTCGGTGGCGACCAGCGTCAGCTTGATGCTGCTGCCGGCCCAGACATGCTCGGTCAGGTCCTTCGAGGTCCTGGCGGCGTTCGACTTGCCGCCGCGGCGCGGCAGCGTCAGCGGCATTTCAGGTGCACCGTACAGTGGACGCGCATTCGGCGCCTGCGGATCGGCAAGCGCGAACACCGCCTTGGCGGTGGCGGCGCCATAGTCGTCGTCGATCTGGTAGTTGAGCTCGAAGGCGCCGTTGGCGGCGCGCTTGGGCTCGCCGACGAAGCGGATCTGCGGCGGCTTGTCCGGTACGACCGCGAAGGCCCAGCGGCCGAGCTGGTCCTCGCCCGACGTCAGCGTCAGCGTGCCGTCGCCGGTCAGCTTGCTGGTGAACTGGCGCACCTTGGACGGCGTCGCCGGGCTTGCCGGCTTGGCGGCGGCCTGCGGCGCAGCCGGGTCGATGGCGCGGGAATTGCCATTCTTGTCGGCGTAGCCGAGCGTTTCCTCGCCTGAGCCGCCCGTCACGCGCAGCGAAACGTCACTGCCTTCGGGAACCGTAAAGGTCGGGATGGCCTGGTTGGCGTCGGCCGTCAGGAAGATCGGCGGCTTGCCGGTGTAGGACGGCGGCGTCACCCAGGCGTCGATGCGCGGCGGCACGATATCGCGCGCGCCATGGGCATTGAACCCGTCGCTGATCCTGCCGCCCGTCGGCCCGAAGGAGAAGGCGAAGGCGGTAACGAGCAAAAGGGCCGCTACCGCGCGCAGGGCCCAAGGGTCGCGCTCCGGCACGCGCGTGCGCGGCAGGTCGGCGCCGAGGTTGTCGAGCTTTCCGGCCATGCGCTTCTGGTGTTCGCGCCATAGCGCCTGCGAGAAGCTGCTTTCCCGGCCGCTTGGCCGGTCGGTCTGCACCAGCACCGGGCTGTGCAACAGTTGATTGGCTGCCTCGATGCGGCGGTCGATTTCGCCGGCGCCCGGCAGGCGGAAGAAACGCAGGGGATAAAGCGCGGCCAGTGCTGCTATGGCAAAGGCAGCGACCAGGCCGATGCGCGCCATATCCGGCAGCCGGGAGAATAGCCCGAGCCAGGAGATGCTGAGGAACAGGCTGGCAACGATGACGAGGGGAAGCAGCAACGGCCAGCCGCGCTCGACCACCATCGAGACCCGCGTGGCCAGCCTGCTCAAAGCCAGCCGCCCGGCGAGGCCGCGATCGCTGCTGAAGGTGGGTCGTTGCGTCATCGGCCCTTCCTTGAGCCTATGGCATCCCGAAACCGGGATGCGGCCCTATCCCTTTGAGCATGATCTGTTCCGAAAGGGATTCCATGTTTCGGGATCATGCTGTGGAGCGGGCAGATAGCCCGACGCCTCACGACTCAAAGAATACCAGCAAACACGGCAAAGGCGAGGCGGTTCGAAAAAACGTGAAGTGGACCGTTATAGTTCCATCCTGCATCGCTTTAGAAGGCAGCAGGCCCTTTAGAAGGTAGCGGGGTCCGCATTCGCCCCGCAGACCAGCACGGCGAGCCGTTCGCCCTGCGCCGGCGCATAGCGGCCCGACAGGATCG
Organism: Mesorhizobium sp. WSM1293; assembly: GCF_000513875.1. Classification (NCBI taxonomy): domain Bacteria; kingdom Pseudomonadati; phylum Pseudomonadota; class Alphaproteobacteria; order Hyphomicrobiales; family Phyllobacteriaceae; genus Mesorhizobium; species Mesorhizobium sp. WSM1293. The sequence continues at coordinate 21,913 of NZ_AZUV01000019.1, read as the reverse complement.
CGGCAAAGGCGGCCGCACCTCCCGGCTCGGAGATGATGCGGGTTCGGTTCCACAGCGCCTTCTGCGCGGCGACGATGTCGTCGTCGCCGACCAGGATCGAGCGTTCGACATAGGCCTCGGCGATCGGGAACATCATTTCGCCGACGCGCTTTGGCGCCAGCGAATCGGCGGCGATGCCCTCGGCCGGCGCATCGACGGGGTGTCCGGCCTCGAAGGCGCGATGCAGCGTCGGCGCTCCTTCCGGCTCGACGGCGATGATGCGGATGCGGCCCGCGAACCAGGCAGCGATGCCGCCGATCAGACCGCCGCCGCCGACAGCGACCAGCAGCGTGTCGATCCGAGGCAAATCGGCCTCGATTTCGAGCCCAAGCGTGCCCTGGCCGACCAACGTTTCCTCCTGGTTGAAGGCGTGAATCTGCAAGGCGCCGGTCTCCTCGGCGAACCGTTCGCTGGCGGCCAGCGCTTCGGCATAGCGGGCGCCGCCGACGATCAGCTCGGCGCCATAGGAGCGGATCCGTTCCAGCTTGGCCGCCGGGCTCACTTCGGGAACGAAGATGGTCGCCTTGTGGCCAAGCCGCATGGCGGCATAGGCGACGGCCGCGCCATGGTTGCCGCCCGATGCTGCGACGACACCGGCCTTTGGGACCGCACGCTCCAGCAGGTTGGTGAAGGCGCCGCGCGCCTTGAACGAGCCGGAATGCTGCAGGCATTCGAGCTTCAGGTCTACGGCCAGCGGCTGCCGATCGAAATCGGCCATGTCGACGCGCAGCACCGGCGTGTGCCTGATATAGGGGCGGATGCGCGGTTCCATCGCGGCAATGCGCTCGCGTGTGACGGTGATGCCGTTCGTCATGATTGCTCCCTGTGACGGGTCGGTGTGTTTCCGGCGCTTCTATGCAAGCCAGTCGGGCACGGAATCCAGCCCGATCAGGTCGTCATAGGTCAGGCGTGGGCGCACGACGTGGAACCGGTCGCCGTCGACCAGCACCTCCGGAACCAGCAGACGGGTGTTGTAGGTGCCGGCCTGCACCGCGCCATAGGCGCCCGCGGTGGAGACGGCAATCATGTCGCCGGCCTTCAGCCTGGGCAGATCGCGGTCCAGGCCGATATAATCGCCGGTCTCGCAGACCGGGCCGACGACGTCAACCATCATGCGCGGCGTGTCCGCCGGCGGCTGCACGACCGGACGGATATCGTGGAAGGCATCGTAGAGCGTCGGCCGGATGAGATCGTTCATGGCGGCGTCGACGACGAGGAAGTTCTTGGCGTCGCCTTCCTTTACGAAGATCACTTCCGAGACGAGGATACCGGCATTGCCTACGATCAGCCGGCCCGGCTCGAACATCACCTTCAGCCCGAGCTTGGTGACATGCTTCCTGACGATCTGGGCATAGGCATCGGGCAGCGGCGGCGGGTTGTTGTCGACGCGATAGGGGATACCGAGGCCGCCGCCGAGGTCGATATGCTCGATGGCATGGCCGTCCGCCCGCAGCGCGCCGACCAGATCGACAAGCAGGGCGAAGGCGTCGTCGAAGGGCTGCAGCTCGGTGATCTGGCTGCCGATATGGGTGTCGATGCCGGTGATCCTGATGCCGGGAAGCGTTGCCGCGCGGGCATAGACCTGCCGCGCCCTCTGCCACGGGATGCCGAATTTGTTCTCGGCCTTGCCGGTGGAGATCTTCTTGTGGGTCCTGGCGTCGACATCGGGATTGATGCGCAGCGAGATCGGCGCCACCTTGCCAAGAGCAACGGCTCGCGCCGACAACAGCTCGAGTTCAGGCTCGGACTCGACGTTGAAGCAGAGGATGCCGGCGGCAAGGGCAAAGTCCATTTCGCGCGCGGTCTTGCCGACGCCCGAAAACAGGATCTTGCCGGCCGGAATGCCGGCGGCCAGCGCCCGGCGCAATTCACCTTCCGAAACCACGTCGGCGCCGGCGCCGAGCTTCGCCAGCGTCCGCAGGACGGCCTGGTTGGAATTGGCCTTCATGGCGTAGCAGACCAGCGTGTCGAGCCCGGCAAAGGACTGGGCAAACACCCGGTAGTGCCTGGTCAGGGTGGCCGTCGAGTAGCAGTAGAATGGCGTGCCGACCTGTGCGGCGATATCTGGTATCGCCACGTCCTCGGCATGGAGCACGCCGTCGCGGTAGTCGAAATGGTTCACGGGAGTGGTTCCGGAAAGTTGGGGCACGATGAGATCGGGTTGGAAGGCCCCGCTCTCGTCGGCCTAGATCAGCGGGTCGAGGATGAACTTCTTGTCCTTGACCGGTTTTTCTGGCTCCGGCGGCACGGGCTGATGGGCCTTCGAGGCATCCTTGCGCGCCTGCACGGCCGCCTCATAGGGTGTGTCGAGACCGCCCCTCCTGCCGCAGGCCGAGACGGCCGCGATCGCCACCAGCAGCGTCAGCGTCACCAAAATCCTGCTTCCGGTCATCGATCCATCCGTCCGAAACGTTTGTCAGCCGCCGCTTTTAGCCGAGTTCTCGGCGCATTGCACCCCGAGATATTGCTCGTCGCAATATCTGGCGCAACGTCCGGATATTGCTGGTCGCATGTCCGGGATATTGCTGGCGCAACATCCGGCATTACGCTTTCGCCAGTCGCTTTTTCCAGGCGCGGATCTGCTTCCTCACTTCCGACGGCGCGGTGCCGCCGAAACTGGTGCGGCTCTTGACCGAGTTCTGCACCGCCAGCACTGAGAATATGTCGGCCGTGATGCCGGGATCGATCGACTGCAGATCCTCCAGCGAAAGCTTCTCCAGCCCCACCTTCTTGTCTTCGGCCAGCGCTACCGCCCGGCCGGTGACATGATGCGCCTGTCGGAACGGCAGGCCGAGCGTGCGCACCAGCCAGTCGGCAAGGTCGGTTGCTGTCGCGTGGCCGGAGCCGGCGGCCTTCTTCATCGCGGCTGCGTTGACCGTCATGTCCGAGACCATGCCGGTCATCGCCGCCAGCATCAGGTCGAGCGTCTCGGCGGCGTCGAATACCGATTCCTTGTCTTCCTGCATGTCCTTGCCATAGGTCAAAGGCATGCCCTTCATCACGGTCAGCAGGCCGACCAGATGGCCGGTGACGCGGCCGGTCTTGCCGCGCACCAGTTCGGCGGCATCGGGATTCTTCTTCTGCGGCATGATCGACGAGCCGGTGGAAAACGAGTCCGACAGCCTGACGAAGCCGAATTGCGGCGTCGACCAGATGATGATCTCTTCGGCCAGCCGCGACAGATGCGTGGCGCAGATCGCGGCCATGGCAAGGAACTCGAGCGCGAAATCGCGATCCGAGACGCTGTCGAGCGAATTGCGCATCGGCTCGCGGAAGCCGAGCCCCTTGGCGGTTCGGTGGCGGTCGATCGGGAAGCTGGTGCCGGCCAGCGCCGCGGCACCGAGCGGGCTTTCGTCCATGCGTTCGATCGCATCGCGGACACGCGACAGGTCGCGCGAAAACATCTCGACATAGGCCATGCAGTGATGGCCGAAGGTCACCGGCTGGGCCGCCTGCATATGGGTGAAGCCCGGCATCACGGTCGCCGCATGCTCCTCGGCCCGCTCCAGCAACGCCTCAATCAACCCCTTCAACGCCTCGGCGACGCGAAAGCACTCCTCCTTGACCCAGAGCCGCAAATCGACCGCGACCTGATCGTTGCGCGAGCGGGCGGTGTGCAGGCGGCCGGCCGCCGGGCCGATCAGATCGGCAAGGCGCGCCTCGATGTTCATGTGGATGTCTTCGAGCCGCGTCGAGAACTCGAAGCTGCCGGCCTCGATCTCTCTCAGGATCGTGTTCAGCCCGTCAGCGATTTTTTCTTGATCGGCCGCCGAAATAATGCCCGTTTGCGCCAGCATCTCGCTATGGGCGATCGAGCCTTTGATGTCCTGCGCATAGAGTTTGCGGTCGAAGGAGATAGACGCGTTGATCGCTTCCATGATGGCGGCCGGACCCGAGGCAAAACGTCCGCCCCACATCTGGTTGCTGGTTTTCTTGTCGCTCATGGCTATAACCCGTGCTTCGGAGCAGTTTTGAGAAAATGGCAGACGGTAGTAGATTCTTCCCGGCCCCGCGCCTGATCCTCGCCGCCTTGGTGGCGGGCGCGCTGGCGGGCGCGGTCGCGGTATATGTCAGCGAGAGCCGGTCTGGCAACAATGCACCGGCACAAGCTGCCGTGGGTGAGAGCAAGGACGACGTGGCCTGCGCGGCCAAGAGCGACCGCGCCAAGAAGGTCGCGGCTTCGGCCACCGGTGAGGTCGCGGCACTTTTGCCCGCCGATCCGCCACAATCCCTGAAGAGCCTTGCCTTCAACGGTCCGGACGGCAAGCCGATGACGCTTGCCGATCATGCCGGCAAGACGGTGCTGCTCAATCTGTGGGCGACATGGTGCGCGCCGTGCCGTGCCGAAATGCCGGCGCTCGATGCGCTGCAGAAGGAAAAGGGCAGCGACGCCTTTCAAGTGATCGCCGTCAATGTCGATGCCGGCGACGATGTGAAGCCGAAGAAGTTCCTCAGCGATACCGGCGTCGCGACGCTTGGCTATTACCGGGATTCGACGATGGCGCTGTTCAACGACCTCAAGAAGCGCGGCCTGGCGCTAGGCCTTCCTGTCACCATGCTGGTCGACGGCGAGGGCTGCCTGATCGCCCATATGAACGGCCCGGCCGAATGGTCGGGGCCGGACGCCAGGCGGCTGGTCGAGACGGCACTCAAGCCCGAGAGCCTCTAGTCTAGCGTGTGGCTAGCGCAGGTGCCGGTGCGAAGGCCAGAACGCTTCTGTCGCGCAAGGTAGCGGGTTTGCTGCCGACAGCGGGTGTGACGACACCGGTCAGATCGCCGAATTCTTCGATGAGAGCTGGCCTGCCGATATAATAGCCCTGGCCGATCTCGCAGGCTTCGGCGTCCAGGAATTTCAGTTCGCCGAGCGTCTCGACCCCCTCCGCCAGAACCGGCAGGCCGAGACCACGTCCAAGTCCCAGGACGGCGCGCACGATCGCCGCGACCTGGCCGTTCTTGTCGACCGACTTGATGAAGGAGCCATCGATCTTGATCTTGTCGAAGGGGAAGGCGCGGAGGTTGGAGAGCGAGGAATAGCCGGTTCCAAAATCGTCCATGGCCACGCGCACGCCCAGCGCCTTGACCTGCCGCAAGGTGGCCAGCGCCCGCGGCATGTCCTTGACAAGCGCCGTCTCGGTGATCTCAAGCTCGAGCCTGCCGGGCGCCAGGCCGGAATTCAGCAATGTTTCGTGGACCTTGCGGCTGAAATTCGTGTTGTGGAGCTGCACCGCCGAAACGTTGACGGCCACCGTCAGCGGATTTTCCCAGCGGGCGGCTTCCTCGCAGGCAGCCGTCAGGACCCATTCGCCAATCTGGCCAATGGCGCCGCTGTCTTCGGCCACCGGGATGAATATGGCCGGCGACACGTCGCCGCGCGTCGGATGCCGCCAGCGGACCAACGCTTCGAAGCCGACCATCTTTCCGCTGCTGATCTCTTTCTGCGGCTGGTAGACGAGATAGAACTCCTGGCGTGCGACCGCCTGGCGCAGTTCGTGCTCCATGACGCGCTTGTCGCGGGCCTCGGCCCCCATCGATGCTTCGAAATAACGGTAAGTGTCCTTGCCTTCGGTCTTGGCCCGGTAGAGTGCCGTATCGGCGTGGCTTATCAGGCTGGCCTGGTTTTCGGCATCCGAGGGATACAGCGCAATGCCGATGCTTGCCGACACAAGGCCGCCGCCGACCGAGAGCCGGTTTTCCTCGCGCATGGCGGTCAGCACGGCGTTGGCGATACGGCCTGCCTCCAACGGGTCGGCCAGGTTCGGCGCGATGATGGCGAACTCATCGCCGCCCAGCCGCGCCACCATCTGCCCTGGACGAAGGATACCGGTCGCGCACTGCGCAACCTTCTGCAGCATGGCGTCGCCCGCGCCGTGCCCATACAGGTCGTTGACCTCCTTGAACCGGTCGAGATCAAGCAGCAGAAGCGCAAGCTGGCCGCCTTTCCTGGTCCGGCCCATCGCAGCGATTTCCGTCTCCAGCCGGCCGGAAAAGCTGCGGCGATTGGCCAGTCCGGTCAAGGGATCGAAATGGGCAAGCCGCAGGATCTCCTGTTCCGCCTTCTTGCGCTCGCGAATATCGCGGACCGCGACCACGTTGTGCGGTTTGCCACAGTAGTCGATGCTCCTGGCGATCAGCTCGACAGGAATGCTCGTGCCATCGCGACCGCTCAATTCGGCCTCCTGCGGCTGTTCGCCGAAGCCCGACATATCGGATCCGAAGAGATCGCCAAGCTGCATTCCGTTCAGCGTCGCTGTTGCTATGCCCGTCAGTGCCGCAATGCTGTCATTGGCACTGATGATGCGGTTGCCGTCGCAGACGATCAGCCCCTCCACGGCGGCATTGGCCAGGCCGTGCATGCGGTCGACCTCGAGCTTCTGGCGACGGAAGCGCAAATCGATCCACAGCGCCGATGCCGACAGAACCAGGATCACCAGTGTGGCGGCGGCGGCGGCGAAAGCCTGCGAGGTCGGCTCGATCGTGTATTCGGATATGACGATCGAGGGATCGGGGAAGATGGAGACGGCACCCATACCGATGAAATGCAGAGTGCAGATCGCCAGCGTCAGCAGCACCGCGCCGCCGGATGTCGCCTTCAAGGAGGGGCGGCGCTGCACGACACGCAGCGCCAGCGCCGCGAGCGTTACGCCGGCCAGCAGGGAAACGGCGACAAGCAACAGGTTCCACTCGATACGGCCCTGAACCTCGAACGCCGCCATGCCGATGTAGTGCATGGCTGCGATACCGCCGCCCAGCACGGCGCCGCCGACGAGATGATAGTCGAACTCATCCCGCAAGGTGGCGATCCACATGCCGGCTGCCGTCAAAGTGACCGAAGCAGCGAGCGAAAGCACGGAGAGTGCCGGATCATAAGCACTGGGTATGCCCGGTGTGAATGCGAGCATGGCGATGAAGTGCGTTGCCCAGATGCCAAAGCCGGTCGAAGTGGCCGCGATCATCAGCCAGGCAAGCCGGTTCCGATCTGTGGAACGGCTTATGTGCTGAAGCAGGTTGACAGCAGAGAAGCAGGAAATTCCGCAGATCAGCGCGGCGAGTGCGACCAGTCTCAGATCGTGTTCGTTGACGATACAATTGTAGACCGTCAGCATTTATTTCACCTGAGCTTTGGAAATAAACAGGGCAGCAGTATCGAGTAGCGCGTTGCCGTTGAGGGATCGATAAAGTCGGCTGCAACCTTGGCGTGTCTCTTCGGGTTGCTGCGGCTGCAATCAGGGCTGACACGCCGAAAGCCAGCTTGACAGTCCCGACGGTGCTTCCTGGCGCGCTTGTCGTCGCGCTAAGCCGGCTAACCGTATCGCTCTCCATGCCTCCAAGCGGAGGCGAGCGTTGCGTCAGGTAAAGGGTGAAGTTCGTCGATCTGCAACAAAACCGTTGTCTGATTGTCATGAGCGACACATATTGCCTTCGCGGGAGTGCCCCCTTTCGCCAATGACAAACGGGAGATGAAACATGAAGTCCTTCGGCTTCGCGGCCGGTGTTGCCGCTACCTTTATGACGCTTTCCTCAACCTCCGCTTTTGCCGTCACGCAGATCAGTTGGTGGCACGCCATGACTGGCGCCAATGCCGAAGTCGTCGACAAGATCTCCAAAGATTTCAATGCCAGCCAGAGCGACTATGAGCTCGTTCCGGTGTTCAAAGGCACGTATCCCGAGACGCTGAATGCCGGCATTGCCGCCTACCGCGCGGGCCAGGCGCCAGACATCATCCAGGTGTTCGACGTCGGCACCGGCGTGATGATGGCGGCCGAAGGTGCCATCAAGCCCGCAGCCGATGTGTTGACCAGCGCTGGAATGACCTTCGACAAGAGCCAGTATCTGCCAGGCATAGTCGGCTATTATTCGAAGCCGGACGGCACCATGCTCTCCTTCCCCTACAACTCCTCCTCGCCGATCCTTTATTACAACAAGGATATCTTCAAGAAGGCTGGTCTCGACGTCGATAGCCCACCCAAGACCTGGAATGAAGTGTGGGAAGACGCCAAGAAGATCAAGGCGAGCGGCGCGGCCGCCTGCGGCTACACCTCGACCTGGCTGACCTGGATACATCTGGAGAATTTCGCGGCCTGGAATGACGTGTCATGGGCCACCCAGCAGAACGGTCTGGCCGGCGGCGATGTCGAGCTCAAGATCAACGCGCCGATTTTCGTCAACCATTTCCAGGCGCTGGCGGACCTCGCCAAGGACGGCACCTTCAAATATGGCGGCCGCACCTCCGAAGCCAAGCAGATCTTCCTTGCGGGCGAATGCGGGATCATGACCGAATCGTCCGGCGGGCTTGGCGATATCGTCAAGTCCGGCATGAATTACGGCATTGGCCAATTGCCGTATGACAGCGACGCCAAGGGTGCGCCGCAGAACACGACGCCGGGTGGCGCCAGCCTGTGGGTTTTCGCGGACAAATCCGATGAGGAATACAAGGGCGTCGCGGCCTTCTTCGCCTACCTGTCGAAGACCGAGGTGCAAGAATACCTGCACCAGAAGTCGGGTTATCTGCCGGTAACGCTGGCGGCTTATGAAGCGACCAAGAAGTCCGGTTTCTATGACAAGAATGTCGGCCGCGAGACCCCGATCCTGCAGATGACGGGTAAGATGCCGACCGACAATTCCAAGGGCGTACGTCTGCCGAATCTGCCGCAGGTGCGCGATATCCAGAACGAGGAGTTCGAGAAGATGCTCGCCGGCCAGCAGACCGCGCAGCAGGCGCTCGACAATGCGGTTACGCGTGGCAATGCCGCGATCAAGGAAGCGCTGGGGAATTAGAGCGAGCGCAGGTCCTTGCTCTACGGCGCACCCACCTGTCCCGCCGGGCATCTCCCCTCGTGAGGGGAGTTTTGCCGTCCTTTGCGATTTCGCCAATGGTCGATGATGCCCAGTCCGAAACGCTCATCAAAGCCATCTTGGCGGAGAGGGGTGCCGCATGGTGCCCCCCGCCTCATCACCTCGGAGTGGCTCCGTGACCCCTCGCGTCGTGTTCCCCAACAAGGTCCTTCCCTACCTGCTTGTGGCGCCGCAACTGGCCATCACGCTCGTTTTTTTCTACTGGCCGGCCGGTCAGGCGTTCTACCAATCCATGCTCAGGCAGGATCCGTTCGGGCTGAGGACCAAGTTCGTCTGGTTCGCCAATTTCAGGAAAGTGCTTGCCGATCCGGCCTACCTGAACTCGGTCAAGGTCACGGTGGTGTTTTCCCTTGCGACCGCTATCGTCGCCATGTGCGTGGCGCTCCTGCTGGCGGTCATGGCAGAGAAGGTGGTGCGCGGCAAAGGTCTCTACCGCACGCTCTTGATCTGGCCCTACGCGGTGGCGCCGGCGATTGCCGGTATGCTGTGGCTGTTCCTCTTCAACCCCTCGATCGGGTCGCTGGCCTACATGCTGAGGAGTTTCGGCATCGCCTGGGATCCACTGCTCAATGGCACCCACGCCATGATCCTGCTGGTGTCCGCCGCTGCCTGGAAGCAGATCAGCTACAATTTCCTGTTCTTCGTCGCCGGCCTGCAGGCGGTGCCGAAAGCCTTGATCGAGGCGGCGGCCATGGACGGCGCCGGCGAGACCAAGCGATTCTGGACCATCGTCTTCCCGCTGCTTGCGCCGACGACCTTCTTCCTGCTGGTCGTCAACACCGTCTATGCCCTGTTCGACACGTTCGGCATCGTCCATGCCGTCACCGGGGGCGGTCCGGGCAAGACGACTGAGACGCTGGTCTACAAGGTCTACAATGACGGCTTCGTCAATCTGATCCTCGGTGACTCGGCGGCGCAGTCGGTCATCCTGATGATCATCGTCATCTCGCTCACCGCCATCCAGTTCCGCTATGTGGAACGCAAAGTCCATTACGGCTGAGGGCGAGCGATGATCGGCCAGTCACCGCTCCGCACCGTCATCGCCCACGCCATGCTGATCCTCGGCATATTGATCGTCGCCTTCCCGATCTACTACACGTTCGTTGCCTCGACGCAGACGCTGCAAACGATCCTCAGGCCGCCATTGCCGCTCCTGCCCGGCGATCAGTTCTGGAACAATTACAGCGAGGCATTGTTCGGCGGTGTCGGCCGCATCGGCGGCGTCAGCGTCGGCAGGCTGCTGCTCAACACGACGATCATGGCGCTCGGCATCGCGGTGGGAAAGATATTCATCTCGATCCTGTCTGCCTATGCGATCGTGTTCTTCCGCTTTCCGCTGCGCATGACCTTCTTCTGGCTGATCTTCATCACCCTGATGCTCCCCGTCGAGGTGCGCATCCTGCCAACCTACAAGGTGATGGTCGATCTCGGCATGATCGACACTTATGCGGGCCTGATCATCCCGCTGATCGCCTCGGCCACCGCCACGCTGCTGTTCCGCCAGTTCTTCATGACGATTCCTGGCGAATTGGTTGAGGCGGCGCGGGTCGACGGTGCGGGGCCGTGGCGCTTCTTCTTCGACATCCTGTTGCCGCTGTCGCGGACAAATATCGCGGCGCTGTTCGTCATCCTCTTCATTTATGGCTGGACACAGTATCTGTGGCCGTTGCTCGTCACCAACAGCAGCAACATGAACACGATCGTCATCGCGCTCAGAAAGATGGTCTCCTTCGCCGATGCCGATACGCAATGGCACCTGGTCATGGTTACAGCGATGCTGGCCATCGTGCCGCCGATCCTGGTCGTGGTGCTGATGCAACGCTGGTTCGTTCGCGGCCTGGTCGATTCCGAAAAGTGAGAAGCTGATGGCGACCGTCGATCTGAAGGATGTGAAGAAGGTCTACCCCAGCGGTTTCGAGGCCGTGAAGGGCGTTTCAATCGCAGTTCCCGACAAGGAGCTTTGCGTGCTGGTCGGCCCGTCGGGTTGCGGCAAGTCCACGCTGCTCAGAATGATCGCCGGGCTTGAAACCATCTCCTCGGGAACAGTTGCGATCGACGGCAAGATCGTAAACTCAACCGGTCCGACCGAGCGTGACATCGCCATGGTGTTCCAGAACTACGCGCTCTATCCGCATATGAAAGTCTACGACAACATGGCCTATGGGCTGCGCAACCGCGGCACGCCGAAAGATGAGATCGACAGCCGGGTCCGCGCGACGGCGAAAATACTGGAACTTTCGGCGCTGCTCGACCGCCGCCCGCGCGAGCTTTCCGGCGGCCAGCGCCAGCGTGTCGCCATGGGTCGTGCCATTGTGCGCAATCCGAGGGTTTTCCTTTTCGACGAACCGCTCTCCAATCTCGATGCCAAATTGCGTGGCCAGATGCGCGTCGAGATAAAGAACCTGCAGCGCTCGCTTGGCGTCACGTCGGTCTATGTCACACATGACCAGCTCGAGGCGATGACGTTGGCCGACATCCTCGTCGTCATGAATGCCGGACTGGTCGAGCAAATGGGGGCGCCGCTCGACGTCTACGAAAGGCCGGCCTCGACCTTCGTCGCTTCCTTCATTGGCGCGCCGCCGATGAATCTCCTGCCCCTTTCGCAAGGCCCGGCTGGTCCGGCGCTGGCTGATGGCAAGACGATTGAATTTGCGCCTGCGAACGCCGTCACGCTCGGCTTCCGCCCCGAGGATGCCGACGTCACCTTCGGGGCCGAGGCACCGTCCGGCGCGCTCATTCTGCCGGCGCTGGTCGAGGCAGTCGAACCGGTAGGCGCCGAAAGTTTCCTTCACTGTGCTGCAGGTGGCAGCAGGATCGTCGTGCGGGTCGCGGGTCGCGCCACCGCCACGGTTGGCAACCAATTGCGCGTGGTTGCCAAGGCAGAAAAGCTGCACTGGTTCGATCAGGCCGGAAAGCGCGTCGGCTAATCAGAAAGATAGGCCTACGCTCCACCCACGCGGCGTTCAGGCGAAGACATGCGCCTTTCCCGATACAGTCAGCCGGACGATCTCGCCGACCGCCGGCGCGTCCATGCCCGGTTTGCGCAGGACCAGCGGCGTGTTGCCGATCGCTGCCGCATCGGGCGGATCGGCATTGTTCAAGAGCCGCACCGCGACCGTGCACATCGAGCCGGCGAATTCGGATTCCGTCACCTCGCCGAACAGCATGTCCGAGGTGCCGGACATACCCTCGCGCGACGTTCTCTTCAGCGCGATCTGCTCCGGGCGAAGCATGATGCGGGCGATATCGCGGCTGTCATGGGTGTCGACCGCGATGCGGCCGAGCGGCGAGTTGGCGAAGCCATTTGATATCTTGGCCGGCAGGATGATGGCGTCGCCGAGGAATTCGGCGATCATCCTGTCCTTCGGCTTGAGATAGAGCTCGCGCGGCGTGCCGATTTGCGAGAACTTGCCGTCGCGCATCACCGCGACCTGGCTGGCGAAGGACAGCGCTTCGGCCTGGTCGTGCGTCACCAGGATGGTGGTGATGCCGGCGGCCTCCAGAAGTTCGGCCACCGCCTTGCGCATCGAGGCGCGCAGGCCGGTATCGAGCGCCGAGAACGGCTCGTCGAGAAGCATCAGCCTGGGCTTCATCGCCATGGCCCGGGCCAGCGCCACACGCTGCTGCTGGCCGCCGGAAAGCTCGTGCGGGCGGCGTTTGAGGATCGCCTTGTCGAGCCCGACGATATAGGCGAGCTCGACGATGCGCTCAGCGCGCTTGTCCTCGCCGCGGCCCATGCCGAAACCGATATTGTCGCCAATGGTCAGATGCGGAAACAGGGCACCATCCTGCGCCACCACACCGATGCCTCGGCGATATGCCGGCACCGCAGCGCCGCCGTTGGCCAATATGGCACCGTCGAGCGTGATGTGGCCCTGGTCCGGAGCCTCGAAGCCGGCAATCAGCCGCAGCAGGGTCGTCTTTCCGCAACCGGAAGGACCGACGATCGCCGTGCGGCTGCCGCTGGCGACGCTGAGGTCGACGCCGGCAAGGGCCGCCACCGGGCCGTATTGCTTGTGCAGGCCGCTGATTTCGAGAAAGCTCATCGTCCGGCCATCCGTTTCGACTGGACATAGAGCAGCCAGGTCAAGGGCAGCGACATCGCCACCATGATGAAGGCGTAGGGTGCCGCCGAGGCATAATCAATCTCGCCACTGTAGGACCAGAAAGCCATCGCCAGCGTGCGGGTGCCGTTGGGCGCCAGCATCTGGGTGGCGGTCAGTTCGTTCATGATGCCGAGCGCCACCAGGGCCATGCCGGCCGCGGCGCCCGGCGCCGACAGGCGGATCGTCGTCGACCACAGCGCCTGCAGCGGCGGCCGGCCGAGGCTGGAAGCGGCGCGTTCGAGCTCGACCGGCGCCTGCGCGATAGACGCCCGCAGGCTGACCAGCGCGCGCGGCAGGAACATCAGCGCATAGGCAACCAGGATGGTGAACAAGGTCTGGTAGAGCGGCAGCGCGATGCGTACGGTGATGGTGACCAGCGCCAGTGCGATGACGACCCCGGGCAGCGAGCCGACGATGTAGTTGCAGCCCTCCAGAAGACGCTGCAATGGCCCCGGCGCGCGGATCGAGATCCAGGCCATCGGCATGGCGGCGACGGTGGCGAGCAACGCGCCGGCGAGCGCCAGGAACAGCGTCTGGCCAAGCGCCAGGCCGATCTCGTCCAAGCGCCAGACAGCGGAGCCGCCGGCGGCAAGCCAGCCGCCAATGGTGACGAACGGCACGCCGAGCGCCAAAAGCGTGATGACGACAAGCAGGAGCAGGCTAGGCAGGGTGGCGCGTCCGAGGCTTGTGCGTTGCTGATGGCGCGCCGCGCCGGAGCCGACACGGGCATAGCGCTCCTCGCCGCGCACCAGCACTTCGAGGCCGAGCAGCACGAAGCAGCAGCTGACCAGCACGCCGGCCAGCATGTTGGCGGCCGGTCCATTGAAGGTCGACTGGAACTGGTCGACGATCGCCGTGGTGAAGGTGTCGAAGCGGATGAAGACATAGAGGCCGTACTCGGCCAGCAGATGCAGGCCGACCAGCAGCGAGCCGCCGCAGATGGCGAGCCGCAATTGCGGCAGCACGACCCGCCAGAACACGCGCCGGGGCCCAAGGCCGAGTGCGGCGGCGGCGTCTTCCAGGGCGGGATCGAGACGGCGCAACGCCGCCGACACCGGCAGATACAGGAACGGGAAATAGGCGATCACGGAAACCAGCACGCCGGCCCACAGGCCGTGCAGTCCCGGCACCATGGTGACCCAGGCATAGCTGTGCACAAAAGCCGGGATGGCGAGCGGCGCCACGCACAGCCAGGCCCAGAGCCGGGCGCCCGGCAGGTCGCTGCGCTCGGTCAACCAGGCCAGCGAAACCGACAGCACGATGGTGATCGGCACCGAGAGCGCGACCAGCAGGACAGTGTTGACCAGAAGCTCGCCGACACGCGGCCGGAAGACCAGTGCCGAGACTGTCTCCCAGCCGGTCTGCACCGCGATCCAGATGATGAAGGCAAGCGGCACCAGCGCCAGCAGCGCAACGAAGATGGCGGCGAGGACCAGCCAAAGCGGTGCGCGTCGCCGAGCCCTTCGGCCTGTGCCCGAAGGCAGGCCCGAATGCGCGAGATCGACCGCGGACTGCATCAGGTCAGACGCCGTGCCGTTGCCGTCCAGCGGCAGCAATTGAAAGACCGCGATCGCGGTCGGGAACACAGCGTGTCGTCATCGACGAATGCCATCTCGAAAAACAAAATCACTCCCGCGGAAGGCGAATTCCCGCGGGAGCGTGGTCGGGTGTCCTTTTAGGACGAATGGCAACTAAAGCAAGCCGGCTGCCGTCATCAGATCGGTGACCTTCTTGGAGTTCAGCGTCGTGGCATCGACCTTCGGCGCCTGCAGATCGGCGAGCGGCACCAGCTTCGGGTTGGAGTCCGCACCCTTGCCGACCGCGTACTCGAAGGAATCGCCGGTTTTCAGCACGTCCTGACCGCCTTTGCCTGTCAGCCATTTCAGGAACGCCTGGGCTTCCTTCGGATGCTTGCTCGAAGCCAGCACACCGCCGCCGGAGATCGAGACGAAGGCGCCCGGATCCTGGTTCTTGAAATAGTGCAGCGCGACATTCTTGCTGTTTTCGCCGGTCTTGGCCTGATCGCCGAAATAGTAATAGTGGTAGATCACGCCGCCTTCGATCTCGCCGGCATTAACCGCCTTCATCACCGTGCTGTTGCCCTTGTAGGCCGTGAAATTGGTTTTCATCGCCTTCAGCCAGTCGGCGGTAGCGGCTTCACCTTTGAGCTGGAGCAGGGCGCTGACGATGGCCTGGAAATCGGCGCCCGAGGGGGAGGCGGCCCAACGGCCTTTCCAGCTCGGATCGGCGAGGTCTAGCATCGACTTGGGCAACTGGTCGGCAGTCAGCTTGGTCTTGTTATAGGCAAAGACCGTGCTGCGCGCGGCAACGCCGACCCATTTGCCGCTGGCCGGCTGATAGTCCTGGGGAACCTGCGCCAGCGTGTCCGCGTCGACCGGCGCGAACAGGCCGGCGCTTTCGACCAGCGCCATGGCCGGTGAGTTTTCGGTCAGGAAGACGTCTGCGGGCGAAGCAGCGCCCTCGGCGACGATCTGGTTGGAGAAATCGCTGTCGCCGCCATTGCGCACGGTGACCTTGATGCCTGTTTCCTTGGTGAAGCCTTCGGCCCACGCCTTGGTCAGGCTTTCGTGCTGGGCGTTGTAGACAATGATGCCATCCTCTTCCGCCTTTGCCGGACCGGCGATGAGGCTGATTGCCAGCGCGGCGGCGCCGGCGAGGGTGGAAAGAGCGTATTTCATGGCATTGTCCTCGATTTCGGGGGTCCTAGGTCTGTCACGGCTGCACCTATCGATACATGACAGCTATAGTCAACATTGTTGATGTGCTTCAATCGGTCGCTGACGTGCAAAGGTCGGTGCCGAACGGACAATTCCGCGTGATGCTCACGGTTCGGCGGTGCCGCAAACTTTCGTGACTTGCCGACAGTTTGGCTTGGACATTATTTCGCCGGCCACGTAACAAATCAGCGCCGAGACGCGAAAATCGGGGAGTGAACTCTTGTGAGCGGCAAGGACGAGGCCGAACTTTCCCGGCTGATGCGGGCCGCGATCGCGGGAGATGAAAGGGCTTACGCCGACTTTCTGCACCGGATTGCCGCGCTGGTTCGCGGTTTTGCCAGGCGCAAGATCGTGCAGGGCGGGGTCGATCCCGAGGATGTCGTGCAGGAAACCTTGCTGGCCATTCATGTGAAACGGCATACCTGGCGTCAGGATGCGCCGGTGTTGCCGTGGGTCTATGCGATTGCCCGCTTCAAGCTGATCGATGCGTTCAGGCGGCGCGGACGGCGCATCGAGATCGACGTCGACGATATCGCCGAGACGTTCGCCGAGCCGGAAACCGAGACCGTCAGCGAGCGCGACATCAACCGTGCATTGGACGGTCTGTCGCCGGCTCAGCGCTCCGTGGTCTCGGCCGTGTCGGTGGAAGGGCGGTCCATCGGCGAGACAGCGGCAAAGTTCGGCATCAGCGAGACGGCGGTGCGGGTGTCGCTGCATCGCGGACTTGCCGCGATAGCCAAGCGATTCGGGCAGGGGCGGTTCGGGCGGGAATGACATGAGAACGGGCGATCTCATCAAGGCGCTGGACGCCGATGCAACCAGCAAGGCGATGCCGCTGCAATCGGCCTGGTGGCTGGCCGCCGGTGCGGCAGCGGTGATCGCGGCCGTCGTTTTCCTGCTGACCATCGGCCCACGTCCGGATTTCATGGCGGCCGCGCACACGATGCGCTTCCTTTCCAAATTTGTTTTCACCATCGTGCTTGCCGTCAGCGCCTTCGCCCTGATCCGTGCCTTGTCGACGCCGGGTGCATCAACGGGCCGGGCAATGGTTGGGATGGCTGCGGCGCCAGTGCTGGTAGCCGTGGCGGTGGTTCTGGAGCTTTTCATGGTGCCGGAGGCGCTGTGGGGAACCAAAATGGTCGGCTCCAACATGATGATCTGCATGGCTTTCATCCCGCTGATCGGCCTCGGTCCGCTTGCCATCTTCCTGTGGATGCTGCGCTACGGGGCGCCGACACGGCCGGTGCTTGCCGGTGCGGTGGCAGGCCTGCTCGCCGGCGGGCTGGCGGCAACCTTCTATGCCGCCCACTGCTTCGACGATTCGCCGCTTTTCGTCGCCACCTGGTACACGATAGCCATTGCAGCGCTCGCATTGCTTGGCGCGCTCGGCGGACGGTTTTTCGTGCGCTGGTAGCGTTGCGCCACGCTAGCCCGCTCGCGCATACCGATCCTTAATCATGCCGGCAATTGTTTGCCGGTTAGCGATGGCACCGGAATGCCTGACGCAACCTTTCCTTAAAATCGATCCGCCAAGGTTGAGGCGAGAACATGCGTTTGCGCACGGGGGTGGCACGTATCGTGATGTGGCGAGGATTGACCAGCCGAGAATCTCTTGGGCGTGCAGGGCTGGCGTTGCTCGTCGCCGGCCTGGGCGTGCTGGCGGCCTCGATCCTGCTGTCGCACCTGGACCTGGGCACCGAAGCCTTGAAACTCTGCCTGCAGATCGCGATGGCGGTGGCGGCGGGCGCGCTGTTCCTCGCCGCCCTGTCCATCCGCAGGATCAGCAGGGATCGCCAACAGATCGCCGAGAGCGAGCTGCGCTTCCGCCGCGCCATGGAGGATTCAGCGATCGGTATCGTCGTTGTCGGTCTCGATGGGCGCATCCGCCAGACCAATCCGGCCTTCGCGGCCATGCTTGGCTACACAAGCGAAGAGATCGAGACGCTGACTTTCTTCCAGATCACGCATCCCGACGACCAGCAGATCGGGCGGAAGACGATGGACGATCTGAAGGCGGGCACGGTCAATTCCTTCCATTTCGAGAAGCGCTATCTCCGCAAGGACGGAACGCCTGTCTGGGCCCATCTTGCCGGTTCGGTCATTCGCGATGAGACCAGCGGCCGCCCGCTCTATCTCGTCTCGCAAATCGAAAACATCGACGCTCGCAAGCAGGCCGAGGCGCGCATTGCCGAAGCGGAAACGCGTTGGAATTTCGCGCTCGCCGGCGCCGGCCAGGGCGTCTGGGACCTCGACATGCGCAAGGGCGGCACGACCTATTCCTCGACCTGGGTCAAGATGCTGGGCTATGCGGATGGCGAGCTCGATGGCGACACCGACCGCTGGCTGACGATGATCCATCCTGATGATCGCGAGACTGTCGCCGAAGCGGATCGCGCTCATCTCGAGGGCAAGACACCGTTCTTTGAGGCCGAGTTCAGGATGCGCCACAAGGATGGCCACTGGGTGTGGATCCTCGACCGCGGCAAGGCCATCGAACGTGATGAGGATGGACGGCTGATCAGGGCCATCGGCAGCTTGACCGACATCACCCGCCGCAAGGAGGCCGAAGAGCGCCTCACCGTGTCGGCGGCAATGCTTGCCGATGAAAAGGAGCGGCTGAGGGTGACGCTGCAATCGATCGGCGATGCCGTGATCTGCACCGATGCCGCAAACCGTATCACCTTCATGAACCCGGTCGCCGAAAAGCTGACCGGGATTGCCGGCGGCGAGGCTCTCGGCAAGATGCTTGGCCATGTCTACTGGGCGGTCGACGAGGAGACGGGGCACAGGATCGGCGTGACCCGGCCCGCGGTTGGCGTTCATGCGCCCGCCGACCAGAACAGCCGCGCCGTCCTCATCCGGCGCGATGACACGCGCTGCAGCATTCGCCAGGTGGTGTCGCCGATCGTCAACGACCGCAACGAATTCTGCGGGCTGGTCATCGTCTTCCAGGACTTTACCGATGCGCGCGCGCTGCAGCGCCAGCTCGCCCACGCCGCGGCACACGATGCGCTGACCGGCCTTGCCAACCGCTCCAGCTTCATCCGCGCCATGGAGGACCTCGTCGGCCAGGCGCGCAAGGACGGCACCGCCGACACGACACGGTCGGTCGGCGACACGACAAGGTCGGTCGGAGGCGCCGGACATCAGTTCATGTTCATCGACCTCGACCACTTCAAACTGGTCAACGACACGGGTGGTCACGCGGCGGGAGACGCGCTGCTGAAGCGGGTCGCCGTGGCTATTCGCGGCGTGCTTGGTCCAGACGACATCGTCGCTCGCCTCGGCGGCGACGAATTCGCGGTCGTTTTGAAATCGGGTTCGGCAGCCGGCGCCAAGATCGCGGCGCGCTCCATCATCGATGCGATCGGCGGGCTAGACTTCACCTGGGACGGCCGTCCTCACGTGATCGGCGCCAGCATCGGGTTGGCTGCGATCAATGCCAATTGTGGCGAGGTCGACGAGATCATCGCCAGGGCCGATGCGGCTTGCTATGCCGCCAAGGCGGCGGGCCGTGGCTGTGTCTCCGTGGCGCCCGACGCACAGATCGTGGATGGCCGGACAGAGCCACTGGCGGTGGCCTCCTGATAGACCCGTCGCCGTTGAACCGAAAGGCTTGTCCCTGATTTGCGCCGACGATCCGCTCAGCGCGTCGGGACGGGATGCTCGCCGCGATAGTCGTAGAAGCCGCGCCCGGTCTTGCGGCCGAGCCAGCCGGCCTCGACATATTTCACCAGTAGCGGGCAAGGGCGGTACTTGGAGTCCGACAGGCCGTCATGCAGCACCTGCATGATCGACAGGCAGGTATCGAGCCCGATGAAGTCAGCCAGCTGCAGCGGCCCCATCGGATGGTTGGCGCCGAGCCGCATGGCGGTGTCGATGGCGTCGACCGAGCCGACACCCTCATAGAGCGTGTAGATCGCCTCGTTGATCATCGGCAGCAGGATGCGGTTGACGATGAAGGCAGGAAAATCCTCCGAGACCGTGATCGTCTTGTCGAGCTGCTTCACATAGGTTTTGGCTGCCTCGAAGGTCTGGTCCTCGGTGGCGATGCCGCGCACCAGTTCGACCAGCTTCATCAGCGGTACCGGGTTCATGAAATGTATGCCGATGAACCGCTCGGGCCGGTCGGTCTGCGCGGCAAGCCGCGTGATCGAGATCGACGAGGTGTTGGTCGCCAGGATGGCTTCGGGATTGAGCTGCGGACAAAGCTGGGCGTAGATCTTGCGCTTGACCGTCTCGTCCTCGGTCGCCGCCTCGATCACCAGGTCAGCACCCGCAAGATCGGCCATCGCGGGCGCGGCCGAAATGCGGCCCATCGCATCGTTGCGCACCTTCTCGTCGAGCTTGCCGGACCCCACCTGGCGGGCCATGTTGCCGCTGATCGTGGCGATGCCCTTCTCGATGCGGTCGGGCGAGATATCGTAGATCAATACCTTGTAGCCTGAAAGCGCGGAGACATGGGCGATGCCGCCACCCATCTGGCCCGCGCCGATGATGCCGATCGTCTCGATCTTGCTCATTACACCGATCCCGTCCTGAACCCTTCCGCTTGAACTGCGAAAGCGCTCCACCTTTTATTTTACCGCAATCCCGGACGCAAAACCGCTGCGCACTTTGCTGGATTGCTTTCAGCCTTTGCGGCCTGCTTTTTGTGCGGTGCAAACTAAAAGGGCGGGGCGACTTCGTCTACCCCACCCTCACCATTTAATACGCTTTGGCAGAAAGCGTCAAAGCGCCTTTTGCAGTTCCGGCAGGATGACGAACAGGTCGCCGACGAGGCCGTAGTCGGCAACCTGGAAAATCGGCGCCTCCTCGTCCTTGTTGATGGCGACGATGACCTTGGAATCCTTCATGCCGGCAAGGTGCTGGATGGCGCCGGAGATGCCGACCGCGATGTAGAGATCGGGGGCAACCACCTTGCCGGTCTGGCCGACCTGCCAGTCGTTCGGCGCATAGCCGGCATCGACGGCGGCGCGGGAAGCGCCGACCGCGGCGCCGAGCTTGTCGGCAACCGGCAGGATGACCTCCTGGAATTTCTCCGAGGAGCCCAGCGCGCGGCCGCCCGAGATGATGATCTTGGCCGAGGTCAGCTCCGGACGGTCGGTCTCGGAAAGCTTGTTCTCGATGAAGGTGGAGAGGCCCGGATTGGCCGCGGCCTTGACGGTCTCGACGGCTGCCGAGCCGCCCTCGGGGGCTGCCTGGAAGGAGGCGGTGCGCACGGTGATCACCTTCTTGGCGTCGCTCGACTGCACCGTCTGGATGGCGTTGCCGGCATAGATCGGCCGCTTGAAGGTGTCGGGCGATACGATTTCGATGATCTCGGACACCTGCGCGACATCGAGGAGCGCAGCCACGCGCGGCGCGACATTCTTGCCCGACGAGGTCGCCGGCGCGATGATGGTGTCGTAGGCGCCCGCCAGCGACACAATGAGCGCTGCCGTCGGTTCGGCCAGGCGCTCGGCAAGCTCGTCGGCCTCGGCCAACAGCACCTTGCTCACGCCCTTCAGCTTGGCGGCAGCGTCGGCTGCCGGCTTGGCGCCCTTGCCGGCAACCAGCACATGCACGTCCGAGCCGATCTGCAGCGCGGCCGACAGCGCCTTGGCGGTCTGGTCGGAAAGGGTTGCGTTGTCGTGTTCTGCAATCAGAAGAATAGCCATTGATGATATTCCTGACTTTCGTCTTCGCGGCTCCCTGAAATCCGGTCAGGCCGAGTCGAAAACGGTTGGTTTCGAGAACCGGAGCGGAGCGTACTTCTGTACGTGAGCACCGGAAGCGGAGAAGCCAGCCGTTTGCAGGCCGGCCTCATCGGATTTCCTTACAGCACGCCGGCTTCGTTCTTCAGCTTGTCGACCAGCTCAGCGACGCTCTTGACCTTGACGCCTGCCTTGCGGCCGCTCGGCTCTTCGGTCTTGATGACCTTCAGCCGCGGCTTGACGTCGGCGCCGTAGTCGGCCGGGCTCTTCTCGTCGAGCNGCTTCTTCTTNGCCTTCATGATGTTGGGCAGCGAGGCATAGCGCGGCTGGTTGAGGCGAAGGTCGGCGGTGACGATCACCGGCATCTTCAGTTCCACCGTCTGCAGGCCGCCATCGACTTCGCGCGTCACCTTGGCCTTGTCGCCGTCGAGCACGATCTTGGAGGCGAAGGTGCCCTGCGCCCAGCCTAACAGTGCCGCCA
>NZ_AZUV01000018.1:0-124603 GCF_000513875.1 Mesorhizobium sp. WSM1293 | reverse complement strand
TATTCCCCTATTCCCCTATTCCCCTATTCCCCTATTCCCCTATTCCCCTATTCCCCTATTCCCCTATTCCCCTATTCCCCTATTCCCCTATTCCCTTACTTTCGGCGCCCCAAACCGCGCCGCGGCGGCCAACAACACACCCAGCATCAGCCCGTTGAGGATGTGCCAGAGGAAGTGCGTGCCGAGCGGGAAGCCGCCGCAGACCAGCGGGTCGATCATCCGGCAGACGACGGACACCACGAAGATCGCCGACCCGGCCAGATTGTACCAGCCGGCGCGATTGCCGCTGGCGGCCACCAGCGCGCCGAAGAAGGCGAGCGCCAGGAACGGCGGCAGATAGCCCGTCGTGCCGTTCGACGCCTGGCGCAACCAGTCCGGCACGGCAACGGTTATCGCCCCGGCAATCACATAGAAGGCGATGAAGATGGCGATGGCTTTGCCCCATCGCATGCCGAGGAAGCGACGCAGATTGAACAGCGTGTAGGCCAGCGTGAAGCCGGCGATCGGCAGCACGTCGGCCCAGACCGTGCCCTTGGTGGCAAAAGTATGGAAGATCGTCGAGCCGATGCCGATCGCCACCACCCACCAGGCCAGCACCTCGGCGAAGGCGCCGGTGCCCAGCCTTCGCACCTCGCGCACGCCCCACAGGCCGGCGGCGATGAAGGCGAAGTTGGTCAGGGCGTTGACCGGTTCGGACCAGAATTCCGGGCCGGTCCGCTCGCAATAGAGGTCGACCGGCGCCAAAAACGTTTGCCACATCGCGATTGCCGCCCGAATCGGTTTCTATCCTGAAGCGCAGATCCTTCCTATTGCGCGGTTGCGGTCGGCTGCAACGGCAAAATTTCACCGCAACGTGACTTCCCGTTGACTTCCGGTTCTGCCACATATTTCAGCAATCAAGATAAAGCCGGCATCACCGGCGGGAATCGGAATGGCCATGGCCTCGCGAAAATCATTGTGGCTGGCAGCTCTTGCGCTGGCCTTCTCGGCGTCTGCCGGCGCCGGGCATGCCGGCGAATCCGATCGCGCCCAGACCGACCGGGTCCAGATCGAAAAGCCATTGGGCGTGGTCGAGCTGTTCACCAGCCAGGGCTGCAGTTCCTGCCCGCCGGCCGATACTCTGTTCTCCGAACTTGCCGCCAAGGAAGACATCGTCGCGCTCGCCTATCACGTCGACTACTGGGACTATCTCGGCTGGCAGGACACGCTCGGCCGCAAGGAGAACACCGAGCGGCAATACGACTATATGCGCGCCTTCGGCAGCCGCTCCGTCTATACGCCGCAGGCCGTCATCAATGGCCGCGTCCATGTCAACGGCGCCAACCGCGGCGAGGTCGATGGTGCGCTCGCCCGCATGGCCAAGAGCGGCGAAGGCATGCGCGTCGCCGTCAAGGTCAGCCGCACCAGCGATCGCGTGATGATCGACGCCGGCGATGCCGGCAACGGCCCCAGCGACGCCCATGTCGTCATCGTCTATTTCGACCCGCCGCAGACGGTCAAAGTCGGCGAGGGCGAAAATACCGGCCGCAAGATGACCTACTGGAACGCCGTCACCGGCATCCAGACCGCCGGCATGTGGCATGGCAAGGCACAGCGCTACGAACTGCCGATGAGCGAGATTGCCAAAAAGGGCGGCTGCGCCGTGCTGCTGCAGTCGGTCGGCAAGGACGGCATGCCCGGTCCCATTCTCGGCGCCGCATTCATCCACAAGCCTTGAGAGCGCTCAAACCCCTGCCGCGGTAGCGCGAAGGCTCACCTATCACCAGCCAATAAAAAACCGACGTCAGCTTGCTTCTGACGCCGGTCATTTAGGTTTTGGGATCGTCGCTCCCGGTTCTTCCGAAGAAGAGCCGAGGTTGGTTCGATCCGACGCAGACCCGTGGGCGGGGGGCTTGGGGTTTACGAGCCGGTGCCGGACCGAACCGTCTCAGGCAACGCCGGTAAATTCGTCGGACATTGGGGCATGAGCGCGGATAAAAAAAGGCAGAAATGTGGCGGAACATCACCAATTCCAACACGGCGTTTCATAAAAGTGACTGGACGTGACGGAAACGGCGCGGCGCGGGGCTCGGTTCGCCGGGCCTTGCAATTCAGTCGCGAACACGCCAACTTTGGTTGGCAAAGATTCATTTTGAAGGATCGAGGCATGACCGATGACAGTGGCGGGACGGGGGATGGGGACGCATCCGCAATAATCCCGCTGCACGAGGCGCGACGCGAACGTCTCGATCAGCCGGTGCGGTTCGATCGACGCGAGCTGGACCAGATCCTCAGGCTCTACGGACGCATGGTCGCCGCCAATGAATGGCGCGACTACGCCATCGATCATCTCGCCGACCGCGCTGTCTTTTCCGTCTTCCGCCGCACCAGCGAAGTGCCGCTGTTCCAGATCGTCAAGGATCCGAAACTGGCCCGCAAGCAGGGCGCCTTTGCCGTCATCGCCGCCGGCGGCCGCATCTTGAAACGCGGCCAGGAACTCGGCCGCGTGCTCGGTGTGTTCGACAGCAAGTTGAAGCTGGTCGAAGCCTGAGCAGGGAATTAGAGCAGGGGAATTGAAGAAATGGAGAATTGATGAGTTGAGAAAAGGCCTCGGCGTCATCTGTTGCCGCCGCTTCTTTTTATTCTTCAGTTCTTCAATTCCGCAATTCGTCAGTTCCTTCTTCAGTCCGCTCTAAGGCGAAACTTCCGCTCTGGCAGCGAACTCGGATCGGGCGGCGTCGAGGCACCGCCATTCAGGGACAGCTGCATGAACACCGTGTCCAGCCAGCGGCCGTGCTTGTAGCCGGAGCCTTCCAGGCGGCCCGAATGGCGAAAGCCGAGCTTTTCGTGCAGCCGCACCGAGGCGCTGTCGGGACGGCCATCGCCGATCACCGCGATGATCTGGCGAAAGCCCGCCGTCGTCACCGCCTCGATCAGGCTTTGCATCAGCTTGAGCCCGACGCCCTGGCCCTTGGCCTCGGGCGCGACATAGACCGAGTCCTCGACAATGAAGCGATAGGCCGGGCGTGGCCGGAAGGCACCGGCATAGGCGTAGCCGAGAACCGCGCCGTCCTTCTCCGCCACAAGGTAGGGAAAGCCGCCGGCCATCAGGCTGTCGAATCGAACACCCATCTCCGCGCGGCTCGGCGGCTCCAGCTCATAGCTCGCCGTGCCTTGGGCGACCGCGTCGGCGTAGATATCCGTGATGCTGTCGAGGTCGGCCGCTGTCGCCGGTCGAATCGTAATAGTGCTCATAATTTATGCGTGCCATTTCTCTGCTCGCGATAACAGCAAAGCCCGGCACAAAAGAAAAGGGCGGCCGTTGGGCCGCCCTTTTGGAACTCGATGGTCCAGCATGCTGAACTAGCGACGGTCGCCCATGAACTGCAACAGGAACATGAACAGGTTGATGAAGTCGAGATAGAGCGTCAGCGCGCCCATGATCGCCTTGCGGCCGGCGACGTCCGAACTGTCGCCCTCGAAATACATCTCCTTGATCTTCTGCGTGTCATAGGCGGTGAGGCCCGCGAAGACCAGCACGCCGATCGCCGACACGGCAAACGACAGCGCCGACGACTGCAGGAAGATGTTGATCACCGACGCGATGATGATGCCGAACACGCCCATGATCAGGAACGAGCCCATTGCCGTCAGGTCGCGCTTGGTGGTGTAGCCGAACAGCGACAGCGCACCGAAGGCGGCGGCCGTGGCGAAGAAGGTCTGTGAAATGCTGGCCGTGGTGTAGACCAGGAAGATCGAAGACAGCGACAGGCCGACGAGACCGGCATAGACCCAGAACGTCGTCTGCGCCGCCGAAACGCTCATCGACTGGACGCGGAACGACAGGAACAGCACGGCGGCCAGCGGCGCCAGCATCACCACCCAGCGCAGCGGCGAGCCGAAGATCGCGTAGCCGAAGGACGTCAGCATCTCGCCGCTCGGCAGCGTCGCGACAGCCGAAGCCGGATCGGTGGTGGTGGCCAGCATGATCGTGCCGACAGCGGCAAGACCGGTGATGAGGAGGCCAAGCCCCATCAGATTGTAAACCTTGATCATGTAGGCGCGCAGGCCCTGATCGATGTCGGCACCGACGCCGACGCCGGGCACGGCGCGCGTCTGGTAGTTGCGAATGGGATCAGCCATTGTAGTCCTCTATTGCTTCTGCCCCGTCCGGTGTCAGGTCCTTCCGGACCCAGGCGCCGCTGGCAGGGCTCCAGCATGCCTGTGGCGAAATATGATGGTTATTCGCGTCAAGAACAAGACCGTAACCGGATGTAACGGTTCGTGAGAGGGCGAAGCGCCGATTCCTCGGCTTTTCGGACGGCTTTCTTACCAAGATTTAATCCAGGGTGCCCGTTCCGGGCCTGTCGTCACAGGTTGCGCAGCACCGGTGCTGCCTTGTGGCCGAGCACCCGCCAGGTGCCGGCGAGACCAATGCCGACCGTGATCACCAGCGAAAACAGAATGGTTGCCACCGCCACCTCCGGCATGAAATGCGACGGCAGAGTCATGATGCGCGCGACGACGAACCAGGCGGCTGCGCTGCCCGCCGCCAGCGCGAAAATGGCGGTGGCCAGCCCGATCAGCATATATTCGAGCGAGAAGGCCGATATCAGCGTCGTGCGTGTCGCGCCCAGCGTCTTCAACACCACCGCATCATGGATGCGCGCCCGGTTGCCGGCTGCAAGCGCGCCGGCCAGCACCAGCACCGAAGCGATCAGCGCCACGCCAGCGGCCGCCCGGATCGCCGTGCCGAGCTGCCCGACCAGCCGGTTGACGACGTCGAGCGCGTCCTTGACCCGCACCGTCGTCACCGCCGGGAAGGCGCGGGTGACGGCGTTGAGGATGCGGGCGTCGTCGGCCGTCGATGCACTCTTTTCGGTCAGCGTCGCCATCCAGCCATGCGGGGCGCCCGCGAATGTGTTGGGCGAGAAGACCATGACGAAATTGATACCCATCGTCTCCCATTCGACTTGGCGGAAACTGGCGATCCTGGCCGTGACGTTGCGGCCCAGCACATTGACGGTGATGGTGTCGCCGAGCTTCAGCCCGATCTCCTTGCCTTCTTGCGCCGAAAACGAAACCAGCGGTTCGCCGCTGTAATTTTCGGGCCACCAACTGCCCTCGGTCAGCGTCGCGTTCTCCGGCTGCCTGGTGTCATAGGTCAGGCCGCGATCCCCCCTCAGCACCCAGGCGCCTTCCGCCGGCACCTTCACCTTGTCGACATCGACACCGTTCAGCGCCATCACCCGGCCGCGCAGCATCGGCACCTTGGCCAGCACGCCCTGCGGCGCCTCCTTGCCGATCAGCGCCGAGAAGGACGCGACATCGGCGCTCTGGATGTCGACGAAGAAGAAGTTCGGCGCTCGTTCCGGCAGGCTGCCCGAGATCTGTCGCCTGAGATTGCCGTCGATCAGCGCCAGCGTCACCAGCAGCGTCAGCCCGAGCCCAAGGGACAGCACCACCGATGGCGTCAGGGCGCCTGGCCGATGGATGTTGCCGATGGCGAGCCTGAGCGCCACGAAGCGCACGCGCGGGCTTTTCCTGGCCGCCCATTGCACCAGTGCGCCGACCGCGCGCAGCACCAGGAAGGCGAAGACGGTAGCGCCGACAAAGATCGAGGCGATGCGCTGGTCGCCCGAGAACAGAATGGCCAGCGCCGCAAGCAGCAGCGCGATGCCTATGGCCGCCGCGACATAGGCGGGGCGCGGCAAGCCGCGGCCTTCCAGCCCCATTTCGCGAAACAGCGCGGTTGCCGGCACGTCGCGGGTGCGGCCGAGCGGCAGCAGCGCGAAAGCCAACGTCACCAGCAGGCCGAACAGCGCCGCCATGCCGAGCGCGCCGGGATAGAAGCCGCCTTCGGCCGGCACCGGAATGACGGATTGCAAGGCCGCGCTCGCCGCGAAGGGCATTAGTGCGCCGAGCACAAGGCCCAGCACGATACCCAATCCGGCTATGATCAGGATCTGCACGAGATAGACGGCAAAGACGAAGCCGCCCGAAGCGCCCAGGCTCTTGAAGGTGGCGATGACGCCGCGCTTGCCGTCGAGATAGGCGCGCACCGCATTGGCGACGCCGACGCCGCCGACCACCAGCGCCGTCAGCCCGACCAGGGTCAGGAACTGCGAGAAGCGTTCGATGTTGGACGACAGCGCGGGCGCCGCGTTGCTGCGCGTGCGGATCGACCAGCCGGCTTCCGGAAAATCCGTGGCGGCCTGATCCTGGATGGCCTTGAGCCTCGTCTCGTCGGCGTCCGCCGGCAGCCGGATTTTGTAGGCATTCTCGACCAGGCTGCCCGGCTGGATCAGTCCAGTGGCCGCCAACCCTTCGGTCGAGATCATCAGCCTCGGCGCGAAGCCGAAACCGTCGGACACGGCGTCCGGTTCGGCGACCAGCTTGGCGCGCAGTTCGAAAGTGGCGGTGCCGAGCTTCAGCCGGTCGCCAGGCTTGACGTGCAACCGCTCGAACAGAAGATCGGGCGCTGCCGCACCGAAGACGCCGAACTCTTCGCCGAACAGTTCCTGTTTCGACAACGCCGGCTCGGTCTCCAGCGTGCCATAGAGCGGATAGACATGGTCGACCGCCTTGGCCTCGACCAGCGCCTGGTCGGATCCGTCGGCCAGACGCGCCATCGAACGCATGCTGGCGGTCCGCGAAACCGTGCCGAGCCCGTCAAGGAAGCTGCGCTCCGCCTGACTGGCGTCACGCTGGTTGATCTGGAAGCGAAGATCGCCGCCAAGCAGCGTCTGGCCCTGATTGGCGACACCGGCGGTGATCGAACGCGCCACCGAGTTGACGCCGCCGATGGCCGCGACGCCGAGCGCGATGCAGGCGAGGAAGATCAGGAAACCGGACAGGCCGCCGCGCATCTCGCGCAGCGAGAAGCGGACAGCGAGCCTCAACGTCCGGGACAGCGGCATCAGGCCGTCACCTTGACCGGCGCCGGTGCCTCGATCCGGCCCGAGCGCATCGAAACCTGGCGCGAACAGCGTGTCGCGAGCGCCGGATCATGCGTCACCAGCACCAGCGTCATGCCGCGCTCGGCCGCCTTCGCAAACAAGAGGTCGGCGACCTGCCGCCCGGTCGCCTGGTCCAGATTGCCGGTCGGCTCGTCGGCGATCAGGATGCGCGGCGACGGCGCCAATGCGCGGGCGATCGCCACGCGCTGCTGCTCGCCGCCCGACAATTCGCCGGGATAGTGGGTGACGCGGTCGCTGAGGCCAACCGCCGCCAGCTCGCGCGCCGCCACCGCGAACGGATCGGAATGGCCGGCCAGTTCCAGCGGCACCGCGACATTTTCGAGCGCCGTCATGTTGGGAATGAGATGGAAGGACTGGAACACGATGCCAATGTTTCGGCCACGAAACGAAGCAATCTGGTCCTCGCTTTTGCCGTTGAGCAGCTCGCCGGCGATTCGGACCACACCCGAATCGACCCTTTCCAGGCCTGCCAGGACCATCAGCAAGGTCGACTTGCCGGAACCCGAAGGTCCGACGATGCCGGTCGCCTCGCCGGTCGCCACATCGAGGCTCACCCCCTTCAGCACATGGACCGATGAAGCGCCCTCGCCAAGGGTCAGGGACACATCTTTCAGCGCGATGACGGCTTCTGTCAAAATGAAATCGTCCTATATCTGGGAATGAAGGCTCTGCTTGCCGGAAGCCGTCGACTGAAGAATTCCTAGCTCATATGGGGCCTGCCGCATGTCTTTCAAACGCAGTATTGCCGCAGGCTTGGTGGTTTTCCTCGCCATTTGCGGCGTCATGTCGTCGGCGCGTGCCGAGCCGTTCAAGATCGTCGGCTTCGGTGACAGCCTGATGGCGGGCTATGGCCTTGGACCCGACCAGGGCTTTACCGACAGGCTGCAGGCAGCGCTTGGCGCCAAAGGCCACGACGTGACCGTCGCCAATGCCGGCGTCTCCGGCGACACGACGAGCGGCGGCCTGGCGCGGCTTGACTGGTCGGTGCCGGACGGCACGCAGCTGGTCATCCTCGAACTCGGCGCCAACGACATGCTGCGCGGCGTCTCGCCCGACATCACCAAAAAGAACCTCGACGAGATGCTGAGCAAGCTGAAGCAGCGCAAGATTGCCGTGCTTCTGGCCGGCATGCGCGCCGCACCCAATCTCGGTCCCGACTACCAGAGCGCCTTCGACGCCATTTTCCCGGACCTGGCGAAGAAATACGACGTCGCGCTCTACCCGTTCTTTCTCGACGGCGTCGCCGGCCAGCCCGGCATGCAGCTCGAGGACGGCCTGCATCCGAGCGCACGAGGCGTCGACCAGATGGTCGAACGCATCCTGCCCGCGGTCGAGAAGGTGATCGCGGCGGTGCCGGGCGATTCCTAGCGGGTTGGAACTGTTTCCGCCCGGCGAGCTTTTAACAGGGACTGTGGCCAACAAACCTCTTGCTCCGTTTGACTATCGATGATTCGCTATGGGTGACAGTTCGATTCGAGGAAGGGAGGCTCTTCATGCCGCGTCTTTTCACCGCCCTCGAAATTCCGCGTGACGCTGCCCTTTCGCTGTCCCTGCTGCGGGGCGGCTTGCCGGGAGCCCGCTGGATCGACGTCGAAAACTACCATCTGACGCTGCGCTTCATCGGCGATGTTCCCGGCCATGTCGCCGACGAGATCGCCAACGCGCTCGACCGCGTCCACCGCCCTTCTTTCTCGCTGGCGCTGACCGGCGTCGGCGCTTTCGGCCAGAAGAAGCCGCATGCGGTGTGGGCGGGCGCTTCCGCCTCGCCCGATCTGGCCGCCCTTCAAGGTGAGATCGACCGCATCTGCCAGCGGCTCGGCATCCCGGCCGACCCGCGCAAATTCATGCCGCATGTGACGCTGGCGCGCTTGCGCAATTCGACCCCGCTGGACGTTGCCCAATATCTGTCGGCGCGCGGCAATTTCTCGACGCTGCCGTTCCGCATCGGCCGTTTCGTTTTGATGTCGTCGCGCGATTCGGTCGGCGGCGGACCCTACATCGTCGAGGAAGCCTGGCCGCTGTCAGGCACGGACGCCCGCGCCTCCAGCCTTGTCGCCAGCGCCTCCGACGCCTCGCGGATCATGCGATAGGCGGAAGCGAAGGCTTCTGCCTCGTCATGATAAGGATCCGGCACGTCGCGTGCCTTTCCCTGCGCGAATTCCAGGAACAGATGGATGCGGTCCTGCACGGCCGCCGGCGCCAGCGCCTTCAGGTCGGCGACATTCGACCGGTCCATGCCAAGGATCAGGTCGAAACGGTGGAGGTCCTGCGGCGTGACCTTGCGCGCCCTCTGCCCGGAAATGTCGACGCCGTGCCGCATGGCGACCGCGATCGCGCGTCGATCGGGGGCAGAGCCGGCCTCCCAGTCACTGGTTCCCGCCGAATCGAGCAGGATATCCCGGGCCGACCCGCGCTCGGCCCAAACGGCGCGGAAGACACCTTCCGCCAGCGGCGACCGGCAGATGTTGCCGAGGCAGACGAAGAGAATGGAATTTATAGGCTTCGCGCTCATCGATCCGTCGCTATGGTGAGGGTCGTTTTCGAATAGCACAGGATAGGGACATGGCGAGAGAGAAACTGGGCAGGCAAGCCGCTGAAGCCGCATTGACGGGCCTCGACGGCTGGGCGCTGGCGGAAGACGGCGCCTTCATCAAGCGCACATTCACCTTCGCGAATTTCTCCGAGGCTTTCGCCTTCATGACCCGCGTCGCGCTTGCCGCCGAGGCGATGGATCATCATCCCGAGTGGTCGAATGTCTACAAAACCGTTGACGTGACGCTGAACACCCACGACGCCGGCGGCGTCACTGCGCTCGATATCGATCTGGCCACGAAAATGAACCGTTTTGCCGGCGCCTGAGGCCTGGTATCGCCTCGGCAGGCCCAAATCGGCACCGGCATCTTGTAGCGGGGGTCGGGTTTCACCACATTTTCCCCCGCGGGGCAGGCGCCGGATGCGCATGAGCCCCGCAAGGAGAGACTGATGGCGCAACAATCCGGTTTTGATTTCTTCGGCTTTGGCGGCAAGCCGTCAGACGAGAGCGAAGTGCGCGAGAAATTCTGGCGCACAGCCAAGAAGGCCGCGCGGCAGATCCCCTTCATGGAAGAGGTCGTGGCCGCCTATTATTGCGCCATGGACAAGAACACGCCGCTGCGCGCCAAGGGCATTCTGCTGGCCGCGCTCGGCTATTTCGTGCTGCCGGTGGATGTCATCCCCGACTTCGTCTTCGGGCTTGGCTTCACCGACGACATCGCCGTGCTCACCGCCGCGATCACCGCCGTCAGTGCCCACATCACCACTGCGCACCGGCAGGCCGCCAGGGACGCCATGGCCGACAAGGGCTGAACACGCGCGCGGAACGCCGTTGGAGCCGGCTTTCGGCGACAGCGTAAAAAGTCAAACTCTTGCCGCTTTCGTGGCCTCCAAGTCGCCAAAGGGATGTCGCGCCACCCGCTCGCAGGGCGGCGGCGCGGGTATGGTGGCGGTTTCCTCGGGGTGAGGGTCCTTTTCTCTTCGGAAATTCACCGTTTGGTAACCCAGATTAAATCAAAATGAAGCGACGGGCAGGACGCCAAGCCGGCCTGCCTCCGCACCATTTGGAATACGGGAAAAGCGATGCGCGGATTGATTGCGATAGTTTCGAGTCTGGCCCTGGTGGCCGTGGCAGCGCCGGCACTGGCGCAGTCGGCGACCAAGATCGGCCAGCACAATGCCTGGGGCACCTACAGCTACCAGGCATCGGGCGGCAAGGTCTGCTATGTCCTGACCGTGCCGACCGACAAGCAGCCGCCCACGCTCGACCATGGCGATATGTTCTTCTTCGTCAGCCAGCGGCCCGGCCAGCAAGTGTCCTACGAGCCGCAATTCATTGCCGGCTACAATTTCCAGGAAGGCTCCAAGGCCACCGTGACCATCGACAAGAAGACGTTTTCGATGTTCACCCGCGGCAAATCGGCCTGGGTGGAGAATGCCGCCGAGGAGCCGGTACTGATCGCCGCCATGAAGACCGGCACCGACATGAAGGTGACGGCGAAGTCCGGCCGCGGCAATCCCACCTCCTATGTCTTCTCTCTGAAGGGCATTTCGGCGGCGCTGACATCGATCGCCAAGTGTAAATAGGCAAAGCTACTTTTTTTGAGGGAAAGGCCGGGCCGCGAAGCCCGGCCTTTTTTCTTTCATACTTGCCCCGGCCCGGCCTCCGCCCGGCGGCGCCGGATCGCCTCGGCGATGAAGACACGCGATAGCGCGTGATAGAGCGGCTCGTGCGAGATCATGCGCGCCGTGCCGTAGCCCAGCATCGAGGCCAGCATCAGCGCGATGACATTGTCGTGATTGCCGGTCATCTCCAGGATGATGACGAAGGCCGTCATCGGCGCTTGCACCACACCGGCGAAATAGCCGGCCATGCCGAGCAGTGCCGCCACCCCAGTGCTCGCGCCAAAGAGGAGGCCGAGCGAACTGCCGATGCCGGCGCCGACAGCCAGCGAGGGCGCGAAGATACCGCCCGGAATGCCCGAGATCATCGACAGCAATCCCGCCAGGAACTTTTCGGCGAAGAAGAACCACGGCAGCGGCGTGCCTTCGACGGCGCCCCGCGCCTGGACGTAACCGGTGCCGAAGGTCAGCCCGCCCGAGGCGATGCCGATCACCGCCACCGCAAGCCCGCAGATTGCGGCCACGACCAGGGCGCGCCGCAAAGGCTGCCCAGTGTTCCAGCGCCGGATCCGCCGCGTCGCCTTCAACGCCAGCAGCGAGAACAGCGCGCCGAACCCGCCGCCGATGACGCCGCAGGCAAGCACCAGCGGCCACTCGGCGGCAAACGAGATGGTGTCCCTGGCGACGCCAAAATAGGTGTAGTTGCCGAGCAGGCCGAGCGAAGCGAGACCGGCCAGGATCACCGCCGTCAGCACCAGCCCGTTAGTTCGCGCCTCATAGGTGCGGCCCATCTCCTCGATGGCGAAGACGATGCCGGCCAGCGGCGTGTTGAAGGCGGCGGCAATCCCGGCGGCCGACCCGGCCAGGATCAGACCCCGGGCCTGCACCATGCCGCCCCAGCGTGCCGCCTGCAGCATCAGCGACGCGCCGACTTGCACCGTCGGACCCTCGCGGCCGATCGAGGCGCCGCAGAACAGGCCGACGATGGTGAGCATGATTTTGCCGGCCACCAGTTTGAGGGACAGGATGTGGCTGCGGTCCTCGTCGTCACGCAGATGGCGGGCGGCGATCGCCTGCGGAATGCCGCTGCCTTGCGAACCGGGAAAGAAGGTGTGGGCAAGCCAGGCGCACAGCACGAAACCCAACGGCGTAATGGCAAGCGGCAGATAGAAACGCCAGCCGCCTGCATCTCCTGTCATCAGTTGAAACAGTTCCTGCGCCCTGTCGGCCAGCACCGCGAACAGCACGCTGATCACACCGATGCCAAGCGCGCCGGCCCAGAACACCAGGCGCGGCTGCCAGACCCGCCGTGAGCCCCACATCGCGCGCGAACGCCGCAGCATGGGATATTTTCGCGATGTGCCGGCCATGTCTGTCCTCGAGCGGGGAATGTTTCGGCCTAACACAGCTGGGCAGTCTATTAAACTAGCGCCGGAAAAACCTGTCGTTGGCGCTCGCCTGAGTGCCAGGCGGAAGCATCGCTTCGGTGAAAGGTCGCCCCCCACTCCGTCGAGCTACGCTCGACGAAGTGGGGGAAGCCATCAGCCAAACGCGCTGCCGCCGCAAGACAGGCATTATCGGGAGAGAAATGCCCGCCATGACGAGGGGCGGTGCCGACGTCGTTCCAAGGCGATCGTAGATCGTAAAGCTAGCTGAGCATGACTCTGCCCTCAACCTGTGCTATGCGCCGCGCTTCCTTTCCGGCACGATGCGTGAAATCGGCCGCAAACCGCTTATATCAGTGCAACCATGACCCTTTCATTCGATCTCACCACTGACAGCGCCCGCGACGCGTTGCGTGCCCGCTCGGCACAGCCCGAAAAGCAGTCGCTGATCGGCCTGACGCGGATCGAACTCGCCGAGACTCTGGTTGCATCAGGCGCTGTGCCCGAGCGCCAGGCGAAAATGCGCGCCCAGCAGCTGTGGCACTGGATGTATGTGCGCGGCGTCTCCGATTTCGCCGGCATGTTCAACATCTCCAAGGATCTGCGTGCTGAGCTCGACAAGCATTTCACCGTCGCCAGGCCCGAGATCGTCGAGGAGCAGATTTCCGCCGACGGCACGCGAAAGTGGCTGTTCCGCTTTCCGCCGCGCGGCGCCGGCCGGCCCGTCGAGATCGAAACCGTCTACATTCCCGAAGAGGGTCGCGGCACGCTGTGCATCTCCTCGCAGGTGGGCTGCACGCTGACCTGCTCGTTCTGCCACACCGGCACGCAGAAGCTGGTGCGCAATCTGACGGCCGAGGAGATCCTCGCCCAGCTGCTCACCGCCCGCGACCGGCTCGGCGATTTCCCTGACCGCGACACGCCCGACGGCGCCATCGTGCCGGCCGAAGGCCGCAAAGTGTCCAATATCGTCATGATGGGCATGGGCGAGCCGCTTTACAATTTCGAAGCGGTGAAGAAGGCGCTGCTGATCGCTTCCGACGGTGACGGCCTGTCCCTGTCGAAGCGGCGCATCACGCTGTCGACCTCCGGCGTCGTGCCGGAAATCTTCCGCACCGGCGAGGAAATCGGCGTCATGCTGGCAATCTCGCTGCATGCCACCAATGACGATCTGCGCGACTTGCTTGTGCCGATCAACAAGAAGTATCCGCTGAAGGAACTGATCGCCGCCTGCCGCGCCTATCCCGGCCTGTCGAACGCCAAGCGCATCACCTTCGAATATGTGATGCTGAAGGACGTCAACGATTCCATCGAGGACGCCAAGGGACTGATCAAGCTGCTCAAGGGCATTCCGGCCAAGATCAACCTGATCCCGTTCAACCCGTGGCCGGGCACCAATTACCAGTGCTCGGACTGGGAGACGATCGAGAAATTCGCCGACTACATCAACAATGCCGGCTATGCCTCGCCGATCCGCACGCCGCGCGGCCGCGACATCCTCGCCGCCTGCGGCCAGCTCAAATCCGACTCCGAGCGCATGCGCAAGGTGGACCGGCTGGCTCTGGAAGCGATGATGATAGCGGGGCACGGCGAGGCGTGAACCGCCCCTTCGCCTGGCTAAGACGCCTCGCCATCATGGCGGTCGGCTATGTCGCCGCCGTGCTGACCTCGATCCTGGTGCCGGTGCTGCTGATCGCTCTTCTGGAAGGCATCGAAGACGGCAACTGGTCGATCATTTTCGCCTTCGACTGGCTTGGCTCGTTCCCGCTCGCCGTGTTGACCGTAATGATCGGCGCGCTGTTGATCGTCGGTCCGGCGCTTTTTGTCGCCGAACGGTTTTCACTTCGGGGATGGTTCTACTTCGCCGCCACCGGTGCGATCACGTCCATCGCCTTTGGCGTATCCATGCCGCGCTCGGCCAGCAGCTTTGTCTTCAATCCGGGCTTTCTGGGTTTTCTCGCCACCGCCGGCATCGCCGCCGGTTGGATCTACTGGCTTCTGGCTGGACGCAGGTCCGGCACGGGCCGGAATCTGGGCCGGGATTGATGGCGCGTCTCGTCGGCTACCTCATCCGTTTCACCGTCATCCTGTTCGGCTATGCCGTCGCCTCGCTGGCGGCGAGCGCCTTCCTCAACATCCTGTTCCTGGCATCGCTCGGCTACACGCCGGAGCATGCGCATCCGACGGCGACGGCTTCCCTGTATTTCTCAATTCCCTTCGCCGCCCTGTTCGTCGCCTATTTCGCCCTGATGCCGGCCTCTGTCGTCATCCTGCTTGCCGAAATCCTGGGCCGGCGCGACTGGCTGTTCTATGCGCTGGCGGGCGCGGTGGTTGCCGGTGTTTTCCTCGGGCTTGCCGACCACAGCGATGACACCGCCTTCGCCGTCAGGGACACCAGCGCCATCATGGCCGTGATCGGCAGCGGCATGGTCGGTGGTATCTTTTACTGGCTCAGCGCCGGGCGCTGGGCCGCAAGCTGGTGGCAAGGCGAACCAGAATCAAAAGAGGATGGCCGGACAGGATGACGGCGCCTACTTCGCCTGGGCCGTCAGGATCTTGAGGGCGAAGGCGGAGAACACGCCGGCAAACAGATAGTCGACCACCCGCGTAACGCGCGGGCTGGCCTTCATCGCCGCCGAAAACTTTTCCGCCGCCAGCACCATCGGCACCGTCACCGGGACCGACAGCACGATGAACATCGTGCCCAGGAAAAACAGCTTTCCCGGTGCGTTCGGATCATGCGCGGAGACGAACTGCGGCAGGAAGGTCATGAAGAACAGGATGATCTTCGGGTTGAGCAGATTGACGCCAAGGCCCGCCGCCCAGCTGCGCAACAGCGAAATCTCGGGTCCCGTCTTCTTCTCCGGCGAAAAGGCCGAGCCCCTGGTGATTGCCTGCCAGGCCAGGAAGACGAGATAGCCGGCGCCGAAGATCTTCAGCACGAAGAATGCCATCGGCGAGGCGACGATCAGCGCCGAGACGCCGACCACCACCAGCGTGGTGTGGATCAGCGTGCCGCAAAGCGCGCCGGCCATCGAGGCAAAGCCGGTGGCACGGCCCTGGCTCAGCGTGCGCGAGACGAACAGGGTCATGTCCGGCCCCGGCGTGATCGCCAGGATGACCGTGGCGATGGCGAACTGGATCAGCGTGGTGGTGTCTGGAATGAACGACATGAGCGGCCCCGGGGAATTGGGAGGCCTATACAGGATGCGCCATGTCGACGCCAGACACAGCAGCGATCCGATCTCGATCCAGCAGGCGTCTGCACGGTATTCGCTGGGCGCCGGCCGCGGCAGTCCTATGCCTGCCTGCTCAGCCGTATCCTCGCTGGCTCCTCCGCGAAGAGTCGATCGTTGCGGACATCGGTGTCCCCGGTGATCTGGTCGATCGGCTTGGGCCGGCCGAGAAAATAGCCTTGCGCCTCATTGCAGCCTTCGACCTGCAGGATGGTGAGCTGGACATGTGTCTCGACGCCTTCGGCGAGCACCGGAATGTCGAGGCTGCGGCCCAGCGTCAGCACCGCCC
The DNA here is from genome assembly GCF_000513875.1 of Mesorhizobium sp. WSM1293. NCBI lineage: Bacteria > Pseudomonadati > Pseudomonadota > Alphaproteobacteria > Hyphomicrobiales > Phyllobacteriaceae > Mesorhizobium > Mesorhizobium sp. WSM1293. Next base: position 108,579 of record NZ_AZUV01000018.1, on the reverse strand, counting down.
GGATGATGGCCTTGGCCTGCGGGCTTCGCTCGACATCGGCCATGAATGAGCGGTCGAGCTTGATCTTGTCGAAGGGAAACGAGCGCAGCGTATCGAGCGATGAATAGCCGGTGCCGAAATCGTCGATCGCGATCGTCACCCCAAGCGCCTTGACCTGGCGCAGGACATGCAGCGTGCGCACCTTGTCGGCGACGATCGTCGATTCGGTCAACTCCAGCTCCAGCCGTTTCGGCGACAGCCCGGTCTCGATCAGGATCTGATGGACGAGCTTGGCGAGATCGGCATGGGCGAACTGCACCGGCGACAAATTGACCGCGATCTTGTGGCCATTGCCCCACGAGGCCGCCTGCCGGCACGCGGTCCGCAGCACCCATTCGCCGATCGCCATGATCGAGCCGTTCTCTTCGGCAATCGGGATGAATTCGGCGGGCGGGATCATACCATGCACGGGATGGGTCCAGCGCAGCAGCGCCTCGTAGCCGCAGGTGGCGCCGGTCGGGACCGAGGTCTGCACCTGATAGTGAAGCGAAAGCTCGCCGCGGTCGATCGCCTGGCGAAGGTCGGTGGCCAAGGCGCGGCGCGCCCGCGCCGTCTCGTCCATGGCGGATTCGTAGAAGCAGACGGCTCGCGTCACGTCGTTCTTCGCCCGGTACATGGCAAGGTCGGCGTTGCTGACCAACCGCTCGCGGTCGGCCCCGTCGCGCGGATAGACCGCGCTCCGTGCTGAACTGCATCTTCTTAGTGCTGCGATGCGGGGCGCCATGGCACGGTCCCGCCAAAACGCCACGGCCCAGGCATCGCGCTCCCGCCATGCGCTGGACCAGAAGCCATGCATGCACGCGTGCTTGCTCGCTCTGCCGTTCCTGCTAAAAGGCGCTGCGACAATCCGTGACGCCCAGGCTGGGGCGTCCGCCACCGACGGGGTAAAAATGTCCAAAACCAAAGACATCAAGAAAGTCGTGCTCTCCTATTCCGGCGGTCTCGACACATCCATCATCCTGAAATGGCTGCAGACCGAGTTCGGCGCCGAGGTCATCACCTTCACCGCCGATCTCGGTCAGGGTGAAGAGCTGGAACCGGCGCGCCGCAAGGCCGAGATGATGGGCATCAAGGACATCCGTATCGTCGATGTGCGCGAGGAATTCGTCGCCGACTTCGTCTTCCCGATGTTCCGCGCCAACACCGTCTATGAAGGCACCTATCTGCTCGGCACCTCGATCGCCCGGCCGCTGATCTCCAAGCATCTGGTCGATATAGCCCGGGAAACCGGCGCCGATGCGATCGCGCATGGCGCCACCGGCAAGGGCAACGATCAGGTTCGCTTCGAGCTCTCGGCTTACGCACTGAACCCCGACATCAAGGTCATCGCGCCGTGGCGCGACTGGACGTTCAAGTCGCGTACCGACCTGATGAATTTCGCCGAGCAGCACCAGATCCCGGTGCCGAAGGACAAGAAGGGCGATGCACCGTTCTCGGTCGACGCCAACCTCTTGCATTCGTCCTCCGAGGGCAAGGTGCTGGAAGACCCGTGGGTGGAGCCGCCGGAATTCGTTCATCAGCGCACCGTTTCGCCGATGGACGCGCCGGACAAGGTCACCGAGATCGAGATCGAGTTCCTGAAGGGCGATCCGATCGCGCTGAACGGCAAGAAATTGTCGCCGGCAACCATGCTGGCGACACTCAACGATCTTGGCCGCGACAATGGCATCGGCCGGCTCGACCTGGTCGAGAACCGCTTCGTCGGCATGAAGTCGCGCGGCGTCTACGAAACGCCAGGCGGCACTATCCTGATCGCCGCGCACCGGGCCATCGAATCGATCACGCTCGACCGAGGTGCGGCCCACCTCAAGGACGAGTTCATGCCGCGTTACGCCGAGCTGATCTATAACGGCTTCTGGTTTGCGCCCGAACGGCTGATGCTGCAGGCGATGATCGACAAGAGCCAGGAAGACGTCGAGGGCACGGTGCGGCTCAAGCTTTACAAGGGCAACGTCATGGTCACCGGCCGCAAGTCGAAGAAGACGCTTTACTCCGATGCGCTGGTCACTTTCGAGGATGACCGTGGCGCCTATGACCAGAAGGACGCCGCCGGCTTCATCCGCCTCAATGCACTACGGCTGAGAACGCTGGCAGCGCGCAACCGCGCCAAGTAGGGCGGATGCGCGGTTTCGGTCGCTGCCTGGCGCCGCTGGTTGTTCTGGCGACGCCGGCCGCCGGCCAGGAGTTCGACCCCGCCTCTCTTGACCTTCCCGCGCTGATCGAGTGCAGGGCGGACGTTCCGACTTACAACGACTTTGCCCTGTGGCTGTCCAGCGCACCGGGTGCCGTTGAAACGCTTGGCTGGAAGGAGGTTGCCTCCGCCAATCCGTTTCTCAGCCAATACGAACTGCCGGCCAAAATCCGCGTGTTCAACCGCGAGACAGGATCGATCGTGTTTACCGCTGCGGGGCCGATGGCCGTGCTCGACGGCGTTGCCGCGCCGGAGCTTGCAAAAGAACTCGACGTCATGGCCGTGTTTTCCACGCCGCAAAAATTCCTTGGCGAAAAGGTCGTTGTCCAAAGCACCGAAGAGTCGGAAGGATTGACCTTCTCCACCGACGTCAAGCTCAACGTCTCGACCGTCGAGTCCCATCCCGGCAAGACCCTGGCCGGCTGCTCCTACACGCTCGAAATCAAATAAAAACCCGGCATTCACGCCGGGTTTTCGATCAAGTCAAAAATGGCCGGGGCCTCCTGCCCGGTGCATGGTCCGTCAATCGCCGTCGATCGCCGTGGCAATGCGGGCGATGGCCTGCTGATAGACGCTCGCGGAATTCCAGCCGGCAATCGCGCCCATATTCGCACTCGCGCTCGCACCTGCCCGCCAGCCATGGCCCTTGAGGAAGTTGGCAGTGGAAGCCAGCGCCGTGCCCTTGTCGCGCAGGTTTCCGCCGCCGACGCCATATTTCAGGACGTTTCCTGGCAGGAACTGCGTGTGTCCGATCTCGCCATGCGCCGCCCCGACCGACGAGGCTGTCAACGCCCCGCGATCGACCAGCTTCAGGGCGGCGATCGCATGCGGGTAGAAGAACCCCGGGCGGCGGCAATCATAGGCAAGCGTCAAAATCGCAGAGACGGTGTTCTGGTTGCCCATGGCCGAACCGAAGCCGGTTTCCATACCCCAGATGGCCAGCAACACGCCCGGCGACACGCCGTAATTCGCTTCGATCTTGGAGAACAGCGCCGCATTCGACTTTTTCAGCGACCGGCCCTTGGAGATAATCGCCGCGCCGCCGCGCCGCCGCATGAAATCGTCCACCGAGCCGCTGAAGGCCTTGTGAATGCCGCGGTCGACGGAGATCGTCTTTGTCGCGTAGTTCGCCCCGGCCAGAGCGGCCAGCCCCTTGGCGCCCACACCTTCCGACCTGGCCTGCGCGGCAAAGTCCTGCTTCCAGGCCTCGAAGCCGGCGCCGGTCTTGCCGCAGCTGGCCGCTGCCTGTGCGCCCGTCGCCAGCGCAAGCACCGCCATCGCGGCCGCTGCAAACATCTTTCCCTTGGCAAGAATTGCCATGTTGATCTCCTGGTTGCCTGAATCACGTCCCAATTGCGAACTTGCCAGCGAAACGCGCACTTGTCACTGTCACCGCTGCAATGCTGGCGAATGCCGTGGAATTTGCCTAGGATCAAGTGATTATTGTGGCAAGGGGGCTGCATGCAAGACGTTGATGTCGTCATCATCGGCGCCGGCTCGGCGGGTCTTGCCGCTGCCAAAACCCTGCAGGCGGCGGGGCTTTCCTTCACGCTGCTCGAAGCGATGGACAGAATCGGCGGGCGAGCCTGGACCAGCGACCAGCATTTCGGCGTGCCTTTCGACATCGGCTGCGCCTGGCTGCATGCCGCCGACCGCAATCCCTATTTTCCCGAAGCGCAAGTGGCAGGCTGGACGTTGCATCATCACGACATGAATGTCGATCATCTCTACTACCGCGAGCGCAAGGCGAGCGAAGCGGAAGAAGCCGACATGAAGGCCGCCGACGCAAAGCTGTTCGAACTGCTGGCCAGGCATGAAGTGAAGGACGGAGATGACGATCGTCTTTCGGCGCTGTTGGCAAAAGGCCATGCGCCGCGCGCCGCCGCCACCTTCGCCGGGCCGATGGATTTCGGCGCCGACGAGGACGAAATCTCGATCCTGGACTTCCAAGCCGCCGCCGATCTCGACCCGAACTACTTCAGCAAGGAGGGCCTTGGCGCGCTGGTGGCGCGTTTCGGCGCCGGCGTGCCGGTCGAACTGTCGACGCCGGTACGCAAGATCCTGTGGGACGTGCCCGGCGTCGCCTGCGTCACCGATCGCGGCACCGTCCGCGCCAAAGCGGTGATCGTGACCGCTTCGCCGGCGGTGCTCGCCTTCGAGGAGATCGCGTTCTCGCCGGCCCTGCCCGACACCCATTTTGGCGCCTTCTTCGACCTGCCGATGGGCATGCTGACCAAATTGCCGGTCGAAATATCGGGCACAAGGCTCGGGCTGCAGCCCTTCGACGACCTGCTGATCGAACGGATGGCCAGGCACGACATCTATTTCCTGTGCTTCCCGTTCGACCTTGACCTGATGGTCGGCTTCGTCGGCGGCGATTTCGCCTGGGAAATGTCGGCGGCCGGCGAGGCGGCCGGCATCGACTTCGTCGTCGACCGGCTGTGCGGCATCTTCGGTGGCGATACGCGCAAGCATGTCGGACGCGCCATGATGACCAATTGGGGCGGCGAGCGCTTCGTGCGCGGCGCCTACGCCGCCGCCCGCCCTGGCCGTTCACTGGCGCGCGCCGCGCTCATGCAGCCGGTGGCCGACAAGATCTTCTTCGCCGGCGAGCACTTGGCCGGCCCGCTGATGCAGACCTGCGGCGGCGCACGGCTGTCGGGCGAAGCGGTGGCAAGACAGGTTGTCGCCCAGCTTGCGGCCAAATAGCTTCAGGAAAATGTGGAACGCCGCGCGGCTGTTCGCGTTGGGCACGGGCCGCCGTGAACATCTATGTCACCTCCGGTGAATTGAGACCGACATGAAACTCTTCGACTGCCCCCATTGCGGCCATCGCATCTATTTCGAGAACGCCCAGTGCCTGAACTGCGGGAACCCCGTGCTCTACGATCCCGAGCACGCCTGTTTCGCGCTGGCCAGCGCCGACGGCATCTTCCAGTGCACCAACGCCGATGAATGCGCCTGCAACTGGATGGCCGAGCCTGGACACGCCTTTTGCCGCGCCTGTGCGCTCAACCAGTTGATCCCGGATCTCTCCGTCGACGGCAACCGCCGCCGCTGGATCCGTGTCGAAGCGGCGAAGAAGCGCGCCATCTATTCGCTGCTGGCCTTCGGGCTGCCGGTGGCGCCCAAGCAGAACCCCGCCGACGAGATCGGGCTGGCCTTCGACTTCCTCGCCGATCCGATCGGCGGCGGCCCCGGCGGCGAGCGGATCCTGACCGGCCACGACAATGGCCTGATCACGCTCAACGTCGCCGAGGCGGATTCGGCCGAGCGCGAGAAGCGGCGCGTCGAGATGGGCGAGAACTACCGCACCTTGCTCGGTCATTTCCGTCATGAGCTTGGGCACTATTATTGGGACCGCCTGATCCGCGACGATCCGCACCGGCTCGAAGCTTTCCGCGCACTGTTCGGCGATGACCGCGCCGATTACGAACAGGCGCTGAAGGCCTATTATGCCAATGGTGCGCCGCCCGACTGGCAGCAAGGCCACATCTCGGCCTATGCGACCTCGCATCCATGGGAGGACTGGGCCGAGACCTGGGCTCACCACCTGCACATCACCGACACGCTGGAAATGGTGCACGCACTGAACTTTCCGCTCGGCCGGCTGGAGACGGTGGAGGCCAACGACTTGCCGCGCGGCGACACAGGCGGCGAATTGCAGGCCGCACCCTCGGAGCCGCCGACCGCGCCCGAGTCTTTCGAAAAGATCCTTGCCCGCTGGCTGGTGCTGTCGGAAGCCTCCAATTCGATCAACCGCTGCATGGGCCTGCCGGACCTCTATCCCTTTGTCATTTCGGACGTCACGGCGCGGAAATTGGACTTCGTTCACGAACTTCTGACCGATTTGCCTGGAGAACAGGGAACAAATCGTGAGTTGGCACAGGCGCTTTAGCGGGAACGCATGAGCTGCTGCCCCGTTTTCGCTGGCGAGGGACCATGAAAACGGAGAGAAACCATGAAATCCCTGTTGTTTCCGGCGGTCGCCGGAATGCTGACCGTGATGTCGGGCGCCGCGTTTGCCGACACCGCCGTCTCAGCCGTCACCGACCTTAACGTTCGCGCCGGACCCGGCCCGCAATACCCTGTCATCGGCGTGCTCGCCGCCGGTCAGTCGGCAACGCTCAATGGCTGCATCGAAAACAGCAAATGGTGCACCATAGCCGAGGCCGGCGGCCAGGGCTGGGTCTATTCCGACTATGTGACGGCCGATATAGGCGGCAGCCGGGTGGTGCTGACGCAACGGCGCGCCAGCGTTGCTGTCGTCTCGCCGCCGGAGGACATCGGCAACTACTCGACCGATTATACCGGCGCGATCATCGCCAGCGATCCGGTCGTCGATGACTTCCCGCCGCCCCCGGCTGAAGTCCGCACCTATGTCGACACGCATCGCCTCGATCCCATCTATCTGGAAGGCGAAGTGGTCACCGGCGCGACCCTGCCCGACACCGTCGAGCTGCGCGAGATTCCAGACTACAATTACCGCTATGTCTATGTGAACGGCCAGCGGGCGCTGATCGATCCGCAGACCCGGCGCATCATGTACGTCGTGCGCTGACGACAATTGACATAAGCGGCCGCTGCCACAGCAGCGGCCGCCGGCAGGCGGCACCGCAGCGTCGCCTCTTGTGCGCCGACGCTGCTCTGAGCATTGTCCTTTGCGGAAAACTTCCGATTTTTTGGCGGTCGGTTAGTCAATAGGCGATGACTTTGGCAAAGGAGCCCGCGTGACCATCGATCCGGCCGCCTTCGAGCGCTACAGGCATTCGCCGAACGCCAGGACGACCTTGCCGCGCCTGTTGCTCGGAACGGGGATCGTCGTCCTTTTTTGGGCAGCAACCACCGTGGCCGTGCTGGTCGGCGGCACCTATGCCTTCTTCGCCCGGCAGGCGGCCCCATCATCCGGCATGCAGGGTTTCCTCGCCTCGCCCATCGGCATCCTCACCGCGCTCGTCTCGTTCGCCGGCATCTGGATCGGCGTGTGGGCCGCGATGCGCTGGGTGCACGGCGAGAAGCTGTCGGCGCTGCTCGGCAACAGCCGGCGCGTTTCATGGTCCGGCTTCCTCAAGGGGCTGATCGCGGTGCTGATCACCTCGTTGATCTCCGAAATCCTGCTCTATCTCTTGCAGCCGCAGATCGCGCGCGGCCCGATCAGCCTGTCGTCCTGGCTGCTGTTTGCGATCCCGATCGCCGCGCTCACTCTGTTGCAGACCTCGTCGGAAGAGTTGCTGTTTCGCGGCTACCTGCTGCGCGGGCTGGCCAGCCGGTTCAAGAGCCCGTTCATCTGGGCGCTGCTGCCGGCCCTGCTGTTCACCTCGCTGCATTGGAGTGCGAGTTCGTCGCCAGCCATCAACGCCTGTGTGCTGGCGTCGATCGCCGCTTTCGCGTTGCTGCTGACGCTTGTCGTTTACGCAACAGGCGATCTCGGCGCCGCGCTGGGTGCTCATCTCGGCAACAACCTGACCGGCTTCCTGCTGATCTCGCATCAGGAAAGCTACAATTCCTTCGCCCTGTTCAACGCCAGGCCGCTCGAGGGACCGGGCTGGGCAACGTCGGATGCGGTTCTCATCGCCTTCATCGGCATCGCCTGCAGCCTGCTGACCATCGGGCTGCTTTTGCATCCGCGCTCGCCGCTCAAGGTCGCCTCCGAGCTTCCGGACCGCGCGAGCACGGCCTGAATGCGGGTCCGGGAATGACGCTACCCGGCCCTTGTCTTGACTCTTGCGCAGATTTCCTGTCTACACGCCCCGAATTCCGCGACGAGTATCCCTCCGAGCAAGCCGACCAGGACGCCGAAACCTCTTTGAGGTGAAGTGCTGTAAATCGATCCTGGAGGCCAACACCCGGCAGCGCTGAGCGCCCCCGGGTGCTTTTTGGTTTTGGCTTTTGCTTGGACTTTTGGTTGGACACTGGGCGCGAACGCATTACCTCTCGGGCACCATCCGGGTGCCAGGGAAAAGGAAAACGAATGTTTGAATCGCTACAGGAACGTCTTGGTTCGATCCTGAACGGCCTGACCGGCCGCGGCGCGCTGTCGGAGGCTGATGTCTCGGCGGCGCTGCGCGAGGTGCGCCGTGCGCTGCTCGAAGCCGACGTGGCGCTGGAAGTGGTGCGCTCCTTCACCGACAAGGTGCGCGAGAAGGCCGTCGGCGCTGCCGTGGTCAAGTCGATCAAGCCCGGCCAGATGGTCGTCAAGATCGTTCATGACGAACTGGTCGACATGCTCGGCGCTGAAGGCGTCGCCATCGATCTCAATGCCCCGGCGCCGGTCGTCATCATGATGGTCGGCCTGCAGGGTTCCGGCAAGACGACCACTTCGGCCAAGATCGCCAAGCGTCTTTCCGAGCGTCAGAACAAGAAGGTCCTGATGGCCTCGCTCGACACGCGGCGCCCCGCCGCGCAGGAGCAGCTTCGCCAGCTCGGCGAACAGGTCAAGGTCGCCACGCTGCCGATCATCGACGGCCAGTCGCCGGTCGACATCGCGCGCCGCGCCGTGCAGGCGGCCAAGCTCGGCGGCCACGACGTCGTCATCCTCGACACCGCCGGCCGCACCCATATCGACGAGCCGCTGATGGTCGAGATGGCCGACATCAAGAAGGTATCGAGCCCGCACGAAATCCTGCTGGTCGCCGATTCGCTGACCGGCCAGGACGCCGTCAACCTGGCCAAGAGCTTCGACGAGCGCGTCGGCATCACCGGTCTCGTGCTGACCCGCATGGACGGCGACGGCCGTGGCGGTGCTGCCCTTTCGATGCGCGCCGTCACCGGCAAGCCGATCAAGCTGATCGGCACCGGCGAAAAGATGGACGGGCTGGAGGAATTCCACCCCAAGCGCATCGCTGACCGCATCCTCGGCATGGGCGACATTGTCTCGCTCGTCGAAAAGGCCGCCGAGAACATCGACGCCGAACAGGCGGCGGCGATGGCCAAGAAGATGCAGTCGGGCAAGTTCGACCTGAACGATCTCGCCGGCCAGCTTCAGCAGATGTCGAAGATGGGCGGCATGGGCGGCATCATGGGCATGATGCCCGGCATGGGCAAGATGAAGGACCAGATGGCCGCCGCCGGTCTCGACGACAAGATGTTCGGCCGCCAGCTCGCCATCATCTCGTCGATGACCAAGGCAGAGCGCGCCAATCCCGATTTGCTCAAGCATTCGCGCAAGAAGCGCATCGCTGCCGGTTCCGGCACCGACGCGGCCGAAATCAACAAGCTGCTCAAAATGCATCGCGGCATGGCCGACATGATGAAGGCGATGGGCGGCAAGGGCAAAGGCGGCGGCCTGATGCGCGGCATGATGGGCGGCCTCGCCTCCAAGATGGGCCTCGGCGGCATGATGCCCGGCGGTATGGGTGGCATGATGGGCGGCGGCATGCCGGACCTGTCGAAGATGGACCCCAAGCAGCTCGAAGCCTTGCAGAAGCAGGCGCAGGCAGCCGGCCTAGGCGGCGGCATGAAAGGCCTTCCCGGCGGCGGTGGCCTGCCCAGCGGCATGCCAGGTTTGCCCGGCGGCATGAAACTTCCCGGGCTTCCCGGCCTCGGCGGTGGCGGGCTGCCCGGCCTTGGCAAGAAGAAGTGAGGACGCCATGAACGAAGAAAAGGACATGGCCGACGCCCGCGCCCTCCTGGCAGATTACCGGGCGTCGATCGACAACATCGACGCAGCCCTCATCCACATGCTTGCCGAGCGCTTCCGCTGCACCAAGGCGGTTGGCGTGCTGAAGGCGACTCATGGCTTGCCGCCGGCCGACCCGGCACGCGAGCAGCAGCAGATCGCCCGGCTTCGCCAGCTGGCGAAGGATGCCCATCTCGACCCGGATTTCGCGGAAAAGTTCCTCAACTTCGTCGTCCGCGAAGTGATCCGCCACCACGAACAGATCGCCGCTTCCAACGGCGTGACGAAAACCAACTGAAACCCAATCAACGAACTTAGTTTTTAGGAGAAAAGAAATGCCCTTGAAGATCCGACTGGCCCGTGCGGGCTCGAAGAAGCGTCCTTACTACCACGTCGTCATTGCCGACGCCCGTTCGCCGCGTGACGGCCGGTTCATCGAGTCCATCGGCTCGTGGAACCCGCTGCTGCCCAAGGATGGCGAACGCGTCAAGGTCGACGCCGACCGCGTCAAGCATTGGCTGGCGCATGGCGCCCAGCCGACCGACCGCGTGCTGCGCTTCCTCGACGAGGCCGGCCTCGTCAAGCGCGACGCCCGTTCCAACCCGAAGAAGGCCGAGCCGGGCAAGAAGGCGCAGGAACGCGCTGCTCTTCTGAAGAAGGCGCAGGAAGATGCCGCTGCTGCCGTTGCCGCCGCCGCGGCTGCACCGGCCGAGGCGGAAGCCGCAACCGCCGAATAAGTATTTGCTCTATCGCATCCAGGAAAACGGCGGGCCATGTGCCCGCCATTTTTTCATTCGACCCTGTCTGTAAAAGCCGCCCGGTCAATAGCCGCGCGGGCAGCGGTCAATATAGACGCGGCCACGGCTATCGCGGTAGCGGCATTCGCCACGCTCGCTCGCCCGGCCGATCAGCGCGCCGGCAACAGCGCCGACAGCACCACCGACGACGGCGCCTTCAACCGGATCGCCGGCGACCGCCGCACCGACGGCAGCGCCACCGAGGCCGCCTACGGCCGCGCCTTTTTCCGTTTGCGAACAAGCAGCGAGCGGCACCAGCAGCGCCATCAAAAGCATCGTTTTCTTCATCGTTGTTCCTCTCCGATAGGAGCCGCCTCCGCCGCCGGGCGAATCTCTAACTCGCAACTCGACGATTCGATCCCTGAGATATTGCCCGGCAAAGGGTTCAGGCTTCGAGCCGAAAGCGGTGCTTCGATCCGGATCTAACGGCTGAACGGGATCAGCGCGCGGAGCCTGGGATCGCGCAGATACAGGCCACCCCACAGGATAATGCCGAGATAGACGCCGAACAGAATGTGCGAGAACAGCGGGTTGTCGACGCGGACATTGGTGGCGATGGCGCCGCCCATATAGGCAGTAAGCAGGATGGCGCCGAGCACCGAGGTGCGCGGCAGCGCATAGAGAGCGGTCGAGATCAGGCCGATGACGCCAAGCATGCGCGCGACATTCGGATCGGCCGGCCAGCCAAGCGGCACCATCGTCTGGATGACGATATCGAGCGGCGGCAGCTTGATGGCGCCGTCGAAGATCATGAACAGCACGATGACGCCGCTGAGCGCGCGGCCGGTCCACAAAGCGCCCGGCGAGACGGGCGCGGTTTCGGAAATGCTCATGATGGTCCCTCCTGATGGTTCTATCCCCTTCTTGCTGGGGTCGAACCAAGGACGTGGCATGGAGCGGCGATCCGACAGCGGGGCGGATTCTTTTAATCCCGCTAAGCCCGCGCGCCTTTGCCTACGAAAAATAGAACTTTTCCGCCGGGATCATCTTCGGCGGCGTTTCGCCCAGCGCCTCGAACACCGAGATTTCGCAGACACGGCAGAGGCTGTCGAGAGCGAGGTCGTTGGCTTCGGTGCCGAACGGATCCTCGAGCTCTTCCGACAGCGCGTCGAGGCCGAAGAAAGTATAGGCGATCAGCGCGGTGAACAGCGGCGTCGCCCAACCGGTGGTCGAGATCAGGCCGACCGGCAGCAGCAGGCAGACGATATAGGCCGTGCGATGCACCAGCAGCGTGTAGGCGAACGGCAAGGGCGTACCGGCGATCCGCTCGCAGCCGGCCTGGATGGCCGCGACCGACGCGAGCCTCTCATCGAGGATACGAAAGCCGATCGTGTCGACGTCGCCCGCCAGGCGCTGCGCATTGGCACGCCGGCCCATCCGCCTGACCATCTCATCCGCCGGATTGGAAAAGGCTGCTGCCTTGTCCGCCTCCGCGTCGATGAAGGCACGGGCATCCTTCATGCTGTCGATCTTGCGCAGCTGCCCACGCAGGAAATGACAGAAGGCGAGCGCTTCCATCAGCAGGGCGCGCTGTTCAGTCTGGTCCGGGATGAGGCTGGTGGTGGCGCGTGCCAGGTTGCGCATTTCGAAGACCAGCGCGCCCCACAGCTTGCGCGCCTCCCACCAACGGTCGTAGGCGGCGTTGTTGCGGAACGAGAGATAGATCGACAATGTCACGCCGACCAGGCCGAAAGGCGTGATGTTGAAGACGCTGAAATCAAGCTGGAACCGGCGCGCCGCGGCCAGGATGATCGCGGAATAAAGCGCGAAGCCCAATATTTGCGGCAGAATGCGTGGCACGACCGAACCGCGCATGATGAAGAACAGCTGCAGGAATGTGGGGCGCGGGCGAACGATCATCGAAGGCCTTTCACGGACCGGCACTGGCCCTCAGCTTCTCTATTGTGCGATGCGACAGCTCTGCAAGCCCAGCCGCCAGCGACATCGCCATGTCGTCCTTGCAGCGCCTGGACTATCGGCACGCGCCGGTCGCGGATATTGAAGAGCACGTGGGCTGCGGCCCGTTTTTTGCAGGCGAGGGAAGACAGATGGCCGGCGAAACCGATCTCAAGACACTGCTGGCGTCGATGACACCGGAGCTGCTCGCCGGCGCCTATGTCTTCGTCACGCTGGCACCCGGCGTCCCTCAGCCGGAAGGCGTTGAGCCGGTGATGGTGTTTCGCGAGCGCGAGGGTGTGACGCTGATCGTGACCGAGGAGGAGGCCAACGCCGCGGCACTGACCGCTTCGTTCCGCTGCCGGATGCTGACGCTGAACATCCATTCGTCGCTGGAAGCCGTCGGCTTCCTCGCCGCCATCACCACGCGCCTAGCCGCCGCCGGCATGGGCGTGAACCCGGTTTCGGCCTTCTACCACGATCATCTGTTCGTGCCGGCCGACAGGGCGGAGGAAGCGCTGGAGCTGCTGCGCCAACTGGCTAGGGACAGCGCCGGCTGAATTTTGACAGGACCCCAAAAATCGCGTAAATTGCGGTAAATGCGTAAATTACGCGATTTAGGATGACCCCATCATGCGTGAAGTTCCCACCACAGAATTCACCCGTAATTTCGGGCGTTACCGAGAGATCGTGCAGCGTGAGCCGGTCGCTGTGATGAGTCACGGGCGGCCAACCGGCTATTTCGTTTCAGCTGTCGAGTATGAAGAGCTGCAACACTACAAGAACCTGGCCCGGCAGTCATTTGCGACCAGGGATCTGCAGCGCGAGGAAGTGGAAGCTATCGCCGGCGGCCGCATGTCATCAGAACACGATCATCTCAATGCCTTGATGGATACCAAGTAAGGCATGCCGCTTCCCGACCCACAGCTCGGCCTCGTCATCTCCTATGCATATCTGTGGCATCATGAACATCAAGCCGGACAGGACGAAGGGCGGAAAGATCGCCCTTGCGTGATCGTGCTAGCCGTCGAACGCGGCGCCGATGGTCTGATCGTGACGGTGGTGCCTGTCACGCATGTACCGCCGGCCGATCCGTCGCTGGCGATCGAGCTGCCGCCAGCCGTCAAGCGTCATTTGGAACTGGACGGCGAGCGTTCATGGGTGATGCTCCACGAAGGCAATCGCTTCGCGTGGCCAGGCTACGACCTTCGTCCGGTGCCGCGCTCCACCGACCGCTATGACTACGGCCTGTTGCCGCCCCGGCTGTTTTCATCACTGGTGGAGCGCTTGAGGACGATCTGGGAAGCCGGGCAAGGCCGTCAGGTGCCGCGCGACTGACCCGTCCTCCGTATCCGACAAGGGGAAAAGCAAGAAGTATCCCGGCCAAAGGCCGAGCCCGCGACCGCGGGCCGCCGATCGTTCGGCGCCCCCGCGGAGGGCCCGTCGCGGCAGCGGCGATACGGCCCGTGAGCGAAAACTAAACGGCCGTCAGGCCGCCTTCTTCTTCGGCTGGATCAGGCCGCGCTCGACCAAAAGCTCGGCGATCTGCACCGCGTTGAGTGCGGCGCCCTTGCGCAGATTGTCGGAGACGATCCACATCGACAGGCCGTTGTCGATGGTCGAATCCTCGCGGATGCGCGAGATGAAGGTGGCGTCCTCGCCGGCCGATTCCAGCGGCGTGATGTAGCCTCCGTCCTCTCGCTTGTCCAACACCTGGCAGCCTGGGGCTTCACGCAGGATATCCCGCGCGTCGTCGGCGGTGATCGGCTTTTCGAACTCGATGTTGACCGCTTCCGAGTGGCCGATGAACACCGGCACGCGCACGCAGGTCGCCGTCAGCTTGATCTTGGGGTCGAGCATCTTCTTGGTCTCGGCGACCATCTTCCACTCTTCCTTGGTGGAGCCGTCGTCGAGGAAGACGTCGATGTGCGGGATGACATTGAAGGCGATGCGCTTGGTGAACTTCTTGACCTCGACGCCATCGGCGACGAAGACCGCGCGGGTCTGGGTAAAGAGTTCGTCCATGCCTTCCTTGCCGGCGCCCGACACCGATTGATAGGTGGCGACGACGACGCGCTTGATGGTGGCGAAATCGTGCAGTGGCTTCAATGCCACCACCAGCTGCGCCGTCGAGCAGTTCGGATTGGCGATGATGTTCTTGCGCGTGAACAGCGAGATCGCGTCCGGGTTCACTTCCGGCACGATCAGCGGCACGTCCTGGTCGTAGCGGAAGGCCGACGAATTATCGATGACGACGCAGCCCTGCTTGCCGATCTTCGGCGACCATTCCTTGGAGACGCTGCCGCCGGCCGACATGATGCAGATGTCGGTGTCGGAAAAATCATACTGGTCGAGCGTCTTCACCTTCAGCGTGCGGTCGCCGAACGACACTTCCGTGCCCTGGCTGCGCCGCGACGCCAGCGCCACGACTTCGCTTACCGGAAAGCCGCGCTCTTCCAATATGTTGAGCATTTCCCGGCCCACATTGCCCGTGGCGCCGACGATCGCTACCTTGAAACTCATCGAAAAATCTCCTGTCCCTCTCCGCTTGGTTTTGGAGAAACCCGCTGGCCGCTGCGGGTTCCGTCCCCCGGGCCGAACCCGGGAGAGGGTGGTTAGGCCAAGGGAATCACACCGTTTTGGTGGTGGTTTTGCCAGTTTTCTCGGCCAAGAATGCGGTTTTGCTGAAACGAGGAGATGCGCCGACGCGCCCGGCCCAATGATGTGCATTGAGGCTGGGGGCATCGAATGCAGGAAGAGCCGTCAAAAGGCCGCGCATCGAAACTGTCCCGTTCGGTGCCGGCTTTTACGCGGTTTGCGGCAAGAGTCAATTGCCGAGCGGCGCCTGGTTTTGCGCGCGCCCTGTACAATCGCGGCTGCGCGAAGTACGAACGGCCAAGATTGTTTGGCTGGCGCGAGGCCCGCCCCGGCATGTGCTCCGTGATGAGCGCGGACCCTAAAATTCCGAAAGAGTGAGATGTCCAACTTCGAAGCACTTGTTCCAGCGCTTGCCAGGGCGCTGGAGAAACGCGGCTATTCCGAGCTGACGCCCGTCCAGAAGGCGGTCGTGGCGCCCGAGCTCGGCGAGGCCGATGCGCTGGTTTCGGCGCAGACCGGCTCCGGCAAGACGGTGGCCTTCGGCCTCGCTCTGGCGCCGACCCTGCTTGAGGGCGCGGAGCGCTTCGGCCACGCCGCCGCACCACTGGCGCTGGCGGTGGCGCCGACGCGCGAACTCGCCTTGCAGGTGACGCGCGAACTGGAATGGCTCTACGAACTGACCGGCGCCACCGTGGCGTCCTGCGTCGGCGGCATGGACATGCGCTCGGAGCGGCGGGTGCTGGAGCGTGGCGCCCATATCGTCGTCGGCACGCCCGGCCGGCTGCGCGACCACATCACCCGGCGCTCGCTCGACATGTCGGCGCTGAAGGCGGTGGTGCTCGACGAGGCCGACGAGATGCTCGATCTCGGCTTTCGCGAAGACCTCGAATTCATCCTCGACGCCGCTCCGGCCGAACGCCGGACGCTGATGTTCTCGGCCACGGTGCCGCGCTCGATCGCCACGCTCGCCCAGGGCTATCAGCGCGATGCGGTGCGCATTTCGGCCGCCGGCGAGGAGAAGCAGCATCTCGACATCGAATATCGGGCGCTGAGCGTCGCCCAGCCCGACCGCGAGAACGCCATCATCAATGTGCTGCGCTATTACGAAGCCAAGAACGCGCTGGTGTTCTGCAACACGCGTGCCGCCGTCAATCATCTGACCGCGCGCTTCAACAACCGCAACTTCTCCGTCGTCGCCCTGTCGGGCGAGCTCAGCCAGAATGAGCGCAGCCATGCGCTGCAAGCGATGCGGGACGGCCGCGCAAAAGTCTGTATCGCCACCGATGTCGCGGCGCGCGGCATCGACCTGCCCAATCTTGAGCTGGTCATCCACGCCGATTTGCCGACCAACCCGGAAACGCTGCTGCACCGCAGCGGCCGCACCGGCCGCGCCGGGCGCAAGGGCGTCAGCGCGCTGATCGTGCCCAACAGCGCCCGCAGGCGCACCGAACGGCTGTTGCAGAACGCCGGCCTCAAGGCGACATGGGCGAGCCCGCCCTCGGCCGACGACGTGATGCGGCGCGACGACGAGCGCATCCTTGCCGATCCGGCTTTCGATGAGCCGGTGAAGGAGGACGAGCGCTCCTTCATCGACGCGCTGCTCGCCAGGCATGGCGCCGAACAGGTGGCCGCTGCCTTCGTGCGCCAGTGCCGCGCCAGCCGCTCGGCCCCCGAGGACCTCATGGAGATCGCGCCCTTCACGCCGTCGCGTGAAAGACCGGCGGGCGAAGGTTTCGCGCGCCGCGACGAGGCGCCCAGCCGCCGCGACGATTTCGGCGACAGCGTCTGGTTCTCGCTGTCGATCGGGCGCCGGCAGAATGCCGAGCCGCGCTGGCTCATCCCGATGCTATGCCGCACCGGCAGCATCTCGAAGCGAGAGATCGGCGCCATCAAGATGCAGCCGGAAGAGACCTACGTGCAGATCGCGGCGGATTGGGCAGACCGCTTCCTGGCCGCGATCGGTCCCGACCGGAAGCTGCAAGGCAACATCCTGGTGAAGCGGCTCGACGGTACGCCCGATCTGTCGCGCGCCGGCTATCAGCCGCCAAGCCCCGACAAGAAGCCGCATCGCGGCAAGGCGCCGTTCGACCCCAACGCGCCGAAGCGCAAATTCGAAAAACGTGCACCGGCAGCAGTCGATCAGCGCCCGGCCGCCCCGCATGACGCAAAGCCATGGGCGAAGAAGCCGGGCAAGCCGAAATTCGACACCACCGGCGCGCCCAAGCACAAGAAGGCGAAGAAGCGGCCCGCCTAGAGCATTTCACCGTTTCACGGAAACGGCGATCTGCTCTAACTCTTTGTTTTGACGCAATTCCCGAGGGAAAACGCTATGCGTTTTCCCGGGAAAACCGCTGCACACTTTTCCTGGAATTGCTCTAGGACTTCGGCCGGAGGGACGCGCTTGCCTGCAGGCCAGCCTTGATGGCAGCCCAGCTGGCCGACGCCGGCGTCGGGCGATGCTGCTTTGCGATGCGTTCCGTCAGCGACGAGCGCCATTCCGGATCCTCCGCCATCCGGCGGATCGCAGCGTACCAGCCCGCCTGGTCATTGGAATCGATCGCCGGCATCAGCCCGCCGCTCGCCTCGATCAGCGACGGCGCGGTCGAGACGATGACGGGAACGCCGAAATCGAGACATTCCGAGGCGCCGTAGCCCCAGCCCTCGATATGCGAGGGAAAGACGCCGAAGGAAGCGCTGCGGTAGTATCGGATGAGCTCCTCATCGCTGATCGCTCCGGTGAACGTAACCCGCTCGAGCAGTCTCGGATGGGCCTTGAGATAGGCGCGCAGCGGATCGATCATCCAGCCCCAGCGCCCGGCGCAGACGAGCCTCGGCAGCTTGACGCCTTCGTCGAGCGCCTGCTGCCAGATCCGTGCCAGCAGGATGTGGTTCTTGCGCACTTCGATCGTCGAACAGTAGAGCACGAATGGCTCGGCGGCCTCGATGCGCGAAGTCTCGCCCATGCGCGAAGCCGTCTCGTACAGGATGGAAGGCATCGGAAACCGGTATACCACCGGCTGCGTGACGCCTGCCTGTTGCATATGATCGGTCAGCGTCGAGCCAACTTCGTCGGATGCACAAAATGCCGGCGCGCCGGAACGCACGAGGTGTTCGAGATATGACCCGAAACGCGCCTCGCCAGGGCTCATACCAACGAGGTCGGGGCGCAGTGTCGGTATGAGGTCATGGCAAAGAAACGCGAGGCCACCGGCGCGCCCGGAGACGGCGACTCGGTCGTCCCCGGTCAGAATGTGATGGCTGATCAGGACAAAGCCGCGTTCAGTCTCGGCCGGTTGGCCTGGAACATCCTGACGCGGGGCCGACCGGACTCGCGCCCGCTGGTACAGACGATAGGCCCGGATCAGCAGCTTCGTCGCCTGATAGGCAATGCCTTTGCGGCCATGGGTCACCGTCTTGGCGAGATGGCGGTCGGCGTCGCGCTTGCCCCATGGCTGCTGCCTCACCGCTTCGAGGGCCTGCGACATCGCCGTGCGCCTCCCAGGCCATCGTTTGAGGCGCCAGGGTGAAATCTCGCCCGTCGCGACATGGTCCTGCTCGAAAGGAGCGAGGGGGCGAAACCGGCCTTCCCACGGTCGGAACGCCACCACCTCCACGCTAGGGTCGGGATCGGCCAGGGCTGCGCTGACGAGAAAGCTTTCCACCCGTGGGATGCCGACAAGTCCCTGGCCGGACGGCCAGAACGTCAGGCCGGTGGCGTCGATGGCCAGCCTGGGAGGCCTTCTTTCCCCTCCATCTTCAATCACGGTTTTACTGTCAGGACTCTCGACTGTCATGTTCTGCTTCTGTCGAAGGCGGTTGCACTCGATGCCTTATGCTTCATTTGCCGCGAAGACGGTAGCCGTGCTGCCCGGTATTGCCCATCGGCTCGGCCCTGTGCCACACCTTTGGCCGGGACGTGGCAAGAGGGTGGCCCATGCGCGGTGAAGTGCTTCACTATGACGGTGACCAGGGGTTCGGCTTCATCACCGGAGCCGACGGGAACCGCTACACCTTCACCCGCGAGAGTTTACGCCGGGAAACCGCCATGCCCAACGGTACCGCCGTCGAGTTCCAGCCAGGCGGCGGCCAGGCGCGCGACGTCTTTTCGATCGCCGCCCCGACCGCCGCTCCGGCCGCCGCTGAGCCCGGCATCAAAGCCGCACCAGTCCAGGCCAGCGTTCCGCCTGCAGCAGCCCCAAGTCCTGCGCAGCATTTCGGCCGGTCTTCCGAGACAGCCGAGCCCAGCGATCTCTGGGGCTATTTCTGGCGTGGCGTGACGCAGAACTATTTCAATTTCGCCGGTCGCGCCCGCCGCAAGGAATACTGGGGTTTTTTCCTGTTCTGGGTGGTCTCGCTGCTTGTCATCGGCGGCATCGGCCTTTTCGCCGACAACGAAATGGGCAATTTCGACAGCAGCGTATCGGCGGCGGTAACCGTCGGCCTTTGCGGCACCTTCGTTCTGGCGACATTGCTGCCCAGCCTCGGCATGACCGTTCGCCGCATCCATGACATCGGCCTCTCGGGCTGGCTTTATCTGGTGGTGCTGATCCCGACCATCGGCAGCCTGATCATCCTGGTCTTCGCGCTGATCCCGACGCAGGCCCGCGAAAACCAGTGGGGACCGGTGCCGGCGGGCGTCAGGGTCTAGGGATGATCGCCTTCAGCGCCTCGCCCGAAAGCCTGAGAAAGACCTTCTGGCCGTGGCGTTCTGCGCCAAGCCGGTCGTAGAAGCGCTGCGCGCCTTCGTTCCAGTCCTCGCTGGTCAGGTCGATGCGGCCGATGCCTTCGCGCAGGCAATGATCGGCGAGAAAGCCGATCAGCGCCCGGCCGACACCAGCGTCGCGGGCTTTGTCGCGCACGAACAGGTCCTTGAGGAACAGCAGCCGCTCGAGATCGATACCGGGATGCGCGATCGCCACCGACGCCAGGCCGCTGACCTCGCCCTCGACGAAGGCGAGCGCGAAATGCGGATAGGCCGGGCTTTCCTCGCCAAGCCATTTTCGTGCCGCAGACAGGGCCCGGTCGGCATCGAGAGGCGGTTGCCGATAATGTTCCGCCATCTCGCAAAACATGGCCGCGAGCGTCGTCGCGTCCTCGATCGTCGCCCAGCGGACGTCGACCGTCACGGTATTAGCCCAGGAATTTGGCGATGATCGCGTCGCCCATCTCAACCGTACCGACCTCGGTCATGCCATCGGACATGATGTCTTTCGTCCGCAGGCCCGCGTCGAGCACGGCGGCGATCGCGCCTTCGACGCGGTCGGCTTCATCGACCATGCCGAAGGAATAGCGCAGGCACATGGCGAAGGAGGCGATCATGGCGATCGGGTTGGCAATGCCCTTGCCGGCAATGTCGGGCGCCGAACCGTGCACCGGCTCGTAGAGCGCCTTGCGCTTCTTGGTCTTCACGTCAGGCGCGCCGAGCGAGGCCGACGGCAGCATGCCGATCGAGCCGGTCAGCATAGCGGCGATATCGGACAGCATATCGCCGAACAGATTGTCGGTGACGATGACGTCGAACTGCTTTGGCCAGCGCACCAGCTGCATGCCGCCGGCGTCGGCCAGCATGTGGTCGAGCTTGACGTCGGAATAGCGCGCCTTGTGGGTCTGGGTGACGACCTCGTTCCACAACACGCCCGACTTCATCACATTGCGCTTTTCCATCGAGGTGACGTGGTTCTTGCGGGTGCGCGCGAGTTCGAAGGCGACGCCCGAAATGCGCTCGATCTCGAACGTGTCGTAGACCTGCGTGTCGATGCCGCGCTTCTGTCCGTTGCCGAGATCGATGATCTGCTTGGGCTCGCCGAAATAGACGCCACCGGTCAGCTCGCGCACGATCAATATGTCGAGACCTTCGACCACCTCCTGCTTGAGCGAGGAGGACGCCGCCAGCGCCGGATAGCAGATGGCCGGGCGCAGATTGGCGAATAGCTCCATGTCCTTGCGCAGGCGCAGCAGGCCGGCTTCCGGGCGCACCTCATAGGGCACCGCATCCCATTTCGGACCGCCGACGGCGCCGAACAGCACCGCGTCGGCCGCCATCGCCTTTTCCATGTCGGCATCGGAGATCGCCGCGCCATGCGCGTCATAGGCACAGCCGCCGACCAGCCCCTCATCGGTGGCAAAACCGCTGCCGAGCCTGTCGTTCATGACCGCGATCAGTTTCTTGACCTCGGCCATGGCCTCAGGACCGATGCCGTCACCGGGGAGCAGGAAAAGATGCTTCGTTGCCATGGAGAAACCGTCCTGGAAAGATTTGAACCGCGGCCTTGCTAAACGCCAAGCGACTTGCATGCAAGCAGGAACGCAGCGATCACGGATGACCCGATTCGTTGGTGATCCGTAGCGCCCCCCTCTGCCCTGCCGGGCATCTCCCCCTCAAGGGGGGAGATTGGCAGCATTATCGTTTCGCCTCTTCTTTCTGACGTGGAGATTGGCGAACGCCGAGGCGACATCCAATCTCCCCCCTTGAGGGGGGAGATGGCCGGCAGGCCAGAGGGGGGCGCTATCCCGCCGGCATACGTCATCACTGATGCGAGAGAATGTTGACCAGCCGGCCGAACGGATCGCGCACGTAGAAGCGCCGCACGCCCCACGGTTCGTCGGCCGGTCCGTATTCGATGGCAAAGCCCGCCGCCTTCATGGCATCGAGCGCTGCATCGACATCGTCGACCTCGATCGAGAGATCCGGCACCGGCGTGCCGGAACCGCCTTGCGCCATGAAGCTGACCTGCACCTGCATCGTTTCATCGGAGCCGTAGGTTGCGATCCAGCCGAGATCCATCAGCACGTCGAGGCCGAGCACATCGTGGTAGAAGCGTTTTGCCGCCGCGACATCCGCTGTCTCGATATTGGCAACAATGCGCTGGACTTTCATCGTCGGTTGCCCTTCAGGCCGTGCGCCGCAGCGCCGTCACCTCGATCTCGATCTTCATTTCCGGTTTGTTGAGTTGGCAGACGATCATCGTCGCTGCCGGCCTGATGTCACCGAACGTCTCGCCGAGGATCGGGAAGACTACATCCACGAAGGCCTGGTCGGTGATGTAGTAATGCGCCCGCACCACGTCAGCCATCTCGAAGCCGCCGTCCTTCAGCGCCTTGCCGATCGTCGCCAGGCAATTGCGCGTCTGCGCCTCCACCGTTTCCGGCATCGTCATCGTCGTATAGTCGTAGCCGGCGGTGCCGGAGACGAAGCACCAGTCGCCCTGCACCACGGCGCGCGAATAGCCGGCGGTCTTTTCGAACGGCGAACCGGTGGAGATGAGTTTGCGCATATGAGGGGCCTTGCTTGGGTTGTCGGCCAGCATTAGCAGGCGGAACGGCGCGGGTCGTGG
This sequence comes from Mesorhizobium sp. WSM1293, assembly GCF_000513875.1. Taxonomy (NCBI): domain Bacteria; kingdom Pseudomonadati; phylum Pseudomonadota; class Alphaproteobacteria; order Hyphomicrobiales; family Phyllobacteriaceae; genus Mesorhizobium; species Mesorhizobium sp. WSM1293. The sequence goes on along the minus strand of NZ_AZUV01000018.1, from coordinate 86,106 downwards.
GCCAAGCCAGGCAAACTGTTATCCCGGAAGCGAAGCGCGAACCTCCGAGATTGGTTGAAGCATCCCTTCCGTCGTCATCCTATGGCGGAGCAAGGAGCGTAGCGACGCGGCGCAGACCATGGGATGACGAAAGCGAGGGGGTGCTGCGCAACGCTAAAGCTTTAATTTGCCGCCCCCAGCGCCTTGTCCAACGCCGCCTTCACATCCGCCGGCCATGTCGCCACATCAGGCCAGGCGTTCGGCTGGCCATTGTCGCCGCGGCGCGCAAAATAGAGCCTGTGCTGGGCCGGGTCGACCGCCATGAAGCCGTCATTGCCGCCGCAATCATGCGGCACGCAGCCGCTGGCGTAGAAGGCGCCCGAAGCGGTCTTTTCGGTGCCGCCGCCGACCAGCAGGCTGGTCGCCATGTCGGCCATGTCCTTGCCGAGCAGCTTTTCCGCTTCCTTGTAGACGGCCTCATTGTGGAAGGCGTCGATGATGTTCTGGTACTTTTCCGGATCGATGTCTTTCCAGTCCGTGCCGGGTTCCGGCATGTAGGTCAGATTGCCCGAAATCGTCAGCCCGTCGGTCGGCGACCATTGCAAAGCCGGCTTCTGATCTCCCGGCAACAGGTAAGGCACGAAATAGATGGCGTTGTCGGACACCGCCGAGGGCGGCGCGCCGCACTGGTCCTGCTCGACCGTGGTGCTCTGGATCGTGCCGCCTTCCGGTTTCCAGACGATCACCGTCGCCGGCCCGCATTGATTGCCGCCGTCGCCGACATCGAACAGCGCCACCTTGACGTCGCCGACCTCGATTATTTTGTCGAAGAAGACATCGTAATTGCTGGCCAACTGCTTGCCGTCATAGGCAAGCACCTTCTCGCCATACTGTTCCTTCTGGGTGATGGTCAGCGTGCCGCCTTCGAACGGGACGGGAGCTTGCTTGTCGTCATCGGAAGCATCGGCGGCGTTCGTCCCCTGATCGGCGGACGGCTGCTCCGTCGCCGGGGCCGGCTGTATGGCGGGCGTCTGGGTCTGCGCAGACGCGCTGGCGATTTGCCCCAGCAACAAGGCCAGCCCGCAAAGGCCGGCAAGAAGCGAACGTGTCATGACTGTCCCTCCACTCAGTCGCCGCGAACCGGCCCGAAAGGCCAGATCCATCCGTCCGGAGCGCGCCGCTCAGGCCCAGGGGCGCTGTTCGGCGTTCCGCTTCTCGAACGAAGCGATGGCGCCGGCTTTCTCCATGGTCAGGCCGATATCGTCGAGCCCGTTGAGCAGGCAGTGCCGCTTGAAGTCGTCGAGGTCGAATTTGACCACGCCGCCATCCGGCCCACGGATTTCCTTGGCTTCGAGGTCGACCGACACCGTGGCATTGGAGCCGCGCGAGGCGTCGTCCATCAGCTTCTCAAGATCCTCGGGGCTGACGGTGATCGGCAGGATGCCGTTCTTGAAGCAGTTGTTGTAGAAAATGTCGGCGAACGAGGTCGAGATGACGCAGCGAATACCGAAGTCGAGCAGCGCCCATGGTGCGTGCTCGCGGCTGGAACCGCAGCCGAAATTGTCGCCGGCGACCAGGATCTGCGCCTTGCGGTAGGCCGGCTTGTTGAGCACGAAATCCGGGTTTTCCGAACCGTCGTCCTTGTAGCGCATTTCGGCGAACAGGCCGGTGCCGAGCCCGGTGCGCTTGATCGTCTTGAGGTAATCCTTGGGGATGATCATGTCGGTGTCGACATTGACGATCGGCATCGGAGCGGCGACACCGGTGAGCTTGGTGAATTTTTCCATGGCTTTTGCCCGTGTTTTCGTTGCGGGGGAATTTGCTGAGGCCCGGTTTACACAAAGCCGGCGGCAAATAAAAGGCAACTGTTCGTGCACGGTGGCACAAGCCAGCCCGATGGTGCAATCTGGCGGCCATGGCAGAAAACGCACACGTCCTCTACGAAAGAGAATCCGCGCTCGACATCGCCGAATTCCGTCGCGTGCTGGTCGAATCCGGCCTCGGCGAGACACGGCCGATCGATGATGAAGCGCGGCTGCGGGCGATGCTGTCGGGCGCCAATCTGGTGCTGACCGCGCGCCTTGATATTCAGGGCAAGCCGCTGATCGGCGTCATCAGGGCGATCACCGACTTCTCCTGGGTCTGCTACATCTCCGAACTCGCCGTTTCCCGATCGGCACAGGGGCTCGGCATCGGCAAGGGCCTGATGGACGAGGCGCGCCGGCAGCTTGGACCATCGGTCGCCATCAGCCTGATCTCCATGCCCGATGCCGTAGGCTTCTACGAACGTATCGGCATGAAGCGCATGGCCGACGCCTTCTGGTTCGACCGCAAGGGTTAAGGCTCGCTCGAAATACTCTTCCGCAACCGTAGCGATCCTTCGCGCCAGCGTCAAAAAGAACCTTCCCTTTGCCCGCTCAAATCACATTCAATTCCCGGAACGCCCTTCCCTCCGCCACCCGCTCATACCCGAACGCCGAGCAATCCACCGTGCGATAACCGCCGTGCACGACCAGTTCGGCCAGCGCTTTGCCCACTGCTGGCGCCTGCTGCAGGCCGTGGCCGGAAAAGCCGTTGGCGAACAGGAAATTGCCGACGTCGGGATGCGGACCGATCACCGCGTTCTGGTCGAGCGTGTTGTAGTCGTAGTGGCCGGCCCAGGCACGGGTCGGCTTGATCGCCTCGAAGGCGGGAATACGGGTCGCCAGCACCGGCCAGATCACCTCTTCGAACAGTGGCCAGTTTACCTCGAAGTCGCCGGGATCGGGTGCGCAGTCGCCTTCCTCCGGTTCGGCGCCGCCGGTGAGGTAGACCGAGCCTTCCGGACGGACATAGATGCCGGAGGGATCGACCAGCAGCGGCATGTCGGCATATTTCTCGCGTGCCTCGAAGACGAAGACATTGCGCTTGCGCGGCTCGACCGGCAGATGAAGCCCGGCCATGGCAGCCACCTTGCCGGCGTTCGGGCCGGCGGCGTTGACGACGATGCCAGCCTCCAGCGTCTCGCCATTGCCCAGGCTCACTCCCGTGACGCGGTTGCCATCGCGCGCGATGCCGGTGACATCGGCGGTGATGAAATCGACTTTCTTCTGCCGCAGCGCCTTGCGGAACAGCGTCAGCATCGCATGCGCGTCGAACCAGCCTTCGCCGCTGCGGCCATAGGCGCCGGCTGAAATGCCCTCGGTCGACAGCCATGGGAACCGGCGCACCAGCTGATCCGCGTCCTCCAGCACAATGTCGGCGCCCTCCGCGATCTGCGCCTGGTGATTGCTCCTCAGGATCGGCAAGCCGTCCTCGCCGGCAAGGATGAGGTAGCCGCCCTCGCGAAAGCCGATATCGGCGTCATCCCCGAACTCTTCCTTCAACCGCCGGAACAGCTTCAGCGTGAACTGCGACAGGCGGATGTTTTCCGGGATCGAGAATTGCTGGCGGATCGAGGCCATGGACAGCGTCGTTGCCGCATGCGCGAATTGCGGATCACGCTCGATCAGCGCGATCGTGCCGGAAAACCCTTGCTCAAGCAGGTAATAGGCGACCGAGGAGCCGACGATGGCTCCGCCGATGATGACGATGTCGTAGCGCATGTTCTCTCCGATCCGGCCGATAGTGTCCTTCACGCCACCGGCAGAATGACCTCGAAGCGCGTGCCGCGCTCGCTGTCAACCAGCGCGATCATACCATCATGCGCTTTCAGGAGGGCCAGCACGATGCCAAGCCCCATGCCGGTGCCGCCCTGTTCGCGCCGCGTGGTGAAGAACGGCTCGAAAATGCGCACCCGGTTGCTCGGCGAAATGCCCGCACCGTCGTCGCTGACCAGGATCCTCGCCTTGCCGCCGGCGCTCGTAGCGGAGACAGAAACCTGCGTCGCGCCATGCCTGGCCGAATTGTCGATGAGATTGGCCAGCACGATAGCCGCGTTCTCGGCCGATATGCGCAATCTGATGTCGCCGCCCGCCCCGACGCTAACCGCGAGCCTGTTGTCGACGGGCAGCAGCGCCAGCGCCGCACCGAGCGATGTGCTTTCGCCGCTCGGCGCCAGGTTTTCGGCGCGTGCCAGGTCGAGCAGGCGCCGCACCAGCAGATTGAGCCGCCCCGCATCGGTGACGATATTGTTGGAGAAACGCCGCCGCTCCGCATCGTCCATCGCGCCACCGGAATCGCGCAGCAATTCGGCCGCGCCCTGGATCGCCGTCAGCGGCGATTTGAGCTCATGCGAGACATGTGTGGCGAAAGTCTGGACCGAGTCCGAGCGCGCCTGAAGCTTCTCGGCCATGTCGAGGAAGGCGGCGGACAGCTCCGCCATCTCTCGCGTGCCGTGGTGGTCGAGCGGCCGGATCGCCGTGCGGTCGCCGGCGGCGATGCGCTCGGTGCGGTCGATCAGCGCATAGATCGGCCGGCTGACGGTGCGCAGGAAGATGAGACCGATGAGCAGCGTGCCGCCGAGAATGGCGATCGCCGCCAACGTCACCTTGCCACGTTCGCCATAGAGATGCTTGATGATGTTGTTGGGCGTCCGCGACACATAGACGACGCCGGCGACCTGGCCGTCGACAGCGACCGGCAGAGCGACGAAGACACGCACCTTGGTGCCGCGGCTGACCGAATAGAGCGGTGGCGTCGGCTGGTCGGGAATGCGCAGCCTGAGCGCGCTGGCATAGTGGCCGGCAAGTGCTGTGCGCACCTCTTCGACCGCACTGAGCGACTGGCCGACCTCGCCGCGCCCGGCAATGACGACGCCCCGGGGGTCGAGCAGCCGGAAGCCGGCCAACGTGGTTTTCTGGGTGGCGTCGAGGATGCCGGACAGGCGCGCGCCGATCACCGCGAAGGCGGGATCGACGATCGCCGGCATCGCCGCCGGCCGGGTCGGCAGGACATAATCCGAGGCAAGATCGAGCTGCGGTTCGATTGGCCTGTAGAGCGGGTCCGGATTGACGCTGCGGCTTGAATCCCCACTTGGCTCCGGCATCGGCGCACCGAGCTTTTCCGGTGGGATGCCGGCGTCACGTACATCCCGCGCATAGATGGCGGCGATGGCAGCGCCTTGCGCGATCAGCTCCGCCTCGGTCTGGCGGATCAGCTGGTTCTCGTAGAGGCGGAAGAAGAACAGGCCGACCAGTGGCAAGGCCATCACCATGATCAGGATGGCGACGACGACCGTGGCAAGCCGTGGCCGCCATTTGCGGCCGATCCATTTGCTGGAGGCCGTCAGCCGCATCGGCCAAGCCGGAAGCCGACGCCATGCACCGTCTCGATGACATTTGGGCAACCCACAGCTGCCAGTTTGGCGCGGATGTTGCGGATGTGGCTGTCGACGGTGCGGCCGGCGACGTGGATGTTTGCGGCATAGGCGCTGGCCGTCACCGCGTCGCGGTCGAGCACATGCGCCGGCCGCGCCAGGAACCCCTTCAGGATCGAGAACTCTATTCCTGTCAACGATAACGGCTTGCCGTCGAAGCTGGCGGTATGGCTGGCCGGCGCCAGAGCCAGTTTGCCATGCGAAAACTGCCTGTCGTCGGCCGGTTCGGGCGCCGCCGGGCGGGCGCGCCGCAGGATGACGTTGACGCGGGCAACCAGCTCGCGCGGGCTGAATGGTTTCGTCACATAGTCGTCGCCGCCCATTTCGAGCCCGAGAATGCGGTCGATCTCCTCGTCGCGCGCAGAGAGGAACAGCACCGGCACATCGGATATGTGCCGCAGCCGCCGGCAGACCTCCAGCCCGTCCATTTCCGGCATGCCGATATCGAGCACGACGAGGTCCGGTGCCCGGCGGCCGATTGCCTGCAAGGCGGCGGCACCGTCGGCCACCCCTGTCGTTTTCATGCCGGCCTTCTCCAAGGCAAAGCAGATCACCTCGCGGATGTGCGGGTCATCGTCGGCGACGAGGATGTGATGCGGCATGGATCAGCGGCCCGGCATGGAAGGTTCGATAGCGGAGGGAATCACGAACGGCTCCTTGGTGTCGAGATATCGAAGCAGCCGCCAGTCGCGAAAGCTCCAGGCCCGCCAGTTCTGCTGGATAGTTCGATACCAGATTTCGTCGCTGCCGCGCACGCCGGCCAGTTCGCGGACAGTGCCGGCGGCCGCCGTCTTGCCCTGGTGCTCGAGGAAGCGATCAAGCGCGGGAAACGCGCCCGGACCGAGCGAGTGAAGATACCAGGCGTCTAGGGGAATGCCCTGGCCGGTCATTTCGAGGGAATGGTCGACATTGTAATTGGCGATCGTTGCTGCGAAATTGATGAAACAGCCGGCATAAAGCGTCAGGGATAACGTCAGAAGATTGGCGGACAGCAGCCATTCGTTGGATTTTCTAAGCGCGATGCGGGCAATGATCAGGGCAAGGCCTGCTGCCACCAGCCCCATCCAGACAAAGGCGGCGACGCGCCAGTAGGTCAATGCATAGATGCCGATATAGAGGTCGAGCCGCAGGATCGACGAGATGACCAGCATGATGTTCTGCGCCACCCAGACATAGACCAGCCGGCGGATCAGCGGATCGGCCGAGGTTTCGCTGCCGGGTCGCAGCGCTGCCAGTACGAAGCCGGCGGCAAGCAGTGCCGTGACGATCAAGGGATAGGCGCCACGATGCGCGTAGGAGGCGTAGCTCAGCCCATCGGGAAGCGCTGCCCCGCCCCACAGATAGGCGGCGTCGAGCGCCGTCTGCAGCGCAAACAGGATGTTGAAGACGATCAGGGCGCGCAGGATGGCGGCCTTGCCGAACAGGATGTCTTCGATGGTGGTGGCGGTTTTGCCGGCTTGAGCGCTGACCGCCGGCAACGCGCGCGGGATGCGGCGAATCAGGCGCGGCAGGCGCGGTCGCAGAAAAGCCCAGACAGCGGCGAGCACGAACAGCCAGAAGGCAATCCGCGCCAGCTGGATAAGATCGAGCAGCCTCACGAGATCGATCAGCGACAGCCAATAGTCGATGACCGGATTGGCGGCACCGAACAGCGCCAGGAAGACCGCGCCCAGCGTCAGCGGCATCACCCAGACGGCGATCGCCGCCAGCCGGATGCGACGCCCACCGAACCGCCGCGCCGTCCTGCGCCAGCGGATGAAATCAATGACGAAGCGGAACGGCGCCGCCAGCCCGAACAGCACGATCTGCCCGGCAATGCGGGCGATGCTGTGCCGCAGCCGGCCGCTCAACGAAAGCGCGAAGACGGTCAGCGCCGCCAGCGCGATCGAGACCGACAGGGTGCTGACGTTTTCAGCCAGCGGCAGCAGCGCGACAAGCATGGCGATGGGCTTGAGCCAGACCCGGCCGTCGTTGAAGGCGGCCGGGTGCACAGCCACGACCGCCGCGGCAATCAGCAGGGCGAACAGGAAAACCGTGATCCCGGCGGGCTGGCCATAGAACAGAAAATCCGCGAGCGCTGCCAGCAGGATGGCGACACCGAAACGGCTGCAATAGCTCGGCGCGGCGGAGAACAACGCTGTCATGACCTGGCTTTCCTGATGGCTTCCAGCCGAACCGTTGGCGGGCTTCTGCGGACAAAGGGAATGAGGGTTGCGACGGGACACGCGCGCGGCGGATCGGCCAGCCACCAGCCCTCGCTACGCAGTCGGTGAGGCAGGGACCAACGGGGCTTTGCTCGCTTGTGCATGCCGCTTGTCTCGCAAGCGGGCGGGGAAACGGCAGGGCGGATCCGAGGAGGTTTTCCGCAGGCCCGTGCAGTTTTCGTGCAGGGGTAAACGCTGCCGATCTCCCCCCTCGAGGGGGGAGATTGGTAGCTTCATGCCCCGACTTGCCTCGACCAACCACAAGCGGCATAGATCATCCATGGAAACCTATCGCCCGCGCCGCTCCGTGCTCTACATCCCGGCCTCCAGCGACAAGGCCTTGGCCAAGATCGCGCAGCTTGCCTGCGATGCCATCATCATCGACCTGGAAGACGCCGTCGCTCCGGCCGACAAGATCGCCGCCCGCGAAAAACTGGCCGGCATTTTCGCCGGCCATTCCGAGAGACGCTGCGAGATGATCGTGCGCATCAATGCGATATCAGGCGAATGGGGCGCCGACGACCTGCTGGCGGCCGCAAGCTGCGAACCCGACGGCATCCTTCTGCCCAAGGTCGACACGCCGCGCGACCTGCTCGAGGCCGGCGACGTGCTTGACGACAATTTTACCCCCGACAGCGTGAAACTATGGGCGATGATCGAGACGCCCAAGGCGCTGCTCAACATCGGCGCCATCGCCGAACTTGGCCGCGATCCGGCCTCGCGGCTCAATTGTTTGTTGCCGGAACGAATGATCTGGTCAAGGAGACCGGCATTCTGGCGACGCCTGACAGGCGCTACCTCGTGCCATGGCTGATGCAGATGGTGCTGGCCGCACGCGCCGGCGGCATCGACATGCTCGACGGCGTCTCCAACGATTTTCGCGACCTCGACACCTTCGCCCATGAATGCGCGGAAGCCGCGGCCATGGGGTTCGACGGCAAGAGCCTCATCCACCCGGCCCAGATCGAAGCCGCGAACCGCGCCTTCGTGCCGTCCACGGAAGCGGTGGCCGAGGCACGCTCGGTGAAGGAAGCCTTCGCGCTCGCCGAGAATGCCGGCAAGGGTGTGATCGCGCTGAACGGCAGGATGGTCGAACGGCTGCACCTGGCGCAGGCCGAAAAACTGCTGGCGAAGGCAGCCGCCATCGGGTCATAAATGCTCGATGGATGCGAGCGGGCTACAGCTACTCACGACAGGAATTGAACAATGAAACTCTACCGCTTTCTGTCCGCTCCGGACGATGCCAGCTTCTGCCACAAGGTGACAGCGGCGCTGAACAAGGGCTGGCATCTGTTCGGCTCGCCGACCTATGCCTACGACAAGAAGGCCAAAGCGATGCGTTGCGGCCAGGCCGTGGTCAAGGATATCGACGGTCAGGAATACGGGCCCGATACCAAGCTGAGTGACTGGTAGATTTGAAAAGCTCCGACGCAGCGTGTGTTGAGATTCAGGTCAGGCCGAGTCGAAAATGGTGGTTTCCGAGAACCGGAGCGGAGCGTACTTTTGGGTACGTGAGCACCGTTCTACCGCGACGCGGTAGAGCGGGGAAGCGCAGTAAGCCATCATTTGCAGGCCGGCATCACCTGAATATCAGCGCACCCTACTCCGCCGCCTCTTCGATCTTCTCCATATCATCGTCCGACAGGCCGAAATGGTGGCCGATCTCGTGGATCAGCACGTGGGTGACGATGTCGCCCAGCGTCTCTTCGTTCTCGGACCAGTAATCGAGGATGGCGCGGCGGTAGAGCGTGATGCGGTTCGGGCCTTCGCCGGTCTGCGGGTTCCAGCGCTCGGCGATGCCGCGTCCCTCGAACAGGCCGAGCAGGTCGAATGGCGTTTCCAGCGACAGATCGTCCATGATTTCGTCGGTTGGGAATTCGGCGATCTGGATGACGATCTCGCCGGTCAGCTTGCGAAAATCCTCCGGCAGATGGGCGTACGCCTCCAGCGCCAGGAACTCCATTTCGTCCATCGAGGGCGAGAGTTCGTCGTGCCAGGTGCGGGTCTTGTAGATGCGGGCCATGCTTTGTCCTTTGATCCCGGCATATAGGCTTTCGCACCGGAATCGGCAAATGAACGGGCCGATGCGCCTGCGCCATCCCTGCAGAGAGGAATAAATTCCCCATGACTCTGCTTGACTCTTGGGATGCGCTCTGGAATCTATAGGAACATAACAGGAACAATTGTGAGTGGAAGCTGACCGTCATGGCGATGACCGCCGTGGCGCGGGAGACTGTTTTTGCCCTGCGCCGCCAGATCGCGAAAATCGAGGGAACGCTGCCCGAGCGCTTGGCTGCGCCGGCAGCCGCACCCTTTGATGCTGACGTCAACACTGATCTCACAATCGTCCGGCGTGGCATTGCCGCGGCGTTGCCGGATGCGTTCCTGCCTATCGGCGTCGGGCGCCTCGACGCCGCCCTGAGCGGCGGGCTGCCGAAGGCCGCCCTGAGCGAAATCCATGGGCTTGAAACCCGCGATGCCGGGGCCGTCGCCGGCTTCGCTTTGTCGCTCACCAGCCTGATCCTCAAGCAAACGCCGGGGCTGCCGGTGCTGTGGATCGGCACATCGGAGATTTTTCGCGAGGCCGGCTTTCCCTATGCCAGGGGGCTTCACGCCTCGTTCGGCATCGAGCCGGAGCAATTGCTGTTTTCCGAGGCGCCAAGGCTCGTCGATGCACTGTGGGTCGCCGAGGAGGCGGCCCGGATGACGGCGCTCGCCGCCGTCATCCTGGAAATCCGCGGCAATCCGCAGCGGCTTGACCTGACCGCGACACGCCGGCTGCATGCAAGGGCGCAAGCGGCCGGCCGGCCGGTGTTCCTGCTGCGGCAGGCGGCTGGGCCCGAACCGACGGCGGCACCCGTCCGCCTCATCGTCGCCTCGGCGCCGGCGGTGCCGCGCGACACCATCGCCGGGCCGCTGGCCGGCTCGATCGGCCGCCCGGCCTTCACCCTCACCATCGGCAAGAGCCGCACGGCCCTGCCTGGACAATTCACACTGGAGTGGAACCCCGATGAACGCGCATTCGACGAAAGAGCGGGCGACGAAGGAGCAGGTGGGGAAAGAAACCGGCCAAAGAATCCTGTCCCTATGGTTTCCCTATCTGGCGGCGGAAAGGATCCTGCGCCAGCGTCTGGGGCGGTCCTGGCGTTCCCGGCCGTCGGATCACCCCTCTCACCCGCCGCTCGTGATCAGCCATCGCGACCGCAACGCACAGCGCATCTCGGCCCTCGACGAGCGGGCTGAGGCGCTGCACCTGAAGCGCGACATGGGCATCGCCGATGCGCGCGCCATGCATCCGTCGATCGACGTCGTCGAGGCCGATCCGGAAGCCGATCGCCGCCTGCTCGAAGGCCTCGCCGACTGGTGCGACCGCTACACCCCGCTGGTGGCGCTGGACGGGGCAGACGGCCTGTTTCTCGACGTCACCGGCTGCACCCATCTGTTCGGCGGCGAGCGCGCCATGCTGGACGACATCCTGTCGCGCTTCTTCCATCAGGGTTTCGATGTCCGCGCCGGGCTTGCCGCGACGCCGGGCGCTGCCTGGGCGGCGGCACGCTTTTGCGGCGACCGCATCGTTGTGTCAGGCGAGGAGGAGGCGCTGCTGGCGCCCCTGCCGCTGGCCGCGCTGCGCATAGAACCTTCGACCCGCACCAGCCTGGAAAGTGTGGGCCTGCGCACGGCGGGCGCCGTCATGGCGGCACCGCGCGCGCCGCTCGCCCGCCGCTTCGGCGCCCTGCTGCTCCTGCGCCTCGACCAGGCGCTTGGCCGGCTCGACGAGGCGGTGTCGCCGCGCCTGCCCGTCGCGCCGCTTTCGGTCGAACGCCACCTCGCCGAACCCGTCACACTGACCGAGGACATCGAACGGCTGGTGGGCATGCTGGCGGCGACCTTGAAGACCGACCTCGAGCGCCGCGGCGAGGGCGCCCGGACGCTGGCGCTGCTGCTCTTTCGCGTCGACGGCGCCGTCAGCCGCATCGCGCTCGGTACCTCGCGGCCGATGCGCGAACCCATGCTGATCCAGAAACTGTTCCATGAAAGGCTGGCCGCGCTCGAACAGGATATCGATGCCGGCTATGGTTTCGATCTGGTGCGGCTCTCGGTGTTGGCATCAGCCACCTTCGACATGCAGCAGGCCGATCTTGCCGGCGAGGTGACCGACGACGGCGCCGATATCGCGCTGTTCGCCGACCGCATCCGCGCCCGGCTCGGCGATGGCGCGGTTCTCCGGCCGGTCGCGGTCGAAAGCCATCTGCCGGAGCGTGCCGTCGCCACCATCCCCTTCACCGACGCGCCGTGCCGGACCACGCCGCCGAAGAAGCCGGACAGGCTGCAGGCACCAAAAACCATATTTCCGCCGGAACGACCGATCCGGCTGTTCCGCTCGCCCGAACCCATCGATGTGCCGGCCACCGAAATGCCGGAAGGACCGCCGCTGAACTTCCGCTGGCGGCGCGCGCTCTACCGGGTCAAGCGCGCCGAAGGGCCGGAACGCATCGCCGCCGAATGGTGGCGGGAAGCGCCAAGCGACGAGGCGGCATCGACGCGCGACTATTTCCGCATCGAGGATGCCGACGGCCGCCGCTACTGGCTCTACCGGCAAGGCCTCTACGGCGGCGCCTCGCAAGTCCCGCCGCGCTGGTTCCTGCATGGAGTCTTCGCATGAACGCGCTGACCGTCATTCCCTATGCCGAGTTCGGCATCCAGTCGAATTTCTCCTTCCTGCGCGGCGCCTCCAAGCCGGAGGAGCTGGTGGTCGCGGCCAAGCTCCTGGGCTTCTCGGCGATCGGACTTGCCGATCGCAACACGGTGGCCGGCGTGGTGCGCGCCTGGCAGCAGGCCAAGGTCGAAAAACTCTCCTATCACCCCGGCTGCCGGCTGGTTTTTGACGACGGCACGCCGGACATCCTCGCCTATCCCCAGGACCGCAAGGGCTGGGGGCACCTCTGCCGCATGCTGACGCAAGCCAATCTGCGCGACGAGAACGAAAAAGGCGCCACCCTTCTCCAGCGCGGCGACCTGCTCGAATGGGGTGACCTGATATCGCTGGCGGTCCTGCCCGGTCTGTCGACGGGGGCGCAAGACAGTCTTGCCTTGCTTGGTGAGCTCAAGGGCCGTTTCGGCAGGAACCTGCGGCTTGGCGTTTCGCCCGACTACGCCGGCAATGACCGTTTCCGGATCGAGCAGGCGGCAGCACTTGCCGAGAGCGCCGGCATTCCGCTGATGGCGACCAACGACGTTCTTTATCACACCGCCGAACGGCGCCCGCTGCAGGACGTGCTGACCGCGATCCGCCTCAACACGCCCGTTGCCGAGGTCGGGCTGCAACTCACCGCCAATGCCGAGCGCCATCTGAAGCCGCCAATGGAGATGGGCCGCCTGTTCCGCCGGCATCCGCAGGCGCTGGCCGAGACGCTGCGGTTTGCGCAAGAGCTGACTTTTTCGCTTGGCGACCTCCAGTACAACTACCCCGACGAGCCGACGGAATCGGGTCTTGGTCCACAGGCTGAGCTGGCGCGACTGGCGCGGGAGGGGGCGGCGAACCGCTATCCGGCTGGTGTGCCGGATTCCGTGACCAAGCGCATCGAGGAAGAGCTCGCTTTGATCGAACGCCTCAACTATGCCCGCTATTTCCTGACTGTCTACGACATCGTCAAGTTCGCGCGCAGCAAGGATATTCTCTGCCAGGGACGTGGATCAGCCGCCAATTCGGTCGTCTGCTTCTGCATCGGCATCACCGAAGTGGGGCCGGAAAAAATCGATTCGCTCTTCGAGCGCTTCATTTCCGAGGAGAGAAACGAACCGCCGGATATCGACGTCGATTTCGAGCACGAAAAGCGCGAAACCGTAATCCAGTACATCTACGAGAAATACAGCGGCAAGCGCACGGCACTTGCCGCCGCCGTCATCAGCTATCGCGGCCGGTCGGCGCTGCGCGAAGTGTCGAAGGCGATGGGCCTGTCCGAGGATGTCAGGGCATCGCTTTCCGGCTCGATCTGGGGTTGGTCGACATCGGAGCTTGGCGAGAAGGAAGCCCGCGCCGGCGGCCTCGACCGCACCGACCCGGTGTCGAGGCACGTGATGGAGCGTGCCAATGAGATCATGGGCTTCCCCCGCCATCTCTCCCAGCATGTCGGCGGCTTCGTCATCACCAGGGACCGGCTCGACGAGATTGTGCCCATCGTCAAGACGGCGATGGACGAGCGCAAGATGGTCGAATGGGACAAGGACGATCTCGACGCGGTGAAGATCTTGAAAGTCGACGTGCTGGCGCTCGGCATGCTGACCTGCCTGCAACGCGCCTTCACCTTGCTCACGGATCACTATCCTAATGCGCGGGATGAGTATGGGCAGCCCTATGTGTTGGCCACCCTGCCGCCGGAGGACAGGCAGGTCTACAAGATGATCTGCCGCGCCGACACGCTCGGCGTCTTCCAGATCGAATCGCGGGCGCAGATGTCGATGCTGCCGCGTCTCAAGCCAGACAATTTTTACGATCTCGTCATCGAGGTGGCGATCGTTCGGCCGGGCCCGATCCAGGGCGACATGGTTCATCCCTATCTGCGCCGCCGGCAAGGCAAGGAACAGGCCGAGTATCAAAAGCCGGAGCTGGAAGCGATCCTCAAGAAGACGCTTGGCGTACCGCTGTTCCAGGAACAGGCGATGAATATCGCCATCGTCGCCGGCGGTTTCAAACCGGGCGAAGCCGATGAACTGCGCCGCGCCATGGCCACCTTCAAGCGCACCGGCACCATCGGCAATTACCGCGACCGTATGATCAATGGCATGGTCGGCAAGGGCTACACGAAGGACTTCGCCGAGCGCTGCTTCAAGCAGATCGAGGGCTTTGGCGAATACGGCTTTCCTGAAAGCCATGCTGCTTCCTTCGCCCTGCTCGTCTATGCCTCCTGCTGGTTCAAGACCTTCTATCCCGACGTGTTCTGCGCCGCGATCCTGAATTCGCAGCCGATGGGGTTTTACCAGCCGGCCCAACTCGTGCGCGACGCAAGCGACCATGGCGTCGACATCCGCGACGTCGACGTCAATTTTTCGGTGTGGGATTGTACGTTGGAAAAGGCGCCATTCGATCCGGCCCGCATCCTGCCACGCCATGCCGAAATGCGCGGCGTCATCGAGACGAAGCATGCCGTCCGGCTCGGCTTCAGGCAGATCAAGGGCCTGTCGAAGGAGCGCATGGAAGCTTTCGTCGAGCGGCGCGGCTCAGGCTATGTATCCGTCAGGGATGTCTGGCTGCGCTCCGGCCTCGATGTCGGCGAGATCGAAAAACTGGCGCAGGCCGATGCCTTCCGCTCGCTCGGTCTTGACCGTCGCGAAGCCCTGTGGGCGGTGCGCGCGCTCGACGGCAAGAGCGCCGCCGAAAGGCTGCCGCTGTTCGACCAGCCGGCGCTTCGCCTGCGCGAGCTGGAACCGGAGACGAGGCTGCCGAAAATGCCGCTCGGCGAGCATGTCATCCACGATTACCGCGCGCTCGGCCTGTCGCTGAAGGCGCATCCGGTCGCCTTCCTGCGCGAGCGGCTCGACCGCGCCGGCGTCATCCCCAATGCGAATCTTCCTTCCGTGCGCGACGGCAGGCGCGTCTCGGTCGCCGGCCTCGTGCTGGTGCGGCAGCGCCCCGGCAAGGGCAATGCGATCTTCCTGACGCTGGAGGACGACAAGGCGGTGGCCAACATCATCTTCTGGCAAAGAACCTTCGACCATTACCGGCCCATCGTCATGGGCGCCCGGTTCGTCAAGGTCACCGGGAAATTGCAGTCGGAATCGGGTGTGGTCCACATCGTCGCCGAGAAGATCGAGGATCTGACGCCCTGGCTGACCGTGCTTCTGGAGAAGGTCAGCGAGGCTGCACCAGTGGTTCCTCCGAGAGACCTCGCCAAGGACGGTTCGGATCGCTTCAGCCCCGCCAAACAAAGCGCGCCGATCCGGCAGGATCTCGCAACGCTGTCGGAAGAAGCGGAACAGGTCATGCCCAAGGGGCGGAATTTTCAGTAGGCAAGGCCATGCCAAGAACGGAACGAAAGCGGACGTCGGCGATCCTTCGCGCCCCCTCTGTCCTGCCGGCCTATTGGGTACAAGAAACGTGCCCCTCAGCCCGGCCCACCCAAACGTGGCGGTGGCGGGGCCAGCACATCCTCCACCGAAAGCGTCCGCGCCTCGGAAGGCAGCATGATCGGGATGCCGTCACGCACCGGATAGGCAATCTTGGCGACCCTGGAAATCAGTTCGCCGCGCTCCGGATCCCAGGCCAGCGGCCCCTTGGTCAGTGGGCAGGCCAAGAGTTCCAGCAGCTTGGGGTCGACCTTCTTCCCGTCACGTCCGTCCGCCATCGCGCCCTCTTACTGCAAACTCGACCCAAAATCCTCATTCTCGCGCGCCAGCGCCATTTCGGTGATGGCGATCAGCGTCTCGGCCCGGGTCTTCAAATCCGCCGCTTCGAGCAGCGCCTGTTTCTCGGCTGGCCCGTAGGGCGCCATCATCGACAACGCATTGACCAGCATGGCATTTTCGGCCCGGCTGACGCTTTCCCAGTCGGCCTCGAGGTCGTTGGCCTGCAGATAGGCGCGAAATGCCTTGAGCAGCGATGGCCGGTCGATCTCGTTGCCCGCCTGGTCCTCATCGAGATCGGCAAGGAAAGGCGAGGGCTTGCACTGGCGAAACGGCGTCTTGACCGTCAATTCATGGGCGATGCGGAACCGGCACACGCCCTGCAGCGAAATCAGGTAACGGCCGTCGCCGCTCTCGGAAAAGGCGATGATGCGCCCGGTGCAACCGACATTGCAGAGTTCCGGCTCACCGTCGTCGCGCAAGGCGCCGTCGAGACTGGGCTGGATGACGCCGATGAGCCGCGAGCCGGCGATCGCCTCGTCCACCATCTGCAGATAGCGCGGCTCGAAGATGTTGAGCGGCATGCGGCCTCCCGGCAGCAAAAGCGCCCCCTCGAGCGGAAAGATAGGGATCGTCGACGGCAAATCCTTGGCGAGCCGGTAATGCGCGTTTCCCGCTTGCACCTCATTCCTCCGATCGCGCCATCAAGAAGCGCGTGAGTTCTTGGCCCTAATCTGGCGCAATCATCGCCGACGCCAAGCCCGTGGGGCAAAACAACCGGCAGCCGGCTCAGGAAAACAGCAGCGCCGACAATTTGCGGCGCGCGGCCAGCGTCGCCTCGTCGGTCATGCCCCAGGCCTCGAACAGCTGCAGCAATTGCGTCCTGGCGCCATCCTCGTTCCAGGCCCGGTCGGCCTTGATGATGGCCAGCAGATTGTCGGCTGCGGCCGTACGGTCGCCGTTGGCGTTCTGGATCATGGCCAGATCGAAACGCGCCTGGTGATCTCCGGGATTTTCCGCAAGGCGCCGCTCGAATTCGGCTGGATTGCCGAGAGCCGCCGCCTGCGCCGCAACCGCCATCCTGGCGCGCAGGGCTGCCAGTGGCGGCGCATCCTTCTTGGCCTCCGGGGCCGTTGCCAAAAGCGCCTCGGCGCCTTCCGTGTCGCCGGCCTCGAACAGCAGCTCTCCCAGTCCGGCGATCGCCTCGATCGTCTCCGGCGCCTGCGCCAGGATGGCGTCATAAATGTCGGCCGCGGTCTGCATGTCGCCGGCGTCGCGCGCCTCGGTCGCCGCAGCCAGAGCTTCGGCCACCGGCGGCGCGCCATTGCCCTTGCCGCCGACCTTGGTGATGAATTCGTTGATCTGGCTCTCCGGGATGGCGCCCATGAAGCCATCGACCGGCTGGCCGTCCTTGAAGGCGATGACCGCCGGGATCGACTGGATGCCGAGCTGGCCGGCGATCGACGGATGGTCGTCGATGTTCATCTTGACCAGCTTGACCCTGCCGCCGGCGGCCTTGACCGCCTTCTCCAGCTGCGGCGTCAGTTGCTTGCAAGGTCCGCACCAAGGCGCCCAAAAATCGACCAGCACCGGCTGGCGGCGCGATTCCTGGATGACATCGGCGGCAAAGGCAGCCGTCGTCGTGTCCTTGATCACATCGGCGGGAGCGGCGGGCGTATCGCCAAGCGCGACTTTCGCCGGCGCCGGCGCGGTTCCACCATACTGCACCGAGGTGGTGTACTGGCCGCCATTGCCGCCAAAGGGGCCGCCGAACGGATTGTTGTCGCTCATCTCTTTACCCTTCCGTGGCGCCGCCGGCCGGCGGCCAGGCGCCCTATGCTTCAGACCATCGGTTTTAAGCCATCCATGTGGCGATCACGCGGAGACTTTCAAGATAGCAGCATCGTGCCCGGTTGCCTCGACGAATCTGATCAGGTCGCTCGCTGCGATCGATGTCGTCGCCTCATTGGTCAGCGGATGCCCATTGATCACCGCATGCTCCATCAAATCCTTGTCGAGCACGAGCTTGACCCTGTTTGCCGTGTCGTTGATGATGCCAAAGACCGTGACGGCGCCCGGCGTGACGCCGAGCAACTCCATCAGCATCTCCGGTTTGCCGAAAGAAACCCGGCTGGCGGCGCCTATCACCTGGTGGATCTGCTTCAGGTCGACGACCGCGTCCTCGCCGACGGTGACCAGAAAGAAATTGTCCTTCTTGTCCTTCAGGAACAGGTTTTTCGTGTGCCCGCCGGCGATCTCGCCGCGCAGCGCCTGCGAATCGGCGACGGTATAGAGCGGTGGATGGCGCTTGGTCGAGGCAGCAATGCCCAGCTCGGCAAGAAAGGCAAAAAGTTCGGCTTCGGTCTTCGGCATCGGTTTCGTCTTCGTCCCGTTTGTGAGCCCATGCCGTTTACGGCCAATGGGGCGGCCGACACAAGACCGTCATGCGACATCACGGTGAGCGGCACCCGCCCTTTGCGGTGGCGCCCCCGCCGCGTGCCACTCGCGCGCCCGCCGGCGGCTTGCCGGCCTCGCTTGCCGGGTCGTAAAAAAGCCTGCGATTTCCCTGTTGCAATCGCCGCGCTCTTCAGCCATATAGGCCCGGCTTGCGGCCAAGACGCCGTGCGAGCGGGTGTAGCTCAGGGGTAGAGCACAACCTTGCCAAGGTTGGGGTCGAGCGTTCGAATCGCTTCACCCGCTCCAATTTCCTCTAAGGAAATCAAGCATCGAAAAGCCGCGGTCCGCCGCGGCTTTTTCGTTTTTGGCCCGGCAATCGCCTCCCAAGTTTACGCATCCCCGGCTCAAAAAAACGCCTCCAAATCCCTCGCACGAGCGAGTTTCGAGACGTATCCATGCAAGATGCCTGAACCTAAAATCTGGGTTATCGTATGGGACAGGCAGAGGGTTTGCAAAATGACGGGCGATACACTGGCGCTTTTGATTGACGGCGACAACGCTTCACCGAAGATCATCTCGGGGCTTCTTGCGGAGATCGCCAATTACGGCACCGCGAGCGTCAGGCGAATCTACGGTGACTGGACGAAGCCAAACCTCGGTGGCTGGAAGGAATGCCTGCTTGAGCATTCGATTCAACCGATGCAGCAGTTCGCCTACACGACAGGTAAGAACGCGACCGACGGCGCGATGATCATTGACGCGATGGACCTGCTCTACACGGGGCGCTTTTCCGGCTTCTGTATCGTTTCGAGCGACAGCGATTTCGCAAGGCTCGCGTCACGAATCCGCGAACAGGGCATAACCGTTTACGGGTTCGGTGAACGCAAGACGCCTCGACCGTTCATAACGGCCTGCGACAAGTTCATATATGTCGATGTGCTCGATGGCGCGGCAGCCGAGCCGCCGCTGACTGCCCCGATTACAAAAGAGAAGCTCGTTGGAAAGCCCGCCGCCTCTGCCGCCGTACCCGTCAAAACCGAACCGGAAAAAGCCCGTCCAGCGCAGGGCGGAGCGGCGGGTGGCAGACTGGACAAGGCCGCGCTGAGCATGCTCCGAAAGGCGGTGGAAGCATCGGCAGACGAAGACGGTCGCGCGAATCTCGCACGCGTGGGCGCCCATCTGGCAAAGCAATCTCCAGACTTCGACGCTAGAAACTACGGCTATGCGCGATTGAGTGATCTAGCTGAAGCTTCCGGTATACTAGATGTGGAGCGCGCGGGCGACCAGCCGAAGGTTGTCTTGGTTCGCCTGAGGATGAGCTGACCGGCAGGGACATAGATCGGAAGTTTCTTTCCTGATTGCTCGTACGCTGTTTTCCGGAGTTGGATACGGCCAAGGGGAAAGGCTGCCTCAGCCAACCTTCGCCCCATCCGCCTTCCGCAGCGATGCCTGATGCACCAGCGAGGTCCAGCTGTTGGTCGAGGCGAGGTGGCAATAGAGCAGGCCGAGCGCGCCTGATTTGCGCAGGTCGAGAAACGCCTCGTCGCTCAATTTGTTGAAGGCCGGCTCGTCGATCACCTGGAAGTCGGTGAGGTTGAGAATTTCGCCGCCCTCCAGCGTCACCTTGCTCTGGCGCGGCGAAAACAGGCCGTGCGCATCGATCTTTTCGACCATCTCGCGGGTGGCTCGGAAGTCGATCTGGAACTGGTTGCAGAAGGCGAGCGCCTGTCTGGTCGCTTCGGTCGGCTCGTTGCCGGCGAAGAACGGCAGGATCTTGTCGTCGCGCAACGGCGCCAGCAGCTGGTCGACGACACGGTCGCTTGCCCGGTCGGCGCACAGCGTCAGCCGGCCGGCCGATGTCGGGTCTTCGGCCAGGATGAAGGGGAAGCGGCGGACATAGGCGGGGATGTAGTGCGGCCCGGTCCATTTGCCGTCGGCATCGACGAACAGGTTCTCGTTCTGGCGCACGCCGGTGATGATCACCGGCGACTTGGCCGGGCCGATGAAGACGATCGGGTAGGAGCGCATCGCCGCCGGCATTTCCGACGCGACCACCGGAATGGCGTGCGCCGAGCGGGCGAAGCCGAAGTCGCTGCGCGCGGTCAGGCCGAGCGAGCCGTGCCGCGCCGGATTGAGCGCCTCGGGCCTCGAATAGAACAGCGGCAGCGCATCGCCCGGCACGTCCGTCTTTGCATCCGCCATCATCCGTCTCCCGCACGCCCGTCAGGCTGCCAATGGTCCCGAAGCCGGGATCTATGCTTGTTTGCGCTGATCTTGGATCGAAAGGAATCCCGCGCAGGAACAAAGTACTACAGCGTCTCTTGCGCGCATAAAAGGACAGGCGGTGCTGTATTTTGGGATTGCGGCGACGAATTGTCTTAGGGCGCCCGGCCCGGCAGCCTGCCTGCCTCTGGACAGCTTACGGCGAAGCGGCGACAGTGCCGCCGCTGGAGCAATTCCGGGAAAAGTGTGCAGCGGTTTTCCCTTGGCAATTGCGGAGAAACAAAAAGCTGGATCGGATCCGAACGCTGAACCGCTCCAGCGCACAGATTGAGGCAAACGGGATGGCGTCGGTGTCGGATTTCGAGCAGGGACAAACCTTCACCATCGAAGCCGGGGGCAAGCAGATCCCGCTCGAACTGAGCGCGGTCAAGCCCATCGCCGCCAGCCCGCGCCTGGGTGGCGGTTTCTCGCTGCTGTTTAGAGGCCCGCGCGACATCGCGCTGCCGCAGGCGACCTACCTTTTCACCGGGGAAAGCGGCAGCCACGAGATCTTCATCGTGCCGGTCGCCGCCGATGCGGCCGGGCGGCTGTACGAAGCGGTGTTCAACTAGGCGACGTTTGCTTTTTGAGGCGACGCTTGCGCTGCGGCGCGAAACCTTGACGCCAGCGGGACAGCCATCGTCTCATCCCGCCCCGCCGCTCGGCGCCGCACACGCCATCAAATCGTATACACCCTTGTCCTCGACCACCGCAAAACCGAGCCTGACATAGAGCCACCTGGCCGGATTGTGCTTCTCGACGTGGATCGATACTGATTTGCCGGCTAACCATGCCTGGTCGATGAGATCGCGCAGCAGTGCGGTGCCGTAGCCCTTGTGGCGATGCTCCGGCAGGAAGGCAATGTCGATGATGCGGTGCTGGCTTGGCCAGCGCTCGATGTAGAGCCGGCCGATGTCTTTCCCCGCTCGTTCCACCACCAGCCAGTCGGCCTCGGGATAGTGTTTTTGGTAATGCGCGTGCTGCGCCTGGAACTGCATGCTGAGGAATTCGGCCTTCTGCGCGTCGCTCCACGCCGTCACGGCGAGTTCATCCATGCGCGTCGAGGCGTAGAGCCGCGACAGGAACGGCATGTCCGCGTCCACTGCCGCACGAAAGCGGAGCCCGGCCTTGTCGGAGCGCGACCAGACCGGACGTGCCTGTTTCGTTTCTGCCACGCGACCGGAAATCAACCGTCAGACCGGGGGCGTCAGGTCGCGCACGACGACGATCTGCTTGAGATTGTTGTCGGTCAGCGACGTCCAGTTATACTCCCATTCGGAACTGTCGATGC
Source organism: Mesorhizobium sp. WSM1293 (assembly GCF_000513875.1). Classification (NCBI taxonomy): domain Bacteria; kingdom Pseudomonadati; phylum Pseudomonadota; class Alphaproteobacteria; order Hyphomicrobiales; family Phyllobacteriaceae; genus Mesorhizobium; species Mesorhizobium sp. WSM1293. The sequence goes on along the minus strand of NZ_AZUV01000018.1, from coordinate 64,337 downwards.
CCATCTGGTTGATCGTCCACAGGCCGTTGGTGCCGTCCGGCATGCGCGCCAGGCTGAACAGGGCAAGCCGGCCATCGGCATTGTAGTTGAGCGTCAGGCGCGTCGAGCGAAGGGATGCGCCGAAATCGCGCCATCCCGACCAGTTCTGGGTGTAGGCATCCCATTGCGCGTTGAATTGGAGGAAATGCTGGTCGGCGGCGACCAGCACGATATCGCCGTCGCCCTGGATGCCGGCGGCAAGCGCCAGGTTGGACGCCCTGGAGTAGCCAGGTGTCGCCCACTGCGTCCACGTATCCGATCCGGCGGGCATCTGGCGCGTATGCAGCACCTGGCCGCTCTGGGTCAGGGCGAAGAGATTGGTGGCGCCGAGCGGGCCGATCACCGGCGCCATCTCGATGAAGCCGCCTGTCTGGGTCGTGTCGATCTGCACCCAACCCGTCCAGTCGGCGGCCTTCAAGGCCCGCGCCTTCGCCTGCTGGCAGCGATAGAGATGCAGGTTCGAATTGATGCCGAACAGCGCGATGCGGCCGTCACCCTGGCGAATCGCCGAAACCGTCACCAGCCCGCCGGGGATCTGGATCCAGTCGCTCCACGGTTTGGCCGGCGGCGCCGGCACGTCGACGGTGACGACGATCGGCGTCGTCGTGCCCGGTGGCGTGATGGTTTTCTGCACCTGCACGATCTGGTCCGGATTCTGGTAGATCCACCAGATGCGGCCCTGATTGTCGGTGACGAAGACTTCGATGCGGCCATCGGCATCGCGCGCCATCGAAAGCTTCTGGTAGCTGGTGGCGCCGGGCGGCGTGCCGATGCTCATCGGCGCGGTCCATTTCTCGACCGGGCCGATCTGGTTGGCGTCCTCGGTGATGAAGGACAGGTTGGTGGTTCCCGATGGCTGCGCGACCACCGCGACGCGGCCGTCCCTGGTCAGCCCCGCCGTCATGATCACCCAGGCGCCGGGCGCGATGAACGACCAGGCCGAAGGCCATGGCCCGTTCGGCGAAAGCTGCGCCTTCTGGATCAACTGCCCCTTGGCGGAATCGATCCCCACCACCATCAGCCGCGACAGTTCGAAGAAGGAAGCGCCGGCCGGCTTGTGCTGGTAAATGGGTGGGGGGCTGGGCCGCGCCGGGCGGGCCCTGAAAGCCGCTTTCGACGCCGGCGTCTTCGCTGCGGGGGCCTTCGACTTCGGTTCTGCGTTCTTGGCCATCGTACGATCCTGCCCTTTGGTTCGGAATTCAGCTTCTTGGCGGGAAGACGCCTTGCAGTGCGATGCAGAAATAGCAGGTGAGATAGGGCTGCATATTGTTGTGCGGCTGGTCGCCGCCGGCGGGAGCGAGCATTTGATCACTCATCGGAACCAACGCCGGCTGCGGACTGCCGGCGACATAGGCGAATGCGTTCACCGATCTGCCAAGCGACCGGGCCGGCGACGGAGCCCCCTGATCGGCGGGTATATTCGCCGCCATCATGCCATGCGAATGCATGGGAATTTCAGATTCGAGCAACGTCACCGTCTCCGAACCACCGGTTTCGCCGAGATCGTGCAGCGAAAGGCCGGGGCCATGGCCTGGATGCATCGGCGTCCGGCCCTGGAGGTCGGGCAGCGCAAAATTGGACTTGCCGTCGCCGCCATAGGTCGTGCCGAGCAGCGAAAATAGCGCCGTGTTCTGCGACAGCGGTAATAGCTGGCCGTCGCACCAGGCCCAGCCCTTGGGTGCGAAATTGAACGGAAAGATGCGGATTTCGGCGACGAACGGGTCGGCCATGGCGGTCCCTCTTTAAGTCTGCGACGGAAAGATTCCGAACAGCGAGATGATGAAATCGACGCAGAGATAGGGCTGGAAGTTGCTGTGCGGCTGGCTGCCGCCTATGGAATTGACGGCCACCGCACTCATTGGAATCGTGGGCGGCTGGTCTTTATACAGCAGGATCGCGCCGCTCATCTGGTCGAGCACATTACCTTGCGGATTGGAGCCGGTTCCCGTGTTGCCCGACGCGAGCATCGGGTGGCTGTGTGAAGGGATTTGGCTGATCGTCAGCGTGAGCTCTTCTACACCGCCGGTCTCGGCAAGGATGAAACCGTTGCCCTGATGGATCGGAAGGCGGCCGCGCAGGTCGGGCAGCGCGAATGTGCTCTGGCCATCGCCGCCATAGGTGGTACCGATCAGTTGGAAAAGCGTCTCGTTCTCGGAGATAGGCAGCAGCTGCCCTTCGCAGAACATCCAGCCTGCCGGCGCAAAATTTCCGGCAAACATACGGATCTCACCAACATAAGGCTGTGCCATGATCGCGTTTCCTCAGGTCGGCGACGGGAAAATGCCCTGCAGGGCGATGCAGAAGCTGAGTGTCAGGAAAGGCTGCATGTTGAGATGCGCCTGACTGCCGCCCTGATTTGCAATGGTTCCGGGATTGATGGATGTCAGCTGTGCGGGCTGGGTATAGGCATTGTTCACAGCCCCCAGAAACGCGTTGCCCGGAATCGGAACCGCGCCATTTGTATTCGTAGCCATTCCGAGATGCGTGTGTGTGGGTAGCTCCGAAATGGACAGCGTGTGCGCCTGTTCGCCACCCCGCTCACCGAGCGTATGGCCGCTGCCGACATGGATCGGCATGCGCCCCCGGTAGTCGGGCAAGGCGAAATTGACCCGGCCGTCGCCGCCAAACGTCGTTCCCAGCAACGAAAACAGCGCCTGATTCTGGTTTATGGGAAGGAGTTGCCCGTCGCACAACGCCCAGCCCTTGGGCGGGAAGACAAAGGACATGATCCTGATTTCCGAAAGAAACGGCTCAGCCACGCGTCCCCCCTCTATTTGAGCGCTGAGCCCACTATGGCATATTACATTAGCAAGTCACTACAAATCTTGGTGTGTGCCCGTATAAAATTCAGAATGCGCGACAATGTGTTCTTGTTGCCAAATTGTCTAAAGCTTTAATCTGCGCCGACTACCTATCAGAACTGGGTTGGTCAAAATATCACTATCCGCTAATATACCGGAATCTCCATCGGATACGGCTGTCGCATGAGAGACGGTGACGCCGCTCCTCGGCTGACGTAGTTCGCGATCGCTGTGAAATCGTACAGCGCGCCGGCAAACTATTCTCTCCATCGAATATGTCGACGTGTTGCCCTGGATGACCGAAGCCGAAGCCATGACTAGAACTGCGCGCCTCCGAAGAAACCGAAGCCGGCAGGCGTGTTTGGATCTCCAAAGGCAAAGACGTCTGGTGCATTGCTCCCGGTGACGACGTTCAAATTGGCAATGTAGGTCTGGATTGCCGTGAAGTCATATGGCGCGCCCGCATAATTGGGGCTGCCTATCAGGCCGACGCGCGAATTGCCTTCCTGTTCGATTGTAATGCCGGCGGCGATGGCAAAGCCCGCATTGGCTCCGATATCGACGTGGTTGGCGAGTGCACCGGCGCCGCCGAGGGTGATGTTGGACTTGTTGTTGTCCGGGGTGCCGCTGTTGGTGGTGTTCGAACCGGTCTGCACATAGATGCCCGTAAACGAATTCACCTGATCGAGCGTGTCGATGATGTTGCCCTGGATCACCGCGGTCATCGTTCCGCCAGCGCCGTTTTTCACCTGCGTATAGATGCCACCAACCGTGCCGTGGATCTGGTTGTTGGTGATGGTCGTGTTCGAATTGCCTGCGCCATCGTGGAACACCGCGATGCCAAAGCCCTGAGTCGAGCCGCTGCCGGCCACGTTTTGCGTGCCGATGGTGTTGCTGTTAATCGTGCCGACGAACGAGGCGCCGATGCCGGTACCCTTGGCGACCGCGATCACCGCGCCGTGCGATCCCGAGATCGTGTTGTTCGAGATGTTGTAGGTCAGGCTGACATTGTTGGCCGGGCCGCCGCCGCCGATGGTGAGGCCACCGCCGCCAGAAACAATGTTCTGGTTGGTGTTGTTCATCGTGTTGCCGGTCAACACAAGATCCGACGTCACCGTGCCCAGCAGGTTGAGCTGGACCATATCGCTCCTGGCGGATGTAACGGTCGAATTCTGGACGGTGGCGTTGAATGTGCCGCCCGTCGCCTGGAACACAATCGCGTCGTTTGACGCATTGCCCGCAGCCGCGTTGGTCGCGAATGTCGAGCCGGTGATGGTGAGCCGGTTAAGCGTCTGTGCGCCATCGTTGAAAACGTGGAACGCATCATACGCCGCACCGGTGAAGGTGGAGTTCGAAACCGATGCCGAACCGCTCAGGCCGGTGAAATAGACATTACCTTCGCCGATGCCGCCCACCGACGTTCCGACCGTGCCGTTGATGATCGTGTGGTCCAGCGTGAAGCCGGTGACGTTGGTTCCAGATATGCCGTAGTTCTGGAAATCGTTCATCTGCAGGCCGTTGAGCTGCACATCCTTCGTGTTGTTGAGGTAGATGCCGCTGCCTTGCGTCGTAGAGCCATCGGCGCCGGTCTTGTTGGCGATTACGCCGCCGCCGGTCGCGCCGACGTTGGCGCCATTTCCCGTCACATGCAGGCCGCCATTGCCGGCGGCGGTGCCGGTGTTGCTGAGGATGATGCCGTTGGCGCTGCCGCCATTCGATGTGATGTCGCGGAAGGTAACGTTGCCCGAGCCGATCTGGGTGTTGCTGATATTGAGCGCGGTGCCGTTGCCGCTGCTAATATGGTTGCCGGTGCCCGTCACGCTGACCGTGCCGCCGCCGGTGGCCCTGAAGCCAGCGCCGCCCGTGGTGTCGATGGTGAGATTGCCGCCGGTGAAGTTGAAGGTGCCGGTGCTGGTGCCGCTGAGGCTGATGCCGATGCCAGAGGTGGTGTCGATGTTGAGCACGCCCTGGAAGGCGATGGTGCCGCCGGTCTGGTCGATGATGTCGATGGCGTTCGACGTGCCCGTGGTGAGATTATTGGTTGCACCCGAGAAGGTGAAGCTGCTGGAATTGTCGTCGAGGACGATGGCGCTGCCGCTTGCGCCGCTATGGGTCAGATTGCCCGACAGCGTGACCAGACCGACCGAGTGATCCTGGATGTTGACGGTGTTGAATCCAGCGCCGGCGCTGATCGTGCCGCCATAGCTGATCGTGGCCGTGCCGCCGGTGCCGGCGGTTCCCGAACCGTCGCCAACCAGGAAGGCCACCGCGCCCACGCCTGTCACGCCGCTCAGGGCGCCGGCGCCGAGGTTGACCGAGCCGGTGACGCTGGTCAGCTTCACATTGTTGAAGCCGCCGGTCGAAGTGGTCGAGGTGAAATTGATGCCGGCCGCGACGCCATTGAGGTTAACCGCCTGCGCGCCGGTGGAACTCACCGTGCCCGTCGTCACATTGACCGTGCCGCCATTGATGGCGCTGAAGCCGGTGGTGCTGTTGGTGACGATGCCGATGTTGGCGAAGCTGACAGTCGAAGCCGTGGCGTTGTTGTTGATCGAAACCGCGGTGCCGGTCAGCGTCGAGACCGTGCCGAGACCGACTGCGCCGGTGAAGCTGACCGTGTTGGCCGCCGTCGCGCCAGAAACGCTGATGCCGCTCGCCGTGCCATTTGCCGCGACCGACCCGGCAAAGGCGAAGCTGCCGCCACTACGGCCCGTTATCGTGACCGCCGTGCCGCTCGATGTGTCGGGGACGCCGACAAAGCTCGCCGCATCGAAGGTGATGGCCGCGTTGCCGCCGGTGACCTTGATCCCGCCGCCGGCGCCGCCCGTGACATCGACATTGGTGCCGGTGATCGTGCCCTGGGGGCCGGATGCACCGCCGAAGGCGATGCCGGTGCCGGTCGTGTTCGTGGTGATGTTGAGGTTGCTGAGCGTCGTCGTGCCGGTCGCGTTGCGGATGTCGAAGGCGATGCCGGTGGCGCCTGTGCTGCTGACGTTGCTGATGGTGGTGTTGGCCGCGTTGACGATGACGTCGCTGGCATTGCTGGAGAACGTCACATGGTCGATCGTCGTGTTGGCCGACGGCGTGATCTCGACACCGGCGGTCAGGAAATTCTTGATCGTCATGTTGCTGATGATGGTGCCCGTCGTCGTACCACCGCTATTGTCCTTGATACCGCGCGCCGCACCCGTCGGGCTGCCGTCGAGAATGAAGCCATCGATGATGTTACCGCTGGTGCCGAGCGTGATGGCGTTGCTGCCATTGCCGGTCGTCAGCGTCGCCGCGCCGTCCGGCGTCTGGTCGATGATCGAGATGCTGTTGCTGGAAAGCTGAATGGTGGACGGCACCGCCAGCGCCAGATTGATGGCGCCATTGCCGAAGCCACGCACCTGCTCGCCGGCGCCAAGCACCAGTGTGTTGTCGGCATTGGTGCCCGCCGCGCTGATAACGCCGCCATTGTTGACAAGGACGAGGATGTCGCTGGCGACGGACGCCGCTTCGGCCGTCGAAAGCGTCGCCAGATTGCTCTGGTCGCGGCCGGTGCCGTCGCCGCTGGGGCTGGCGCCGACGAAATAGATCTTGCCGACGCCGAAGCCGAGGCCCGGGCTGGTCGTGAGGTTCACATCCTGGAAATTGTAGGTGCCGGCGACCGGCGCGCTGGCCGCATCGATGCCGACATTGGCGCCGAGGGTCGAATTCTTGTCGGTCACCGATTCGCCGTCGCCATAAGTGAAGGCGAGATTGGTCGTGCTGCCGAGGAACACGCCGGTGTTGACGCCGGCAATGCTCGAGATGGCGCCGCCGGCTGCGGCATCGCCGAGGCGCACCACCTGGCCGCCAATGGCGCCGCGCAGGTCGACGCCGATCGAGGCGCCGGCGGCGGACGCGTTGGTGACGTCAAAGTCATTGGCCGTCACCGCCGCGTTGATCGTCGAGCCGTTGAGGTCGAAGGCGACGCCCGTCGTGCTGTTCAGGCCAATGTCGAGGTTGGCGAAGCTCAGCGCCGCACCCAGCGTGCCGCCGACGTCAACGCCGAACGTGGTGATGCCTTGCAGGTCGACCGTGCCCAGCGCGATGGCCCCGCCGCCAGACGAGGCAACGTTGTTCAACCCTATGCCGACGGATGCGCCATTGACCGATACGGAGCTCAGGTTGATGCCGCCCGCACCGACGGTCACGCCGGACAAGTCCAGTGCGGACCCAACGCTCGTGGTGATCGCATTGGACGCGCCGGTGACCGTGACCGTCGCGCCGCCGCTGGCGGCGATGCCAGGGCCGGAGGTCGTGTTGATCACCAGCCCGCCGCCGGTGAAGTCGATCGCCGCGCCAGCGTTGTTGGCCAGATTGACAGCCGCAAAGCCGCCGGTGGAAAGCGTCTTGGCGCCGCTGAAGGTGAACGTGCCGCCGCCATTGTTGCGGACATCGATGCCGTTGTCGAAGCCGCCGCCGGTCGCGCTGAGGTTGCCGGACAGCGTGACACTACCGCCGGTGACGCCGGAAATGTCGACGATCTTGCCCGTCGTCGTCTTGGTGAGCGAAGCGGCGATGTTCAAGGTCGCGGCGCCGCCGACAAGCTGGACGGCGGAGCCGGTCGGATCGTCGGTCGCACCGATCGAGCCGCCATTGATGTTTATCGTGCCGGACGAGCTGTCGACGCGCACGCCCGCGCCGCCCGTATTGTCTATCGTCACCGTGCCGATAGTGACCGGGCCGGTCACGCCGTTGACGACATAGATGCCGTTGGCGCTTGCCGAACTGACGACCACGCTGTTGAAATTGACCGCTGACGACGTGCTGTTCTGAACCACCAGCGCATTGTTGCTTGTGCCGGCGACGGAAAGCGCGCCGCCGTTGAAGTTGCCGCCCGAGACCGTCGCGAGTTGTACGCCGGCGCCGATGCCGACCGTTCCCGTCGCCTTCAGCGTGTCGAATGTCATACCGCCGGCACCGATCACGGCGGTCTGCAGCGACACGATCCGGCCCGTCGCCGTTGTGATCGTGTTGCCGGTTCCGATGACAGTGATCGAGCCGGCGGCGATGCCGAGGAAGCCGTCGCCGCTGGTGGTGTCGATGGTCAGGCCACCGGTAAAGCTGGTCGAGCCCGTGCCTTGCGAGACGCCGGTGCCGCTTGTGGTGTCGATGTTGGCGAGACCGGTGACCTTGAGCGTGCCGCTCGCCACCTGGATGCCGCCGCCACTGCTGCCGGCGTTGTTCACCGTCACCGTGTTGAAATTGAAGGTGCCGGTGTTGGTGTTGATCGCACTGATGCCGTAGTTGGTGGTGCCAGTGATGGTGGTGGCGCCGGTGACGCTGAAAGTGCCGGCGACGCCGTCGAAGATGATGCCATTGGCACCGCCGGTGGCGGTGACGCTGCCGAGCGTCATGTTGACAGTCAATGGGTCGAGATCGAACGCGTTGCCGCCCGTGGTGTCGACCGAACCGCCACTGCTGTTCAGCGTGAAGTTGGTGGTCTTGGCGCTGACCATGACGCCGGTGCCGCCATTGTTGGCGACGCTGAACGTGCCGAGATCGAGCGTACCGCTGGTGTTGTTGAAGCCAAACCCGTCGCCCTGGACGCGCCCGCCCGCAGCGGTCGTGCCGACGTCGAGCGTGCCGGCACTGACGGTGCCGCCGGTGCCGTTTGAATCGAAACGGACATTGTTGAAGGCGATGCCGCCGCCGGTGCCGCCGGTCACCGTATTGCCGGCAAAGGACCTGATCGCGATCGAGTTCAGGTCGGCATCGATGTTCTGCCCGGTGAAGGACGCCGCCAGTCCGCCGCTCGAATTGAGCGTGTTGCCGTCGATCGAAAGCAGAAGCGTATTGGCCGGAGCTCCCGTGGTGGAGAAATCGAGCGCGTTGCCGCCGGCGGTGATGGTGTTGCTCTTGACGAAGAAACTGGAAGCGCCGGTCGCGTTGACGGCAACGCCCGCACCGGAACCGAGATTGCTGACGATCAGGTTCTGGATGCCGCCCGTGAAGATGCCGCTGCCTGATGTCGCCAGGTTGATGACCTGCGTGGCGTTGTTGCTCTGCAGGACCGGCCGCAGCGTGTCGATGCCCGCCGGCGCCGAGACGATCGTCGTGTTCTGTATCGTGGTGAACTGGAACGCCGCCGACGCGCCGCCGGCGGCGCCGACGCCGAGTTGCGAAACATCCACCGCCGCGTCGTTGCTCTTGAAGGCGAGCAACACCTGTCCGTCGTCGAGCTGGAACGTTGTCGCGCCGAGGTCGATCGTCGCCTGGCCGCCGTCGACGGTCTTGTCGATCAGCACCACGACATTGGCCGTGGAAGCCTGCGCTCCGGCATAGCTGCCAGGATTGGCGAGGCTGCCGTCGCCGGTTCCCCCTGCGGTGACATAATAGACGCTGATCGACGCCAGGTTCGCGGTGTCGCCGGTGAAATTGACGTCGTTGAAATTGTAGCTGCCATTGGCCGGCAGGCTGGCGTCGGTGGTGTGGATGACCTGGCCGCCGGTGGTCGAAATCGAGGATTCGGCCGGGCCGGCGCCGTCACCGAACACCAGCTTGGCGTTGGTGGCGCTGGAGAACTGGACGCCATAGCCGACATTGGCGATGGTCGAGGTCTGGCCAGCCGGGTTGTTGTTGATTGAGTCGCCGAGTTGGATCGTGCCGGTACCCGTCGTGCCAGCCATGTCGATGCCGATCGTGCCGGCAAAGCCGCCGCCGTCGACGTCGAAGTCGCTAACCGAGATAACGCTTGTGCCGAGAGCCGCACCATTGAGATCGAGGCCCACGGCGTTAGCGGCACCCAACCCGATGTTGAGGCCGACGGCGCTCAGCGCCATACCGCCCAAAGTGCCAGAAATGTCGACGCCGCGTGAGGTGACGTCGAGCAGGTTGACGACACCGAAATTGATAATGCTTCCACTGACATTGTTGAGCAAAATGCCGGTCGCCGCGCCATTGACTGACACCGAGCTGAAATTGAGACCGCCCGCGCCCACCGTCGCGCCGTCGAGCTTGAGCGCGGTTCCGGTCGTCGTGGCGATGGTGTTGTTGAGGCCGGTGATGCTGACCGTGCCGGGGCCGGAGGTGCTGGCGGTGAAGCCGGCGCCGCTGCTGGTGGTGATGGCAAGGCCGCCATTGGTGAAGGCGAGCGTACCCGTGCCTTCGCCGACCCCGATGCTCGGGGCCTTGACGATGGCGCCGTTGGTGCCGCTGCTGGTGTTGAAAATCTTCGACGTGCCGGAGAAAGTGACCGTTCCCTCGGACGATCCGTCAAACAGCACGCCGACGGCTGTGCCGGTATGATCGATCGTGCTCGAAATATTGTAGAGCCCGTTGGCGTTGCCGCTGAAGACGAAAGCTGCTGCCCCCAGCCCGGATATTGCCGTAGTCGAAACGACCGAACCGCTCATGTTCAGCTCGGTCCAGTCGCCGACGCCAGCTTGCAGCACAGCGCCCGTATCGATCTTGATCGAACCGTTGTAGTTCAGCGTTGCATTGATAAGGTCGTTGCCGCCGGAGAGGCTGATGGCCGAAACACTGGTACTTGTCGTCGCGCCGATGCCGGCGATGCCGCCATTGCCGCCGACATTGACGGTTCCGGTCTGCAGGGCGGCAAACGCGATGCCAACTTGGGCGCCGTCGATGGCCAGGGTGGATCCGGCGACATTGGCGATGTTTATGGCGCCGACCTGACCGCTGATCTCGAACCCTTCGTAGCTGACGTCGAGATCGGTCTTGCCTTCGAAATTGACCTGACCGGCGCCGAACAGGCCGTTCAACGAGGCGCCCGTATATCCCGTATCGGTCAGCCCGCCGATGTCGCCGCTACCGATGTTGACATTGCCGGCGAGATTGAGGCCCGACAGGATCACGCCGGCGCCATCGCTGTTTGAGTCCGCCGCGATGCTCTTGAAGGCGATGCCGCCACTGCCGACATTGCTGAGGAACAGCAGCAGTCCGTTGCCGCCGGACGAGATTGTGTTGTTGGCGCCGGTTACTGTGAGTTTGCCATTACCGGTGCCAGCAACGAGGCCATCGCCGACGCCGAACGCGACGAAGCCCGCCCCGGTCGTCGTCGTTATAGCGAGGTTGCCGCCGGTGAAATTGATCAGGCCGTCGGTGTTGGGGGTCGGAGTGCCCGCCGGGTAGGCGCCGAGGATGCCAAGGCTGACGGCATCCGTCGTGCCCGAGCTGATCACCTGGCTGGCGCCCGAGAAGGTGACGGTCGCCGCCGTGCCGTTATCGATGCCGGCAACGACGATATTGCCGCCGTCCGCGGCGTTGCCGTCGGTCAGGTTGCCCGACAGCGTCACCGAGCCGCCAGTCAGTTCCTGGATCGAGACCGCCGCACCCGTCCCGTTGCTGGCGACGGTGCCGGCATAGGAGATGACCGCGTTGCCGCCGCTCGCATTGGTGCCCGAGCCGACATCGAAGGCCGCGTCCAGGCCGGTGTTGGTCAACTTGCCGGTGCCGAGAGCGACCGTGCCGCTGAGGTTCTGCAGATCGATGCCGCTGCCGGAGCTGAAGGTCGCACTTGTCGAGGCGAAATGGATACCATCGACATTGGGCGTGACACCGGCTGTGATGCCGTCGAGCGCCACCGCCTGCGCGTTGGTGGCATTGATCGTGCCGGTCACGACATTGACCGTGCCGCCGCCGCTGGCGCTGAACGCCGTCTGGCCGTTCGTGGTGATGTCGACATCGGCGAAGGTGATCGTTGAGCCGGCATTGCCGGTCAGCGAGACGCCGTTGCCGTTGACCGTCACCTTGTCGGTGAAGTTGACCAGGCCGCCGCTGCGGTTGGCGATCGAGATGCCGCCGCCGGTCAGCGTGCCCGCCGGACCGCTGTTGGGCAAGCTGCCACGCGTGACCGTGATGTCGCCGCTGCCGCCATTGGCGTCGAGCAGCGTGCCGGCGACGTTGATGTTGTTGTTGGTGATCGACAAATTGGTGTCGAGGCCGACGACCTTGAACGCTGTCTGGCCCACGGCGACATTGCTGACCGTGACGCCTTCGATGAAGATGCCGCCGGTATTGACGAAGCCAGCCGCGCTCCCGTCGACGAGGAAGACCGAGCCGCTGCCGCCGCTGAAGTCGAAAGCGGTGTCGCGCACCTGGTTGTTGCCGAGCAGATGCAGGGTATCGCTGCCCGTGCTCTTGACCACGCCCTCATCGCCGGTGACGTTGCCGCCAGTAGCGCCGAGATTGCCCTGGACATTGACCGGCTGGACGGTACCGGAGGTGAGGATGGAGGCGCCGTTGCCGAAGCCGATGATCGACTGGCCGGAATCGAGCGTGAACGGGGTGCCGCTGAGATCGACGGTGCCGACAAAGGCGAAGTTCAGCGTGCCGGTCATGGCATCGGCCTCGGCGACCGTGTAGGTGGTCACGTCGGCGCTGAGCCCGTCCGTGTTGGCGTGGACGATGCCACCGCCCTGGGAAATCATGATGGTCCCACCGACCGCGCTGGCCAGATGGGCGGCGCCGGTGAAGTTGACGTCGTCGAAATCATAATTGCCGAGCGTCGGATCGAGCCCGATCGTGTTGACGGTGTAGCCGCCGGCGGCGGCGCTGATGGAGGACTGCAGCCCATCGGCGGACGTGCCGTCGCCGAAGGTGAAGTTGGCGTTGGCCGAGGTCGCGGTGGCGCCGCTCGACGACAATTCGACGCCGACGCCGACATTGGAAATGCTGGAGCCGCGCAGGAAGGTGATGGTCTTGTTGCCGGTCGTCGACGACAGGTCGATGCCGCGCGAGGTCAGGCTGCCGGTGCCGGTGATCGTGGTCAGGCCGAAATCGGCCCTTGTCGAGGAACCGCTCGAGGAACCGCTGAAGTCGATGCCGGTCTGGTTGGCGCCAACCTCGTCGATCGTGGTCGTGCCGAAGCTGATATGTTCGTTGATGTCGAGGAACTCGATGCCGGCGGTGCTTGCCGCTCCCAGCGTAACCTGGGTTGTGCCGAAGGTGACCGTGCCATTGTCGGCAATGAAGATGCCGGTGCCGCCAGGCGTCGTCACGGTGACCTCGCCAAAGCTCGCCGATGCCGTGCTGGCGACATTGGTGACGGACAGGCCGGTGCCCGTGGCATTGGTGATCGACAGCGGCGCGGTCACGTTCAACGTCGCGGTGCCGCCGAGGCTGCTGACAAGCGCCCCACCGCCACCCGTCGCAGACAGTGTCGAGCCGGTGAAGCTGATCGCGCCGCCGACCGGGGGCAGCGTCGAGCCGATCGCGAAAAGATTGCCGGTGCCGGTGGAGGTGATGGTGCCGCTGAAGGTCACCGAGCCGCCGGTGGTGCCGTCGACCTTGACCGCCGCGCCTGGCGCGGTTGCCGAGCTGGAGATGTTGGCCGCTACGCCGACTGTCGCGCTGCCGCCGGAAACGACGACACCGTCGCCAGCGCCCGAATTGGTGATGGTGCCGCCGAGGATCGTGATCGAGCCCGTATTGTTGGTCAGGCTGACATCGGTGCCCGCGACATTGGTCGTCACCAGATTGGTGATGGTGAAAGTCGATGACGAAGCGTTGATTGCAAGGCCGTTGATGCCGGCAGCGGTGCCGCCGACAGTGACATTGCCACCCAGGAACTGGCCGCCCGAGACGGCATTGAAGTTGAGCGCCGTGGCCGTCGCAACGCCTGTCGTGATGCTGTCGAACGCCATGCCGCCGGTGCCGATGGTGATGCCGTCGAGATTGATCGCCCGGCCGGTGCCGGTGGTGATCTGCTCCGTGCCCGCGGCCGCGACTGTGATCGTGCCGCCCCCGGTGGCATCGAAGCCGGTACCGGTCGTCGTGGTCAGGTCCAGCCCGCCGGTGAATTTCACCGTGCCGCCGGTGTTGGCGGACAGGTCGATCGCGTTGGCCGAGCCCGTGCTGGCGGTGATCTTGCCGCCGAAGGTGGCGGTGCCGCCGGTCTGGCCGATGATCCTGACCGCGTTGGCCGCATTGGCCTGGTCGATCGTGCCGTTGTAGGTGACGTTGGGCACCGCACCGTTGATGTTGAAGGCTACATCGCCCGTGTTGGTGATGGAACTCGCGGCCGCGAAAGTCAGCGTGCCGCTCGAGCCGCTCCAGATGGCCACGCCCCTGCCGCCGCCACTGATGTCGAGATCGTCGAAGGTGGCGATGCCGTCGAAATTGTTGGCGAACAGCCCGACGTTGGCGGCACTGGTAATCTTGGTGTTGCCGGTGAAATCGACGGTCGCGCTCGAATCGACAAGCACGATGCCGGTTTGAGATGCGGTCTGGACGGTCAGGTCGTCGACCGAGACCGTGCCGGTCACACCATTGAGATAGAGGCCGGACCCGACATTGCTGGCCGTCACGCCCTGGACGGTCAGGCCGTTGATGCCCAAGCCGTAGATCGCCGAGCCGGAACCCCCGGAAATGTTGAAATCGAGCAGCGTGTTGCCGTTGCCCAACGTCACGACATTACCGCCGCCGGAACTGGTCAGCGTCGCCGCACCCGCTGAATCCGATATGGATTCGTCATGATGGACGTTGGTGCCGGTGACATTCAACGGCACCCCGCCGAGCGAGAACGCGCGGTCGTTGCCGAACGAGGCCAGTTCCTGTCCGTCGCTCAGCGAGAAGCCGGTGGCGTCGTCGATTGTCCCGCGGTTGACCAGGACAATGATGGCGTCGCTGGCGGTAATGCTGTCGGCATATTCGATCGAGGCGAGGTCGGTGATCGACGTGCCGCCGCCCGAAGCCCCGGCCGCAACGAAGATGTAATTGCGCAGATCGTAAAGTTGCGGGCCGGAAAACGCGGTCGTGCCGAAAGCGTAGTGGCCGCTGCCCTCATTGAGCCCGCGCGCATCGAGCGAGGCGGTGATGCCGGAGATGGAGCTGGAATTGCCGCCGAAGGTAAATTCGGCGTTGGCCGTGGCGCCCGGCGTGCCGGCAATGCCCAGCCGCACGCCGGTATCGACATTGGTGATGACGCCGCCATCGGTGATGATGATCACCGCGCCGCCAACGCTCGGCGACGTCAGATCGATGCCGATCGAGCCGGCAGCACCGGTGCCGGTGATGCTGAGCGACTGCGCAGTGAAATTGGTCTTGGATCCGGAGAAGTCGAGGCCGGTGCCGACACCCAGTCCGGAGATGACGATGTTGCCGGCGACCACCGCCGCATTGACGCCGGCAAACGAGATGCCGTCGGCGCCGGGGTTGGTGATGCTGATGTCGCCGAAGCGGATCGTCGCCGGCGAATCCGAAATGGCGATCGCCGGTCCGGTCGTGTTGGAGATCGTCGTCGCACCGTTGACGGTAAAGCTGCCCGCGACATTCTCCAGCACGACACCCGACGTGCCGCCGCTCTGGCTGATCGAGTCCAGCACCACATGGGCGGTGATCGGATCGATGAAGACGGCGGTGCCGCCATTGCCTGACACGGTGCCGCCGGTGGTGGTGAACGTGCCTCCGGTCGACGTGCCCTGCACGGTGATGCCGCGGTCTGTATTGTCCTGCGCATTGACGGTGGCGAAGGTGTAGGTGCCCTTGCCGGTGATATCGAGACCGTCGTCGAGATTGCCCTTCAGCAGCGTCGTGCCGGTGAAATTGTAGGTGCCGTCGCCGTCGATGTGCAGGCCGTCGAGGCCGTTGCCGGTGGCGGTGAAGTTGGAGCCGGTGATGCCGGTCGAACTGCCCGTGAAGTCGGCGCCGTTGCCGCCCGCACCGGTGACCGTCACATTGGTCAGCGTCGCGCCGGTGATGTTGTTGCCGAAGATGCCGTCGCCGCCGCCGGTGATGGTGATGCCGCTGAGCGTGTTGCCGTTGGCGAGCGTAAAGACGGGGTTGGCGACGTTGGTGCCCTGGATCGTGCCGTCGCTGCCGCCCAGGTTGAAGGTGCTGGTGCCGCCGCCGAAAAGCCTTGCGGTGACGCTTTCGCCGCCGCCGATGACGGTCTGTCCATTGGCAAGCGTCACCCCGCCAGTCGTCAGATTGCCGTTGCCGCCGAGTGCCACGACAAAACCGTTCGCACCCGACTTGGTCACGGCGTCGTCGAGCGTCGTCGGGTCGGCCAGCGTGCCGGCACCGGCGAGGCCGCCATCGGCGTAGTAGAACTTGCCGAAGGCGGCATTGGTGGCGGCGTTGATGGCGACACGCGTCGTCGAGCCGCCGGTCAGCGTCTGCGACTGGACGCGGACGCCGATATCGCCACGCACGCGCTCGTTGACGCGCTTGCGCAGGCCTTCGCTGACCGGATAGACCGGCTCCGGCCCGCTATCCGCCCCATTGGCGGCGTGGTTCGAGCCGCTGCCGGGATTGAACGGGATGTTCAGCCGCACACTGCCGGCGAACTGGGTGTCGTCGCGATTGTCGTTGCGGACCTCGCCGGCGAAGACCAGTTCCGTGTTGCTGCCGAAGACATCGCCGATCGTATACTCGAAGCCGGCCTTGGCGCCGGTGACGCTGCCGTCGTCGCCATGCGGATCCTCGAAATGATAGCCGCCAATGTCGAGCCGCAGCGAATGCTTGTCGGGCAGGTTGACCGGCACCTGCGCGCCGATCTCGCCCTCAATGCCCCATGCCGCGTAATCGCGGTGGTCGAGGACCGAGATCTGCTCGATCAGCTGGTTGCTGACCATCGACAGGGTCGAACTGGTCGAGTGATCCGTCGAATCACCCTTGATAGGCAGGTAGACGTTCACATGCGCATCGAAATGAGGCGTGATCGCTTCGGCCCCCAGCGTGGCGGCGGTGAACTGGGTGGAGTTGTAGTTCTCGAGATTGAGATAGGCGTAGCCGCCGATCATCAGGTCCGGGTTGACGATGCGGCGAATGCCGAGGCCGACATCCTGGCCGGAACCATCCTTGAAATCGTGCTTGGCCCGGACATCCAGGAACAGCACGGATTCGGCCGTCTGCTTGAGCGGGATGAAACCTTCGAGCGCGCCGTTGCCGCCATTGTTGTCGGCGCCGATGATGGCGCGGATCTGCGGCTGCCATAGCCCGTTGGGATCGCCATAGGCGGCCATGCCTGAAAGGCCGAGCGCCAGCGTCGTCAGTGCCGTCGTCTTCCAGAGATGCCTGGCGATTCGCGAACGGCGATAGCCGGCGTGCACGCGGAAATCCTCCCCACGCGCCGCCATCTCACCAACTTGCCGAGGCGTCTCGGTAGTTCCCATCCCTGGCGAGTCCTTCGGGGACTGCACGCACCCCGTGTAAAATCTTACTCGAATTCTATTGTATAGCGAGTCTCCGGCGCTTCGATTTCTGAGGGCCTCCTGCAATATTGTTCGTTGTATCCGAAAAGCCACAGTAATTTCGCCGGCTTGCTTGCCTCCTGCTCGGCTTTCGGAACAGTCGCGGGTGTTGTATCAAGCCATGCTCGGGAGAATACCGGGCGCGGCGAGGAAACATGCAGGGCATCCGGCAAAACAACATGACATTTACTTTAGCTAGATCTAATTTACTCGGCATGGCCGCGGGACTGGCCGCCCTGTGGCTTGCTCTGGCCACCGGCCCAGCCCTCGCCGAAGATGCCAAGCCGGCCCAGCCAAAGCCGGCTGAAAGCAATGCAAAACCGGCCGATGCCAATCCGTGGGCGGTGAACTGCTCCAGCGGTTCGACGACCACCGAGCTTCAGTGCCAGCTTTCGCAGAACCTGACCGAGGCCAAGACCGGGCAGCGCGTGCTGACCGTGACCGTGCGCCGCGACAACGGCAATGGCAGCCTCGCCATGCTGCTTGCCCTGCCGCACGGCCTGTTCCTGCCGTCCGGCGCCTCCTTCCAGATCGATCAGGGCCAGAAGACGACGATTGCCATCCAGACCAGCGACCAGAACGGCGCCTATGCCGCCACGCCGCTGTCGGCGGATCTCATCAAGGCCATGAAGTCGGGGACCAATCTGAACATCGGCATGGAATCGGTCACCCGCAAGCCGGTCACCATCCCGGTGTCGCTGGCTGGCTTCACCGCCGCCGTCGCCAAGCTGGAATCGATCAAGTAGCTGTTGTCAGCGGCTTGATTGTACGCACCCGGAATGCTCCGTTGCCGCTTCGGACAGTGGAGAAATCCATGACAGGCTTTGTCGACCGCCAGCGCGCGGCGCAACTGATGGACCGCGCCGGCATCGAGGCGCTGGTGCTGTGCGCGCCCGAGGCCTTCCACTATGCGACCGGAGCCTCGATCGGCCCGGCGGGACTGTTCCGGCGCTCCGGCGCCGGCTTTGTCGTCATCCCGGCTGGCCGAGACCTGCCGATCGGCGTCGTGGTGGCGGACTTCAATGCGGGACAATTGCAGCGGGTTCTGCCGGACGCTGTTATCCGCAGCCACCCGATCTGGATCGAAGCCGCCACGCTGGACGCCTCGACGTCAGGGCAAGGGTTGCCGCAACGCATCGAGGCCGGCCTTGCCGGCCGGGCGCCTGGTTTTTCTCGGCCCGCGACATTCGAACTCGCCCGTGCCGTCGACGAGCTGAAGCAGATCCTGACCGGGTTCGGGCTCGGGCGCGCAAGGGTCGGCGTCGACCTCGATTTTGTTCCCGCCGCCGATTTCTCGGTCATGCAGGCGCTGCTGCCGGCCTGCACGATGGTCGACGGCTCGGCCGTGCTCGACAGGTTGCGGGCCATCAAGTCGCCGCGCGAGATCGACCTGCTGCAGCAAGGCATCATCCTGTCGGAAGCCGGGCTGGAGCGGCTGCAGGTCGATGCGATGGCCGGCATGCGCCAGGCCGATCTCATTGCCCTCTACCGGCAAGGTGTCGCCACGGCCGCGTCCGGCCTGTCTCATCCGGTCCAAACTGCCGAATATGTGACGCTGGGCGCTCGGGCCAAAGATGCCGATGCGAAAGCGATGCCTGGCGATCCGCTGAAGTGCGACATGGTCTGCACGGTCGGCGGCTACGCCTCCGACATGTCGCGCAACTTCACCTTCGGGCCGCCATCCGCCGAGCAGGCCGAACTGCACGCCATTGCCGAGCGGGCCTTTGACGACGGGCTGGCGTCCCTTGTTGCGGGAACCACGCTCGCCCACGTGCATCGCGTCGCCACCGACAGCCTGGCGCGGCAAGGGCTGCGCACCTACCGCCGCGGCCATTTCGGCCATGGCGTCGGCCAGTCGGTGTTTTCCGAACAATGGCCGTTCATCGCCGCCGACAGCGATGTCGTGATCGAAGCCGGCATGGTGCTGGCCTTCGAGATCCCGCTCTACATAGACGGCCTCGCCAGCTTCAATCTCGAGGACCAGTTCCTGATCACGCCGGACGGGCCCAAGCCGATGAACAGGCTGCCGCGACGGCTGGAGAGGATTGGATAGCGAGGCGGGTCACTGCAGGGACAGCGCTCTACGCCCCCCTTGCCCTACCGGGCATCTCCCCCTCAAGGGGGGGGAGATTGGCAGCTTCGCCGTCTCGCCCACCTTACCGTGTAGATGATTTGGCGAAGGCTGTTGAGCGCGTAATCTCCCCCTTGAGGGGGAGATGTCCGGCAGGACAGAGGGGGGCGCCACGGAACTCGGCGGTGGGCTGCCAAGCACCTAACCACTCACCGCCGGCCTTCTCCCCCTCCACGGCATCTCTTGCTCCAGCTGCGCCGACGCGGCCAGCACCGTCGCCTCGTCGCCGTAGCGGCCGACCAGCTGCACGCCGATCGGGACGCCGTCTTTCGACCAGCCGAGCGGCAGCGAGATCGCCGGCTGGCCGGAGATGTTGAAGGGGAAGGCAAACACCGAGTCCGCCCATTTGGCGTTGTAGCGGTCGATATCGGTTTCCGACATGTCGTAATAGCCGAGCGGGCGCGGCAGCTGCGTCAGCGTCGGGGTGATGAAGAGATCGTAGGCGCCAAGGTCGCCGACGATGTCGCGGCCGACCTGCCTGAGCTGCTCGACGTCGGAGATGTGCCTGGTGCCGCTGGTTGCACGGCCGCGCTCGATGATCGCAAAGGTCACCGCCTCGACCTCGCCCGGTGTCACCGACCGCCCCATCACCGTTTCAAGGTAGTCGAAGGTCGCCGCCGTCTGCACGCAGGTCATGTTGGTGTAGGTCTTCCACACAGCATCGGCGTCGAGCGGCATGTCATGCTCCTCGACATGGTGGCCGAGCCGCTCGAGCGTCCCCACGGTCTCCAGCACCGCCGCCTTCACCTCCGGATCGATCGCGGTGCCGTTGGGCGGCGTGACGGAAAAGCCGATACGCAGCTTCTTCGGCGCCCGCGCCGACAGGCTGAGCCAGCTGCCATCAGGAACCGGCGGCGTGTAGGGGTCGCCCGGCAGCGCGCCGGCGACCGCGTCGAGATAGGCCGCCGTGTCACGCACCGTGCGCGAGCAGCAAAGAAAATAGGCGCCCCCATACCAATAGTCGCCGAACGGCGCGAGGCTGACGCGGCCGCGCGACGGCTTCAGGCCGACGATGCCGCAGCAGGAGGCCGGGATGCGGATCGAGCCGGCGCCATCGCTGGCTTCGGCGATCGGCACCATGCGCGAAGCAATCGCCGCGGCCGCTCCGCCGCTGGAGCCGCCGGGCGTGATGCCTTCCTTCCACGGGTTCTTCGTCGCGCCGTAGAGCTTTGGCTCGGTGGTGATCGACCAGCCATTTTCTGGGGCGTTCGACTTGCCGACCAGCACCAGCCCGGCCGCCTTCATGCGGCGAACGACTTCGGTGTCGAAATCGGCGACGACATCTTTCAGGTAGAATGAGGAGTTGGTGTTCGGCGCCCCGGTCCAGGACGAGGCCAGCTCCTTGAGCAGGAATGGCACGCCGGCGAAGGGCGCTGATGTGTCGACCGTCTGCGCCTGGCCGCGCGCCATGTCGTAGAGGCGATGGATGACCGCATTGAGCGTCGGGTTGAGCCGCTCGACCCGCGTGATCGCCGCTTCCACCAGCTCCGCCGGGGTAACGTCGCCGCGCTTCACCAGCGCCGCAAGGTCCAGCGCGTCGGACTCGGCATAGGTTTTCAGCAGACTGTCGGTGACGGCGGCCATATCTCTCTCCTTCGGCGGATAGCTTGTGTTGATGCTGCTCCTGCGGAGAACTGTATTGGGGCATCGGCCCCCTCACCCAGCCTCCGCTTCGCTCGGCTGACCTCTCCCCGAGGGGAGAGGAGACTTGCAGCGCCAGCGCCACCCTCTTCTCCCCAACGGGGAGAAGGTGGCCGCGAAGCGGCCGGATGAGGGGGCTGGCGCGACTTCAGGCCAGGTCGATGGTGCGCCCCAGTGCGATGCTCTGCTCGGCGGCCAGCACGATGCGCAGGCTGTTGACCGCCGCATCCATCTGCTCGGTGAGGTCGAGATCCTCGCGTATGGCGCGCAGGAAGAAGGCCTGCTCGCGATCGCACAGTTCCTGGTGGCCGGGTTCGTCCTCCATGCTGACGATCTCGTCGGGTTTGGAGAAATTCTTGTCGCCGTCGACAGCGGCATAATGGATCTTCAGCGCATCGGTCTTGGTGTGGCGGTCGATGTCGGCGGAATTCGAAACCTCTGCCAGCTCGGCAACACTGCTTGCCTGCTGGCCGGCGACGATCGACACCGCGCCCTTGGGGCCGACGACGTCCTTCACGAAATAGGCCGTCTCGCTCATCATCGGGCCCCAGCCCGCCTCGTACCAGCCGACCGAACCGTCATCGAAGGTGACGTGCAGATGGCCGTAATTCTGCTTGTCGGCTTCCGCCCAGAGCTTGGCGCCGATGCCGTGCACGCGCACCGGCTTGGCGCCGGTCAGCTGGCACATGACGTCGACATAGTGGACGCCGCAATCGACGATCGGGATCAGCGAATCGATCAGGTTCTTGTGCCAGTGCCAGGCGCTGCCGCTGCTCTGCTGGTTGAGGTTGAGCCGCATCACCAGCGGCTTGCCGAGCGTCTTGCCGACCTCGATGAACTTGATCCACGACGGATGCACGCGCAGAATATAGCCGAGCACCAGCTTGCGGTTCTTGGCCCGCGCCGCCGCGACCACCTTCACGGCATCCTCGTTGTTGGTGGCGAGCGGCTTTTCCATGAACACATGGCAGTTGGCGGCGATTGCCTTCAGCGCGTATTCGGCGTGGGTGTTCGGCCAGCTGTTGATCGAGACGGTGTCCGGTTTTGTTTCCTTCAGCGCCTGGTCGAAATCCTCGTAGAGTGGGTAGCCGGCTAACTCTTCCGGAATCTTCGTGTTGCTCCTGATCGACCGGCTCATGATGCCGACGATCTCGAAACCGTCGAGCCGGTGATAGGCGCTGGCATGCGACGCACCCATATTGCCGAGACCCACCACCAGCACTTTTACCTTGTCGGACACCGAATATCTCCCAGGTTTTGATTGAATTGTGCGCGGCGATCGGTTGCCGCTCGTATGTCTATCCGAGACAATCACCTCGGGTCAGCGCCGCCGCTCATTGCCTGCCCTTTCCTCTCCCCCGTCGATCGGGGGAGAGGAAAGGAGCCAAGGCAGGGTAATGGAGGGCGGCGCCGACATAACCCGTTGCGCAGCCCTATTTCACCGCCGAATCGAACAGATGCGCCTTGATCTTCTCGACATCGAGCGCGGCAAAACCTTCCGACAGCTTGACGCCGTCGGCATCGGCCTTGACCTTGGCCTTGTCGAAATCATTGGCCGGGCCGATCAGATCGTTGGTGCAGACATCCTCGGCCTTCACCGGGGCGGTGATCTGGCCGATCTTGTGGATTTCGTCGAAGAAGCCCTGCCAGCTCGCCATGTCGTGCGAGCCCCAGCCGCCGCGCTTGTCCATGTCGCCGCGGAAAACGTTGATCTGCTGCAGGATCGAGGTGGTGCCGAGCTCCGGCCCGAGATTCTTGGCCAGCGTCGGGAACTGCTCGAACACCGCTTCGACCGCCGCGCGTGGATTTTGGTAGCCGAATTCGAGGCCCATCGCCCAGCCGCGCAGGTACTTTTCCAAAAACGCCTTGCGGTCGGGATCCTCGAGATCGGCGGCACGCACGACGAAGGTGTTGGCCGGCAGCTTCGAATTCTGCACGCCGAGCCAGTATTCGAAGTCGAGCCCCTTGGCGATCCATTCGGCGCGCAGGCCTTCCCACGACAGGGCGGCGTCGCCCTGGCCGCCGGCCAGCGCCGTTCCCCAGGTCGGCCAGCCGGCCTCGACATATTTCACCTTCTTGATGTCGACGCCCTGCGCGGCCAGCAGCGGGTCGGTGATCGACTGCCAGGCGGCGGAGCCGAGCAGGATGGTCTTGCCTTCCAGCTTCTTCAGGTCGTTCGATCCCTCGCCCTTGCGGAAGGCGATGCTGAACGTGTCGCGCGCGCCCATGTGGAACACCGACTTCAGCTTCATGCCGTTCTGGATGGCGAAGGAGAACACGCCGGGCGACGGGAAGCCCATATCGGCCTGGCCGACATCGACGAACTTCACCGTCGCGGTGCCGTCCGATGGTCCCGGCTGCATGTCGGTGTCCAGCCCGTCGAAATAGCCGGCCTTCTTGGCCGCCCAGTAGGGATAGTCGTCGAGCACTTCGAGCGTGCCGCGCGGCGAGATCCAGGTGAATTTTCCGTAGGGTTCGGCCCTGGCCTTCGGGCCGGTGGCGCCAAGCGCCGTCGCCGTCACCAGCCCGGCGCCGGTGACCTGCAGGAAGTAGCGGCGGCTGATCCCCGCCGGGTTGATCGAGTTCTCTTTGGTCATGGCATTCCCCTTTTTTGTTTGATGTCAGTCTCTTGCCGCCCGCCTCCCGGGCGCCGTCATATCCCTGTGTTCAAGCCTCCCAGCTCGCCCATTTCTTGCCGATCAGGAAGAACAGCACGTAGATCAGGATGCCGAGCGTCGACAGGATCAGCACCACCGCGAAGAACTGCGGCATCTGGATCATCGACGAATAGGTGGTCAGCCGGTTGCCGAGGCCGAAACCGCCGCCGACCATTTCCGCGCCGACCGCGGTCAGCAGGCCGAAGATGGCGCCGATCATCAGCCCGACCAGGATCATCGGCAGCGCCATCGGCGCGCGGATCTTCCAGAAGATCTGCAGGGTGCTGGCGCCATAGGAACGCGCCAGCGCGATCTTGGCGCTGTCGACGCGGCGAAAGCCTGTCGCCGCATTGATCATCACCATCGGCCCGGCGGCCAGCGCCACCGCGATGATGCGCGGCGTGTAGCCGAAGCCGAAGCGCAGGATCAGAAGCGGCACCAGCGCCAGCATCGGCGTGGTGACCAGAAGCAGGATGTAAGGCGCGACGATCTTCTCTGCGAACGGGAATTGGGTGATGACGGCGGCCAGCACCAGGCCGATGATGGCGCCGATGGTGAAGCCGGACACCAGCTCGACCAGCGTGTAGCCGAGATGCGGCGCGATCAGCGGAAACTCGTCGAACAGCGCATAGGCGATCGAGCTCGGCGGCGGCATGATATAGAGCGGCACGTGGAACAGCCGCAGCGCCAGTTCGATGCCGCCGATGATGATCACCGCCACGGCAAGAATGGCCGCCACCTCCTTGCCCGACTTGATGCCGGGGCCGCTGGCGAAGGCGGAAAGGTTGGTCAGGCTGACCTCGTGGCCATCGCCCGCCTTGGCGCCCGACTTGGACTTTGAGAATTCCGGAATGGCATCGCCCCCGCTCACGGCCTGATCCTCACGATTTCGGCGCTCGGGCGCTCCGGCGCTTTTGGCCGCGTGCGTTCGCCGACAATGTCCATCTTGATCCGGTTGGTGAGGTCGAAGACCTCCTTCGTCGCCATGATCTCCAGCGAACGCGGCCGTGGGAACGGCACGCGGTATTCCTTGGCGACGCGGCCAGGCCGGGCGCTCAGCACCACCACCCGGTCCGAGAGAAAAATCGCTTCCTCAATCGAGTGGGTGATGAAGACGATGGTTGTCTTGGTGTCGAGCCAGATCTCCTCGACCAGCCGGTTCATCTCCTCGCGGGTGAAACTGTCGAGCGCGCCGAACGGCTCGTCCATCAAAAGCACCGAGGGCTTTAGCGCCAGCGCCCGCACGATCGCCGCGCGCTGCTGCATGCCGCCCGACAGCTCGCGCGGAAACTTGCCGCCGAAGCCATCGAGTCCGACCCGGTTGAGCAGATGCGCGATCCACGCCCGGTCCGGCTTCTCGCCCTTGATCTCGAAGGGGAAGCGGATGTTGGCGTCGAGGTTGCGCCACGGCAGGAGGTTCGCCTCCTGGAAGACGATGCCGATATCGGGATGCGGACCGGTGATGGCCTTGCCGTCGAGCCGGATCTCGCCACTGGTCAGGCTGTGCAGGCCCGACATCGACCACAAAAGCGTGGTCTTGCCGCAGCCGGAAGGGCCTACGATCGAGACGATTTCATTGACGCTGACATCGAGGCTGCAGCGGTCCAGCGCCAGCAGGTCGCCGGAGGCCGTGTGATAGATCTTGGTGGCTGCCTGCACGCCAAGCTTCGGCTTTTTTGCATCGCCCGTGTTCATCTGCCCCCCGGGAAGATTGCGCGATGATCCATTGGCTCATCCCCAGCGAAAATCAGTCTGTAACTATCCTACTTTCCTGTCAAGCACCGACGATAGCAGCCGTATCACGAAAATCGACTAGTATACCTATCATGTTGTTTTAATGTCTGTTTTACGGCCTTGAAATGCATGTTGCTTTCCTACATACTTCGGAACTGACGCGGACCGGAGAGGAACGGAGGAAGGTGAGCTTTCCCCAACGACACGCTGCGGTTGCGATCCGGTCGGGCACGTGGAGCCAGGGCGTGCAAACATGCTAAGACGACAGCCTCGCAACCCAGGGAAAGACCAGGACCCCATGACCGACGCTGGCAGCCAGGACGAGCCTGTTCCAGGCCCCGATACCGAGGGACGCGATCCTGTCCGGCGCATCCCCGACATCATCTCGCTGGTCAAGGATTCCTACAGCGAATTGCGCCCGGCCGAACGGCGTGTCGCCGATGTCGTTCTCGACGACGTCAAATATGCCGTCGACGCCTCCAACGCCGCCCTTGCCCAGCGCGCCGGGGTCAGCGAACCGACGGTGACCCGGTTCTGCCGCGCCATCGGCTGCGAGGGCGTGCGCGATTTCAAGCTGAAGCTGGCGCAGAGCCTCGTCGTCGGCGCGCTCTACCTGGCCAAGTCGCCTTCCGTCAGCAATGACAATGGCATGCCGTTCTGGAACGCCGTGTTCGGCGAGGCGCGCCGGGCGCTGCAGGAGGCCGAGCGGCAGCTCGACCCGGCCCAGCTGCAGAAGGCCGCCGAGCTGATCGCCAAGGCGCGCCAGGTCACGGTCTTCGGCCTCGGCGGCAGCTCCTCGGCGCTGGCGCAGGAAACCCAATACCGGCTGTTCCGCTACGGCATAACAGTCAGCGCCCAGTGCGATCCCTATCTGATGCGCATGACCGCCTCGACGCTCAAGCCCGGCGATCTGGTGATCGCCATTTCGGCGACGGGACGCACCCGCGAGGTGATCGAGGCCGTCGAGCTCGCCAAGCATTACCGCGCCAATGCGATCGCCGTGACCGCGCCCGACACCGAGCTCGCCCGCACCTGCGACGTCAGGCTGACGGTGGCGGTGCCGGAATATCCCGACACGCTGAAGCCGACGGCATCGCGCTTCGCCTTTCTGGCGGCGATCGACCTGCTGGCGGTGGCCTCCGCCTACAAGCTCGACGGCTCGGCCCGCGAGACGGTGCGCCGCATCAAATACAACGCCCAGATCCACCGCACCGGCAAGGAGATGGAGCCGCTCGGAGACTAGCTCCCTTCTCCCCGTTGACGGAGAGAAGGTGCCGGCAGGCGGATGAGGGGCAGCGCCGAGTTCGACAGTTGCCATTCCAACACAGATTAGACGCACGCAGGAAGAGGAAAGAAATGCTCGAAATAGCACCGACGAAACAGGCCGCCGCATGGCTCGAATCCCTGGCGCAGGCGCTCGCAGCCGGCGACGTGGCCGCTGCGAGCAACCTCTTCGTCGACGATTGCTACTGGCGCGATCTCCTGACCTTCACCTGGAACATCACCACCATGGAAGGCCGCGCGGCGATCGCCGACATGCTGGCGACGACGCTGGCGACGGCCAAGCCGAGCGCGTGGCGGCTGACCGGCGAGGCGACCTCGGACGACGGCACCATCGAGGCCTGGTTCAGCTTCGAAACCGTGGTGGCCAGGGGGGAGGGCATCATGCGGCTGCGCGACGGCCGCTGCCGGACATTGTTCACGGCCATGGCCGACCTCAAGGGCTTCGAGGAGCGCAAGGGCGCGGCGCGGCCGCTCGGCGTGCGCCACAAGGCCGATCCCCAGCGCGAGACCTGGTCGGAGGCGCGGGCGCGCGAGACACGCGAACTCGGCACTGATGAACAGCCCTACTGCCTGGTCATCGGCGGCGGCCAGGGCGGCATCATGCTGGGGGCGCGACTGCGCCAGCTCGGCGTGCCGGCCATCGTCATCGAGAAGAATGCCAGGCCGGGTGACTCCTGGCGCAACCGCTACCGCACGCTCGTGCTGCACGATCCGGTCTGGTACGACCATCTGCCCTACATTCCCTTCCCCGAAAACTGGCCGGTGTTCACGCCCAAGGACAAGATGGGCGACTGGCTGGAAATGTATACGCGCGTCATGGAGCTCAACTACTGGGTCGCCACCAAATGCCTCAGCGCCAGCTATGACGAGGCCGAAAGAGTCTGGACCGTGGTCGTCGACCGCGTCGGCCGGCAGATCACGCTGAAGCCCAAGCACATCGTCTTCGCCACCGGCGCCTACGGCCCGCCACGGCGGATCGATCTGCCGGGTGCCGGCCGGTTCAAGGGCGAGTTGCTGCACTCCAGCCAGTATGCCAGCGGCGACAAATTCCGCGGCAGGAAAGTCGCCGTCATTGGCGCTGCAAGCTCCGGCCACGATGTCTGCGTCGACCTCTGGGAGAGCGGCGCCGAGGTCACCATGATCCAGCGTTCGCCGACGACAGTGGTCAAGTCGGACACGCTGATGGAAGTCGGCTTCGAGATCTTCTCGGAAGACGCACTGGCGCGCGGCATCACCACCGAGAAGGCCGACATGATCGTCGCCTCGACGCCGTTCGCGCTGGTGCCCAAGGGCCAGCGGGCGCTTTACGAGGTGATCAAGGCGCGCGACGCGGCCTTCTACGACCGCTTGCGCGCCGCCGGCTTCGCCATCGATTTCGGCGACGACGAGACCGGCCTTCTGATGAAGGCCTACCGCACCGGCTCCGGCTACTACATCGATGTCGGCGCCTCCGACCTGATCATCGACGGCAAGATCGGCATCCGCAGCGGCGTCGCCATCAAGTCGCTGACCCCGAGCGGCATCCTGTTCGAGGACGGCAGTGAACTCGCCGCCGACGCCATCATCGCCTGCACCGGCTATCAGTCGATGAACGAGAATGTCGCCGCGATCGTTTCGCGCGAAGTCGCCGACAAGGTCGGCCCGTGCTGGGGCCTTGGCTCCGGCGTCAAGGGCGACCCCGGCCCCTGGCAAGGCGAGCTGCGCAACATGTGGAAGCCGACCGCCCAGGAAGCGCTCTGGTTCCACGGCGGCAATCTGGCGCTGTCGCGCTTCTATTCGAAATATGTGGCGCTGCAGATCAAGGCGCGGATGGAAGGCATCGAGACGCCGGTTTACGGGGCGGTGAGCAACGCCGGGTAAAGTCGACCCCCACTCCGTCGAGCTTCGCTCGCCGGAGTGGGGGAAGCCATTCGCCAAGCGCACAGTCCCAAGACAGGCACAAGCTGCCGAGATCAGCTAGTCGTGCCGATGCCCAAAGTGCCTCGCCGCAACCTCGACATGGGTATGCGCGGCATGCGCCACAAACCGCTCAGTCTCGCTGACATCGTTGACCGCTTCGTTCGGCCACCAGGTGCCGCCCATAACGATGCCTTCGCACACCAGTCTCTGATCGGCGACCAATGACGCGCCGACCGCGTCGACGAAGGTGAAGCGGCCCGGGCGCTGACGGAGCACGGCGACGTCGCCGACCGTGCCGACGGCCAGTGTGCCCAGGTCAGGCCGCGCGATCGCCTGCGCCGGCGCTTGCGTGGCGGCGCGCAGGACCTCGACCAGCGGCATGCCGAGCGCCAGGAGCTTCGACATGCAGACGAGGATGTCGAAGGCGGGACCGTCGACGCAGTAGAGATGCACGTCGCTCGAGATCACGTCGGGCGCCAGCCCTTCTTCGAGCATGGCGCGGGCGACGGCGAAATCGAACGAGCCCATGCCGTGGCCGATGTCGAAGATGACGCCGCGCTCGCGCGCCAGCCGCATGTCGGGCCGCACCGCGCCGGAAGCGAACACCGGCGCATTCGGGAAAGGCCGGAAGCAATGGGTGAGAATGTCGCCCTTGCGCAGGCGCGGCAGCACTTCCGAGCGGCCGGGCGGCGGTTCGTCGATATGCGCCATCAGCGGCAGGCCGGCCTGGTCGGCGGCCTCCAGCGCCAGATCCACCGGCGCGATGCCGCTGGTGCCGCCGGCATGCTTGCCCGAGCGAACCTTTACGCCGACCACGACATCGCGGTGCTCGCGCACCGCAGCCACAACCTCGCGCGGCTCGCAGAGCCTGAGATCGCTGCACTCGCCCACCGACACCGTCTGCGAGAAGCCGAAAATGCCGGCAAAGGAAATGTTGACATAGGCCAGGATGCGAACCTTCGAGCGCTCCATGACATGGCGGCGGAAGCCGAGGAAATTGCCGGCGCCCGCACTGCCGGCATCGATGAAGGTGGTGGTGCCGCTCTTGGCGGCCAGCCGGTCGGCATCGACGCCAAGCGACGTGCCGCCCCAATAGACGTGGCTGTGCAGGTCGACCAGGCCCGGCGTGACGATGCAGCCGGCGGCATCGACGATCTGCGCGGCGCTGTCCGCCGGGATATCGGCGTCGACCGCGGCAACGCGGCCATTGGCGATGGCGACATCGCGCAGCGCGTCGAGGCCAGCGGCCGGATCGATCAGCCGTCCGCCCTTCAGCAGGAGGTCGAATTGCATGGGTAACCTCCGCTCGTTGCTTTGCTTACAGAGGCCGATAGGCGACCGCCTCGACCTCGATCTTGATATCGATCATCAGCCGCGATTCGACCGTGGTGCGGGCCGGCGGGTTCTTCGGAAAGTGCCTGGCATAGACGGCGTTGAAGGCGCCGAAATCGCGCGCGTCTTCCAGCCATACGGTGGTCTTCACCACATCGTCCATGGTGCAGCCGGCCAGCGCCAGCGCGGCCTTGATATTGGCGAGCACCTGCTCGGTCTGTTCCGATATGCCGCCCTTGACCACGATGCCGTCGCTGCCGACGGGAACCTGGCCCGAGACATAGACGAGATCGCCTGCCCGCACGGCGGGCGACAACGGCACATGCGACGTTCCAAAACACTGTTTCGGCAAGGGACAAGCCTCCTCTGATGACAGGACGGGGTGCCATTGCAGCGCCCGCTTCGATCGACATTTACGCCGATCCGGCCGATCCTCATAGGGGCCTTGTTGGAAAGCAACATTCTTGGAAATCTGCGTTGCTTTATTACAAGAGCCCTTGCATCGTACGCGCTGACGGGCGGCTTGGAAGCCGCACCGCATAGACGGATTTGCCAGAGCGGAGATACCAGCAATGACCTACGACAAGAACCCGTTTCCATCAGGCGATGCCGATCGCCACGCGCTCTGGGAAATGCTGGTGCGGCGCGACATCGACGCTTTCATCGGCCAGGACTGGGCTATGGTCGAGGATGATTTCGTCGCCGAGAGCTTCTTCGGCATGCATGCGCATTTCCTGCACAACGCCGACGCCTGGCGGCTGCAGTTTCCAAGGCTCGAAGTCTATCGCGACGAATGGCTGCGCCAGGCCAAAGAGACGGCGGCGACCAAATTCGCCGAGCCGCTGCGCGAGGCGCTGTTTCGCGTCACCAACATGCGAGACATCGACGTCGACGGCGACCGCGCCGTGCTGCACAAGAAGTTCGACGGCTCGGTCGCCAAGGCGGACGGCAGCGTCGACCGGCTGAAATGGCAGACGCTGTATTTCTGCAGCAAGGTCGGCGGAAGCTGGAAGATATCAGGCTTCGTCGGCTACATGCCGCATCCGCTCGGCAGCTAGAGCCAGCTGATCAGTAGAGCGTGACGAAGGCCGGAAACAGCATGCCGGTCGCCCGGAAATGCTCGACCAGTTCGATGGCCGGGAAGATGGCGAGGAAATAGAGCCCGTCGAAAAACGTGCGCTTCAAAGCCCGCGTCGAGAACTGCAGTTCGTCATCGTCGCGGTAGAGCAGCGGGTTTGGCCAGAACCGGGGCGTGCTCTTGGTGTAGGCAAGATAGGCTGGGCCGAACTTGCCGAGCAGAAATTCGGCTTCCTTGCGCGCCGTGACGCGAAAGATGAAAAAGCTGGCAAGGCCCAGCGCCACGGCCGCCATCAGCGAGCCGTAGAGCAATCCAATGCCGACCGCGCCGACCGTCGAGAAGAAATAGAGCGGGTTCTGCGTGGTCGAGAACGGTCCCGTCGAGACCAGTTCCTCGTTCTTCTTGCCGCCGACATAGAGAATGCTCCACAGCCGCCCGACGACACAGACGAGCACCAGGCAAAAGCCGAAGAATTCGATCGTTTCGTGCCCGTCGGAGCCCTCGCTCAGCCCCGGCTTGGTGAGAAACAGCAGCAACACCGCCAGCGCCGCCGCAACCCGCACGAAGATCAGGCGCTTGCGCTGGTCGAAGGCCTGGGAAACCGGCTTGAGGGTAGCGTAGGTCATTTGGTGTTTCCTGGGGCACTGACGGGTGCCCGTGAGCAATGGGCATGACATTGATGGCGGATGAAAGGCGCACGCCCTCTATCGGCGCAGCGCCGGGCGTTCGTAAAGGACCTTTGCGCGGCCCACGCCCATTCTTACGAATTTGTATGCCGCCGGACAGGCCGGCGTGAACTCGTTTGCTTACGCTGCGGGGATCGCCACCGCCGCAACCGTCGACCTCAGGACTTCAGCCATGCTCGCGCCCAACAGGCGACAACCCGCCCCACCGAACCACAACCGGGTTCCCGACGTCACTCTCGATTTCTGGGTGATCAAGTTGATGGCGGTCACCACCGGCGAGACCGCGGCGGACTATCTTGCCGACACGATCGGACTTGGGCTGACCGTCACCTCGCTGATCATGACCGGCATCCTGATCGCTGCCCTCGTCCTGCAGTTTGCGCAGAAGCGTTACGTGCCGTGGGCCTACTGGCTGGCGGTGGTGCTGATCAGCATCGTCGGCACCCTGGTGACGGACAATCTCGTCGACACTTTCGGCGTGCGCCTGCAGACCACGACCATCGCCTTCTCGGTTGCGCTCGCCGCGACATTCGCGGTCTGGTACGCCAGCGAACGGTCGCTGTCGATCCACACCATCTTCACCACCAGGCGCGAAATCTTCTACTGGCTGGCGATCCTCTTGACCTTCGCGCTCGGCACCGCCGGCGGCGATCTCGTCGCCGAAAGCTTCGACATGGGCTACCTCACCACAGGCCTGCTGTTCGGCGGCGCCATCGCGCTCATCGTGCTGGCCTACTGGCTGCTCAATCTCGACGGCATCCTGGCCTTCTGGCTCGCCTATATCCTGACGCGGCCGCTCGGCGCCTCCTTCGGTGACCTGCTGTCGCGGTCGGCCAGGCATGGCGGCCTGGGCTTCGGCACCATCTTCACCAGCCTGCTCTTCCTCGGCTGTATCATTGCGCTCGTCCTGCACATGACCCTGAAGGGGACAACCGACGAAGCCGATGAACTGTTGCTGGACCTGGACTAGGTGCAGGGCGGATGCGCTAGCATTGGCAATTGCCGAAAACCCCACCGCTTCGGCCAATCGTGAACGTTCTAGCGCCACCAGCCTGCGCCTTCGTGACATCCTAGGAACAAGCCCGTGCCGGTGATAGCCTCTCCATCTCGGCAACGGACCGGACCTTTCATGCGACTGCTTCTCGTCGAGGACGACCACAGGACGGCCGACTATATCGTCAGGGGACTGACCGAGGCCGGCCATGTCTGCGACCTCCTGCGCAACGGCCATGACGGGCTGTTCGCGGCGACCCAGGGCAAATACGACGTGATCGTCGCCGATCGGATGATCCCCGGTCTCGACGGCCTGTCGATGGTCAAGGCGGTGCGCGCCGCCGGCGTGCGGACGCCGGCGATCTTCCTCACCTCCGTCGGCGGCATCGACGACCGCGTCGAGGGGCTCGAGGCCGGCGGCGACGACTATCTGGTCAAGCCCTTCGCCTTTTCCGAACTCCTCGCCCGCATCAACGCGCTTGGCCGGCGGCCGGCGGCGCAGGAGCAGAAAACCGTCCTGCGGGTCGCCGACCTCGAAATGGACCTGATCATGCGCCGCGTCACGAGGCGGGGCCAGCCGATCGACCTGCAGCCGCGGGAGTTCAGCCTGCTGGAAGTGCTGATGCGCGGCGAAGGCCGCGTCATCACCCGCACCATGCTTCTGGAGCGGGTCTGGGATTTTCATTTCGATCCCAGGACCAGCGTCGTCGAGACCCATATCAGCCGGCTGCGGGCCAAGGTCGACAAGCCCTTCGAAACCCAGCTCATCCACACCGTCCGCAACACCGGCTACAGCCTGCACGCGCCATGACCGGAACCTGGTCCCGCCTGCTGCGCAGCACACCATTCCGGCTTGCCCTGACCTTCGCCTTCCTGTTCGTGCTGGCCTTCGTCCTGTCTGGCGCCATCGTCTACCAGATGATGAGCGCCGATCTTGCCGAGCGGCTCGACGACACCATCAAGGAAACCTACGCGGTCGTCGCCGCGACCTATGCCGAGAACGATCTCAAGGAGCTGGTTGAGACCGTCGGCAGCCACTCCCTGCGCAGCCTCAAGAAGGAGCAGCTGTTTTCGTTGACCGACGCAACGGGCAATCGCCTGGCCGGCAACTTCACCGCGGCAGGGCTTCCCGACGGCTTCTCGATGTTCGACACCGAAATGCCCGGCGTGCCGCCCGGCGCCGAGTACCGCGCCTATTCCGGCCCGGTCGGCGGCAACACGCTGACCGTCGCCTTCAGCCTTTCCGAGACGGAGGAGCTGGAGAGGATCGTGCTGATGAGCTTTGGCTGGGGAACCCTGATCATCACCGGGCTGGCGGTCGCCGGCGGCGCCCTGCTCGCCTCGCGCGTCCAGCGCCGTCTCGACGGCATCGCCGCCACCATGGTGGATGTCTCGCATGGACGGCTGGACACCCGCATTCCGCTGACCGGCAAGGGCGACGACATCGACATCGTCTCCAGCCAGGTCAATGCCGCGCTCGACCGCCTGTCGGCGCTGGTCGAAGGCATGAAACAGGTCAGCGCCAACATCGCCCACGATCTGAAGACGCCGCTCAACCGGTTGCAGATGATCCTCGACACCGCGTCGGAAAAGAACCTGTCGGGCCGGAAAATCGCCGCTGAACTGGCGGAGGCGCATGCCGAGAGCCTGCAGATCAACGAGACCTTCGATGCCCTGCTGCGCATCGCGCAGATCGAGGCCGGCGCCCGCCGGGCGCGGTTCACCGATGTCGATCTGGGCGAGGTGCTGCAAACCATCGCCGAGATCTATGCCGATGTTGCCGAGGACGACGGAAAGTCGCTGTCGTTGGCGCAACCACAGGAAACGACGGACCGGATCCATGGCGATCGCGAGCTGCTGACGCAGATGTTCGCCAATCTGGTCGAGAACGCGTTGCGCCATTGTCCATCGGGCACGACGATAAAGCTGTCGGTAGCGCGCCAGGGCGAACGCGTCGTTGCGGGCGTCGCCGACAACGGTCCCGGCATTCCGGCGGAAGAGCGCGAGAAAGTGTTCCAGCGGCTCTACCGGCTGGACCACAGCCGCTCGACATCAGGCAGCGGCCTCGGGCTCAGCCTTGTCCGGGCCATCGCCGATCTGCACGGCGCATCGATCACGCTCGAGGATTGCCGACCGGGACTTGCGGTGGTGGTGCGTTTTCCGCTGGCGACGGATTAGCCGGCGAAACGGCTGGTGCTGTTCAAGCCCAGCTTGGGTTCCTCGCCCCACGAGCGTGGGGAGAGGTGGCTCGGCGAAGCCGAGACGGAGNGGGGAACGCCGTACGAAAGCCCCCTCTCCGGACGCTTCGCGGCCACCTCTCCCCCGCCTTTGGCGGGGGCGAGGAACCCAGGTCTGAGAGGTCCCCTCACCTATCTATCCGCGTCGACAGGATGATCGACGACAGCGTCCGCTCGACTCCATCCATGGCGCCGATCTGGTCGAGCAGCATGTCGAGGTCGCGGATCGATGGGGCGTCGACGATGACGATCATGTCGAAATTGCCGCTGACCGAATGCAGCGTCCGGACCGTCGCCAAACCGCGCAGGCCGCGCACCACCTTGTCGGCAAGCTTGGGCGTCACGGTGAGCAGCACATGCGCCCGCACCAGCCCCTGCTCATAATCCGGCGCCAGCCGCACGCCGTAGCCTGATATGATGCCGCGCTGCTCCAGCCGTTCGATCCGGCTCTGCACGGTTGTCCGCGAGACGCCAAGCCGCCGCGCCAGCTCGGCGGTCGAGGCGCGCGCATTCTCGCGCAGCAGCGAAAGCAGGGTCTGTTCGGCATCGCTGAGCATTTCGACGATTCTTCTCGGCGGACTGACCAATCAATGGGTTCGTTTCGTACAGAACCACGCTTCCTTTCGACGGGCAAGCTGCGAATCTGTGCTCACAATCAGTGAGGGATTTGTCATGAAGAAAATTGTCGTTGTCGGCGCCGGCAAGATCGGCTCGACCATTGCCGAGATGCTCGCCGCCACGGGAGATTATCAGGTCACGCTCGTCGACCGCTCGGCAGCACAGCTCGCAGCGGCCGAAGTCCCGGCCACGGTTGCGACGCTGGAGCTCGACATCGAAGCGTCCGGCACGCTTGAAGCCGCACTCGCCGGCAAATTCGCGGTGCTCAGCGCCGCTCCCTTCCATCTGACCACCCGCATCGCCGAGGCGGCGGCCAGTGCCGGCGTGCACTATCTCGACCTGACCGAGGACGTCGTCTCGACCCGCCGCGTCAAGGAATTGGCGCGTTCGGGCAGAAGCGCCTTCATTCCGCAATGCGGCCTGGCGCCGGGCTTCATCTCGATCGTCGCCAACGATCTCGCCAGCCGGTTCGATTCGCTGGAAAGCGTGCGCATGCGCGTCGGCGCCCTGCCGCAATACCCGTCCAACGCGCTGAACTACAATCTCACCTGGAGCACCGACGGCGTCATCAACGAATATTGCGAGCCCTGCGAGGCGATCGTCGAAGGCGAGCTGGTCGAGGTGCCGCCGCTGGAAGAGCGCGAGGAGTTCTCGCTCGACGGCGTCACCTACGAGGCATTCAACACCTCCGGCGGCCTCGGCACGCTGGCCGAGACGCTGAAGGGCAAGGTGCGCACGCTCAACTACCGCACCATCCGCTACCCCGGCCACGCCGCGATCATGAAGGCGCTGCTCAACGACCTCGGCCTGCGCCATCGCCGCGACGTGCTGAAGGACATTTTTGAAAGCGCCCTGCCGGCGACATTGCAGGACGTCGTCATCGTCTTCGTCACCGTCTCCGGCCGCAAGAACGGCCGCCTGCTGCAGGAGACCTACGCCAACAAGGTCTATTCCCAGCGTATCGGCCAGGTGGTGCGCAGCGCCATCCAGATCACCACGGCGTCCGGCATCTGCGCCGTGCTCGACATGCTGGCCGACGGCAGCCTGCCGGCGACCGGCTTCGTCAAGCAGGAAGACATCGCGCTGGACGCGTTTCTAGCCAACCGTTTTGGCCGGGCTTATGCACAACATGAGATGGTGAGCCGGCTGGCGGGGTGAGGCGGCGTGTCTCTCTTGTGGAGAGGCGGGCGGGACAGTGCCCCCCTCTGCCCTGCCGGGCATCTCCCCCTCTAGGGGGGAGATCGGCTGTCATCTTAGATTTCGCCAATTTTTGAAAGTTTTGGAAGAGGCAGGTTGCCCGAAACTGCCAATCTCCCCCCTTGAGGGGGAGATGTCCGGCAGGACAGAGGGGGCGCTGTCCCGCCGGCATCACCGCTTTTGCGCCATCGCGAATTAAACATGCAGCGCGTGCCCCAGCGCTTTCAGCGCCGCTTCCTGGAACCCTTCGCCTTGCGTCGGATGCGCATGGATCGTCCCGGCGATGTCCTCCAGCCGCGCACTCATTTCCAGCGCCAGCCCGAACGCCGCCGCCAGTTCCGACACGCCCTGCCCGACCGCCTGGATGCCGAGCACCAGATGGTTGTCGGCGCGGGCCACGACGCGGACAAAGCCGTCCTCGCCCAGCTTCGTCATCGCCCGGCCGTTGGCCGCGAACGGGAACATGCCGATCTTGATCTCGCCGCCGAGCGCCTTGGCTTCTTCCGGCGAAAGACCAGCGGTCACCAGTTCGGGATCGGTGAAGCAAACGGCGGGTATCGAACGCTTGTCCCAGCTGCGCTTGTGGCCGGCAACGATCTCGGCGACCATCTCGCCCTGCGCCATCGCCCGGTGCGCCAGCATCGGCTCGCCGGTGACGTCGCCAATGGCGAAGATGCCGCGCATCGAGGTGCGGCACTGGTCGTCGATGCGGATGAATTTGCCGGCCATGTCGAGGTCGATCTGCTCGAGCCCCCAAGCTTCGGTCACCGGCTTGCGCCCGACCGTCACCAGTATCTTGTCGGCTGGGACCTTGACGCTCTTGCCGTCCGCCGTCTCGACCAGCAACGCGTCACCCTTGGTTGAAAGCCCCTTGGCCTTGGCGCCCAGCATCACCTCGACGCCGAGCGCGGTGAGCCGCTTGACCACCGGCCGGGTCAGCTCCGCATCATACTGCGCCAGCACGCGCGGCAAGGCCTCGATCACGGTCACCTCAGCGCCCATCTTGGCAAATGCCATGCCCAGTTCCAGCCCAATATAGCCGCCACCGACGACCGCGAGATTTTTCGGCACGTCGCTGAGTGCCAGTGCCTCGGTTGACGAAATCACCCGACCGCCAAACGGCAGGAACGGCAGCTCCACCGGCGCCGAACCGGAGGCGATGACGATCGTTTCGGCCCGGATCACTTGGCTACCCGTCTCGGTCTCGACCGCGACCGTCTTGCCGTCTCGAAAGCTCGCCCAGCCATGCACGGTTTTCACGCCTGCCTTCTTGAGCAGGCCGGCGACGCCACTGTTGAGCCGGCTGACGATGCCGTCCTTCCAGGCGACGGTCCGGGCAAGATCGAGCGTCGGCGCGGTGACCGAAATGCCGAGCGGGCTCTTGCCGCCCGCCATGTGCGACACCTTCTCGAACTCCTCCGCCGCATGGATCAGCGCCTTGGACGGGATGCAGCCGACATTGAGGCAGGTGCCGCCCGGCTTGCCGGCTTCGACGATCACCGTATCGACGCCGAGCTGTCCGGCCCGGATAGCTGAGACATAGCCGCCCGGGCCAGCGCCGATGACGAGCAGCTTGCAGGAGATTTCTTTCATGATGGCACGCTCTTTCTGGTGGCGAGGGCCCCCTCATCCGGCCGCTTCGCGGCCACCTTCTCCCCGGTGGGGAGAAGAGGCGAGCACAGACGCCGGCGACCTCCTCTCCCCTCGGGGAAGGGTCGGATTGCCCCGAATTGCCCTTCGCAATTCGGTTTTGGCAATCCGGGTGAGGGGGCCCTTGCGACCGTTCTCATCCCCTCAATCCACGAAAATCAGCGCCGGCGTTTCCAGCAGCGTCTTGATCCGCTGGATGAACACCGCCGCATCCCACCCATCGATCACCCGATGGTCGAAGCTCGACGACAGGTTCATCATCTTGCGCGGCATGAACTGGGTGCCGTCCCACACCGGCCGCACCATCATCTTGTTGACGCCGACGATCGCCACTTCCGGATGGTTGATGACCGGCGTCGTCGCCACGCCGCCCATGGCGCCGAGCGAGGTGATGGTGATGGTCGAGCCGGACAGCTCGTCGCGTGTTGCCGTGCCGGACTTGGCCGCCTCGGCCAGCCTGATGACCTCGGCGCCGCAATCCCAGATGTCGCGCGCCTCGGCGTGCCTGACCACCGGAACCACCAGCCCCGACGGCGTCTGTGCGGTGATGCCGATATGGATGCCGCCATGCTGATGGACGATGCCGGCCTCGTCGTCGAACAGGGAATTGAGATTGGGCTGGTCCGCGATCGCCTTGACCATCGCCCGCATCAGGAACGGCAGCAGCGTCAGTTTCGGCCGCTCCACGCCAGGACGCTTCTCCTTGTTGAGCGCCGCGCGCAATTCCTCCAGTGCGGTGACGTCGATCTCCTCGACATAGGTGATGTGCGGAATGCGCGATTTGGACAGCGACATCTTCTCGGCGATCTTGCGCCGCAAGCCGACCACCTTGATATCCTGCACAGCATCGTTGCGGGCGAGGCCGGATGCCTTTGCGACCTGCGGCCCGCGCGCCAGGAACGCTTCGATGTCCTCATGGCCGATGCGACCGGCCGGACCGGATCCGGCAACCTGCCTGAGATCGATGCCGGCTTCTTTTGCCCGCAGACGAACGGCCGGCGACGCCAGCGGTCTTTCGCCTTCAGGCCGCGGCGCGCCGGGGACGGAAGGCTGCGCCGTACTTTTCTGTGAGGCTGCCGGTTTCGCCTTGGGCTCGTCGCTCTTTGGGGATGTCTTCACGACCGGCGCAGCAGCCTCGGGCTTCGGCGTCGGAAGTTTTGCCGGAGGCTCAGCGGACACCGCTTCCGCTTCGGCGCCTTGCGGCTTGGCGTTGCCCTCGCCCGCCACCTTCAGCCGCACGATGGGCGAGCCGATGGCCACCGTGTCGCCGATCTCGGCGCCCAGCCACAGGATCTCGCCATCGACCGGCGAGGGGATTTCAACCGTCGCCTTGTCGGTCATGACGGCGGCGAGCACAGTGTCCTCGCGGACGATATCGCCGACCTTGACGTGCCATTCGACCAGCTCGGCCTCGGCGACGCCTTCGCCGACATCGGGCAGCTTGATGACGTGTTCGCCCATCTCAGGCTCCCATGGTTTCAAGCAAGGCACGGCCAACGCGAGCGGGACCGGGAAAATAATCCCACTCCTGCGCATGCGGATAGGGCGTGTCCCAGCCGGCAACGCGAGCAACCGGCGCTTCGAGGTGATAGAAACAGTTTTCCTGCACCAGCGCCGACAGCTCGGCGCCGAAGCCCGAGGTCAGCGTCGCCTCATGCACGATGACGCAGCGCCCGGTCTTTTTCACCGAGGCGACGATCGTGTCGAGGTCAAGCGGCAGCAGGGTCCTGAGATCGATGATCTCGGCATCGATGCCGGTTTCTTCGACGGCCGCCTGCGCGACATAGACCATGGTGCCGTAGGCGAGCACGGTGAGGGCCGAGCCTGCCCTGCGGATCGCCGCCTTGCCGAGCGGCACCGTGTAGTGGCCGTCGGCCACCTCCCCCAGCTCATGCTTCGACCAGGGCGTCACCGGCCGGTCGTGATGACCATCGAACGGACCGTTGTAGAGCCGCTTCGGCTCGAGGAAAATCACCGGATCCGGATCCTCGATCGCCGCGATCAAAAGCCCCTTGGCGTCATGCGGGTTGGACGGCACCACCGTCTTCAGCCCCGACACATGGGTGAACAGCGCCTCAGGGCTCTGGCTGTGCGTCTGGCCGCCAAAAATGCCGCCGCCGGTCGGCATGCGCACCACGATCGGGCAGGTGAAATCGCCGTTGGAGCGGTAGCGCAGCCGTGCCGCTTCCTGGGTCAGCTGGTCGTAGGCCGGGTACATGTAGTCGGCAAACTGAATTTCCACGCACGGCTTCAACCCATAGGCGGCCATGCCGATGGCCGAGCCGACAATGCCGGATTCGTTGATCGGCGCATCGAAGCAGCGGCTCTTGCCGTATTTGGCCTGCAAGCCCTGCGTGCAGCGGAAGACGCCGCCGAAGAAGCCGACATCCTCGCCGAACACGACGACTTTGTCGTCGCGCCCCATCGACACATCCATGGCATCGCGAATGGCCTCGATCATGGTCCGTCTCGGCATGGCTCAGACTCCCGCCTGCTGGCGCTGGCGTCTGAGATGCGGCGGCATTTCGGCGTAGAGCCCTTCGAACATGTCGCGCGTCGACGGCTTGCCGCCGGCATGCAGCGTGCCGTGGCTTTCCGCTTCCTTCTGCGCCGCTATAACCGTGTCGAGGATTTCCGCCTCGGCCTGCGCGTGCCGCTCGTCCGACCAGACGCCGAGCGCGATGAGATGGTTCTTCAGCCGCACGATCGGGTCGCCGAGCGGCCAGGCGTCGGATTCGGTCTTCGGCCGGTAGGCGGACGGGTCGTCCGAGCTCGAATGTGCGCCGGCACGGTAGGTGACATATTCGACCAGCGTCGGCCCGAGATTGCTGCGCGCCCGCTCCGCCGCCCATTTGGCCACGGCGTGGACGGCGAGGTAGTCGTTGCCGTCGACGCGCAGTGACGGGATGCCGAAGCCGAGGCCCCTGGCCGCGAACGTGCCCGAACCGCCGCGCGCGATGCCTTGAAAGGTCGAGATTGCCCACTGGTTGTTGACGACATTGAGCACGACCGGCGCCTTGTAGGTGGAGGCGAACACCAGCGCCGAGTGGAAATCGGACTCGGCCGTCGAGCCGTCGCCGATCCACGCGGCTGCGATGCGCGAATCGTTCGATATCGCCGAGGCCATCGCCCAGCCGACCGCCTGGATGTACTGCGTCGCCAGATTGCCGGAGATCGAGAAGAAGCCGTGCTCCTTTGACGAATACATGACCGGCAATTGCCGGCCCTTCAGCGGGTCGGCTTCGTTGGAATAGATCTGGTTCATCATCGTGACCATCGGGTAGCCATCGGCAATCAGCAGCCCGGCCTGGCGATAGGTCGGAAAGTTCATGTCGCCCGGCGCCAGTGCCTTGCGGAAGGCGCAAGCCACAGCCTCTTCGCCCAGATGCTGCATGTAGAACGAGGTCTTGCCCTGCCGCTGCGCCATCTGCATGCGCGCATCGAAGGTCCGCAGCGTCATCATGTGGCGCAGGCCGGTGAGGAGCTCGTCGCTGGACAGCAGGCCGGCCCACGGGCCGACGGCCTCGCCAGTGCGGTTCAGCACGCGGATGATCGAGAAGGCATGATCGCGGATGCTGCGCGGATCGACATCGATGTCAGGACGCGGCACCGAGCCGGCCTTGGGGATCGGCACATTGGAAAAGTCAGGCATGCCACCCGGCCGCACTTCCGGCTCCGGAACGTGGAAACGCAACATCCCAGCATCGGCCATGACCTTTGTCCTCCAATGTTGCCCGGAACAGATATTTGCATATCTGCGCCGCCAGTGCGAATTCGTCGGGTAGCCTGCGGACGTCGGTCCCGGCCACGCCGGCCGATCCAGCCTCCCGCACCCAAGATGAAGATATGTCCGCGAAATTTCTTGTCGATGTTGGGCGGTGGCGCGCAATTAGAGGGAAGGTTGGGCGAGGTTTGCCGGCAGATAAGGTGATTGGTCGACGAACTCGCGCCTTTCCTCTCCCCCGTCGACGGGGGAGAGGTGTCGAGCGAAGCTCGACGGAGTGGGGGTCGACCGTTCGCCCAAGCTGGATGCCGCCCCCACATCATGCTAACCAACCCGCCATGGCACAGAAGAAAGCATATGAGGTCGATGGCTGGCTCGCGAAGCCGGACCAGCGGATCTCCATCGTCTTGCTTTACGGCCCCGATCGCGGCCTCGTCTCCGAGCGAGCAAAGGCCTTTGCCGGCAAGACCGGCCTGCCGCTCGACGATCCCTTCTCGGTGGTCAGGCTGGAGGGGTCGGAGGTTGACCGCGACGAGGGCCGGCTGCTCGACGAGGCCCGCACCGTGCCGATGTTTTCCGACCGGCGCCTGCTGTGGGTGCGCAATGCCAGCGGCCAGAAGGCATTGGCCGACGACGTCAAGGCGCTGACGGCCGAGCCCGCGCGCGATGCGATCATTCTCATCGAGGCCGGCGACCTCAAGAAAGGTGTCGGCCTGCGCGCCATCGTCGAGGCGGCCGACAACGCCATGGCCCTGCCTTGCTATGCCGATGAAGCCCGCGACATCGACACCGTCATCGACAGCGAACTGGGCAGGGCCGGCATGTCGATGACCATGGAAGCGAGACAGGCGCTGCGCCGCAATCTCGGCGGCGACCGGCTGGCCTCGCGCGGTGAGATCGAGAAGCTTGTGCTCTACGCCCATGGCCAGACCGAGATCGGCCTGGAGGAGGTCAAAGCGATGTCAGGTGATGTCTCCGGCGCGTCTTTCGACGACGCGGTCGACGCGCTTCTCGAAGGCAAGATCGGCGACTTCGACACCGCCTTCACCCGCCATTGCCAGTCCGGCGGCCAGCCCTTCCTGGTGCTGTCCTCGGCAATGCGGCAGTTGCAGCAGATCCAAATCATGCGCGGCCAGATGGAGTCCGGCAACCGCAACGCCGCCTCGGTCGTTGCCGCCGCCCGCCCGCCGGTGTTTTTCTCCAGGCGCAAGCTGGTGGAGAAAGCGCTGGAACGCTGGAGCACCGAAGCGCTCGGCCGCGCACTGACCCGGCTGCAGACGGCGGTGCTGCAGACCAGGCGGCGGCCGGATCTTTCCGTCGCGCTGGCAAGACAGGCGCTGCTTGGCATTGCGGTGGAGAGCAGCAGGTTGGCGCAGCGGTAGGAGAGCGATCCTCCTCTTCTCGGCGCCGAGCGCTGCCTCCATCGGTCAATTCATTGTCATGGCGCCCACCTGCTGGAAGGTTGGCAGCGCCTGTGGAAAGACCAGCACCGCCGCGCCGTAAAGAAGCAGAGCGATACCCGACACCTTTGCGATCCCACCTCCTGACGGGAGGGTCTTTTCCGCAAAGATCAGCAAGGTGACCACGGCCATTGCGGCGACGTTCATGATCCCGAGAGGAAAGAGGGCGAGAAACAAAAGCCAGCAGCAGCCCAGGCAAAAAAGTCCATGCTCCAGGCCCATGCGAACCGCACCCCAATAACCATCGCGCCATGAGGTCAGGATGA
Source organism: Mesorhizobium sp. WSM1293 (assembly GCF_000513875.1). Classification (NCBI taxonomy): domain Bacteria; kingdom Pseudomonadati; phylum Pseudomonadota; class Alphaproteobacteria; order Hyphomicrobiales; family Phyllobacteriaceae; genus Mesorhizobium; species Mesorhizobium sp. WSM1293. Next base: position 20,727 of record NZ_AZUV01000018.1, on the reverse strand, counting down.
AGCCAATCGGCGTGCGGCATTTGGCCAGACACAGATCTTTCAGTGGGGAGAGTTGATAGGCGCCCCCAATCATCAGCAGCGCGCCGCCGATACGCGCGGCCGTCGCAGCGGACAATCCCACATGCCCGGCAAGCATCTCCGCACCCGCCGCACCGGCAAAGGCGATAACGCCCATCACGCCCCAAACCAGCATATACCCGGCCACGAACACCCAGCTCGAGACAAAGGTCTCGCCCCGGCTCTGTTTGCCGGCCTGGACCTTGTGAAACGTCAGGATCATGGACGCGGCCGTCGGAAACATCATGGCAATCATCATGATCATCCAGATGGCAAGAAACAGCGGCGCCTTCATACCCATGGTGAGTGCGTACATTTCCATGCGCATGTCCGCGTCCATGCCCATCTGCTGCCAGACAAGCAGGGTCCACGCCGCCGCAGCGATAGCGATCAGCAGCGCGAGAATGATGTATCGCTGCAACGTCGGGGCCATGGACGAGGTCGTTCCGTGCTACGCTGCCAACGGCTACTGCTGCCCAGACCAATTGATCGGGGCGTAATGTCCGTTTCGGCGGGAATTGTCCCAGCTCATGCCATGATCGCTGAATGTACTGCCTTCCGCCCCCATCGCCATGGCGAGCCAATCGGGATTGACAGGATGGCCGGTGGCCGCCCACATCTGCCCGTCCTCGCGCATTGTCGGCAGCGGCTCGACCGCCATCTGCATGACGCCCGCAATCTCCGCCGACCGCTTCTTGCCGTCTATCCGGTAACTTATCGGCACCTTCTTGGCGCCAAGATTCGTGCCAATCATGGGTGCCAGCACCGCCATAGGGCCGCCCGCAGCGCCGGTGAAGATGGCACCTAGCGCCTCTGTTTGCCTGTCATCGGCCCGTTCGTCGATATAGGCGGCGGCCGTCCAATTGCCGTTTGCCATAGGACCCGGCGTGTGAGCGACCATCGCGACATTGAGCCCATCCAATCGAACGTCGCCGTAGTTGCCCGTGTTGATATGAAAGACCAAACCGACGTCGCAAACACCTTTCGTCGGCTTCGATGTCAGCTGCGCGTTGGTGGACAGCAGACAAGGACACACGACATCGCAGCTACAATTTTCGAAGTAACTTCCGGACAATTGCCAACGGACTGCCATTTGCACCTCCCACTTGCGTCAGGCGCGTCGGCATATCGCATTGGCGGGGCAGTGCCATTTCACGATTGTTGTAGGAACGGCAAATAGCCCCCGCCTCGACTGACCGGCACGCTAGGGCACATAATTTAAGCCATATCTAATATAGGTTACGCCGTTGCCTGGCACTGTCAAGCCGCGAGCGGCAGGGCTGGCGGCAGGCGCTGCTTGGGATCGCGGTTGAGAGCGCGAGGCTGGGGAGCGAGCCTGATCTCCCCCTCGAGGGGGGAGATGTCGCCGAAGGCGACAGAGGGGGCCGCCGCGCGTGGGGCGCTGACCTCTTCTTCGTTCCCGCAGGGGCCCGGCGCTTGATGTGGGGCGACCCCCTCTGGCCTGCCGGCCATCCCCCCTCAAGGGGGGAGATTCGCGGCGTCACCGATTTCGCCAATCACCAGCGCCCCAAAAGGAAAAGGCCGGCCAAACGGCCAGCCCCTTTCCACTGCGCAATCTCCGGTCTCAATATACTTCGCCGGCTAACTAACGCTCCTGCTTCAGCCTTCTGCACAGCTCATCAAGCTGCTCCAGCGACCGGTATGAAACCCGCAAAGTGCCGCCCTTGCCCTTGTGATCCACTGACACAATCATGCCGATCGTATCGGTCAACAGCTTTTCCAGCGCCAGCGTATCGGCGTCCTTTTGCTCCGGACTTGGCGCCGGCTTGGCTTCCTTGGTGCTGCTGGTGCCGGCCGGTATCTGCGCCAGCGCTTCGGCCTGGCGCACCGAAAGTCCTTCTTCGACGATACGCTTGGCAAGGCCGGCCGGATCCTCCGCCGTCACCAGTGTACGGGCATGGCCCGCCGACAGCGCGCCGTCGACCAGCATGTCGCGGATCACGTCCGGCAGCTTCAGGAGCCTGAGCGTGTTGGCGACATGGCTGCGGCTCTTGCCGATCACCTGGCCGAGATCGGCCTGGGTGTAGCCGTGCTCGTCGATCAGCTGCTGATAGCCAAGCGCTTCCTCGACCGCATTGAGGTCGGTGCGCTGGACGTTTTCGATGATCGCCAGCTCGAGCGCGGTGCGGTCGTTGACCTCGCGGATGATGACCGGGATCTCGGAAAGCCCGGCGCGCTGCGCCGCCCGCCAGCGCCGCTCGCCGGCGATGATCTCGTAACGGCCGGCCTGTGCCGGCGAAGGACGCGCCACCACCGGCTGGACGACGCCGTGTTCGCGGATCGACTGGGCAAGGTCGGTCAGCTCGGCGTCGCCGAAATGCCGCCGCGGATTCTTCGGATTGGGGGTCAGGAACTCGATCGGCACCTTGCCGTCGGCGCTCATGCCTGGTTTTTCAGGCGCAGCTGGGCGATCGATCTCGCCGATCAGCGCCGCCAGCCCACGCCCCAGTCTCTTTCTCGAAAGGTCTTCGCTCATCTTTATCCCAGGTTCCGGATCGTTTCGGTATCGAATCGGCTCTTAATTTGCAGGGAGTCTAATCAAGCGGCGCGTAACTTGCGCTCGCGGCGGATCACTTCCGACGCCAGTTGCAGATAGGCCTGGCTGCCCGAGCATTTCAGATCGTAAAGGATCGCAGGCTTGCCGTAGGACGGCGCCTCGGACACCCGCACATTGCGCGGGATGACGGTCTCGTAGACCTTGTCGCCCATATGCGCCCGCACATCCTGCACCACCTGGTTGGCGAGATTGTTGCGGCCGTCATACATGGTCAGCACGATGCCCTGGATGGTGAGATCCGGATTGATCGAGCGGCGCACCTGCTCGACCGTCTCCAGCAATTGGCTGAGACCTTCGAGCGCGAAGAACTCGCATTGCAGCGGCACAAGAACAGAATCGGCCGCAGCCATTGAATTCAAAGTCAAAAGGTTGAGCGAGGGCGGGCAGTCGATCAGCACATAGCCGAAAGGTGCGCCGCGCTCGGTCGCGGCGCGCAGCGCATTGCGCAGCTTCAGCACGCGGTCGGGCGCGGAGGCGATCTCCATTTCAATGCCGAGCAGGTCGAGCGTCGACGGCACGATCGACAGGCCGGGCACCGCCGTCGGGATGGCCGCGGCCTCCAGCTCCAACTCGCCGGTCAACACGTCATAGGAGGACACCGTCCGGTCCTTGCGGTCGATGCCGAGACCGGTGCTGGCATTTCCCTGCGGATCGAGATCGACGATCAGCACCTTTTCGCCGATCGCGGCCAGCGCGGTCGCCAGATTGATGGCGGTGGTTGTCTTGCCGACGCCGCCTTTCTGGTTGGCTACGGTGATGATTCGGGGGCCATTCTTCATCATGGGTTTATGCCAGAAATTCATTTTGGGCGCCAAATCGCCTGTCAGTGACGGATCAGACAGGTCGCAGGTTGGACAATTCCAGGATGACGCCGCCAGGGTCGGTCACACTGGGATGTTCTACCAGATCGAATGACCATCGGTTAACGCTTTCTTGCACTTCGGCGCGGTAATCCCGGCCTTTGTGGAACAGGCCGCGCGCGCCTGATGTCAGCCATGGCGCCGACAGGTCCAGCAAGGTCGAAAGCGAGGCCAGCGCCCGCGCTGTCACGATTTGCGGTGTCGAAACAAGTGCATGGCTTTCATCGATACGGCGCGCCACGACCCGCGCCGGCAGGTTGAACTGGCCGACGACGGTCTGCAGGAACGACGCTTTTTTGCGATTGCTTTCAACCAGATCGATGCTAGCGCCGGCGCGCTCGGCCAGCAGGAAAGCCATGACAAGGCCCGGAAATCCGCCGCCAGAGCCGAGATCCACCCAGCGTGTGGCCTGAGGCTCTATGCGCGCGAGCTGCGCACTGTCCAGTATATGACGCTGCCAGACATCGCCCGACGTCGATTGCGCGACGAGATTGATGCTGCGATTCCATTTCTGGAACATCTGCTCGAACGCCACCAGCCGATAGAATGTTTCACGTGAAACCGGGCCTGCCGCGTCCTGCAGGCTCTCTAGGGACATAGAACTCACGCAACATCCCTTTGTGGGCGCCTGGCGCTCTCCGCATGGCGGACATGCGCGACAATGATCGCCAGCGCCGCCGGCGTCATGCCCTCCATGCGCTGGGCATCGGCGATGGAGCGCGGCCGCCGCGCCTGCATCTTCTGCTTCAATTCGTTGGACAGTCCCGGCACGCCGGCGAAGTCGACCGTCTCGGGGATCAGCCGGCTCTCCTCGTGCCGGATCTGGGCCACATCCGTCTTCTGGCGATCGAGATAGACCGAATATTTCGCCTCTGTTTCGAGGCGTTCCGCCGTCTTGCTGTCGATCGCCGCGAATCGCGAATCGATGCGACCCAGCCAGGCGACATCGACATCGGGATAGGACAGCAATTCATAACCGGAGCGGCGCACGCCGTCCCGGTTGATCTCCAGCCCGTGACGCGCCGCCTCGTTGGGCGTCATGGTGAGCGATTTCGCCAGCTCCCGCGCTTCATCGAGACTCTGCATGACTTGCCCGTAGCGCTGCATCCGCTGCGCCGAGGCAATCCCCAGCCTCTCCGCCAGGGGCGTCAGCCGCTCATCCGCATTGTCGGCGCGCAGCGACAGCCGGAACTCGGCCCGCGAGGTGAACATCCGGTAGGGCTCCGCGATGCCGCGGCTGGTCAGATCGTCGACCATCACGCCGATATAGGCCTCGGTGCGGCTGAGCACGATCTGCTCGCTCCCCGCCGCCCGCCGCGCCGCATTGAGGCCGGCCAGCAAGCCTTGCCCGGCCGCTTCCTCATAGCCGGTCGTGCCATTGATCTGCCCGGCGAGAAAGAGGCCACTAATGCGCTTCGTCTCCAACGTCTGATGCAATTCGCGCGGATCGACATGATCATATTCAATGGCATAGCCGGGCTGCAGCATGACGGCCCGCTCCAGCCCCGGAATGGTTTTCAAGATGTCGAGCTGCACGTCTTCGGGCAGCGAGGTCGAGATCCCGTTGGGATAGACCGTATCGTCGCCGAGCCCTTCCGGCTCCAGGAAAATCTGGTGCCCGTCTCGGTCACCGAACTTGACGATCTTGTCCTCGATCGACGGGCAATAGCGCGGCCCGACCCCTTCGATCGAACCGGAATACATGGCCGAGCGGCCGAGATTGGCGCGGATCAGCTCATGAGTCGCGGTCGTCGTCCGCGTAATGCCGCAATCGATCTGCGGCGTCTCGATGCGGTCGGTCATCAGCGAGAACGGCACCGGATCCGCATCCGCCGCCTGGCTTTCCAGCGACGCCCAATCGATGGTCCGGCCATCGAGCCGCGGCGGCGTCCCGGTCTTCAGCCTTCCAAGCTTGAAGCCGGCGCGGTCCATCGTCGCCGACAGGCCGAGGCTCGCCTGCTCGTTCATGCGGCCGGCGACGATCTTCTTCTCGCCGATATGGATAAGCCCGCGCAAAAAAGTCCCGGTCGTCAGAACGACCGCGCCACAAGCCAGGCGCCGGCCGTCGGCCAGGAGAACCGCCGTGATCTGCCCGTCGGCGATCTCGAAGTCCAGAACCTCGCCTTCGACCACGTCGAGATCGTTCTGCTGCCGAATCGCTTCCTGCATGGCAAGGCGATAGAGTTTTCTGTCGGCCTGCGTGCGAGGCCCGCGCACCGCGGGACCCTTGCGGCGGTTGAGCAGGCGGAACTGGATGCCGGCCGCATCCGCCACGCGCCCCATTAAGCCGTCCATGGCATCGATCTCGCGCACCAGATGACCCTTGCCGAGCCCGCCGATCGCCGGGTTGCACGACATGACCCCGATAGTGTCGAAACGCAGCGTCACCAGGGCAGTCCTGGCACCGGCGCGCGCGGCAGCGCTGGCCGCCTCGCAACCAGCATGGCCGCCGCCCACCACAACCACATCATAGTGATTGGTCATCACAAACTTCCCGGATTCGAATGATTGAGGGACACATGTCCCCGCGGAGCGGCGCTGTCAAGAAAACTCCGCGATGAGTTTCACGTGAAACAGAGCGGGGGTGCAACTGCAGCCATGTTTCACGTGAGTCACGCCGCCGGTCTATTATTCTCCGGCTGAGGTTCCTTACCGCCAGGGTTTCATAGTTTTCTCCTGGCTTGGCATTGGCCGAAGCCCTCAACTTCGTCATCCTAGGGCGGAGCAGGAGCGAAGCTCCGTAGCGGAGACCCTAGGATCCATGCCGCGACCTTGACCGTAGGGTGCAGCGGCACAGAATCCTGCACCGTGGCGGCTGCTTTGATGTCGCGGCATGGATCCTCGGGTCTGCGCCGCGTCGCTGCGCTCCTTGCTCCGCCCGTGGATGACGAAGTCATGGGCGTTCCACCAAATTAGCAAGGCACGCTCATCAAAGTGTAGCATCCAAGCCGTCAAGCCATAGGGAACCTGGTTCCTACCGACCGACCCAGTGTTTCACGTGAGTCATTTCCCAATACAAAACTGCGAGAAAATCACGTCCAGCATGTCCTCGACATCGATAGCGCCAACGATTCGGCCCAGGCGATCGGCTGCGAGCCGCAACTCCTCGGCGCGCAGCTCCTGCCCGACGGCCCGGTCATCCATGGCGAGGCGCAGATGACGGTTGGCCTCGCCAAGCAATTCGACGTGGCGTAGGCGCGACGGCAGGATATCGCCTGATCTGCCGGCTATCTCCGCCGCACGCCGGCCGATTTCCGCAAGCAGTGCCTCCACGCCTGTCCCGTCCTTCACCGAGATGACGAGGTCATAGCCGCCGGCGACCTCGCTCGCCGCGCCGCTCTCGATCAGGTCGAGCTTGGTGCCGACGCGCAGCGTTGGCGCCACCGCCGGCAGCGAACCGACATCCCGTGGGTCCGCCACGTCCTGAAGCAACAGCAGCAGATCGGCGCCATGCGCCTTGGCCCTCGCCTTCTCGATGCCGATCGCCTCCACCTTCCCGGCGGCGTCGCGCAGGCCGGCGGTATCGATGAGCCTGACACGCAGCCCCTGTAGATCAAGCGTCACTTCAAGTAGGTCGCGGGTCGTGCCTGGTTCATCCGTTACTATAGCGGCATCCCGCCGCGCCAGGGCGTTGAACAGACTCGACTTCCCGGCGTTCGGCGCACCGAGGATGACCACCTCGAAGCCGTCTCGGATGATCTCGGCGGCGCGAAACCCGGCGATGTGCCGATCGATCTCATCGATCATTGTTCTGACATCAGACCAGACCGTATCCGAAACGGAACCGGGGACATCGTCCTCGTCGGCGAAATCGATCTCGGCCTCGATCATGGCGCGGGCATGGATCAGCCGGCGGCGCCAGCCGAGGTAGAGTTCGCTTTGGACGCCTTGGGCATTCAGGACAGCGAAGCGCCGCTGCGCTTCGGTCTCGGCATTGACTAAGTCAGCCAATGCCTCCGTTTCTACGAGGTCGATTTTACCGTTAAGGAAGGCGCGGCGCGTGAATTCACCCGGTTCAGCATGCCTGACGCCATCAAAACCACCGATCGTCTCCAGCATTCGAGCCACCACGGCGCGCCCGCCATGGACATGGAACTCGGCGACATCCTCACCCGTAAAACTGGCCGGTCCGGGAAAGAAAACGACCAGGCCGGTATCGAGCAAGGTCCCGTCGGGCGCCTTAAATCTACGCAGAACCGCCACCCGGTCCTTAACCATAGCTCCAGCAATCGTTTCGATTGCGAATCGAGTCTGCGGACCGGAAATGCGGATGACGGCGACCCCGGCCGGCAGCCGGCCGCTCGACAGCGCTACGATGGAATCGCCTGAAATCATTTGCCCGCTCTACCGAACCGCCCTAGCTTCACGCCTATCAGCCAATCGCACCCGAGTTTGCCCAGTGACGCTGCCCGCGCAAAACCTGCTTGCCGAAGAAGCCAGCCCCTATCTGCAGCAGCACAGCGGCAATCCCGTGCACTGGCGCGCCTGGTCACCGGCTTCGCTCGAAGAGGCAAAGGCGCTGGACAGGCCGATCCTGCTCTCGGTCGGCTATGCCGCATGCCACTGGTGCCATGTCATGGCGCATGAAAGCTTCGAAAACGACGGTGTCGCCGCCGTCATGAACCGTCTGTTCGTCAATATCAAGGTCGACCGCGAGGAGCGTCCCGACATCGACCAGGTCTATATGGCGGCTCTCTCCGCGATGGGCGAGCAAGGCGGCTGGCCGCTGACCATGTTCCTGACCCCGGACGGCAAGCCGTTCTGGGGCGGCACCTATTTTCCGCGCGAGCCGCGCTATGGCCGCCCTGGTTTCATCCAGGTGATGGAGGCGGTGGACAAGGCCTGGCGCGAGAAGCGGGCGAGCCTCATCCAGAGCGCCGACGGCCTGACGACGCATGTCGAGGCGCGGCTCGCCGGTTCGCACGCCAGAACCGTGCTCGACCGCGACACGCTGGCGGAACTGGCCAAAGGCATCGACGGCATGATCGACCGCGATCTCGGGGGCTTAAAGGGCGCGCCGAAATTCCCCAACGCGCCGTTCATGCAAACGCTGTGGCTGTCCTGGCTGCGTGACGGCAACGCTGCCCATCGCGACGACGTCCTCAACAGCCTCGAACAGATGCTGAGCGGCGGCATCTACGATCATATTGGCGGCGGGCTCAGCCGCTACTCGACCGACGCCGAATGGCTGGTGCCGCATTTCGAAAAAATGCTTTACGACAATGCCCAACTCACCCGCTTCTGCAACTGGGCTTACGCGCAGAGCGGCAACGAATTGTTCCGGGTACGAATCGAAGAGACCATCGACTGGCTGCTGCGCGAAATGCGCGTTGACGGCGGCGCCTTTGCCGCCAGCCTCGACGCCGACAGCGACGGCGAGGAGGGGCTGTTCTACACCTGGAGCAAGGAAGAGGTCGAAAACACCCTAGGCGACGATTCCGCCTTGTTTTTCAAATACTTCACGCTCTCCAGCCCACATGGCTGGGAAGGCAAGCCAATTGTCCACCAAACAAGGTCCCAGCAAGCGCAGATCGATCGCCAGGAGCTCGGCCCGCTCAAGGCGAAGCTTCTCGCCATCCGGGAACAGCGGGTCAGGCCCGGCCGCGACGCAAAGACCCTCACCGACTGGAACGGCCTGATGATCGCAGCTCTTGCCGAGGCCGGCCGGTCCCTGGCGCGGCCTGACTGGATCATTGCTGCGGCAAAGGCCTTCGCCCATATCAGCTCAGCCAGCCGCGACGGCCGCTTGCCACATTCGATGCTCGGCGCCAGAAAATTGTTCCCCGCTCTGTCGAGCGACTACGCCGCCATGACCAATGCCGCGATCTCGCTGTTCGAGGCATTGGGCGACTGGAGCTATGTCGGCCAGGCCAGCAAGTTCGTCGAGCAACTCGACCATTGGCACGCAGACGCCGAGAAAACTGGCTACTACCTGACTGCTTCCGACAGCACCGACGTGCCGATCCGCATCCGGGGCGATGTCGACGAAGCCATTCCGTCCGCCACCGGCCAGATCATCGAGGCGCTGGTCAGGCTCGGCTCCGTCACCGGCAATCTCGAGCTGCAGGAAAGAGCCTGGCACGTCGCCGAGCATGCCGCCGGCCGCGCGGCGCAGCAGGCCTATGGCCAGGCCGGCATCGTCAATGCCTGCGCGCTGGCGATCGAGCCGCTCAAGCTGGTGTTGGTGGATGAGTTCACAGATCCAAAGCTCGTTCCGGTTGCGAATCGAAACCCGGACCCGCGCCGCATCGAAATCGTCGTGCCGATCGGTACGGCAGCGAATCGACCCTTGCTGCCCGGTGGAATCCTGCCGCCGACCGACAAGGCAGGTGCATGGTTGTGTACAGGGCAGGTTTGTTTGCCGGCGGTGACGGATGCTGAAGAGCTCGAGCGATTGTTGCGACGGCGATAGTTTTGCTAACCGCCGGCGAGAGACGCCCCCTCTGGCCTACCGGCCATCTCCCCCTCAAGTGGGGAGATCGGCAGCTTCGCTGTTCCGCTCACCTTACAGCGTTGATAATTGCCGAAAGCGACCAAGGGCATAATCTCCCCCCTAGAGGGGGAGATGCCCGGCAGGGCAGAGGGGGGCGCGAAGGACCGCTACCACATCCCCTTACGTGTTCATCGAATCGAAGAAATCCGCATTGGTCTTGGTCTGCTTGAGCTTGTCGATCAGGAACTCGATCGCGTCGGTGGTTCCCATCGGCGCCAGGATGCGGCGCAGCACGAAGATCTTCTGCAGGTCCTGCTTGGAAACCAGCAGGTCTTCCTTGCGGGTGCCGGACTTCAGGATGTCCATGGCCGGATAGATGCGCTTGTCGGCCACCTTGCGGTCGAGCTGGATTTCGCAGTTGCCGGTGCCCTTGAACTCTTCGAAGATGACTTCGTCCATGCGGCTGCCGGTATCGATCAGCGCGGTGGCGATAATGGTCAGCGAACCGCCTTCCTCGATGTTGCGGGCGGCGCCGAAGAAGCGCTTCGGCCGCTGCAGCGCGTTGGCGTCGACGCCACCGGTCAGCACCTTGCCGGATGACGGCACGACGGTGTTGTAGGCGCGGCCGAGACGGGTGATCGAATCGAGCAGGATGACGACGTCGCGGCCATGTTCGACCAGGCGCTTGGCCTTCTCGATGACCATTTCGGCGACCTGCACGTGGCGCACCGCCGGCTCGTCGAAGGTCGAGGAGATCACCTCTCCCTTCACCGAGCGCTGCATGTCGGTCACTTCTTCCGGCCGCTCGTCGATCAGCAGCACGATCAGATAGCATTCCGGGTGGTTGGCGGTGATCGAGTGGGCGATGTTCTGCATCAGAACCGTCTTGCCGGTACGCGGCTGCGCGTTGATCAAGGCGCGCTGTCCCTTGCCGATCGGCGCCACCAGGTCGATCACACGGGCCGATATGTCCTTGGTGGTGACATTCTCGATCTCCATCTTCAGCCGCTTGGTCGGATAGAGCGGCGTCAGATTGTCGAAGTGGATCTTGTGACGGATCTTCTCGGGATCGTCGAAATTGATAGTGTTGACCTTGAGCAGCGCGAAATAGCGCTCGCCCTCTTTCGGGCTGCGGATCGGCCCTTCGACAGTATCGCCGGTCTTCAGCGAAAAGCGCCGGATCTGCGACGGTGAAATATAGATGTCGTCGGGACCTGGCAGGTAATTGGCGTTGGCGGAGCGCAGGAAGCCGAAACCGTCCTGCAGCACCTCGACCACGCCATCACCGATGATCTCGATCTCCTGGGCGGCCAGCTTCTTCAGGATCGCAAACATCAGCTCCTGCTTGCGCATGACGCTGGCGTTTTCGACCTCGAGCGATTCGGCATAAGCGATCAGCTCTGGCGGTTTCTTGTTCTTGAACTCGGCGAGTTTCATTTCTTGCATAGACGGACCTTGAATAGATGGAGTCTGGGTAGGCTTTGGGAAAATATCGGCGGGATGCGACAAATGCCGGGCGCGGCCGAAAACAACGAGGGGCGGCGCATGACGGGAAGGAAGACCCGTCTTTTATCGTCGGTCGGGTGAAAGAGCAAGCTGCGTTTTGCATGGCCTATGAAGGCCTAAACGCATCAATGCCTGTCGCAGTCTCCTGGCCGTTTTTGAGCAACATGCATCAGAACGGCTTGACCACCACCAGGATGACGATTGCGATCATCAGCAATGTGGGGATCTCGTTGACCATCCGCCAGTGCCTGGCCGGTTTTTCATTACGGTCCTCGGCGAATTTGCGCACCGCGCCGGCCAGATAGCCATGCATGGCCGACAGCAAAAGCACCGCTCCGATCTTGGCGTGAAGCCAGCCGCCCTGGAAACCGAAACCCTTCCAGGCAAGCCACAGGCCGAACACCCAGGTGACGATCATCGCCGGGTTGATGATGCCGCGCAACAGGCGCCGCTCCATCACCTTGAAGGTTTCCGACTGCACCGAGCCCTTCTCGGCATCGGCGTGGTAGACCAGCAGCCGCGGCAGATAGAGCATGCCCGCCATCCACGAGATGACGGCGAGGATATGGATCGCCTTGGCCCAGGGGTAGAAACCGTCGGGTGCCGCGAAATACAAAAGCGCGGTGAAAACGATCAGCACGGCGATACCTGATATCATGCGCATCATCGCCTGGCCGCCGCTGTTCGTGTTGTTCATCTGAGCCATCAGCGTGTCGCGCTCCGCACCTGTTTCACCATCGCCTCGACATGGGCGATCGGCGTCTCCGGCGTGATGCCGTGACCGAGGTTGAAGATCAGCGGCCCGTCTCCCAGCGCTCCCAGGATCGCCTCGACGCCATCCGACAGCGCCTTGCCGCCAGCCACGAGCCGCAAGGGATCGAGATTGCCCTGAACCGCACCCGAGCGCTGCAATTCTTTCGCCGCAATCAGGGGCACCGTCCAGTCGATGCCCAGCGCCGTTACGCCGGTCTTCTGCCGATAGGTCCGGTAGCGCGCACCGGCGCCCTTGGGAAAACCGATGATCGGGACATCGGGATAAACCGCCCGCACCCGGCCAACGATCTCGGCCATCGGCTGAACGCAGAACAAATCGAAAGTTTCATCGTCCAGCACGCCGGACCAGGAATCGAAAATCTGCACCACATCCGCGCCCGCCTCGATCTGGCGGATGAGATAGGCGGCCGAATGTTCGGCAAGCACCTTCAGCAATCGTTGAAAGGCCACCGGCTCGCGATAGGCAAAAAGCCGCGCCGGCGCCTGGTCGGGCGTGCCATGGCCGGCAATCATGTAGGTCGCCACCGTCCACGGCGCGCCGCAGAAGCCGATCAGGGTTGTCTCGTCGGGCAATTTGGCCCGCAATCGGCGAACCGTCTCGTAGACCGGTTCGAGATTCACGTGAAACACCTTGCCCTCCAGAGCCAGAATCTGCGGCGCGGTGATCGGCGTCAGCAGCGGCCCCCTGCCCTCTTCGAAACGGACGTCACGGCCAAGCGCATGCGGAACGACAAGGATATCGGAAAACAGGATCGAAGCATCGAAGCCGAAGCGCTCGATCGGTTGCAAGGTCACTTCGACGGCAAGGTCTGGATCATAGCAGAGATCGAGGAACGAGCCTGCTCGCCTGCGTGTCTCCCGATACTCCGGCAGATAACGCCCTGCCTGACGCATCATCCAGAGCGGAGGCGGAAAATGAGCCTTGCCCTTCAGGACATCCAGCATGATCCGGTTCTGGGGCATCGAGCGCTCGCTTCTTCCGGCCTCTTCTATAATCAAAGATTCTTATATCTAAGATTCTTCTGATTCTAAGAGTCTGTTGGTTCTGGTGATTGCCACCTGTCCCGCTTTGCCCCGGAAAACACCAGCCAACATATTGTCGCGTGCTTCTTTTTCCTGGATGCAGGGTTCTGGGGATAGTCCGGAATCCGTCACTGGAGTCAAAGCCTTAGCAAGAGTGGCGCAAAACCTGCCCTGTGGACGGACGACAGCCAAAAGAAGCCGTCCCCAAACTTGTCCCCAGCCGTCCGGCGAAGCTGACAGCGCATCGAATTGTGGACAAACTGCCATCTGATACAGTCGCCTCCGACCGACCCGTTTTTCCATCCCGCTTTATCCACAGCGGCCCACAGCCCCAGGTGACCCCCTGTGAACAAACCCCAGAGCTTCTTCCACCTGCACCTGATTTCCGACGCGACCGGCGAAACGCTGCTCGCCGCCGGCCGGGCGGCTTCGGCACAATACAAGGATGCGCGCGCCATCGAGCATATCTATCCGCTCATCCGCACCGAAAAGCAGGTGGCGAAGGTGTTCGAGGACATAGAGGAAGAGCCGGGCATCATCCTCTATACGGTCGTCGACCAGAAGCTGGCGCGCGGCATCGACGAGCGCTGCGCGGCCATGGGCCTGCCCTGCGTCTCGGTGCTGGAGCCGGTGCTGACCGTGTTCCAGTCCTATCTCGGCACCCCGGCCGGCCGCCGCGTCGGCGCCCAGCATGTTCTCGACGCCGAATATTTCCGCCGCATCGACGCGCTCAATTTCACCATGGACCATGATGACGGCCAGTTGCCGCTCAACATGGACGATGCCGATGTCGTGCTGATCGGCATTTCTCGCACGTCGAAGACGCCGACCAGCATCTATCTCGCCAACCGCGGCATCAAGACCGCCAACATCCCGATCGTGCTCGGCGTGCCGGTGCCGGAAAGCCTGGTTGCCGCCAGCAAGCCGCTCATCGTCGGGCTGATCGCCACCGCCGAGCGCATCTCGCACGTCCGGCAAAACCGCATCCTCGGCAACAGCAGCTCGTATGAGGCATCAGACTATGTCGATCGCGCGGCGATCAGCGAAGAACTCGCCTACGCCCGCAAGATCTGCACGCGCCATGGCTGGCCGATGATCGACGTCAGCCGTCGCTCGATCGAGGAAACGGCGGCGGCCATCGTTGCCCTGCGGGGGAAGAATAGATAGGGCAGGTAAGATAAGTGAGCACCAGCACCCCTCATCCGACCTCGCTTCGCGAGGCCACCTTCTCCCACAAGGGGAGAAGGAAGAACGTGGCACCGTCGTCTCCGCAAGATACCGCCAGTTGGCGATTTGCAGCGGCGTACGCGTGGGACTTCCCTTCTCCCCTTGTGGGAGAAGGTGGCCGAGCGAAGCTCGGTCGGATGAGGGGTGCGTGACGGAGCGCCAACATGGGTGAATCAGCATGACCGAAAAACTTATCCTCGCTTCCGGCAGTCCGTTCCGCAAGGCGATGCTGGTCAATGCCGGCATCGATGTCGAGGCGGTGCCGGCCGATGTCGACGAGCGCGCGCTCGAGTCGCCTTTGCAAGATAGCGGCGTCTCGCCCGAGGACGTCGCCCTGGTGCTGGCCGAGGCTAAGGCGACCGAAGTCAGCGAGCGCAGGCCGGGCGCCCTGGTGCTGGGCTGCGACCAGACGCTGTCGCTCGGCGACGAGGTGTTCCACAAGCCGGCTGACATGGAGGGTGCCCGCCGTCATTTGCTGGCGCTGTCGGGCAAGACCCATCAGTTGAACAGCGCCGCCGTGCTGGTTCGCGACGGCAAGGTTTTGTGGCGCCATGTCGGCATCGCTTCGATGACCATGCGCAAGCTCGACCCCGCATTCATCGGCCGCCACCTCGCCCGCGTCGGCGCCAAGGCGCTGGGAAGCGTCGGCGCCTATCAGATCGAAGGCGAAGGCATTCAATTGTTCGAGAAAATCGAGGGCGATCATTTCACCATTGTCGGCCTGCCGCTGTTGCCGCTGCTGGCCGAACTGCGAGACCTGGGGGCGATCGATGGCTGAGGCGTCGAAAAAAGCCTTCGTGTCGGGCCATCCGGTCAAGCATTCGCGCTCGCCGAAGATCCATGGTCACTGGCTGGCCAAACATGGCATCGACGGAAGCTACCAGGCCATCGATGTCGCGCCGCAAGACTTTGCCGTGTTCGTGGAAACATTGCAGGCAAACAATTACCGCGGCGGCAACATCACCATCCCGCACAAGGAAGCGGCCTTCGCATTGGCGGAACGCCGCGATCAGGCGGCGCAAGAAATCGGCGCCGTCAACACGCTGTGGTTCGAGGACGGCGTCCTGTGGGGCGGCAACACTGACGGTCACGGCTTCGCCGCCAACCTCGACGATCATGCACCGGGCTGGGCAAGCAAGGGTCCGGCGGTGGTGCTCGGCGCCGGCGGCGCGTCGCGCGCCGTCATCCATGCGCTGAAGGAGCGCAGCGTTGCCGACATCCGCATCGTCAACCGCACTCTGGCCCGAGCGCAGGAATTGCGCGATCGTTTCGGCACCGGTGTCTCGGCGCATGGCATGGCGGCGACCAACGAACTGCTCGGCGATGCCGGCCTGCTGGTCAACACCACCGCGCTCGGCATGCATGGCAATGAAGGCCTGTCGGCGAATCCCGCCCGGCTGCCCGACCATGCCATCGTCACCGACATCGTCTATGTGCCGCTGGAGACGCCGCTGCTCGCGGCCGCCCGCGCGCGAAATCTGAAGACGGTCGACGGTCTTGGCATGCTGCTGCATCAGGCCGTGCCTGGCTTCGAGCGCTGGTTCGGCATCAGGCCGCGGGTGACGGCCGAACTCCGGGCCCTGATCGTCGCCGATCTGGTGCCGAAGCCATGATCGTGCTCGGCCTCACCGGCTCGATCGGCATGGGCAAGTCGACCACGGCAAAAATGTTCACTGACGCCGGCGTGCCGGTCCACGATTCCGACGAGACGGTGCATCGCCTCTATGCCGGCAAGGCAGCCCCCCTGGTCGAGGCCGCCTTTCCCGGCACCACATCCGCCGGCGTGGTCGATCGTGCCAAACTTGGCGCGCGCGTGCTCGGCGATGCCGCGGCGCTGAAGCGGCTGGAGACCATCATCCACCCGCTGGTGCGCGCCGATGCCGATGCCTTTCTGGCCAGGCATCGTGGATCAGGCGCGCCGATCGCCGTCCTCGACATCCCCCTGCTGTTCGAAACCGGCGGCCGCAACCGCGTCGACAAGGTCGTCGTCGTCACAGCGCCAGCCGAGATCCAGCGCCAGCGCGTGCTGGCGCGGCCCGGCATGACGGAAGAGAAGCTGGCGTCGATCCTGGCCAAGCAGGTGCCGGACGCGGAAAAGCGCCGTCAGGCCGATTTCATCGTCGACACCGGCCAGGGGATGGACGCCGCGCGGGCGGAGGTCGCTGCAATCATCAGCCAGCTGATAGGCAAGCCAGGTGGTTGAGCCCACCGCTCGACCGCCAGCTGTCGATGTGAGAGCCGCTTATCTGCCTGCCGGCTTCGCTCGACACCTCTCCCCCGATCGACGGGGGAGAGGAAAGGTGCAGGGCGATGAGGGGCGGCGCAAACCTGTGCGATTGCCCTGGCCATCATAGTTTCTCATTGCCATTTTGTTCCGCTCTCACGATTCTGCTCCTTTGGAGCGACTGATTCGATGCGTGAGATCATCTTCGACACGGAAACCACCGGCCTCGATTCGCGCGACGACCGCGTGATCGAGCTGGGCGGCGTCGAACTGGTCAACCGTTTCCCGACCGGCAGGACCTTCCACCACTACATCAACCCGCAAGGCCGCGCGATCCATGCCGAGGCACAGGCGGTGCACGGCATCAGCGCGGCGGACCTCGCGGGCAAGCCGACCTTTGCCGAGATCGTGCAGGAGTGGCTGGACTTCACCGACGGCGCCAAGCTGGTCGCCCACAACGCCACTTTCGATGTCGGCTTCCTCAACGTCGAATTCGGCCGGCTGGGTCACCCTGTCATCGACAACGGCGTCGTCGTCGACACGCTGGCGCTGGCGCGCCGCAAGCACCCGATGGGTCCTAATTCGCTCGATGCGCTCTGCCGGCGCTACGGCATCGACAACACCAAGCGCACCAAGCACGGCGCCCTGCTCGATTCCGAATTGCTGGCCGAGGTCTATATCGAGCTGATCGGCGGCAAGCAGGCGGCCCTTATCCTCGACAGCGCCACCGCGCCGGCGCAAGGCGAAAATGTCCGCCAGATCGAGATCATCATCAGCCAGCGCCCGGCACCCCTGCTGCCGCGCGTCACCGAAGCCGAACGCGCCGCGCACGCCGGCATGGTCGCCACGCTTGGCGAAAAGGCGCTGTGGCTGAAGGTTGCGGCTGGCTAGCGGCAAGGTGGAGGCCGGCTGGCAGCGAGGTTGGTGGAGCCAACCCTCGAAATTGGCCGCAGAGTCCCACGCCTTCGTCATCCTAGGGTCTGCGCCGCGTCGCTTCGCTCCTTGCTTCGCCCTAGGATGGCGAACGGACGGGGCGTCGCCGCCCTTGGCACACCCCACCCCCGCTTCTCGCACTCAACTCAATTGCTCGCCGCCAGCACCAGCACCGGCTTCTCGCTATAGAGCGCCGGGAACAGGGCCTTCAGGTTCGCCACCTTGGGCAGGTCGTTGTAGACGATGTAGGGATAGGTCGGGTTCAGCGTCAGGAAGTCCTGATGATAGTTCTCGGCCGGATAGAAGGTCTTGCCGGTTTCCAGCGTGGTGACGATCGGCTCCGGGAACACCTTGGCCTGGTCGAGCTGGGCGATGTAGCTTTGCGCGATCTTCTTTTGGGCATCGTTTTCGGCGAAGATCGTCGAGCGGTACTGCGTGCCGGAGTCCGGACCCTGGAAATTCAGCTGGGTCGGGTTGTGGGCGACCGAGAAATAGACCTGCAGCAGCTGGCCGTAGGTCACCTTCGACGGATCGTAGGTGATCTCGACGGATTCGGCATGCCCGGTGCGGCCTGAGCCGACCGTCTCGTAGACGGCGGTGTCCTTGTCGCCGCCGGTGTAGCCGGAGACGGCCTTGGTGACGCCCTTGACGTGCTGGAACACGCCCTGCACGCCCCAGAAACAACCGCCGGCGAAGACTGCCTTTTCAGTGCCGGTGGCCGCCTTTTCGTCGAGTGCCGGCGGCGGGATCTTCACCGCGTCCTCGGCCGAAACCGCCGGCGTCAGCCAGAAGGCGGCGCCCGCGGCGGCCAGCGCAAGAGCGGCGAGCGCGCTGCGGAAGACGTTCGACGATTGTCTGATGACTGGTTTTTGAATGTCGGTCATGGCTTGAGCTCCTGTGACGTCCATCATGTGGAGTCTATTGGATAAGATACGATCATGCGACGGGCGAGTTGCGGCCGAAGCCTCACTTTCACGTGCATCCGGCTTCGGACCCGCGGGACCGAAGCCGGAAACAGCACCGCCTTTACTTGGCCGGAGCCATCGCATCCGTTGCCGGCTTCATGGCGTCAGCCGCCGGCTTCATGGAATTGGTGGCCATCGGGTCGGCAGGCTTCATCGCATCCGTTGCAGGTTTCATGGCGTCTGCGGCCGGCTTCATCGCATCCGCGGCCGGTTTCATGGCATTTGCAGCCGGCTTCATCGCATTGGTCGCGTCGTCGGCACGGGCGATGCCGCCGGCAAACAGCGCCGTCGAGCACAGAGCGAGAGCGAGCGCCGGCAGCGTCAGGCGGGAAGTGGTCATGATGATCTCCTTGGGGTTGGCGTTGAAGGCGCGCCCTCTAGGCGGCCGTGCTATGCGGCGCCGCTCCATGCGGCGTTGCGCAATCTCTTGTCGAAGCGGGATCTAGTCGGTCGCGGCGGCCAGGATCGGTCCGCCACCGGGCGACTGCACGAGCACGGCGGTGCTCATGCCGCCGGACGCGGCGGGCAGAGGATATGTCGCGGCCGCGCCGGTCCAGCTGCCGAGGTTTTCGAGCGCATGCACGACATTGGCGTGCGGCAAGGTGCGGCCGGTGTTTTCGCCGCGCGAAACCGGCACCTCGACGACGCCCTTGGCATAGCGCACCAGCCAGACATCGGCGCGGCCGCCAGGTGCGGCGCCGGCGCCGATGCTGATCTTGCCGCCATCGAGCGACAATGCCGGGCCGCTTGTCCGGCCGCTCGCCGCAATCAGCTTTTCGATTTCGCCGGGTGCGGCGCCGACGACATCGGCATGGCCGTTGACCACCACTTGCGGCGTGAACGGCCCGTCATGGCCGAGCGCCGGCTCATAACTGACCTGGCGCCGGGTGAATTCCTGTTTTCCGAAGATATCCTTCCAGCCGAGATAGTCCCAATAGGTGACGTTGAACGACAGCGCCAGCACGCCGGGCTGGTCCTTGACCTTGATCAGATTGGCATTGGCCGGCGGGCAGGACGAGCAGCCCTGGCTGGTGAACAGCTCGACCACGCTGAGCGGCTGGGCCGCCGCCGCACCGAGCGACGCTGCCAGCGCAATCGCCGAGAGGCTGGACACTTTGATGAACGTGCTGGACCCTGACATCGGCTTGCTCCGTGGGCGGCGGCGCCTGGAAGCACCGCAGATATCCCCACTTCGCCGCTGTCGGCGCCTTCGTTACAGCGCTCACCGGTTTGTGATCGGGCCGCAGGTGTTCTTCCCTTCTCCCCCTGTGGGAGAAGGTGTCGCCGCAGGCGACGGATGAGGGGTGTTCCAGGGAAAGCCAACGTCTCACTCCGCTGGAACACCCCTCATCCGTCTCGGCGCTACGCGCCGATCCACCTTCCCACAGGGGAGAAGGGAAGAACGCGCCCCTACCGCCAAGGCTGTAGGCTGGTATCCCGTACATAGGCGATGATGGTATCGCAAACGGCGTTCATGTCTTTCAGAACGTCATCGTTCCAAAAGCGCAGAATGCGAAAGCCTTTCTCTTCCAGGTGAGTTTTGCGGACGCTGTCAGACTCCAACTCCGCATGCTGGCTGCCATCGATCTCGACGACCAAGCGTGCTTCGAAGCAGACGAAATCAGCAATGTACTTTTCAATAGGAACCTGGCGCCGAAATTTTATCCGGTCGAGCCTGCGGTCGCGCAGTTCATGCCACAGCCGGTCTTCCGCTTCCGTCATTACACGCCGGAGCGAACGGGCGAAGCTTCGTTTGGCTGGCGGGACAGGTTGATGCGGCATGGCTTAGATTAGCCGGCTATTGCGCTCCGTCCAGCACCCCTCATCCGTCTCGGCGCTACGCGCCGATCCACCTTCTCCCCTGTGGGCTAGCGTGCGCACACATTTGCTTCGTGCTGTGGTCAAGCGTGAAGAAGCGACGCCGGAAAATGGCTTGAAGTGTTTGAANCGCATNTGATTCTGTAGCTGCCATTGTTCTGGAGGCTACGACGATGGCTTTGCTGCTTGGATACTTCGGCGACCTGCGCCTGCAAAAAAGGGGAGCATGGTTCTGGAGCGCATGTTTGCGCGTGTCAGCGCGGGCATGCGCCGGCTGGCCGACACGCGCGCCGAGAAGGTTGCGTTCACGCGCCTGTTTCGCAATCGCC
>NZ_AZUV01000017.1:0-136933 GCF_000513875.1 Mesorhizobium sp. WSM1293 | reverse complement strand
GGGCCGAGCGTGACCTTCACCGCGTCGGCGAGGATGTTGACGCCGCGCAGCATGCGCTCGCGGGCATCACGGGAGAATTTTACGTCTTTGGCAGCCATTTTTAGCTCCTGGCAGGGGCTTCGATCGAGCCCGGGAATTCAGTTGACGGAAAGGCCTGATATCAGCCGATGATGCCCATGATGTCGGATTCCTTCATGATCAGAAGGTCTTCGCCATTGAGCTTGACTTCNGTGCCCGACCACTTGCCGAACAGGATGCGGTCGCCGGCCTTGACGTCCAGCGGGACCAGCTTGCCAGCTTCGTCACGAGCGCCGGAGCCGACAGCGATGATCTCGCCTTCCTGCGGCTTTTCCTTTGCCGTGTCGGGGATGATGATCCCGCCAGCGGTCTTGGATTCGGATTCGACCCGGCGAACGACCACGCGGTCATGAAGCGGGCGGAACTTCGATTTTGCCATTTTTTCTTCCTCGATGAGAACGGTGAGAACACCATCCGGCGGCGCCGGACACGTACAAAGCCCGGCTGTCCGGACCTGCAGTTAGCACTCAGCAAAGGCGAGTGCTAACGTGGCGGTGAGATAAACCGTGGCGTGGCGCTAGTCAAGACGACAGGGTGGGCGATCGCGACATTAAGGGCGATGCAACCCTGAAGAGTCCAGCGAATCGATGATGTTCGGAGCTCGACCCACAGGATGAATCCACCCTGCGGATGGTTAACTTTTGTGCCATCGCGACCGCAGGCGCGGTTCGTCGCGCCGTAGAGAGCAAGGCGGGCGCTGAGCATCTAGTCGCCCCGAGACGTGCCGAGCTTTTGCGTTGGAGGGCCATGCGGGATTTATGACGAGGGCTTGCCCGTTCATCGGAATCTATTTCTATCCAAAGGATGGATGCGTCTTATCGAAACAAACGATTTTATCAATCTTTCGGAATCTCGCATTGAGAGCACCTCACACGCGCCGATCGCCCGAACCCTTGTCGTGTGACGTCGCGACGTGACGGCAAAGGCCTGGCGCCGCGCCCACGTCAAAAGGCATTATTATGGAAAAAAAACAGAATGGCTGATCAACTCGCAACGGAAATCATTGCCACGATCAAGAACCGCCTCGAATCGGAAAGCGGCGAGAGCGTGTCCATTATCGGCGAAATAACGACTGCCACGGAACTGACCTCGCTCGGAGTCGATTCACTGGGTTTGGCGGATCTCCTCTGGGATGTGGAGCAGGCCTACGACATCAAGATCGACATGAACTCGGCCGACGCCTGGTCGAATCTCAACAATGTCGGCGACATGGTGGAAGCCGTTCGCGGTTTGCTCGCGAAGGAGGTCTGATTGGATAGGCGAGTCGTCATTACTGGGATGGGCGGGCTTTGCGGCCTGGGCAACAACGCCGCCTCTATCTGGAAAGAGATGCGGGAAGGCCGCTCCGCCATCCGCCCGATGGTAACTTCCGAGCTTCAGGAGATGAAGGGTACTGTCGGTACCGAGATAAAGGAGCTGCCGGAGCACGACATCGGCCGCAATCAGCTCGTCTCCATGGATCGCCTCAGCTTGCTCGCTGTGCTTGCAGCGCGCGAAGCGATGCAACACGCCGGACTTTCCTGCGAGGAGGGAAATCCGTATCGCTTCGGCGCGACAGTAGGCGTCTGCGGTTGGGGCTGGGGAACGGTCGAAGAAACCTACCGCGCCCTCTATTTGGACGGCGCGAAGCGTACTGGCCTCTACGCTGCACCAAAGGGATTGCCGAGCGCCGCTGCCAGTCAGGTCAGCATGAGCCTCGGCCTGCGCGGCCCGGTCTTTGCCATCGCGTCTGCATGCGCATCAGCCAACCATGCGATCGCTTCGGCGGCGGATCAGATCAGGCTCGGTCGAGCCGACGTGATGCTTGCTGGGGGCGCCGAAGCGCCACTCGTATGCGTTCAGCTGAAGGCATGGGAGGCAATGCGCGCCCTCGCTCCGGACACTTGCCGGCCCTTCTCCGCCGACAGAAAGGGAGTGGTGATAGGTGAGGGTGCGGGCATGGCCGTGCTGGAAAGCTATGAGCATGCCGCGGCGCGCGGTGCCACAATGCTTGCCGAGATTGCAGGCATCGGCCTTTCCGGCGATGCCTTTCACATCGTCGCGCCGTCCGTCGAGGGGCCGGAGGCCGCGATGCGCGCTTGCCTTGCCGACGCCGGGCTGAATGCCGAGGACGTCGATTACCTCAACGCCCACGGCACCGGCACCAAGGCCAACGACCGAACCGAGACGGCGGCCATCAAGCGCGTCTTTGGAGACTATGCCTATTCGATGTCTGTCTCGTCCACCAAGTCCATGCACGCGCATTGCCTCGGCGCGGCGAGCGCACTTGAAATGATCGCCTGCGTGATGGCGATCCAGGAGGGCATCGTGCCGCCGACCGCCAATTATCGCGAGCCAGACCCCGATTGCGATCTCGACGTAACGCCCAATATGGCGCGCGAACGCAAGGTGCGCGTGGCACTGAGCAACGCCTTCGCCATGGGCGGCATGAACGCAGTTCTGGCGTTCAAGCAGGTGTAAAAGCCATGAGAGATGCAAATAACTCTCTCTCATATCCAATCCTTGCCGGATCACGGTTGTGAAGGACGTCCCTTGGACCGCCCAGCGCAAAGTGGCGGGGGAAGCTCGACGAACCGGACCTCGTTATTGCAAAATTCTCAACTGTTGAAGCGGCGGACCTACCGCTACCCGGAAGGTCAAGCGAGGTCCTTCGGTTCGGCTCGGGTCTGTCCAAAGCTTTACCCTAATGTCAGGCACGCAGTGCCGCCAGTGGCCGCTTCCATGCGAAGCCGGTCCTTAGAAAGGGAAATCGATAAATGTTCGATCTGACCGGCCGCAAGGCGCTCGTCACCGGAGCAAGCGGTGGAATAGGCGAGGCCGTAGCGCGGGCGCTGCACTCGCAGGGCGCAACCGTCGGCCTGCACGGCACGCGTGTCGAAAAGCTCGAGGCGTTGGCTGCCGAACTTGGCGGGCGCACAAAACTGTTTCCGGCGAACCTCTCGAACCGCGACGAGGTCAAGGCGCTGGGTGCAAAGGCGGAAGCCGATCTCGAAGGCGTCGACATACTGGTCAACAATGCCGGCGTCACCAAGGACGGGCTTTTTATCCGCATGTCGGACGACGACTGGGACTCGGTCCTCGAGATCAACCTGACCGCCATGTTCCGGCTCACACGCGAACTGACCCATTCGATGATGCGCCGCCGCAACGGCCGCATCATCAACATCACCTCCGTGTCCGGCGTAACCGGCAATCCCGGCCAGGCGAACTATTGCGCCTCAAAGGCTGGCATGATCGGCGTGTCGAAATCTCTGGCGCAGGAGATCGCAACACGCGGCGTGACGGTGAACTGCGTGGCGCCGGGCTTTATCGAATCGGCCATGACCGACAAGCTGAATGACAAGCAGAAAGAGGGGATCATGGCCGCCATTCCGGCCAGGCGCATGGGCACCGGCATGGAAGTCGCTTCGGCCGTGGTCTACCTGGCCTCGAACGAGGCCGCCTACATCACCGGCCAGACCCTTCATGTGAACGGCGGTATGGCAATGATTTAGCGTGAAAGTTCAGTGCGCCCCGATCACGTATCAACAGTGGAGGACGGTTCCCACCCGGATAGCAGTCGGGTGGTCTGGCCGAGCGGTCGGACAACTGGCCGGGTCGGCAGAGATTTAGGACAAGCTCTTTGAAACGCATGTCCTTCCTTGCGCTGGACTGCATTCATCGAACAGACGACTTTGCCTTGCCCACAGAACGTCGCATAGCAAAGATGTCCAAGATATAATCCAAAGGCAATTATCGATGTTTCTAGCGGTTCCGACCAGTATTCTTCCAGTGTACGCCTTCCGGTGTAATCGGAACGCAGCGGAGACGCATGTTCGTTGTGGCTAGTTCGTCGGTGACCTGCGCAAGCTACATCGAGCCCGCTCGATGCGACAAGCGTCCCTCGGCTAGGCACTTCACAACAAAACACCAACAAAGATGAGGTCTTTCCATGTGCTCTGACGTGCGGTGGAGGTTGTGCTGGGAAAGTGACTTGCAACAGGCCGACCATGTCGAACTCTCCGAGTTTTTCCGAACGACCTACGGACCGACTGGGGCCTTCAACTCAGAGCCATTCGAAGGCGGCCGTAGCTGGGCCGGCGCGAGGCCGGAACTCCGTGCAATCAGCTACGACGCGCACGGCGTAGCGGCTCATATCGGCATACTACGCCGCTTCATCAAGGTTGACGAGGTCGAGCTCCTGGTGGCTGACCTGGGGTTGTACGGGGTACGCGCGGACCTTGAGGGACAAGGGATCGGTCATTCAATGCGCGTTTTATATCCAATATTGAGGCAGCTTGGAGTTCCATTCGCTTTCGGTACCGTTCGGCACGCGATGCGGAACCATATGGAGAGGTTCTGCAGAGACGGCCTGGCGGCGCTTCTGTCGGGCGTTCGCGTGAGGTCCACTCTCGCAGATGTGTATCTCGACCTGCCGCCCACGCGAGTGGAGGACGTGCTCGTCGTGGTTGTGCCGATTGGACGCTCGATCAGCGAGTGGCCATCCGGCACCATGATCGTTCGGAACGGTCCGGAGCTATGAACATCTTGAAGTGACGCGTGATGGCGCTGGGGCATCTAGGCAACGGGCCTTTGTAGAGCTGCTCGGACTGAATATGCTTTCCGCGTTCGCGTTGCTATGGATAATTAAGGCCGACGCACATCCCAAAACCTGCGCGTCTAAATCGATCCGAGCGCGAGGTTCCGCGCAGGGACGATCCGGCACTTCCAGTCTGACCTTGAGGCGACGAAATGAGGGGCAGCGATGGTGGTGGCGAACCTAATGACGTGCGCGTCAAGCTTGCGGTGAGGGAGGATCTTTCATATCATCAAGGACGTCAACTGACAGCTCTTCCGTTCAAGACACAGTCTCCCGCCGAGAGTTTCGCCGATGGCCAACGAGCTAGGCTCGGCCTTGCTGCCAAGCCACCGATCGACGAACGCTGATATATGACCGATCGAGCGTTCGAGCGCTGGTGAGCGCTTGGCGCGGGCAGGAAACACTTGCCGAAGGCCAATTCAATGCGCCGAGCGGGGTAGCTTGGCGGCGTCCATATGGTAGGCGGCAAGGTCGTCGGCGTCGTTGCTGTCTCGCGACTGCATATCCGGAACTGCGGTTTTGCATGTTTAACCCATGTCTCAGGTTACTGCTGCTACTTGCGCAGTTCGGCTGCCCAAATTTTGCAAGGTTGGTTGGCACCGCTGCCTATACGAAGTCGGTAGCCTGCTTGTTCGACACGGCCGCAAAGATCATGGCAAGCCAGATCGTCAAACGCAGCAGGGACGATGAGAATAGCTGAGGGAAGTGTTTCCGGCTCACGAACTCACAGATTGGGAGTTAGGCGATCTCATCGCTCGAAGCGCGATCGACGCCGGATCTGCTGTCGACGGCGCCACGACACGTTAAGAGTCTTTTGCGGCACACTGTGGTGCCAGGCAATTTGCGTTTCGCCCTGGCCAATGTCGTTGCGCTCCTGTTTGCAACAGTCCTTTCAAAGAAATTCATGGAATCTTCGCGACCGCAAATCGCTGTCAATGGTACGCTCACCACGATTTTCAGGTTCAGTGGCGGCAGGCATCTTGTGAGTGAAGCAGGACCGCCTGTGTGAGGGCCGCTGGAAAGCCATGCGGGAACGCTGACCGCGCCCTCCGGCGCGCGCTCCGACATCATGCTGACGGCTGTGTAATCGACACGGGCGGTTACCGGAAAGGCGACAAAAAATGCATGACGACATCGTTATCGTTGGAGGAGCCATCGTCGGCTCTGCGATCGCCTATTACCTGCGTGAGGAAGGGTTTTCCGGCTCAATCGCGCTGATCGAGCGCGATCCGCAATTCGCGCATGCGGCGACGACACTGTCCCTGGCCTCGATCCGCCAGCAATTCTCGATCCCGGAAAACATCCGTCTGTCGCAGTTCACGTTGAAACTGTTCCGGCGGTTGAAGGAAGAGTTCGGGGATGACGCCGATATCGGCTTTCGCGAGGGCGGCTACCTCATCCTTGCCGGCGAGGACGGCTTGCCGATCCTAAAGAGCAATCACCAGGCGCAGATCGCGGAGGGCGCCGACATTGTGCTGGAGGATGCCGACCAGCTTTCGCGCCGGTTCCCGTGGCTGTCGGCCGAGGGCATTTCAGCCGGCGCCTATGGCCGCACCGGCGAAGGCTGGTTCGACGCGCATGCGATGCTGATGCTGTTCCGCAAGGCGTTGCGGGCGAAGAAAATCGATTTCATCACCGCCGATGTCACCGGTATCGAGCGGCAGGGCGACCGTGTCAGCGGCGTCGGCCTCGACAATGGCGAGGTGCTGGAGGCTGGCATCGTCGTCAATGCCGCCGGCCCGAATGCCGGCAAGGTTGCGGCTCTTGCAGGGCTGGCGCTGCCGGTAGAGCCGCGCAAGCGCAACGTCTTCGTCTTCGAGGCGCGCGAGAAATATACCGACATGCCTCTGCTGGTCGATCCCTCCGGCATCTATGTGCGCCCGGAAGGTTCGGTCTACCTCGCCGGTGGCGCCGAGCCGGAAGAGCGCGACGGCCCGGCCGCCCCGGGGGATTTCGAGGTCGACTGGCCGCTGTTCGAAGAGGTGATCTGGCCGGTGCTGGCGACCCGCATTCCCGCCTTCGAGGCAATCAAGCCGACCCGCGCCTGGGCCGGCCACTACGACTACAACACGCTCGACCAGAACGCGGTGATTGGTCCGCATCCCGAAGTCGGCAATTTCATCTTAGCCAACGGATTCTCCGGCCACGGCCTGCAACAGGCGCCGGGGGTGGGCAAGGCACTGGCGGAACTCATCGTCCATGGCGGCTATCGCACGGTGGACTGTTCGGCGTTTGGGTATGAGAGGGTGGCGGAGGGGCGGGCGTTTCGGGAATTGAATGTGATCTAACAACAACGGCGGCGCGACTATCTCCTTTGGTGTCGGCGAGACAGCGCCACGAAGGATAGCGACAGGCGGTGCCGCGGTACAACGGCCTTCATGTTTAGCTTGCCCTGGTCCTGCGGACCTTCGCTATATCAATGGGGAAGAGGGCGATCGGAACGGCCTTGAACCTCTTCTTCGCTGGCCTGTCGACGTCGGCGTCTGGCAATTGCCCGATGCTTGCGCTGGAGACATCGGCGCAGTGAAGAGCGCGTCAGATGAGGTATCGTCGGCTGCAAGCGTGTTGCGGCGGACGGCCACAAGAACGGTTCTCTTCCTCGGCAGACAAGACCGTCGATCTCGGCTCCCTGGGGCTGGTGGGCAGATCGGCTGTCGAACCCCGCCTCTCCACTTCTCGGCCCATCGGCGCATCCTTTTAGTCGGACGACAATGATGAGCCATCAAACCTCGGATCAAACACCAGACAAGCCGATTATGCTGCGGCCAGCCACTTGGCAATGCTCGCCGCCGGCCTGCCGCCGGGCGCCAGGCCAACTGGTGAACGGTCCGGCGAGATCTCTTCGCGACAACCCCCGTCCATAACCGCTCGGCAAATATCCGCTTTCAGCAGAGCCGTGCAGTACAGACGAAGTGTCTTGCGACAGTCGAAACTCAATCCACTTGCCCGCACACGAAGGAGATCATCGGGATCGTCGTTGTTAGCAGTCCGCCGAGCACAACGAGAGGGTTCAGGTCAACGCCCGTGGAGCTCATGTCACGCCCCATCCATGGCGTGGATGCCTTTCATCGAAACAGACGATTTTACCGATGTTACGGCACGTTGCATAGAATGAATTCAAGGATGTAACCCTTAGGGAAAGTGGTTGATGTTTGCGTTGGCTCCGAAGAGCATTTTCTGGTCTGCGCCGAAGACCAGTCCCGGCGCGCGTCCATCGCGGCCACGCACTTCCGCGATGGACGCAAGCTACATCGCATTGGCGCAGCACGACAAGCTTCCCTCAATTGCGCAGGCGCTTGCCTCAAAGGGAGCAGCAACGCTGAGGTTTGTGGTGTGTTGGAAAGAGGCAATTTAGATGCTTGTGGATGGCTCGAGGATGGATCGGTTCGTTGTTTCTCGACGGCGCGAGGGTCTCGGTGATTGCCTGTGGTCTCTAGCGTCGGCTTGGGACTACGCGCGTCGGACGGGACGAGCTTTAGCAATAGATTGGCGCGGCTCTTGTTACCTTGACAACCCGTCTGTGAATGCCTTTCCGGCTTTCTTCAAGCCAATTGAGGAGATCGGTGGTGTACGGGTCATCTGCGATGACCAGATCAACCACGTCTCATTCCCCGGTCCCTTCTTCCCGTCGTGGTGGAACAAGCCATCCATAGACTGCGTGTACCGTCCGGATGAACAGATTTTTCAAGAACGTGATGAGCTTAACGATCTTTTCCAGGCCCAACATGATTGTGAAGCCAACACGGTGGTGTGTGATGCTTGCTTGATGTGGCGTTGCGATGAGCAAGCCGAGCGAACGATATTTCGGAGCATTAGGCCAAGGGCCGAGATTGAGGATCGGATTGAAGCGCTCTACCAGGAACATTTTGACGGGCACAGCATAATTGGAGTCCATGTCCGCCATGGCAACGGCGAAGATATTATGGATCACGCACCCTACTGGGCTGATCCAAAGGTTGCCTTAGAGCAGGTGTGCACTGCCATTCGTATGGCCAAAGCGCAACCGCATCCAAGGCCTGTAAAAGTGTTCTTGTGTACAGACAGCGCGCAGGTTGTTGATCGCTTGTCGGGCATGTTTCCCGAACTCTTCACCGTCCCAAAACACTTCCAAGCGGATCAGGCCGGCCCCTTACATAGTGCGGCACTGGGCGGTTCCGACGGGGGCTTTTCCGCTCTCGTTGAGATGTATCTCCTCGGTAGATGCGACACTGTAATTCGATTTCCTCCGACCAGCGCCTTCTCCCGCTATGCCCGCCTCTTTGTGCCGCGAATCATCGAATTCGATTTGAATGACCCGCCTCGTTTGATCTTGATTGATAATTCTTTCGAACGTTCCCCAGCTCCATGAAAGGGTTGGCCGCCCGCTCAAACTCTCCCTAGCCTTCGCAGAGGCCCCGTTTGCCCTGCCCAATGCGCCCCGATTTCGTCACGCAATGCCGCCGCAGGCGAGCATTTTCATGGGCGCGTCAAAATCCAAAGGATTCAACCTTGTCAAAGAGAAAAGTCGCTTTAATCACCGGGGTCACGGGGCAAGACGGTTCCTACCTCGCAGAATTCCTATTAGAAAAGGGCTATTCTGTGCACGGGATAAAGAGACGCTCGTCTCTTTTTAATACAGGCCGTATCGACCATCTCTATCATGATCCTCATGAAAGTGGCGTTGACCTTACACTTCACCACGGGGACTTGACAGATTCGTCCAGCCTTACGCGCGTCATCCAACTGGTTCAACCGGACGAAATTTACAATTTGGCAGCTCAGAGCCACGTTGCAGTCTCCTTTGAAGAACCAGAATACACCGCGAACTCCGATGCCATGGGTGCGCTGCGTATCCTCGAGGCAATTCGGATCCTGGGGCTCGTCGAGCATACGCGATACTACCAAGCCTCGACGTCTGAGCTCTACGGGCTGGTGCGGGAAACACCACAGACCGAGACGACACCGTTTCATCCCCGTTCACCCTATGCTGTTGCCAAATTGTATGCTCACTGGATTACCATAAATTATCGAGAAGCTTACAATATGTATGCATGCAACGGCATTCTATTCAATCATGAATCACCCGCGCGTGGAGAAACGTTCGTAACGCGAAAAATAACGCGCGCCATGGCTCGAATTAAGCTTGGCTTGCAGCGGACTCTATTCTTGGGAAACCTTAATGCGCGTCGCGATTGGGGGCACGCTCGGGACTACGTCCAAATGCAGTGGTTGATGCTGCAGCAGGAGCAAGCTGAAGATTTTGTGATCGCTAGCGGTGAGCAACATTCGGTGCGCGAGTTTGTCACCGTCGCGGCCGCTGAACTCGGCATTGATGTTCGTTGGGTTGGAGAAGGGGTCGACGAAGAGGGGTACGATGCAAAGACGGGAGCTTTGATTGTAAAAGTAGATAGCCGTTATTTTCGTCCTGCAGAAGTCGAGACGCTCCTCGGCGATGCCCGCAAGGCCAAAGAAAAACTTGGGTGGGAGCCCAAGATATCCTTCATTGAATTGGTTAGGGAGATGGTTCGGGAAGATCTGCGCATGGCAGAGCGTGACGCAGTGATGATGAAGAAAAGTCATTACTCTCACAGTCCGCGAGAGTTATGCTGACCACGGCGGCGCCATGCTGGCTTGTTGCCAAGTACTATGGTGGCCTTCTTAAGGAGCGCTCAGAGCGCTATCAATGGAAAAACAAAAGATGAAGAAAGTCTACGTGGCAGGTCATCGCGGCCTTGTTGGATCCGCCACCATGAGAGCCCTCGAGGCGCTAGGATCCTATGAGATAATAACACGTACTCGCGAAGAAGTAGATCTATTTGACCGTAGCGAGACTCGAAAGTTCTTCATGTCGCGGCGGCCTGATTACGTGGTAATGTGCGCGGCAACGGTGGGTGGTATACTCGCGAACGATCGCTCCCCTGTCGATTTCCTTCATGACAATCTCGCGATCCAGGTCAGTGTTTTTGATGCCGCTTACGCCTCCGGCGTCGATCGGATGATTTTTCTTGGCTCCTCCTGTATTTACCCACGCGACTGTCCGCAGCCGATACGGGAGGAATACCTTCTCACCGGTCCGCTTGAAGCGACGAATCGTCCCTTCGCTTTGGCAAAAATCGCAGGAGTCGAATCATGTTGGTCTTTCAACCGGCAATACAAGGCGCGCTATCTCGCCTTGATGCCGACCAGCTTATATGGTCCCGGCGATAACTATCACCCGGAAAAATGCCACGTTCTGCCTGCTCTGATACGCCGTTTTCATCACGCTAAAATAAACGGCGAGTCCTCGGTGGGGGTCTGGGGTTCCGGAAACCCTCGGCGAGAGTTTATGTATTCGTCGGATATGGGCGATGCCATTGCGTTCCTGCTTGGCCTGCCAGATTCGGAATTTGACGCCTTGACAGCCCCCGATACTGCGCCCCTGATTAATGTTGGCGTTGGCGAGGATGTCACAATTCGCGAGGTGGCGGAACTCGTCAAGGCGGCGGTCTGCTGGGAAGGAAATCTGGTATTCGATACGACGAAGCCAGACGGTACTCCGCGCAAGTTACTGGACGTAACGCGCTTGCATAAGCTTGGCTGGAAAGCCAAAACCTCTCTTGGTACCGGGTTGCAAGCGACATATCAGGATTTTCTTCGCCTTCATGGGACTTGAGGTGGATGCGCAAGCTTGCTCAGGTTGGCCAAACAGAAGGGAGGGACGCATACATGCCCAGGCGGCCGCACTATTGGCTCGTGCTAACGTTGCAGGCCGGACCTCTCCGCAGCCGGTGATGCAGGGGATCACCCAAGAAGGTTGGTCAAGCCAACTGGAAGGGCCGTATACGGGCCGCACCTGGAACCGCTGTGCGTGAGCGCGGTTAACTCAAGCCGCTAATTAGAACGGCTCAACCTCACGGGAGCCGCTGCCTAGAATTTGGCCTCGCCAAGGACGCCAACTAGACCCTCATCATGCCTGGGGCAGGCAAGGCGGTGCAAACGGAAATGGCGGACGTCGATGGCCAACTCGCGCATCCGCAGGCGGTCGCGTCGCCATCCAAAGATCGCGCCTTTTCGCGGTCTGGCAACCTTCCTAGCGGATTCAATCGGCGTGTTTATGCCGACTCACTCGCCTCCAACGTATAGCGACGCCCCATGCTGCAGCGGGACTCGTTGATGGCGAAGCGGGTTACCCTAAACCAGTCGCTCGTCTGCAGTGCGCCAAGCTGTCTCGGAGCGCGATCATCCTGAAGCACTCAGACGGCAGTGACAGGTTACCGCGTCCATCAATGAAGGGTGCCTGCTGGCCCACTTCCGATAGCCGATTTCCGCTTCCTGCTGGACGAATTGACGAGGATGACTCTGGAGACACTGCGCCTAAGTGTCAAGCTGACGCTAAATAGGTGGACATATAGGAGCGCCGGTTGCAAAATACCTGGATCCGGTTGATGGTAACAAGTGCTTAGAATGTCCGGCTTCTTCATGCGGCTCGATCTTCAGCGCCGCGAGCCGCAACGGTTTCCGTCCGCTTCCCCTTCAACGGCCCCAGACGTCGGCCGAAGCCTTTCCCGTCCACACATCAGGTTCGGAAGCGACGGGTGACCGTTTCCCACCTCTTCCATTTGTGCCGAAAGCCGAGGTGCGCCCTCCTTTCGCTCTCCAGTTCCGTCAGGCCGCTTTCACCCCCGTACGGGTTGCCAAGTGGACCTCGAGAGCATCGGCCAGACGATCAGTGTTGGCGAGCGCGACCGCCGCAACTCGTCGAGCCAGAGGCTTCGCGGACCTTTTTCAGCGCTGTCCAAAGCTGCGCGATCGCCATGGATCATCAGCGTGCATTAACGGTCGCTGCGTTTGCTGACGCCTACAGACGGGTCCGTCCTCTACTTGATCGCTGTTCGGCACGAGGCGCACGCTGGCGGCCGCTCTTGAACCAGGTTGTGTCACCGACAGTTGCCTCGGTGCGTCGCCTGTATCGAGCAAATCGAGCACGACCAGAAGCTTCAGATCAAGGCCTTTAAAACGCCTGGTTTAAACATCCATGGCGTGGATGCTCGCGATCTAAACAATCAATTTTACCAATCTGGGGGGGTGGTCCATAGAGCCCGACATGACAGGCATCCCCATTGCTCTACCGCGTGGGGTGCACAAAGGAACCCAAAAAAAGGAAGTCTTCGCATGCGCTCTGACGTGCAGTGGAGGTTGTGCTGGGAAAATGAGTTGCGGGTGTCCGATCACCTCGAACTCTCTGAGTTCTTCAGGAATACCTATGAGCCTACCGGAGCCTTCAATGGGAAGCAATTCGCAGGCGGTCGCAGCTGGGCCGGTGCAAGGCCGGAGGTCCGCGCAATCGGCACTGATGTGCACGGGATAGCGGCTCACTTGGGCCTGCTGCGCCGATACATCAAAGTTGACGAGGCTGATCTGCTTGTCGCTGAACTCGGTCTATACGGTGTGCGTCGGGATCTTGAGGGGCTGGGAATCGCCCATTCGATCAGCGCGATGTATCCGGTGCTGCAGCAGCTTGGCGTTCCATTCGCTTTCGGCACGGTTCGGCAGGCGCTCCGGAACCATGTTGGGAGGTTCTGCCGCAAAGGCTTGGGGAACATTTTGTCGGGCGTTCGCGTGCGTTCAACCCTCCCGGACGTGTACCCCGATCTACCTCCCACCCGCGTAGACGACGACATACTCGTTATGGTGCTCCCAATTGGACGCCCAATGAGCGAGTGGCCGGTCGGCACTTTGATCGATCGGAACGGTCCTGAGCTATGAACAACACCCGCAATTGTTCAGTCAGCGCGACCCGGCCCCTTTGGCATTGATCGATCTGAATTGCACTGGTCGCGGATTTATTGGCCGCTCGCTTCCTCAAATTCATCGAAAAATCTGAGATATCATGAACCTCTTTGCCCCAACCAGTATTGTTGCAGTCTGCTCTTATGCGCTGCTGTCGACTGTTTATAAGACCGCGCAGGTTTTTTATACCCTGCCCGCAAACGTACCGCCGACTTCGGGCGAACCGACCGGCTGTGAGCCTTGGCCGAGCGTCGATGTCATTATCCCATGCTACAACGAGGCACCTCGCACCCTCTCGGACTGCCTGGCTTCCATTGCAGGTCAGGACTACGCCGGACAACTGCAGGTCTATGTTGTTGATGACGGTTCCGGAAACCGCGATGCGCTCGCAGGTGTACACGAGGAATACGCTCGCGATCCGAGGTTCAACTTCATTGCACTCCCAACGAATGTCGGAAAGCGCAAGGCACAGATCGCGGCGGTTCGCCGCTCGTGCGGAGATTTGGTGCTCAATGTCGATTCGGACACGATACTCGCGCCGGACGTCGTCACAAGGCTTGCGCTGAAGATGCAAGATCAAGCGATCGGCGCCGCAATGGGCCAATTGGCGGCTAGCAATCGCGATGAAACTTGGCTGACGCGGTTGATTGACATGGAATACTGGCTCGCCTGCAACGAAGAGCGGGCAGCGCAGGCTCGGTTCGGTGCCGTCATGTGTTGCTGCGGTCCGTGTGCCATGTATCGGCGAACCGCTCTTGTTTCGCTGCTGGATCAATATGAGACGCAGCGCTTTCGAGGGAAGCCGAGCGACTTCGGTGAGGACCGCCACCTTACGATCCTGATGTTGAAAGCGGGCTTTCGAACAGAGTATGTGCCGGAGGCCGTCGCGGCAACAGTCGTTCCCAACAGCATGGGTCCCTATCTGCGCCAACAGCTTCGCTGGGCCCGGAGCACATTCCGTGACACGTTGCTGGCGCTCCAACTGCTGCGCGGTCTTAATATTTATCTCACATTGGACGTGATTGGGCAGAACCTTGGCCCACTATTGCTCTCTTTGTCGCTCCTGGCGGGGATCGCGCAATTCATGACCACAGGTACTGTGCCTTGGACGGCATGCCTGACGATTGCGGTCATGACTATAGTTCGCTGCAGCGTGGCAGCGTTTCGTTCGCGCCAACTTCGATTTCTCGGTTTCTCGCTTCACACACTCATCAACATCTTTCTCTTGCTGCCATTGAAAGCATACGCGCTGTGTACATTGAGCAATAGCGATTGGTTGTCGCGAAGCTCTGCGGTCACTGTGCCAGACACCGGCGGCGCCATTCCAAAGCCCAACTTGGTGAGATCTGACGCAGCTTACAGCGAACAGCAATAGTTACGTGACCGCAGGTGGAAGAGTTTTGAGCCAGGACCAGAAACAGCCAGTGTTGAACCTGAAGTTGGACCCAGAGAATCTTCGGCGGATCGAGATGTCCGCGATCGAAGGGGAATCTCAAGGGCAAACAAGCGCGAAGAGCTCCGTGCCTGCCTCTCTGTCGACCGCTGCAGTCGATTTCAATGGCGTAACCAAGTCGTATGGGAGCAAGGTCGTTGTCGACGACTTGTCGTTCACCGTTGCGTCGGGAGAGTGTTTCGGCCTCCTGGGACCAAACGGGGCGGGCAAGAGCACGATTGCGCGTATGCTTCTCGGCATGACATGCCCTGACGCGGGCACGATCACGGTTCTCGGCGTCCCGGTGCCGGCGCGCGCTCGGCTGGCACGTAGGGGCATCGGCGTGGTCCCGCAATTCGACAATCTTGACCAGGAATTCACCGTACGCGAGAACCTGCTGGTGTTCGGCCGCTACTTCGGCATGAGCACCCGCCAGAGCGAAGCGGTCATCCCGTCGCTTCTCGAGTTTGCTCGCCTCGAGCGCAAGGCGGATGCGCGCGTCTCGGAATTGTCCGGCGGCATGAAGCGATGCCTGACGATGGCGCGGGCGTTGATCAACGACCCCCAGCTCATCGTGATGGACGAGCCGACCACCGGCCTCGACCCGCATGCGCGCCACCTGATCTGGGAGCGGCTGCGCGCCCTGTTGGCGCGCGGAAAGACGATTATCCTGACGACGCATTTCATGGAAGAGGCTGAGCGATTATGCGATCGGCTGTGCGTGCTCGAAAGGGGGCGCTACATCGCCGAAGGCCGCCCGCAGGCGCTGATCGACGAGCATATCGGATGCCAGGTCATGGAGATTTACGGCGGCGACCCGCACGAGTTGCATTCGCTGGTCAAGCCATATTCTCAGCGCATCGAGGTCAGCGGCGAAACGCTCTACTGCTATGCGCCAGACCCTGATCAGGTGCGCACACAACTCCAGGGGCGGCCAAGTCTGCGCCTTCTTCTTCGTCCAGCCAATCTCGAGGATGTTTTCTTGCGGCTGACCGGTCGTGAGATGGAGGAGTAAACGATGATTGAAGGTCTTGCGGCGGTGCTACCCGCCAATGCGTGGAACTGGGTTGCGGTGTGGCGCCGCAACTATCTGGCATGGAAGAAAGTCGCGTTCGTGGCGATTCTCGGTAACCTCGCCGATCCAATGATATACCTTTTCGGCCTCGGTACCGGCCTCGGCATAATGGTCGGCCGCGTCGACGGTGCGCCGTACATTGCCTTTTTGGCGGCCGGCATGGTCGGGGTCGGTGCGATGACCGCCTCTACCCTCGAAACACTGTACGCGGCTTTCGCTCGCATGCATTCTCAACGCACATGGGAAGCCATGCTGTATACGCACGTTACCCTCGGCGACATCGTTCTGGGTGAACTGGCGTGGGCAGCCACCAAGGCCTTCCTGGCCGGTATGGCAATTACCATTGTCACCTCAGCGTTGGGCTATACAGCCTGGCCGTCCGTCCTCTATGCACTGCCATTCATTGCTCTGACAGGGTTCGTATTTGCCAGCATCGCGATGGTCGTCACCGCACTTTCGCCCAGCTACGATTACTTCGTATTTTACCAGACGCTTATCCTTACACCCATGCTGTTCCTGTCGGGCGCGGTCTTCCCATTAAATCAGCTGCCTGACACCTTTCAGCAGATAGCGCGATGCATGCCGCTGGCACATGCGATCGAGCTTATTCGTCCGGTGATGCTTGATCGCCCGATCAGCGGCATGGCCCTGCACATCGGTGTGCTCGGCCTGTACGCTCTGTTGCCATTCTTCCTCTCGATGGCGCTGTTGCGCCGCCGACTGATGCGCTGACGCGAAAGAGAAGGAGATAAACCATGTACTACGGACGCAAATAGAAGCGACATCGCCAGCATGTGCCGCGAAGGGTTTTGGCTGGCGTCGATTCAATCTCACAACGCTATGGAACGCCCGGCGTCTCGAGCACAGGATCTTATGTTGATCCCGGCGGACTCAAGAGAATTTCTTTGAGGCCGTCATGTTTGGCCGGCGTTCTGGCGCGAACGACAACTCGGCCTGTCTTTCTGATCGAACGGCACCGAGACCGGCCAATTTAGTATTCCTGTATGACAAATGGAGAGTGAGATGCTGTGTCTAGGATTGAACGGCGGATTGGACAAAGTCTATGAAAACAGGTTTCAGATTTCAAACACATTCATGCACGACGGCGCCGCGGTACTCGTGCGGGACGGACAGGTCATTGCGGCCGTAGAAGAGGAGCGCCTCAATAGGATCAAACACTCCAACAAGCTCCCAATTAGTGCGGCTCAATACTGTCTTTCCGCAGCTGGGGTTCAGCTCAGCGAAATCGATCGTGTGGCGTTCTACGCTAGCGAAGACTATAGCAACGCCATGCTCGAAAACATGCTTTCTTCCCAGCCGGACGCCTCCATTCCGTTGGATGCTAAACTGTTGATGCAGAGCCTATTGGCGCAGGAGTTCGGTACCGAGATCGACCCTTCGCGTATCTCATTCGTAAGTCATCATCAGGCGCACGCCGTGAGTGCTTTCGCAATGTCCGGCTTCGAGCAAAGTCTGATTTTCGCGGTTGATGGCTCTGGTGATTTCCTGTCGGGCCTTGTGGCGGTAGGATCTGGTACTGAAATTACGCAACTCGCGACTTTCCCGGAGAACAATTCTCTAGGGCAATTTTATCTCGAGACGATCCGGTATCTCGGCTACGGCTTGTTCGATGAATACAAGGTAATGGGGCTTGCCCCCTACGGCGATCCCGTTCCCTATCGCGAGCTTTTCGAGCAGTTCTATGAACTCTCTGCAAACGGCGAGTATCGCGTCCACCTGGACCGCATCGGTCCGACTTTGCTCCGCAACATTCAGGTCCGGCAAAAGGGAATGCCATTCACTCAGCAGCATAAGGATGTGAGTGCGTCGTTACAGGAAGCGCTCGAACGCATCGTGTTTCACATTCTTCGCCATTATCGTGAGGCCACCGGGATGACTCGGTTGTGCCTGGCCGGCGGAGTTGCGCACAATTGCTCCATGAACGGCAAGCTGCTCTATTCAGGACTTTTCGAAGACATCTTCGTGCAGCCCGCATCGCATGACGCTGGGTGCGCTTTAGGCGCAGCACTAATCGTGTCTAACGAGCTGGGCCGCCCCGCGCCGCGTGCGCGATTGCAGGAGGTTTATTGGGGGCCCGAACTCGCGAGCGATCACGCTGTCGAAGAGGAACTGAAGGCATGGGCGGGGCACCTGGAGTTTGAACGCACTGAGGAGGTGGCGGATAGGGCAGCTGAGTGGATGGTCGGTGGCGCCGTGATCGGCTGGGTGCAAGGTCGTTCGGAGTTCGGGCCGCGAGCGCTCGGAAATCGCAGCATTCTTGCCGACCCCAGGCCCGCTTCAAACAAGGACCGGATCAACGCTATGGTCAAGAAGCGGGAAGGATATCGCCCGTTCGCCCCATCAGTGTTGGAGGAGCATGCGCGCGAATTTTTCGACCTCCCCGGTAGTGCGTGCGAATTTCCCTTCATGAATTTCGTTGTTCGTGTTCGCGATTCCAAGCGTGATTTGCTCGGCGCCATCACGCATGTCGATGGTACGGCTCGGCTGCAAACAGTATCGCGCAAGGCCAGTCCGGCCTACTGGGAGGTCATCAATGCCTTCAAGCAGCGGACAGGCATCCCAATTTTGCTCAATACGTCCTTTAACAACAATGCCGAGCCGATCGTAGATTCAGTTGCAGACTCGATTGCTACGTTCCTGACCACGGAGCTGGATGGC
Organism: Mesorhizobium sp. WSM1293; assembly: GCF_000513875.1. Classification (NCBI taxonomy): domain Bacteria; kingdom Pseudomonadati; phylum Pseudomonadota; class Alphaproteobacteria; order Hyphomicrobiales; family Phyllobacteriaceae; genus Mesorhizobium; species Mesorhizobium sp. WSM1293. The sequence continues at coordinate 118,342 of NZ_AZUV01000017.1, read as the reverse complement.
CTTGTGGTCGGGCCGTACCTCGTCAAAAAACGGCCCGCAACACTGCAGGATTGGACTGCGCTCGCGGTTTCATTGCCGCCTTATGTATCCCTGCATAAAGTCCACGAATACACGGCACAGGATCGCCACGAGACCGTCTGCGAAATCCGAACGGATCACCGTGAGTGTGCGCGTATTTCACGTGAGTTGTTCGATCTCTTGACGCGGATCGAAGGCGAAGCCGTGCTTGCGGATCTCCTCGACACAATTACGCGGGATCAAGCCCAGCGCGAGGCTCTCACCGGAGAGCTGCGACGATTGTGGGAGCAGCGCCATGTTAGGATGCATCCCTCGCAAGCTGCTCGCGTCCACCAAAACTGATGCCAAATCCTGGACGACCGATGACAGGGCCGGAACACCGGTCTGCACCTTCATATGACTGTTTCCGATCCAGTAGGCCGAGGCGAGGGTTCAATGAAACATCTTGATGACAGAAAGGAGGTGCGGAGTGAATGCGCTGATGGAACCGGCCGTCGGAGCGTCCATCTGACGTTTGACGACGGTCCCGATCCAATTTTCACGCCACAGATACTCGATGTGCTGGCGCAAAATCGGGTGTCAGCAACTTTCTTCGTGATTGGTGCCTACGCCGCGGAGCACCCGGACCTAGTCCAGCGAATGATCGCAGAAGGGCATGAGGTAGGCAACCACACGATGTCTCATCCGGATTTGTCCAAATGCGGCTTGGGCGAAGTCCAACGTGAGGTGTTTCAGGCGAGCCGTGCCATCATGGCAGCATGCCCCCAGGCCTCTGTCCGCCACATTCGCGCGCCATACGGCGCCTGGAGCGAGGAAGTATTCATTGCCTCAGAGATCGCCGGGCTGGCGGCTCTTCACTGGTCGATAGATCCAAAAGACTGGACGCGCCCCGGCGCCGACGCGATCGTCGATTCAGTGCTCGCCGCGGTCCGGCCCGGCGCAATCGTGCTCTTGCACGACGGTTGCCCTCCCGACGAGTCCAGATGGAGCACTCAAGCCAGTCTGCGTCACCAGACCGTAACGGCGCTGTCCAATCTGATTCCGGCATTAGATGCCTGCGGATATGAATTTCGCTCGCTTCCAGAACATCACTGAAATGCGAGATCCTGACCTGCTTTCCCAGACAGTACCTAGTGTCGCTTATGAAGATTATAGGGTTTTATGCCTGCCACCGGACGAACTGATCGGCTCCGACCCGTTGAAAAGCCTAGACGTCTGTCCTCACCTGCTATAGTGCGGGCCCGCGCAAGCTCTCTCGCCTGCCAGGGCCCGAACCTCTTCGACGATCGTTTCAAAACGGTTCACTTTGTCTTAGATCATTTCATTGGGCTTGCAGAGGCTTACATAGCGTGACCCCTCCGGGATGCGGAGTGCTTGCACAAAGGTTTGGCTAACTAATCTCCATTGCCGTTATGCGGGATACACCCCACCTCGGCTGCTAATGACACAGGGGGTCTCCGACTCGCACACCCCCAAAGATCCGGCGCGCGATGTTCATCTTGCGCAACTGGACCACGTCGATACCTTCTGACTGGCTGTTTCCAGCAGGCCAGGTTCGCCGGTATGTGATTGGTGACGCAAGGAGTTTCGTGATGTACATCCCTCCCGCTTTCCGCGACGACGACAAGGAGTGCGTGCGCGCGACGATCCGCGCGGCGCTGCTGGCGAACTTCGTTACAGTCACGGCGGAAGGGCCGCTCGCAACGCCACTGCCGCTCTTGCTTGATGAGAGCGAGGGCGAGCACGGCGTGATCTACGGGCACCTCGCGAAGGCTAATCCCCAGTGCCATGTTCCCCCGATGGGCGACGGCTTGGCCATCTTCATGGGGCCGGACGCTTATGTGACGCCGGCATGGTATGCGACCAAACGGGAAACTGGGAAGGTCGTCCCGACCTGGAACTACGTCGCCGTCCACGCCTATGGTCCAGTCGAGTTCTTCGAGCATGCGGGAAGACTGCTGGACGTCGTGAAACGTCTGACTGACCACCACGAGGGCAAGCGCGCCTCGCCTTGGGCGGTGTCGGATGCACCGCCGGATTTTGTACAGGCGCAACTCCGCGGCATTGTTGGCTTGCGCATGCCGATCACGAGGCTGGAGAGCAAGCGCAAACTGAGTCAGAACCGGAACGCGGCCGACCGCGCTGGCGTGGCTGCGGGCCTCGCGGTAAGCGAGCGGGCATCTGACCGCGAGATCGCCGCTCTCATCCCAAAACAATCATGAACTTTGTCGCAATGACTCATCATGCCAGAACTGACCCCATCGCCCCTGTACCCCGCCGCGACCTCCGTGCTCGCCTTCACGCCCGGTCCGGGCATCTTCTATGTTGCCGCGCGCACGCTCGCAAACTCGCCGATATGAGGCGGCTTGCGGAGGCCAGGAGCCATCGTCGGACGGAACCAGCATGAGCGTTGGATCTACCCGGATCGCGCCCTAATAGGTAGTCGGTTCCGACCACGGCAGCCAGACCGGGCGCTGCTTGATGGCGGTTATGGGGACCCCGACCCCCCCTCATTCGTAGCCTTTGTCGACGCAGCCCACCCGTAGGACGACCTCGCAGACGCACGTTCGCGACTATCTCGATCGACACGCCGGTTGACACGAGCGCCGGTGTGAGACGTGGTGTCAATCAGGGCTTGCGACCCTTTTTGGCGTCTCGCGGAGAAGTCATTAGAGATGCCTCCTGCAACAATATCTCTCGCATCCAGACGCTTGCCACATCACTGTTATGAAGGGCGGGCCATTGCAGCGCCTCGGTAAATGCGGGAAGCGGCAGCGGAAGTTCAATGATCTTTAGTGGGAAGGTTTTCTTGAAATGCTCAACCAGCCGGGAGGGCATGGTCGCTATACGGGCTGTGCCTGAGACCATCGGCGGGATCATGCTAAAGGCCTGCACGATAACCTCGACACGTCTCTTGAGACCATGCTCAAGCAAAAAACGCTCCTCGATCGAGCCTTTCAGCGTCGGCCCGAACTTGGCCGCAACGTGCCTCATCGACATGTATCTCTCGAATGTAAGCTGCTGCGGCAGTTGCTTGTTCGTGGGGCAGCCTACGCACACGAACTTGTCGTCGAACAGCGCCGCTCTTGGATGCGCGCTCGACATGAACCATTCTGGACAAATCAGAAAATCGACGTCACCGCGCCGGAGAAGTTCATCGGGGTCGTCATCGAGCGGCAGCAATTCGAAGCTGACGGCGGGTGCTTCGCGTGCAACACGCTCCACGACCTTTTCAAAAAACACGAGTGTGGCGAAATCGGAAAGGGTGATCCTGAAACGGCGATCGGACTGAGCTGGATTGAACGGATCCCAAGAAATAATCGAACTCTGGATCTTCAAGAGTGCGCCGCGAACAGCGGGCGCGAGCGTTTCCGCACGTGGGGTTAGAACACGTTCGCGGCCGTTCATCGTAAACAGTTCATCCTTAAAATAATCGCGCAGCCGTCCGACGGCCGCGCTCATGGCCGGCTGACTTAGGTTGATGCTGCTTGCCGCCGCCGTGAGGTTGCGCTGGGTCAGCAGTGCGTCGAGCACAACGAGAAGATTCAGATCAAGGCCTTTGAAGCGCATCGCTTTCACTTATCCATAGCGTGGATGCTCGCGATCTAAACAATCGATTTTACCAAACTTCCAGGGCGCTGCATAGACGACCGCACCTGAGATGCACCCGATCAGGCCACTGCTTCTGTAGCGTGTGCTGGGAAATAACTTGCAAGTCGCCGATTATATCGAACTCTCCTCCATCTCCGAGAAGCCTATTTGGCCGATAAGGGCTTCAGGTGGTCGTAGCTGGGCCGGTGCAAGTCCGGAGGTTCGCGAAATCGGCCGTATCTGCACAGCGCAGTGGCTCACCTGGACCCCGCCGTTTCATCATGGTTGGGGAGGTTGATTTCTTGGTAGGCGAACTCGGATTGTACAGTGTGCATCCGGATCTTGAGAGACTCGAATGAGCCATTCTATCCGCATCATGCGTCCGGTGCTGCAGCAGCTTGGCATTCCATTTAGTACGGTTCGGCACGCTCTGCGGAACCGTAGCGAGAGGTTCTGCAGAGCCGGCCTGGCGACAATGGGGCCGGGCGGTCGCGTCGTCACACTTGATCGCGACCGCCACTGCGCTCCAGCTTTTGCGATCAGTTCCTGCAATTTGTCCGCTCGGTTGCAGCCAGTCGGCCTTCGATACCACGCTGCGATTCGCGCAAATTTCGATCCTTTTCACCGAAACTGGCGCGCTCGCCGTGCCCAGGATCGGCTGGTAGCAACCGCGACAGATGGGCTTGAGTCTGATGCTTAATCAAATAACAGTCGGAGCGAAGGGACGCGGCTCGCGCCCAGCGGAAATAAAGGACCGCGACCTAAGTCTCGATTTCGCCAAAGGTATACTAATTACTTTGGTAGTAATTGGGCACTTATTGCAATATGTAATTTATAGAGGTACTGACGACTTCTGGATATCTCCGTATTATAACGTAATATACATATTTCATATGCCGCTCTTTATGGCGATAAGTGGATATGTTTCTTCTGGGGCAATTTTTCAAAAACCGTTCACTCAAGGGGTCCGCGATCGAGCAGTACAGTTATTGCTGCCAATGTTTGTTTGGTGTGCATTTATTTTCGCACTAAAGTCCGCTACAATTTATCCAACGAAGAGTCAAACTGACGTATTGCTGGATCTATCGAAGGAAGTCATCGGAACATACTGGTTCATATGGGCGGCGTTTATTTCATTCGTTCTAGTTCGTGTTTTTGCAACTTCCAAACGGCTACCGATGTGGATCATAAGCGCGTCCGCAATCGGGGTCGCATTCGCGCCTATCACATTGTCAATAACCCCGTTGGTAAGATACACCTACCCATTTTATTGTTTGGGGGTCTTGTTTGCCCAGCCAATTGGATGGCACAAAAGTATCATCTGGACCCACAAATCGACCTTTGTATTCTTACTTTCGATAATAGCTTTCATATCCTTACTTCTGTGGGATAAGCAGACATACGCCTTCAACAATCATGTTTTGATCAATGATGAAGAGTCAGCCGGACAAGTGCTGCTGATGTTCGCTGGCTCTGCAGCGGCTTCTGCGGTGGCAATGCAGTTTATGGTCCAATGCTGGAGAGCTGCCTCTTCAACTAGAATAGCTCAGTTTGTCGCGATGGAGCTCGGTCAGAGCACGCTGCTCTTTTATCTTGTTCAGGGTGCCGCGTTTCGCCTCATGGATTTCATCCAGTTTGGAGAAACCTGGAATCTCACGACCAGAATTGCGTTCGCAAGTGTGGTTGGAATGACGATTGTCGCCGCAGCGATGGCAATTCGCAAGATTGCGCGCGACCTTGGATATGTGTCGCAGATCCTTGTCGGAGCGCCGCCACACCCACGTCTGCTCAAATCTCAATCTGCAATAAATTAGCCATCCACAATGGTCGCGATGACAAGCAACCACGTTACGGACAGATGAGGCATGCGTTTCAAAGGCCTTGATCTGAACCTTCTCGTTGTGCTCGACGCGCTGCTGACCGAGCGCAACCTCACGGCGGCGGCAAGCAGTATCAACCTAAGTCAGCCGGCCATGAGCGCGGCCGTCGGCCGGCTGCGCGATTATTTCAACGATGAACTGTTTACGATGAGAGGCCGCGAACGCGTTCTAACCCCACGTGCGGAAACACTCGCGCCCGCTGTTCGCGGCGCTCTCTTTCACATCCAGTGCTCGATTATTTCTTGGGATCCGTTTAAACCGGCTCAATCCGATCGCCGCTTCCGGATCATAGTTTCGGATTTCGTCACACTGGTGTTTTTTGAAAAGGTCGTGGAGCGTGTTGCCCGCGAAGCACCCGCCGTCAGCTTCGAATTGCTGCCGCTCGACGACGATCTCGATGAGCTTCTCCGGCGCGGTGACGTCGATTTTCTGATTCTTCCGGAATTGTTCATGTCGAGCGCCCATCCTAGAGCGTCGCTGTTCGACGAGACATTCGTGTGCGTAGGCTGCCCCACGAACAAGCAGCTGCCACAGCAGCTTACATTCGAGAGGTACGTGTCGATGAAGCACATTGCGTTCAGGGTCGGCCGTGCGCAGATGCCATCCATCGAGGAACAGTTTTTGCTTGAAAATGGTCTCAAGAGACATGTCGAGATTATCGTGCCGGCCTTTAGCATGATCCCGCCAATGGTCTCAGGCACAGCCCGTATAGCGACGATGCCCTTCCGGCTGGTTCAGCATTTCAAGAAGACTTTCCCTCTGCGGATCGTGGAACTTCCGCGGCCACTACCCACGTTCACCGAGGCCGTCCAATGGCCCACCCTTCACAACAGTGATCCGGCAAGCGTCTGGATGCGGCAAATAATGTTGCAGGAGGCATCCCGCATGTGAAGCCGCAGGCGCTCCGGGTCAACGGCATGCAATTCGGTGATCTTGCATGACAGTGTGGTGCTGATTTCCCGGCGATGCTGAAGATGCAATCGCGCCAGCCGCCCGGTGCCGCGTGCTGCACTGGCGTGCGTCAGGCGGTCTAAATCACCAAGCAGCCCAATGTCATCCTGCTTTGGTAGGGCTGATCACCGCTATGAGCGACGAACCGATGAGGCTCGCGGAAGGCTTGACGGCAATGCCGGGCGAGCGGGCACAGGTCGAAAACGATATTACGAGGCTGCCGGATGTGGGATGGGTGGGCCGTTCGGCTTTGCCAAGCTCACGTCGTACAACCCGCTAAGAGGCACCTTGCTGCTGATCACGGATGACGATGATGAGGTCGAACTGCAACTCGACAAGGAACCGCCGAGGCATTGCTGAGTGCTTGGGAGCCTTTCTGTTGGAAGGCGTGGTCGGTCCCCTATAGCCGCCCTGCCAAACCCACAGCGTGCGTTCCTGCCGGCCGCGGTCATACGCCGCCCTTACCTGGACTCGCCTCGGAATTGCCGGCGGGGCGCTCCCCGATGTCGAGGTTTCAACGACCCGTGCGGTCCGCTTCTCCTCAATCAAACGCGGGCAGTCGCCGGCGTCGGGAGGTGCCAAACACTCTTCGACGTTTGCCTCGTCGAGGGAAGCGAACGCATCAGTCTTTGTTCCCCGACCGGGTCCAGGATATCGGCAAGGCGCTCTTCAAAAGTGTGCCGCCTGCCACCACGCCGATGCCGCCGCGCGGAGCAAGTCTACTCAACGCATATCACAGCGCGAATTGGTGCTGGCCGATCTCAGCCGACTGCGGTCCAGTTCGTTTGAGGGTCGCCGTGGCGAAGTTATCGATACGCCAGAAGATAGCTACCTGGGGACCAGAAAGTGGGGCCGAGGCCATCCATCCGGAGTGCCCGGCCATTGACGGTCTGTGCTGGGTTTCGCCCCGTGACCGTGCTGACAATTGTACTCTTCGGCATCGGGTTGCTGCAACCGATCCCGCACGTGGACGATGCAAGACGCATGCCCGAGGATGTGGAACCTCTACTCTTCCTGACACTGACGGAGGGTGTCGGGGTCAACGTGGTCAGCTACATGCCCGGCGCCGTGGCGGAGTGGTTCGGCCGAGCAAAGGGCCGTGCAGGCCCTTTTATCCTCCAGCACATCACTAAGTTGCCAGCTTAACCGCACAGTCTCTGCGCTCTGTCGGCCATCGATCAGATTCGTTCTTCAGATCTAGGCAGCTTCAAGGGGCCACACACCCGCAGTATCAGGCTCCCTCAGCGATGCTGCCAGCGATTGCAGCGCTAGAGCGCGGCAACTCAGGTGTGTCGCAGCCTGGCGCTCAGCCCTCGAATTGACTTGCACCTGTCTTGGTCAACAGCAACCCTTCGCACCAAACGTGGTCTACGCATCCCCACTCACAGGCGGCAGCCGCATCCGGAAAAAAACCACGTCCATTAAGATTTGCACTCGTGTTGCAGAGCAGAGAAATGCCCGTGAGCTTCTCATATTCTATCAGAAGTTCAGCAATTGGGTGTTCAGATGTTCTTGAAACTGTCTGTAGTCGCGCAGTTCCGTCGAGATGGACGACCGCCGGGATCTTTTCTTTCCACTCCGAACGGGTTCGGTGATCGAACAGCATGTAAGGATCCGGCGTGCCGGGGTCAAACATGTCAGGTGCACGATCCTCCAAGCATATTGGCGCTACCGGCCGAAAGTGCTCTCGAACTTTGATTTTGTTGAGATGGTCCTTCATTTCCGGCGAAGTTGCGGCCGCCAGGATGCTTCTGCCTCCCAAAGCACGTGGACCAAGCTCTGCGTGGCCTGCAAGGAACACAACAGGCTTGTTGTCGGCCAGCACGCTGGCAAGTTCTTTCAGGCTGCAAGCAGCAGATTGCCAACCAGGTGGAACCTTGCCATGGCTCACATTTGGCCCGCTGTAGACTGACCAGTCGAGGTGCACGAAACCTTTGTCGGCGGCCAGCGCGCAGCAAGCGGCACCGATCGCCGATCCGCTGTCGTTTGGAAACGGAGGCACCCAAACTGCGTCGAACAAACCGCTCGCCCGCAGGGCGCTGTTCCATTTGATGTTCAGCCCGCATCCGCCGGCTATGCACAGGTTTCGGGTTTTGGGAACCGAGCACCCACGCAGCGCGCTGGTCATCCCCCGGACGAGAAGACGCTCAACGAAGGCATGGAACGAAGCAAGTATGTCCTCGGGCGTTTCGGGGATTAACCGCGACGCGCTTGCATCGAAGAAGTTGTGCACAGCCGTGAGTAGCGCGTCTTCGCTGTGGCTATTCTCCCTGTAACCAAGGGCAAGGTCCGTATCCCCGGCGAAATGGTCGTCGTAAAGCTCCTGAAACACCTTCACGATGTGTTCATGGACCACTCCGAGCGCGATATATGCCATCAACTTGCCGGCGATACCGAGATCCCAGCCAGTCCGCAGTTCTCGCTTGTAAGGACCAAAATGTTGGCCCGCAGCGGCATACGCATGGCCTATCATCGGAAACAGACACCCAACAAATCGGGCTCCACTTGGCTCGACGTAGTAAAGCCGCGGAAAGATGCAGCCGTCCCAAACCAGACAAAATGCTGGTTCCTCTCGTTTCGCAAATGAGCTGGTGCAGTATGCGGAAGCAACGTGCCCAAGAACATGCGGGTAGCTTTCATAAGAAAATGCCTCATTGTCGAGCATGAGACCGGAACCGTGATAGGCTGTCAGGGGATTTTCGGCGTCCCGCTCCACGTATGGTGCGCCGTTGAGAGTGATAGGGGAGCCGTTACTCAGAACTTGGAATTCCGACTGAATTTCACCGTCCCATCCGTCAATAACGAACCGGTCGATATCGCGCGGAGCAAGCCCGTTTTCCGCCAAAACGGCGGCGACCGTCTCAAGCCGCTCGATATGCTGGTATCGTGCGTTATTGTCGAGCTTCTCCTGCTCGATGGACAAGACTAATCTCCCGTCTTCCACGACAGCGATTCCCCCGTCGTGCGTCAGCTTGATACCGCAAATGCGCATAGTAGATCCTACTCAAAGTGAGAGTGACCGCAGGAAACGGCTGAGAAACATAGCCGTGGGTTTTGATGTCGCGCTATGCGCGGTGATGGGGGGGCGGTAAACTAGATTGTTTGGATGTGAGGCATCCGCGCGGTGAATGATCAGATCTGCCGCGTGGTCGAGACAAGATGGCTGACACGCAATTGCGAGGCAGCGCTGTGCGGCACAGTGAGAAGGGATGTCCACCGCAAGGTGCCACGCTCCCTCGGCACCGAGCGTGCGCGTGCTGAGCACGAAGATGGACGCCTAGAAGAGAGCCTTCCTCGATCAAGCTACTTTTTAATCTCTGGTCGAAAAGATTTTTCTCGGCGAAGGCCGCGCCCAAAGGGCCTATTCGGCTTCTTTAATATCCCGCCTGCAGATCGGCAGCGGAACAGAGCGGCTAAGCGCGTGTCGGGCTAGCGCGGGGTCGGTAGAAAGGGCATTGTCTCGGCTCGCAGATGCAGTGGCACCGGGTTGGCTCGGTAAAGACGAGCTGGGCTCTTTTGACGGATGATCGCCTTGGGGGGCGGAGACATGACCGGCTTGCAGAGATTTGAGAGGGCGGTCGTTGTTCAGGTTGGCCGCCCCAGTTCCGAGCGTATCGTATTCGATGTCAACCAGGCGGCGGCTATCCTGATGCGTGACCTTCATCGTCGGACCGAGAAACGGAAGGTAGCGATGGACGCTTGTCTGCAGGTATTGCGTGGCAAGGCCCATCCACCAGCTGCTCGAAAGGCTTTTGTGGCAGCCGCGCTTGAAGCAAAGATCCTGCGCAGCGATTGAATGCTGTTAGCGCATCAAGGCTTTGATGCTTCGAGTGGAGGTCGCAGAAATTTGGGGGGCTCGGAACGCAGCCTTCCTCCCTCGCCGATATGGAGGTTCTGCCAATCGCACGCGCTGACGAGGACGTGATTCGCGTCGAGACCTGTCGATCCGTAGGTGATCAGCACGCAGCGCATCGTTCCCAATCAGATGATGGAGCAGATCTCGGCTACTACAGGCCCATCGAAGGATGGGTGCGTACTTTTCCCCCCGGCAATATGAAGTCGCGCGGCTTACGATCCGACACCTGATCCTAGACGGTCCAGGACGCCGGCGAGCTGGCACTTCGCGGCAGCGGAAAGTGGCTTGATTGGCCGTGGTGGCTCGGCGGAACAAATTCCGAGGAGCTCGGCGATTGCGTATACGACGCGAAGGCTCGAGAACGTCTTAAAAAGCTCCCACACCGGGGCCAGGGTGGCGTCGATCCGGTGTGCTTCCGCGTGGTCGCCGTGCTGAGCGGCTCTGACCATCCTCAGGCACGGGTCGGGCAAGATGCCACCGAGGACGCTGTACCATGTATCGGCTCCGGCGATCAGGGCTTCGGTGGCGTTCCAGTCGCCGCTGTAGCCGATCGAGAATCCTTTCGGCACAATTTTTTTCTGGTGCGCAAGTTGGCCTTTGATGGCATCACCCCGGTCGGCCGAGTTCTTTATAGCGAGGATCTCAGGCAGGTGTCCCAGACGCTCGATGAGCGCTGGCGTGAAGCGAAAATGCGTGTTTGCGGGATTGTCGTAGATCACGATCGGCAGACCGCTGTCGCGCGCCACCGTCGAAAAATGCTCGAAAACTTCGTCCTCCGTGAGCGGGGTGTAGGAAACAGCCGCGAGCAACCCCGCGGCTGCGCCGAGGGCCTTCGCATCACTTGCACATTTTACCGCTTCATCGGTGCGCAAAGCGCCCACGCCGATCACGAGCGGGACTCGTCCACCTGTCTCGTCCAGCGCCTCGCAAAGCGCCCGGCGGCGATCTTCGCGCGACAAATACATATAGGTGCCGGTGCTGCCGAGCAGGCCGATGGAATCCACCTTTGCTGCGCAAAGCCGCGCTATCAGCTTTCGAAGCGCCAGGATATCGACGCCGCCATCGCTGTCGCTTGGCGTTATTGGGAAGGCCGAAAGGCCGCTCAGGAAAGCCATGCTGAAGCTCCCGTTATTACATTGGGTGAAGCGTTTGGCATCAGACCCCCGTCCAGCGCCTGCTCTAGATCCGCGATCAAATCGGCGGCGTCTTCGAGCCCTACCGACAGACGCATGAGATCGTCGCCGACTCCGTCAGGCAAATGCGCGTCCTTGCGAATTGACTCGCGCGAGCGGGTCAGGCTTGCTGGATGATAGATGAGACTGTCAGCGTCGCCGAGGCTGACCGCTCGGATGATCAGCTTGAGCCGGTCCATCATACGGCGCGCGCCCTCGAACCCCGTTTGGAGGCCGAGAGCCAACATGCCCGAGCCGTTCGACATCTGTCTGCGCGCGATCTCATGGTCGGGATGAGAGCCGAGAAATGGATAGCTAACCCAAGCCACAGCCGGATGCGCCTCGAGCGCCTGGGCGACCGCAAGCCCAGAGGCACTGTGACGCTCCATACGCAACGTGAGTGTCTTCAACCCGCGCAAGATCAGGAACGCCGACATCGGCGAGAGCGCTGCCCCGGTGAGATAGCGCAGGCCAGTTTCGCGCAGCAGGTGCAGTGTATTCACGTCGCCCAGTATCACACCGCCCAGCGCATCGCCATGGCCATTTATGTACTTGGTGAGCGAATGGATCACGAGGTCGGCTCCGAGTTCCAGCGGACGCTGGAGGGCGGGCGAGGCGAAGGTGCTGTCGACGGCGACCTTCACGCCGCGAGAATGGGCGTGTTCGGCAATGGCAGCGATGTCGAGGATACGGCCCAGCGGGTTGATTGGCGTCTCGAAGAACACGAGCCGGGTCCTGTCGGTGATGGCGCCATTGAGATTGCTCGGATTAGACAGGTCGACGGCAACGACCTTGATGCCAAACTGCGGCAGCCCCTGTTCGACCATGGCGAGCGTATTCGAATAGAGGGTCTTGTGGACAATGAGTTCGTCACCCTGCGAAAGCAGCGAAAGGATCAGCGTGCCGAAGGCTGCGATCCCCGAGGCGAGTACCAGCCCAGCTTCGGCTCCTTCGAGATTGGCGAGCCGCTTTTCGAGGATCTCGGTGGTCGGGTTGTATTCGCGTGCGTAAAGCCTTCCCCCAAGCGCTGCGGCGGCTTCGTTTGCTGCCACGCTTTCAAATCCATAGGTCGATGTGAGAAACACCGGCGTCTGAACGGAATTGGAAAAGCCGGCCGGATCGTAGCCATGATGGATGGCCCGGGTGGCGAATGCGAGACCGACGTCGTTCCGGGACGGCGTTGATGTTGTCTCGGCTTCAAGCTGATCTTCGGCGCTGTTCATCGGCTTAAGCCCTCTTGATTTCGGCGACAATGCCTTCACACTAACCCAGGTGAAACGTCCAGTTGGCGATGAAAGAAATGGTCCAGCCTTCTCCTTCCGCGTCGACAGCTCGCTCGCAAGGTCTGGGCGCGCGCCAGATCTGCGAAGCTCTTCGAGAGCAGATCCTGGGTGGAATCTATGAAACGGGCAGCCAGCTGCCGTCGTCCCGCGGCCTAGCAAATGAACTCGGTGTGTCGCGGACCACGGTCACCGTGGCATATGACCAGCTGGTCGCCGAAGGTTTCATCGAGGTCGTTCAAGGCGCAAGACCGCGCGTTGCATCTTCGCTAGTCCGGAGTAAAGAGACCAGCGCGGTGCCCAAACGGACTGGCCCCATCCATCTTTCTCGTTACGGCGAGCGACTGCGCGCCAGTCCCCCGCGGCGCGATTACCTCCCCAACCGCTTCAAGGTCGATTTCCGTTATGGCGACCTCGCCCCATCTGATTTCCCGGCGCTCACGTGGAAGCGTGCGATGAACGCGGCAATGTCACCAAGCCCCAAAAGGCTAGCTTATCACGATCCACGCGGCTCGCTTCGCTTGCGCCAGGCGCTGCAGGGATATTTGTGGCGTGCCCGAACGCTTAGCTGCCAGGTCGAGCAGATCCTCGTCGTAAGTGGATCACAGCAGTGCCTCGACATGTGCGCGCGCCTGCTGCTCGATCCTTCCGACAGCTTCGTGATCGAGGATCCCTGCTATAGAATGGCGCGCCAAGTCTTTGCCAGCACAGGAGCCACGCCCGTTGCTGTCCCCGTCGATAGCGAGGGCATGAAGACCGAGCTGCTGCAGGAGATACCAGCGCGGCTAGCCTATGTCACCCCGTCGCACCAATTCCCGCTCGGCGGCGTCTTGTCGATTTCGCGGCGGTATCAGCTCCTCGAATGGGCTCGGCGCAATGACGCCTATATTATCGAGGACGATTACGATGGCGAGTACCGGTACGACATTCGACCGGTGCCCCCGCTGCATAAGCTGGAAGACCGCAGTTCCGTAATCTATGTTGGCACGATCTCCAAGACACTGTCGCCGATGCTGCGCATCGGCTACCTGGTGGTTCCGGCCGAGTTGCAAGACGTCTTTGCGATGGCCAAGCAGCTTCTCGACAGGCATTCTCCGGTTGCGGAACAGGAGGCCCTGGCCTCACTCATTGAGAGCGGTGGTTATGAAAGGCACGTGCGCCGCGTCCGCCGTCTTAACGGGGAGAGGCGAGAGGCACTGCTTGCTGTCCTTCGACGTGCGTTCGCAGACAGCATTGCCATCGAGGGGGCCGATGCAGGGCTGCATGTCGTCGTCTGGTTCAAGGATCTTTCTCGGTCGCTGGAGGAGGTCATGGTTGACGAGGCGCGGCGGGTCGGGGTTGGCATCCATCCGATTTCATCGCTGTACATCCGAGATGAAGGCCGCGCTGATCGGATTGGATTGGTGATGGGCTATTCCGCCCTGACCATTCGGCAGATCGAGAATGGTGTTCGCCTCCTTGCTGGCGCTGTCCAACGGGTCAGAAGCTTTGCCGAAGATTCGGCAAGACGCTCTATGCGCGCCCTGACAGCGAGCGGGCCTGGCTCGTGACCTCAGAGTCGCGCCGGCATTGATCGCAGACTGGATCAGCAAGACTTGCCCGGACTGGCTCTGTCGGCCAGTCCGGGTCCAGGGCAGGAGTATGCCCTGGGACCGGGGAAGGGATTCTTGAGGAGCTCTCAAAAGGCGGTCGAAGCAAAGGCGCCCTCGCGACTGGCTTAAAGGGAGAAAGCGTTGTTGGATTTTCCGCGGATCGACGAAGAAATAGCAGAGATCGCACCTGACTTTCGCGCAATCAGCATTCTTGTTGATGCACAGGACAGTGCGCGAGGCGTCATGGCTCGGGACGTGTTGGGAGAGGCTTGCGACTTCGCCCGAGCGGGGGGGCCCGCCTGGGGAGAAGCGCACTTGGCCAATTGGGCGGAGGCATACGTTCGGTTCGGCGCGAAACCAAACCGGACGCCGTGCTCGGCGCATGCATTGAAAAAACGGGTGGAGAAGGATGGTCGAATCCCGTCAATAAATCCTATCGTTGACCTCTACAATGCCGTGAGCCTGCGTTTCGCAATACCGATTGGCGGCGAAAATTTTGATGCATATGTCGGCAAACCGCGGCTGACGGTTGCCGTAGGAACGGAGTCTTTCCACACTGTTTTGAATGGCGAAACGGTCGTCGAAAACCCTTCCAAGGGGGAGGTCATCTGGCGCGACGATCTGGGAGCTACATGTCGCCGCTGGAATTGGCGGCAGGGCACGCGCACCCGGTTGGAGAGGGTGGGCGGCCGCATGTGGTTTATTTTGGAAAGCTTGGCGGCGATGCCGGAAGAGGCGCTCGAGCAGGCGGCTAACATGCTGGTGAGCGGTCTCAGAGAGCTGGCACCAGGGTGTAAGGTCTACAAGCAGGAAATCACACCGCTAAAGCCTGTCGCCGCCAGTGTCGACAGACGGGTCGGTTGAGGAACGTGCCCG
This sequence comes from Mesorhizobium sp. WSM1293, assembly GCF_000513875.1. NCBI lineage: Bacteria > Pseudomonadati > Pseudomonadota > Alphaproteobacteria > Hyphomicrobiales > Phyllobacteriaceae > Mesorhizobium > Mesorhizobium sp. WSM1293. Next base: position 103,126 of record NZ_AZUV01000017.1, on the reverse strand, counting down.
CCCCGGTATGATCGGTTCGCTCCCAACCAGTGTGCGTTCCTTTGCGGCTGGGTCTCCTGGCGCGAAGGTCAATGGGAGGTAACGCCTCTGGCCATTTCGTGCTCAGCAGGCCAGCGGAAGGTGCACCGCATTCATAATTTGACCCAGCGCCATGGTCCAAAGATTGCGCACTGCTTTGATCAATTTCGACGTCAGGCGCCAGTCCTGGCACTCCAGCCAGTACAACATCTCGTGGCGAAAGCCGGATGGAATTCAGATCGAAGCGGTCGCGAGACATCTGCCATCCTTGGGCAGACTCGTGGCTCCGCCGAGGAGGGGATGCGGATGACGATTCATTCCGCTTGCCTTATCGGAGGGCGACCGCGGCAGTTGTACCCGATCCGCCCTCGGCCGCGTGTGCCTGCCGTGCGGCAGTGCTCGGTCGCCGACATGACCCTGAGCTGCCGAGGCTGAACTGGCCTGCATGCGCGACCTTATAGGCAGGCCGGGCAGCACGGATCATGTCGGCGATCTCAATCGAGTGGCCGCACGGGCGAGCTTTCCGCTTCCTTGAAAGGCTAAGTTCTCGCGCGGACTGGCCTGCAGCGTATCTACAGGTCGGGCTTGCGTAGAGGGCCGTGTGTGTCGAGCTTGCTTCCCCCAGAGGGCCTGGGTAATTTCCGACGTCGGCGCCGGCCTCAAAGCGTGGCGAAGCTGTGACGCAGCGGTGCCGGCCCGACCCCTTGACGGTGTTGGCGCTGCTGCAGTCTCGGCGACGATTCGATGGATCTGCAGCGTCGGGTAATCGCGTGCTGCCCCGGGAACAGCCAGCCGCCGCACCGGCGCCTGAACTTCCATTCGTAGCGCAGTCGGCCAAGCCGGCCGGCCGACAGCATGGCATCACGGCACCGTGCGCGGTGCCACGCTCGACAGGAAGCAGCATGCGCTCGTTGTGGCCGTGGCCATAATGCGCCGGGCGCTCGTACTTCCTTAAACGAGCCGCCGAGGTGCGCCATCTCCGGCGTAGATTTCTTCAACAGCACCATCAGGGCCGCCAGAGAGGCTACCCCTGGTTCTATCTTTATCGCCGGCAACTCGATCGGTAGCACTATGCTGGCGACGGCGGAGCCACGGACGGTTGAGCCAGACATGTCGGGGCGCAGAAGCCGTGGAGGGCCTCTCTGTTGGATCGCCAAACTATTAGCCCAATGATCCGGCCCGCCAGGCCACTTCACCAACTGGACGGCTACAAATGCAACTAACTGGCTGTTTCCAGAGGGCCAGATTGCAAGTATCTAATCTGTAACGCACACACGGAGTTCCGCCGATGTAGCCTCTCCGGCCTTCCGAGATGATGATGATATCGATTTCCTGCGAGCGAGCATCCGCGCAGCGCCGCTGTCGAACTTAGTCTCTGCCACGGCCCAATGCTCTTCGCCTCGTCACCGCCCTCTTGCTTGATGAGGGCGAGGGCGAGCACGGCGTGATCTACGGGCACCTCGCGAAGGCTGATCCGCAGGTGCCGTGTTCCGCCGCTGGGCGACGGCTTGGCCATCTCATGGAGCCGGACACTTATGCGACGCCGGCATAGTATGCGGCCAAGCAGGAAGCCGGGAAGGTCGTCCGACTTGGAATTACATCGCCGTCCACGCCTATGATCCGGTCGAGTTCTTCGAGCATGCGGGAAGACTGCTGGACGTCGTGAATGGCCTGACTGACCACCACGAGGGCGAGCGCGCCTCGCTGGGCGGTGTCGGCACGCCCGCCGGATTAGTACAGGCGCAACTCTCGCGGGATCGTTGGCTTGCGCATGCCGATCACAAGGCTGGAGAGCAAGTGCAAACTGACTCGGAACCGGAACGCTGCCGATCGCGCTGGCGTGGCTGCGGGCCTTGCGGCGAGCGAACGGGCATCTGACCGCGAGATCGTCGCTTCCAGAATAATCATGAACTTTGTCGGAATGAACCAATGATGCCAGAACTGACCCCATTCGCCCTGTACCTCGCCGCGGCCTCCGTGCTCGCCATCACGCCCGGTCTGCGGAGACTCTATGTTATAGCCCGCAGTCTCGCCGGCGGTCACGCCGATTGCGTTCAACACGCTGGCCGACATGTTGCCCTTGTTACCAGCGGCATTCAAGGCCGCACGGCAGCGCGTCCTGGATGGATCCAGAGCCTGAGGGAGGGGGCGGAGAGGCGCGCTATGATCGCGCTGGGCACCTCGCCACGAAGAATCAGCCTGCCATATCAGTTTGGCTCCGGATCGGTCCAGCATCCTTTCCGGGCGCCTACTCTGCGGAAGCAACTGGATAGCCTCGAGCGATCTTCCGTCATTTCGCAGCAGATCAATGTTCTCAAGAGGCGCGGCAGTATCCGTTGCGTGAAAGTCGGCTCACAATGAATCACGATCGTGTGGATATAGAGCGGGTCAGTTCGATTGGCTCGCCTCCCTATGCCGATCATTTCGGCCAAACGGCAGAGGCCAGTCAGCCGAGAATGGCGGCCGCCTTGATGAAAGAAAGCCACCCCGTGCGCCAGGCGCCACTTCGGTTTGCACTCGACTACATGGCGGCGCCGGGACTTGACGTCAGGACGTTCTTCGCGCTCGCCCGCGATCTCGGTCTGACCGACGTGCAAATCCGGAATAGTCCCTGCAGCAAGGCTGTTGTGCGCGGCAAGCCGCCGGCGGATGTCCGGTCTGCCGCTGCCGAAGCGGGCGTCACGATTATCTCAGTCAACGCCCTACAGCGGTTCAACGAATGGACTCCCGCCCGCAAGGCCGAGGCCAGCAAGCTCGCCGATTATGCGGCCGCTTGTGGCGCTCAGGCGCTCATGCTGGTGCCGGTGAACGACGGTTCGTGGTCCGCCAATGGAGGGCGCAATGGCAATCTGCGCGCCGCCTTGAAGGCGCTCAAGCCGATACTTCAGTCGCGGGGTCTGATTGGACTCATCGAACCGCTGGGCTTCCAGACCTCCTCGCTTCGGTCGAAGAACGAAGCGGCCAACGCTATTGCCTGGGTTGATGGCCAGTCCGTCTTTCGGCTCGTGCACGATACATTCCACCACACGCTCGCCGGCGAGACGTCTTTCTTCTGCGATCTGACAGGTCTCGTGCACCTTTCAGGCATAAACGATCCAACCTTCTGGGTTCACCCAGATCGCATCCCGGGAGGTTCCGACAATTGCAGCCAGATCCGGGCGCTACTTGATGGCGGCTATGCGGGTCCCTTTTCTCTCGAGCTCGTCGAGGAAGTCCACTCGTTGAATGACTCTGTAGGCGCATTTGCCGCCAGCATCGATCTCATCCGAAACGGGCTACTGGCGCGAATGCCGGTCTAAGGCGCGTAGGCACTTGAGCGGACATGTCATTCGAGATCGCTCCTGTGTCTCGCTCATGCAGATGCTTGCCGGACCGCCTTGGGCGGCCGGCAGTCGATGGGTCCGCAGAGGGCGGCGGACTATCGCAGTGTTCGGACGAAGGAGCAACTGGTGGCGGACTTAGGGCGAGTGCGCGAAGCCAACCGCAGGTGCCGCGGTCGCGCAGCTGCGGTTTCACCTAGCCTGGCGACACCCGGTTCCTCCGACCACATGTGCCGGTGCCAGACCCGTAGCTATGAGCTCTCGGATGTCGGACAAGATTGCAGGGTTATTGCAAGCCCAGCTTCCTCTTCAGTTCCGCGTTCTCCTTGCGCAGGCGTTCCGCGAGCAGGCTCTTCAGTCGGCTGTTTTCTTCCTCAAGAGCGACGAGGTCCTTCAGATCGTCACCAACCGATACAGGCAGCACAGCTTTCTTCCATTGATAGTAGGTCTGTTCCGAGATACCGGCCTGCTTTACGGCGCTCTTGTGAGTGGCGCCGCCACTGATAGACTTCTGGATCAGGGCGAGCAGCTGGGCGCGCTCCTTTCCAGAGTAGATCTTACGTCCGGTCCGAACGGCCGCTGCTTCCTCCGCCTGAGACGCCGCATCGGGCACATTCTTCCGAGCAGGCGGCCTGGACTCCGCCTTCGCTTTCGGCGACCGTTGGGCATTCTTCTTCTGAGGCCTCTCTACTTTGGCTGCCGGTTGCATAGCGGTTGCTATTGGTTCTGCGTCCAGGGAATTTGCCATGAGATACTCCGCTCGCGGTTTGTGAATGTGTTCAGCATCAAGCGCTACAACACTTGAGTCAACAGGGCGACCATTTGGCAACTCCATCTCCTCGAGTTCCCTTGTTGTCTCGGCCATTGCTGCGGTAAGATCGACATCGCTCCAGATCGAACCACTCCGCTTTTGAGAGCTGCGCTTCTGTTTGATCTCCACCGTGAAAGCTCGGGGCTGCCGCCTCATAGGTCGTTCCTTGTTGAACACGAATTATGCAGTAAGTCGCGGCAGACGACGAATGAAGGTCTGGCCGCCTCTTCTGTAGCCGAGCTATATGCATCCGACCGCCCGAGCAAGCCCTGCTGGCGACGCACACTCCGGGAACGGACCGATTCCTATGAGCACCTGAGAGCAAACAGGCAATGCCATCTCGGACCGAGGCAGCATGCAAAGCTACCTTCCAGTGTTTTCGATGGTAGAGCGACGGCTGGCATCCGAACTGAAAGGAGCTGCTCAAGAGTTGCGATCCAATCTGCGCTGGCAGTGCCGGACGGCATACCTCCGAAGGCCGGCTCTACCGACGCTAGCCCACTGATCAAAAGACAGAGAACCGACATCGGTTGCCGCCGATAACGGACAACTGCCCATACTTAGCGCGCGGGGGAGAGTGGAGGGCATGAGCCCTGTCGAACTCGCACCCAGCGTCGTCCGGCAGCGGCGTGGATGATAGGCTTTTTCGACAAGAACGGAGCCTGACCGAAGCTACTCGTCGCTGCCGCGACCGTGCCACGAGGACTGGCGGCCGCCTGGTCGGAACGCCAGGCTGACCGAGTTTGAATTTCGCGGGCTCAAGCAGCCGTGTCGTGCGCAATCGGGAAAGCCAATATAGGCACGCCTTGGGGAAGACGTTTTCCAGGCCCGCGCAGCGCATAAATTCCCCAAGCCTTTACCGGGCCGCTATGCTCTTGGCAGCGAGTTTGCCAAGCTCACGATATGTCCGGAAAAATTGTTCCCCTTTCACGCCGAGCTTCAGGCCGCTTCATTTGTATTCGCCTCCTCCTGAAGGCCGGCCAACCCGCTTTTCGCGTTCGATCGATGACGCGTAAGGCCGGCCAAGGCCTTGATGTCGACGGTCAGGTTTGAGAATGCCGAAGGACGCACGCCTGGTTGCCTCCCCGGCTGCCAAGTGAGGCGATCACGGAGATCGTTGAGCCATCACCAAGCATCGCAGCTAATGGCGCCAAAACTGCCCTCGACCGGCTTCGCAACGCGCCGCTCCAGGTCGGGACACTGGATAAAGCGAAAGAGCCATTTTGGTGGGCCCGTTATACTTCATCCAGCAAACGATCGGCGCCTTGACGGACGCGAGCAGCTGGATGCATCCGAATTTAACGCCCACAACTGACCGAGCGTCTTTGTAAGAGCTGCACGCTTAGCTTCATCGTGACGTGATTGACTGGAGGAGATTCCCCAGCACGGCTTTGCTCTCGATCTGCATGAGCAGAGCCTACACTTCATTTGAAATGTGCATACCGTCCCGAGTGGAATGCGCGGCAATTATGAATGTCGGCCATGGCGATAGATCGCATCATTTCAGATGTTTTCCGGCAGATAGATGTCAAACGGCAGAAATGTCTGCCCCGGCGTCTCCGCAGTGCCGGTCTTGATGGCGCGATCCATCAGCAACATCAGCTCTTGGCAAAGTCGGCGCAGGGGCGTCGCCACCGCCATCGTAATGATATCGTCCGCGAGGGCCGACCGCGACTCCGGCGTGATTTCATTCACGATCGCGACGAGGTCCTGGCCTTTGTCTTCTTCCCGGAGCGCGGAGATAGCCCCCTCCATGCCGCCGCCAGCCATGTAGAAGCCGACGAGCTCAGGTTCCCGGTGCATAAGATCTAGCAGCGCCTCATAAGTGATCTGTCGCTTTTCAAGATTGACGAGCGTATCCACCAACTCGAATGCTGGCTCGTTCTCACGGAAATAGGAGCGAAACCCGCTTTCCCGCAGCTCATGACCCTGGAAACGGTGGCTGCCGACGAAAACGGCCACCTTGCCGGTCCGTTTAGCGACCTTGGAGAACATCCAGGCTGCCGTGCGACCGACGCTGCGGTTGTTGAGACCTATGTACCCCTCGCGCACGCCCGCGGCGAAGTCAGAAAGCAGCGAAAAGACCGGGATGCCTTTCGCCTTGAGCTCCTCGACTGCTGCGGTGATCTTCGGATGATCTGGCCCCACCATGGCGATCGCGTGGCATCGGCTACCAAGATCCTTAAGCAGTGCCGTGAGATCCCCAGGCAAATGTGAAGGCGCAAATTCGATGAGCGGAATGCCGTGGAAACAGTGGGCCGAACTGACAGACGCCTCGACCTCGCGCGCGAACTCCTGGTAGAAATACTGGCCCGGTTTTCTCAAGATGAAGCCTAGCCGGTAGCGCGGCAGGTCCTGCCGCATGCGCTGTTTGATGAGTCCCGCATTATGATAGCCGATCGCGTGGGCCGCGTGGTGAACGCGCCGCATGGTCTCCTCCCGCACCGGAAGGCGAGCGTTCAGGACCCGGTCGACCGTTGCCACGCTCACCCCGGCTTCGCGGGCGAGGTCGGCAATTGTAGGGCGCTTTGCCGTCGCTCCAATTTTGATCGGGTGGCTCTCCGTCATCAGCTGCATCCCGGCGGCGGATTGAGGCCTGAACATTTCGGCATCCCCTCCGATCGACGGTCCATACACTGAACAGCGCTCCGGACGCACCTGGGCGCGTCTCGGTCTACGGTCAGTTTTCTTAGGGCCTTCATGTTTCTTGTCCTCACCGCATTTGGTGCTTCTGATCTGTGGCCTCGCGAAGCGCTGTGTAGACCCAGCGAGCCGATTGTTTGGTGCTGGTGAGCCCGGCGAGTTGGCTGGTCGCGCTGCAGCAATCTTGCCGGGGCGAGGGGCGCTTAATCTCTCGGGCAACCCCTGAAGGCGGATTTCATGCGCGATTCGTCCAGTTCACCTTCCCAGCGGGCGACAACCAGCGAGGCCACCGCGTTGCCGACCACGTTCGTCAGCGCCCGGCATTCGGACATGAAGCGGTCCACGCCCAGGATCAGAGCCATCCCAGCAACGGGAACGCTTGGTATTACGGAGAGCGTAGCGGCCAAGGTGATGAAGCCGGCGCCTGTTATACCTGCGGCTCCCTTCGAGGAAAGCATCGCGACGAGCAATAGGAGGATCTGGTCATTAACCGACAAGTGCGTGTTCGTCGCCTGGGCCAGGAAGAGGGCGGCGAGAGTCATGTAGATATTGGTGCCGTCCAGATTAAAGGAATATCCAGTGGGGATGACGAGACCCACGATGGAACGCTTGGCGCCGGCCTTCTCCATCTTCTCCATCAGCGAGGGCAGCGCGGCCTCCGAGGAGGACGTTGCCAGGACCAGCAGTAGCTCTTCCTTGATGTAGCGCACGAGAGAGAAAATCGAGAAGCCGTTATATCGGCAGACGGCGCCAAGAACCCCGAAGACGAAGAGGAAGGCGGTGAAATAGAACGTCGCGACCAGCATGGCGAGGTTGGCCACCGAACCGATGCCAAATTTGCCGATTGTGAAGGCCATGGCGCCGAAAGCACCGACGGGCGCAGCCCGCATCAGGATGCCGACCAGCTTGAACACCGGCGCGAGAAGCGCCTGAAGCAACGAAAGCACAGGCTTGCCCTTCTCGCCGACCATCGCGAGAGCGATGCCGAACAGAACCGAGAAGAACAGGACCTGCAGGATGTCGCCGTCCGCGAAGGCACTAACGATCGTTGATGGAATGATGTTCATTACGAAGCCGGTCACCGACTGGTCATGCACCTTGGCGGCATAGTCCTTTACGGCTTGGGAATCGAGCGAGGCCGGATCGATGTTCAGTCCGGCACCTGGCTGAACGACGTTTCCAACAATGAGACCGACAATCAATGCGAGACTCGAAAAGGTGAGGAAATAGATCATTGCCTTGCCGGCGACCCGGCCGACCTTCTTGAGGTCATTCATGCCGGCAATGCCGGTTGTTACGGTTAGAAAGATCACCGGCGCGATGATCATCTTGACGAGCTTGATGAAGGCATCGCCGAGCGGCTTCAGGCTCTCGCCGACGTCCGGGTAGACATACCCGACTGCGATACCCAGCGCGATGGCGGTAAGCACCTGAATGTAGAGCTGCGCGTAGAAGGCCTTGCGGGGCGCTGGACCCGCGCTTCGGATTGGTGAAACCAACAGCTTTTCTCTCCCTGACCGGATCGGGCTGGGCCTCCTCCCTTCCCGCACTTCTCGCATCGCGGCGCTCCGGTCACGCGCTGCTGGCATGTCGCCGCAAGTCTTGTGCCAAGTGGAGGCTCGCACCCCAATACGCGTATTCCTCCGCTCGGTGAGGCAGCCTCAGTACGGGCGGGTTGTGCGGGTTTCCGCATCCTTGACGGCATCTCGGGCGAAATCCCGCACTTACGCCCAGCTTTGCACCCATGGCTGGAGCTTGGCAGCAACCAGGCGGTAACCCGGAAGCCGCCGTGCCCGTTCGCTTCTTGGTCGCACTTGCGACCCGTCCAGGCGCGGAAGTGGAGGAATCCCTACACTAGCGGATTCTTACTGCTCTCCCGCTGCAACCGTGACCTCTCGACGGGTCATCGATAAGACCGAATAGGTCGCCGGACCTCGCGCATCGGTGCGAGTCAGAAGAGGCTTCTTAGCGCCAACACTTTTGCCGCTCGACGACACTCCAAGCCGTACGTCTGCCCAACGCGCCCCAATGCCGACAGCATCCCGCAAGCTTCGATCTCGGCAGGCTTAGCGGCCGGGCATCGCTGAAAAGCCGGGGTAGCTTTGCCTATCGACGTCGATTTGTCGGCAAAATCTCAGTTGATGGAATTCTGTCATGTCCGCCTGCTTTCCTTGCATAAATGCGAGAAAAGCTCGGTTGACTAGCCATCCTCATTCCCGCTCTGTAGGCCAACGTGTGGTTGCGCCCCGGAGCCTGAACCGCGCCTCAGTTCAGTAAGGATAGCCAAGCCATGCATCAAGCCTTGCCTCCGGCCTCTTTCGTGCTTTCCCCTCGTCAGGGCCTGACGGACGCCCAAAACAGTGACCCACTCTTGATCCTATGCAAGGCAGTACGTCAGCTGCGAAAGTCTGGCGCATTGCCGCCGACACATCACGACTACCCGCATCAACGTCAAGCGTTCCGGCAAGCGGCACCCACGCGCGAGCAAGTTCGCCAATCATGCGGCGGCTCGTGGGGCGAAGACATGCTTGTTGATGCCGGCCATCGATGGCTCGGACCCTGATGCCATCCGGTGCGTCTACGCCGGGGGACATCGCAGATCCAGGTGGCGCGGCGTTGCTGTCGCGGCCCAAGATCGAGGATGACATGCCAGATCGGAACAATGGTCGCCAAGCTGAAGACGATGCTGAGGAGACTTCGTCAAGCTTCATATCACTCCACGACTCCAAAAGCGATGAATGCGAACCCGCCATTCTGCCGTCGCGCGCGAGCGCGCTTGCGGGCATCCACGAAATTTCGAAGGCACTCACCGCCTCCTCGGCGCTCGAGGTCAGGTTGGCCAAGGCCGTAGATCTGCTGCGATCGTTTCTTCAAATGCGGCACGGCATCATCTCACTTGTCGACTCTGATGGCGAACTGGAAATCATCGCTGGCGCCGACCAGACCGAGAGCTGCAGTGAGCGCTGCCGGACGTACCTGCCGCGGAATGCAATCGACCAGGTTTTGGCGACGGATAAGCCGCTGGCCACCGAGAACATCGCGGTTCATTCGGCTTTCACCGCGGCCGACAGGGACGTGCTCGGGGCTTCCGACGACATACCAGTGTCCTTCATCGGCGTTCCCATTCGCGTCGATGCAAATGTGGTGGGCACGCTGACCGTCGACCACGCACTGCGCCATGGTTCAAGAGTTTGGCTCGATTACGGCCTATGTCTGCTCCCGCTAATCGCCAACCTGGTAGGGCAGACGGTGAAGTCGCATCGCTCTTTCGAGGGCGACCGCGAGCAACCGGTGGCAAGGCAGGACTCCCTGCCAAAACAGAAGCGCCTGGCCCCGCAGCGTAACACTCAAGTGGAGGGGATGATTGGCGACAGTTTGGCGTTGCGCGGTCTGCTTGAGAAGGTCGCGCTCGTAGCCAAGGCCAAGATTGCGGTTCTGTTGCGAGGCGAATCCGGTACCGGGAAGGAGCTGGTCGCCAAGGCTATCCACGAATTGTCCCCGCGCGCCAAGCGGCCCTTCATCAAGCTCAATTGCGCGGCGCTGCCCGAGACTGTGCTGGAATCCGAATTGTTCGGCCATGAGAAGGGTGCGTTCACGAGCGCGTTCAACTCGCGCAAGGGGCGCTTTGAGCTCGCCGACAAGGGGACATTGTTCCTGGACGAGATCGGCGAGATTTCGGCCTCGTTCCAGGCAAAGCTGTTGCGCGTGTTGCAGGAGCAGGAGTTTGAGCGCGTCGGGGGCAACCAGACCATTAAAGTCGACGTCCGCATCATCGCCGCCACAAACAAGAACCTGGAAGAGGCAGTTGCCAGAAACGAGTTCCGTGCCGACCTCTACTACCGCATCAGTGTTGTTCCCTTGCTGGTGCCGGCGCTACGCGAAAGGCGCAGCGATATTCCGCTCCTTGCCGCTGAGTTTCTCAAGAATTTCAACGATGAGAACGGCCTTATGTTGACGTTCGATCCGAGCGCAATCGAAGTGCTGATAAACTGTGACTTTCCCGGCAACATTCGCGAACTGGAAAATTGTGTGTATCGGACCGCCGTTCTGGCGGCGGGGCCATCAATCGGGAAAGAGGACTTTGCGTGCTGCCAGGGCAAATGCTTCGCCGAGGCGCTGCATAATTGCAAACTTGGCAAAGTCGCGCTGCAACCTTCGCCGGTCGGGCCGCTGGCACTGGGTCGGGCCGTACCGCCGGCTGCTGGGATTAGTTCTGCCGCCGTCGCAGCCCCAGACACCCTGGGGCAGTCGCCGCTGAACGCAGCTGGGATCGTCCACTCCGCGAGAATGGCCGATGCCGAACGTGTCATCCAGGCAATGGAAAGATGTGGCTGGGTTCAGGCAAAGGCGGCACGCCTCCTCGGACTGACGCCGCGCCAGATTGGCTACGTGTTGAGGAAATACGGCATCGAGATCAAGCGTCTTTGAACAAGTCACCGAGCCGAGCATCTGGGACAATAAGCATTCGTGCCTTGGCGCCTTGAGACGAGTGATGCGGTGCTCGTCCAATTCCGATCCGATCCCATAGGCCACGCTGCCCGGTAGTCCCCACGAGCGGTCCGACGGCGGCGCTTTCGGTGGTCCAGCCTATGTCACGATCCCAACGCGTGCCCGACACACGGAAACAGAAACTGAGAAAAATTGATGTCTGATGCAAAACTTCAAGCTGTGCTTTCTTCCCTTTCGCAAGTCGCGAAACAGTTGGATGTTCTGCTGTCCGACAAACCGGCGTCTGATCCTTGTTGCGTCAAGCTAAACACGAACGAGAACCCGTTTCCGTTGCCGGAACCCATAATGCAAAGTGCGATGGCCGCTCTCGGACAGCAATATCTATATCCAGAAGACGACAACGCCAGCTTGAGGCAAGCAGCGTCGGAAGCCTACGGCGTCTCGAAGGATCAGGTGATCGCCGGAAACGGATCGTCTGAACTGCTCGGGCTTATCTACAGAGCTTTCCTGGTTCCAGGAGACAGAATGGCGATGTTGTCGCCGGGGTTTTCGTTCAACCGCAAACTTGCCCGTTTGCAAGGTGCCCAATTCATCGAAATCGGATGGGGCGCGGATCATTCCTTGCCCGTCGACGACTTGCTCTTGGGACCGGCAAAAGATGCCAAGTTCATTCTGCTGGCTAACCCAAACAATCCCACCGGAACGTTCGTTCCTGTGGCCGATGTCGAACGCCTGGTATCACAATCAGACCGCCTGATTGTGTTGGATGAGGCGTATGTCGATTTTGCACCGGACAATGGTCTGCATCTCCTCAATCGTTATCCAAACCTCCTGATCTTGAGAACATTCTCGAAAAGCTATGCCACCGCCGGCATTCGCGTCGGTTTCGGACTTGGCCACCCTGAAGTCATTGGCAGGCTGCGGGAGCTCCAGAACGTCTTCAACATGAACGTGATCGGCCAGGCTGTTGGCATCAGCGTGCTTGGGCACCGCGGCGCCTACGCCGAGAACCATAAGCACATCAAGCATGAAAGACAGCGAGTGACAGTGGCACTGTCGAAACTTGGATTTTCCGTAATACCTTCTCACGCAAATTTCCTGCTAGCGCGTGTGCCAGCCGGGCAGGAAGGCTCATGGTGGCAAGGAGCCTTGGAAAGGCAAAAGATACTCGTTGCCTTCTTTGAGGATGCAGGGCTGGAAAATTACATCCGCGTCAGCATCGGTACAAAAGCCGAGATGGATGAATTTCTCGAGGTCGCCACAGAGATAGCTGCAACGGCGAAGGAAACGACCCCGTTGTGCCGGCCGTCGGCGGCGGCCGCTTCTGCCTTAAGTCGGTAGTTCCCCGGCGATTTCAGCGCACCATTAATTTGAATTTGCCCATTGCGAGCCACGAACTGTTGCAAAGAGTTGGAGAAAATCCGTGAAGAATGCCTTCCCCGGCGGCCTGACCTTCGGCATATTCGACCATCTGGACGAGGACGGCTGCGAGATTGCCCGGCAATACGCCGATCGTCTGAGTTTGGCAGAGGCGTGCGACCAGCTTGGGTTCTACGCATATCATCTGGCAGAGCACCACTGCACACCGCACGGGATGGGGCCATCGCCGAATCTGTTCTTATCCAGCGTCGTTCAACGCACCCGGCACCTTCGCGTCGGCCCGATGGTAATGCTCCTTGCCCTTTATCATCCACTGCGTGCGTTCGAGGAGATCTGCATGCTCGACCAATTGAGTGGTGGCCGGGTCGAACTGGGCATAGGGCGCGGCTCTCTCCCAGTCGAACTGGGTTACTTCGGGATTGCTGCGGAGGCGGCGCCAGGTCACTATGCGGAAGCCAGTGAAATCCTTATCAAGGCGATGAAGGGCGACACGCTGTCCTATCGCGGCCGCATTTTGAATTGAATGACGTCCCTTTGACGCTGAGATCGCATCAGCGCCCCCATCCACCGACATGGATCGCCACCAATAGACCCGAGTCGGCCAGCTGGGCCGCTGCTAGTGGCGCCAACATCGCGTGCCTGGGACCTGCCTCTTCGGTTCGCAGAATTACGGATGCATTCCGAGCCTGCCTGAAGCACAGTGCCGACGCGGACGAGCGAAGGCCATTTCTTGGGATGCTCCGCATGGTCGTGATCGCGCGATCGGAAACAGATGCATATGCGCTCGCGGCCCCCGCCTACGAACGATGGCTCAAGAGCTTCAGGTTCCTCTACGACCTCAATGCACTCCAGACGCCTCCAAATCTGCCGCTGAGCTTGGAGGCAGCAATGGAGAGCGAGCTGTGCGTGGTGGGGACGGCATCTTCCGCGCGACAAGTTCTTCTTGATCAGCTCGAAGAGGCCGGCGAAAATTATCTACTTTGCCAACTTGCATTTGGAAATCTGTCCTTAGACGCTTCGCTATACACCGCAAGGTCGATCCAATCTGAAATCATGGCTCGAATTACCTGACGGAAATGCGCGTTCCGCGTTCGGATTCGAACTTCTCCGGCGCACCGGTCCGGCTAATGATGCTGACATTTTGCAACGACCGCGGCCGATGCTGCAGCGCGCCGGCCGATTTCCATTTAACCCCCCAAATTGTTCAGCCGGCCAAAATTCCACAACCGTTTGTCGTTCTCTAACAGAGCGTTTCGCATGCAACGCCGTCGCCATCACGATCCAACTTGCGGCCCCATGGGCAATTGCTGAGATACCATTGGGCTTCGTCGCAGGAGCCGATTTGCGAGCAAGTCCGCCGCGGCTCACATGAGTAGCTTTGCGCTACCTGCCGGCGGCTGATGATGCCGAGAGGTCGACTCACGGTTGGCTGCTGACTGTCCGCATGCTCGGCACGCCAATCCCATGGCTTCTGAAACGTCCCTACCCACAGGCCGACTTTCGCCTTCTCGGCTTTGGTTTGCCGCGCTGCATACGCGCCGTGGCTGTAGCGAAACCAATCGAGTGCCTGGCCGTGCTCGACCATCCAGGCGGCGACGCCGGCGCCGTCGGCGCGCCGGCAGTCGCCGACAAAACGGCCGTAGCGGTCCCAGCTGACGAAGCTGCAATGCACTGGCCTCGAGGCCGCCAGGAACTTATCCAGTGCTTCGGCGGCCTGGCGCCCGCAGGCATATTCGAAGCCCTTGGCGTCGTCGCAATACTGCCGGCTTTCTGGCGCGTCGATTCCGTTAAAGCGGATTCGCTGTCCGTGAATTTCGATCGTGTCGCCATCGATCACCGACGCAACACCGGCGATCGGCGCCGGGCTCGGGCCATTCCAGTTCGCCAGATTGAACTCAGGCATGCGGTCGCCATGCTGCATGACGAACTGCGTGGCGTAGGCCGCCATCGCCGCCACGGTTACGACAATCAGCCGCTTTGGAATGCCCGCCAATTTGCGTACTCGCCGCTGCTTGGCGCCAGTCCGTTTGCGCCATTGGGCAGATCGATTGTCGTAGCGAGAGCTGTCCAACGTCCGCCGCCCCTACTCGCACCCGACGCCGTCGTGATCGCGGTCCAGCTTGTTGGGATCACCGTTGGTGATCTTCACCGGGCCAACCACGACAGCGTTGTTTCCCTTGTCGCCTGCGCAATCCAAATCACCGCCGCCCGCCCGTGACGATTGAGTCGGTGCTGCCGACACCCCTCGATACCTATTGACGACTGCGGCAGCGCGCACGCCGTCGCCCTCGATATGCGTGTTCTGACTGTTCGGATTGAACGGGTCGACTGTTTGGAGGAGCAGATTTGCATGGCTCGCGTCGCCGGCCGTGAGTGTCACCGTATCGTAATGGTTCAAGTAGTCCGCGGCGCAGCCCGAGAAGAGCACTGCGCGTAACACGCACGAAAATTCGCGCACGCCCATGAATGAATTTCCCCAACCCAGGCAAGATCATGCGCTATTTGGCTTTTGTTGTCGAATCCAGAGAGGTTCGCCCTTCCGTGCAGGCACCATTGCCGTCATTGCCGCGTCGTCTGCAGTTGATATATCAGAAAAGCCGGCTTCGGGGAGGATTACATGCGTGGCGCGCTCGTCTTTGGTTCCGTTCTTTCGTTGATCCTGTCATCGGCGCCTGCACTGGCCTGGTGGGACGGCGGGCACATGCAGGTCGCCGCCGTGGCCTACTCTAAACTGACGCCGCGGGCGAAGGCCAAGGTCGATGCACTGATCAAGCTGAACCCCGACTATCCGGGTTGGATCGCCGGCGTGCCCGATGACAAGAAAGCGCAATACGCCTTCGTTCATGCGGCCGTTTGGGCGGATGACATCAAAGACTCTGCCCACGGCTACACCAAGGACGACGACACGCCGACGGCGCAGAACATCGGCTACGCAGACAAAAACATGCACCGCTACTGGCATTTCAAGGACATCAGATTTTCGACCGACGGGACGCAATTCTCCGATGCCAATCCGATCAATGCCGTTTCGCAGATGAAGCTGTTCATCGCGGCGCTGCCGGCGACGTCGGCCGCGACCGATGACATTCGCTCCTACGACATGGTTTGGCTGCTGCATCTCATCGGCGACATTCACCAGCCATTGCACGCGACGGAGCGAATTTCTGCGATCAACACAGATGGCGACCGTGGCGGCAATGAAGTCAACGTGACGCCGGCGACCGGCGAAACGATCGACCTTCACGCCTATTGGGATCGAATGTTCGGAGGTTACGTCTCCGTGCCCGGTGCGATCTTCGATGCTAATGACAAGGCCGGCATCTCGAAGCTCCAGGCCGACAGCGCAAAAGCCAAGCTGCTGGACCCGGACGCTTGGACCCAAGAGAGCTTCGTGCTCGGCAAGAACTTTGCGTATGCGGAGCCTGTGATGAGCGAAAACACCGTGGCCGTGCTAACCCGCACATATGAGACCGATGCGCGAAACGTTGCCAGAAGCCAGGCAGCGCTGGCGGCGGCAAGGCTCGCCAACGTTCTCAACGACGCATTCAAATAACGGACAAGAGACGGGCGAATTAAGAACGGGCGAGGGTGACGGTTTCGACGGTCACCCGCAGAACGGCAGGGCCATCGAATCGTGAAACTGCATAGGCCCCGACCGGATTTCAGCAGCAGACTACCCTGTCACCAAGTACGCCTCTACCGTCGTAAGCGGGAGAAAGATTCACGATCACTTTGCCAGCTTGCTCATCTGGCTTTCTTTGGAACATGATGCCGAGCCGGTGCCAAATTCAACTGCGGGTGGCTTTAACGCCCGACATCACGCCCTTGAAGGGAGACGATGAAGTCACGTTGTCGAGCATAGCGCACATCTTGTTCGGACCATCAAAATTGAAGCCTAGACATCTCTGATCGGCAGCGCAGGCCAATACGCAGTCGGCGTAACCGCTCCGAACATTCGCGTAAGCGCCCCCGACCACTACTGTGTCCTTGGCGAAAACGAGGCTTGAGTACTGGAGATTCGCCTTGATTGCTCCCTTCGCCGCCATCACTGCGTCAGGACTCCTAACCAGAATCGACCCATTATCTTTCATGAAACAGGCGGCGTGTTTCTTATCGTAAGTGAGTGCTAAGCAGCGGCGATCTGCTTCGCATTGGGCTTGGCACTGTTCAAGCGAGATATTCCAAACAGGCATACCCGGCAAATCATTTCCCATAGCGTCCCATCCGTCCTGCTGCACAGACAATTCTTCGGCCGCGGTAGCTGCTTCTTTCCGCTCATGGTCCATGTCGAAATCGCCTGGCGCGAAACTGGCCTTGTCGAGCCAGAGGCAACGGCTGGCGAGTTCTCGCGCCGAATTGTCATCAAGGCCCACCGATGACAGTGTCTCGCTCGACGACACCGGTGCCAACGGCACCGACGTAGGTGAGGGTCTGTTGACGAGGCTTACCTGAACCTCGACCCCGGTGTTTGCCAGCCTCCGCGTGTAGCACCAAGCGGTGTTCCAAGTTGGAGCTTTCTCACTATCAAAATGATGACCAGACTCGAGTTGCCAAGTGCTGCCAGCATAGGTCACTTGGCGATTGGCGAATTTTACGAAATCGAACGTATCTGGATTGGCTGGGTCTGCGGGCGGCGGCGTCGGCTGCTCGATTGGGGGCGACTTCGGCTTGTCGGTCTTTCCCTCCTGGGCGATCGTCTCGCCACCCGGAATTCTGTCTTCTGATTTCTTCGTCTCTCTTGGCTCGTTTTCGTTCGGGTTTGACGGAATGTTTTGGGTGATCGGCGGTTCCGGTTGGGTCACCGTTGGGTCACGATCAAAGACCAGCCATACACCCACGCCGATCCCAATTGCGGCCATTGCGACGGCAGCGCCGCTAGCCATTCGCCGAAATGCATTGGCGCGAGCGATCTTGTCGTGCGCAGCTGCTTCTGCTTGCAGGGTTGGAATGGCCGACCGTTTGATCTGCAGATCGATAGCCTGCTCGAGCAGCTTGGTGTTATGTCGTACGAGCACGTCTGCTACCCCGCTTAGCCCCAGTCGCCGGCTCGTTAAAATCTGATCGCAGTTCACCTTCGAGGGCTTTCTCCATCTCCCTTTGGTCGTATTGCCCTTTTGCAGAAACCTTCACCAAATCGATTACTTCCGGGGGCAGTTCCCGGTCCAATGCCCGGCGCAACGCCTCCGGGTCGTCAGTAAGGATAGGCACATAGAGTATCTCTTTGACGACCTTCTCGACTTCAACAGGAACCTCGACGCGCTTTTCTACTTCTCTGTCGACAGGCACCTGCACCCGTACCTTCCGGACACGGCGCCACCGCCAGCGCAACAGCATCCGGCGCAACAATCGCGAGAGTTTGCTGTCACGCTGAACTTCGGGCTGCGCGCCGATGCGTTGCAGGGCCAGCGCGACCATCGCCGTGATTGGCCCCGCTAACGCGGCGATGAATGCAAGCGAGGCGAACCAGATCGTCGATACCGTGCCGGCCTGTGCGTCCGAAACGTCTTCCGGCTTCAGCCCATACCAGCGAGCTGCCAACCTACGGATCTGATCGTTGCGAGCAACTGGGAGGCGCTCTGTTTCCAGGCGGCTGAGTTCCGTAGCGATCGCCTCTTGCCGCTGCTGGTTCTTGGCGAGTGTCTCCGACTTTCGAGTTGCGCCTTCCTGAGCGGCCGCTAGCGCAGTACGTGCCTCGTCAAGCTTACGATCCCAATCGGCCGCGGTGCCGTCATAGAGCTTCTCCAGATCGTTTCGCCTACCCTCAAGGCGTTGTTTGTCTTGGAGGGTCATCGGAGGACTATCTTTTCGCAGCCTCTCATATTCCGCGCGGGCCGTGGCGACTGCGGGCTCCAATTCGGCCAACTTCGGCGCGAATTCGGCCTCCTTTTTGAGCCGCGGATTGGCTAACTTGTTCAGCCCTTCTTCGTTGCGCTGCACTGACGCAAGATCGCCTTTTTCGCGCGCGCTCTTTATGCGATCAACGTAGCTATCCCGCTGTCGCTCGAACTGCTCCACGGCGTCCTTGATCTCTCGATCGCGCCGTTCCACCAGCGCGCTTAGCGCTGCTTGTTTCTCCTCGAGAAGCTCTTTGGCTCGCGCAGCCGCAGGTGAGAGGGTGGTTGCTGCCTGCAGCTCTTCGTCAACCTCAGTTATCCGGGCACGCAACTTATCGCGCTCGGTGTCAGCCAATCCACTGAGCTGCTCCAGATCGCTCCGGGCCTTTGCCTCGTCGTCACTGTTTCGCAAACTTTCGGCTGCCGCCTTGAGATTCTCGAGCTCTTGCTGGAGTGTTTTGGTTTGGTTGGCGAAGTTGGCGTACTGCACCTCGCGCATTGTGCTGGCACGCTCCAATCCGAGTAGAACTGTCTCAAAAGTGATACCGGCCAAAACGAGCAGAAAAGCCAGGACAACAGGCTTCCAAATCCACGAGGCGCCGAACAGAAGCGTGGCGATTGGGATTTTCGTCAGCTCAGCAATCGCGATCATAAAGAAGGGGGCACTCGCAAGCACAAGGTCCATTGAGTCCGCCGCCTCATTGGCAACGAAGCCGCGGTAGCTCAGAGCAACGCCGGTGGTTAGGCCGATGATCGCCGCGACGATTTCAAGTGCCCACGCACCGCGATACGTCCACTGGCCATAGCTCGCCAGCTTTTGGCTCATTGCCGTGTGCATATGTGATCCCCACCCTTTTCCAAGCCCATCTTGACATGCGGCGCCGGCGTTTGCAGCAGAATTTAACGCTTGATACAGCGTTACTTGGAACAGGGTGAATAATCGGATGGACGCTGATGTTGAATAGGTATCGAACTGTGATTGGGTCCTACGCCAAGAAGGTGCGGACAGAGCAATCCGCAGATTTGACACTAAGGAGGAGGCCACCAAAGGTGGTGTGCTGGAATCTGCGGTTGGGAAAGGTGGCGGCTCCGTCCGGATCAAGAAACCTTGGCACAGTTCAAGAGGAGCGAACGTTCCCAGGAAGTGCTGACCCCACGGAGTCACCCGGCTAATATGCGTCGGGTGCTACCGTTTGCCATAATAGCTATCTTCACGCGAGTTGGATATCGGCAAATGACCATTTGCACGACGCTCTGCTAGATCGTGAGATGGAGGCGCTTCGGGATAGTTACCTGTTCTCACCGCCTTCGCGGCAATGCTCGTCGCGTGTTTCAAGGTCCTCGCGTCAAACCTGAACACGCCGCGCGGGTGTGCGAGGTGATGGATCGGCGCAGCAGTGTTTGGAACATCCGCAATCGCGTCGCAGCCGTAATCGCTGCATTGGGGGAGGAGTTGGTGGGGCTCGATGCGAATAGGGACACCATGGCGATCTAGGATCCCACGCCTGACGACCGCAGGACCGGTTGATAGACACCTGCGGCGCCGGCGCATGGTCGCCGGCAACCTCTTTTGACATCGGCGGCGTCACTGCGCTTAGTTTTGCCCAAGAAAGTTGCCGACGGCACCTCCACTTGGCGAGCTAGAATTACCGAACGGCGATTATTTGCTGCCTATATGTTATTCCTGTGGAAACTCTTATCGCGGCATTTCTTCTCAGAAGCCGCCATGCTCCGCTTGAAAAAACGGGAACGCGGGGGGTGCCATGAGGGTTTTTGTTCGGGGATCGTTAGGGTTCTGCTTCGCCTTTTCGGGTTGTGCCAGCGTTCCGAATTTGCCAACCGATGTCGGTCTGCTTCGGATCTCTGACATTGTCGACAACATCCGGTGTGACCTAAAAGACGGCCGCGACGGCAGGCCCAAAGCCAATCCCCCGGTCAAGCCGGCCACATTCCTGACCGATAAAGGCAAATGGGCCGCGGCGGTCGAACTGTCGCTGAACGTGGTGGCGACAGGCGGCGGCGACGGCAGCGCCGGAAATGAAGTGCCGTATATCCCCCAGACAGGCACGTTTGCGCTGGCGACGAACGCGACCGGCACCGCTGACCGGATGGTCGGCTACAAGTTTACCATCGGCCTCAGTCAGAAAGACGATATCGCGTGCGACACGGACACCGTGAACGGCAGGCGCGCCCATGGGTCACGGCTTGTCGGGAACCTGAAGATCGCGGACTGGCTTGCCCAAGTCCAGGATTCCTACGCGGATACCAAAACCCCGCCCGATTCCGTGTCCTATACCATGGGATTTACGCTCGACCAGGGCGCCTCAGCGAGCGTCAAGATTGTGACCATACCTTTCAACACCGGGCAAGCCAGCCTTGGCATGGGCTGGAAGACCACCTGGAAAGATGTCAACAAGATCAGCATTGTGTTCGCGCCAAAGGCAGAGGAAACGCCGAAAGCCGCGCCGGCGCCCCAACGCGCGAACCCGCTGCCGAAAGGCCAACCGATAAAAAAAGTTCCGCCGCCGCCGCCGGTCGATCCGGGCGCAAAGGACAAACTGCTCAACGACCTGAACCTGCTCATCCTTCAGCAAAGCCTGAACAAGTAACAGGGACGCCTCGCGCGGCAGCTTCGGCCTTGCTGGGAACGGTGTGGGGGCGGCGCGGCCGATATGCCCGCCGGGCCTGCACCGCCGACATCTGCGGCGCGCAGCGGCTCACCCGTGCGTTGCGGATGGGTCCACCTTGCTTGGCGCGCCATAAAAATTGGGGACCGAAGAGAAAATTATGACAACAAAAGCCGAGCATCTGTTGGTTCACCATATCCGCGAGACACTTAGGGAAGCATGGGCCGCGTCGAGGGAGATGATCCATCAGATCGAGAACCAGGCCTACAAATCAATGAAAGAACTGGAACAGACGGATGCTGCCTACGATTTGGCCGGGGTTATGTTCGTCTACTATGTCGAGAAAGCGTTCCGGGAGATCGGAATGCTGGCCGAGCGTCTGCAGTTGCCCCAGACCAAGGCGGACCTGGTCGAACGCCGCAAGGGCCTTAAAATGATGACCGGCTCGGGCCTCATCGAGATGCTCGAAGATTTCTACTCGCCGGTTCTCGGTGAGCTGAACGCCACGTTCGAGGCCATGGCGGTCATGGTAGACGGGAGCGCCACGACCGGCATGTCGATGCTGGAATCGATTCTCAAAAACACGGCAGGGATCATTGACGATCAGGGCTTGGATCCTACGAAGGAAGGGGAAATAGACGACGCAATCGCGAAGATCGTGAGATACGTATTCCCGGACTTTGTGAACAAGCCGCAGATTGATAAGGCCGTCATCAATTACAAGCCTGATTTCGGGGTGAAATCCCTCGGTGCCCTGGTGGAATACAAGTTTGCCGTCGACGCGAAGGGCGTGAAGGTCGCTTTGGAGGGAATCTCTGCCGACATGATCCATTACGCGGGCGATCCCAATTGGGGAAAATTTTACGCCGTAATCTACACGACGCGACCAATTCTCCATGCGGAGCGGATCGAGGCTCACTTCACGTTCTCAACCAAAGATGCGGATCGGTGGTCGATTATCTTCGTCAACGGCCCGGGTGGGCCGAGGACCAAGCTCAAGGACAAGGAAAAGGCCAAGGTGCTTCAGACTGCGAAGAAGCGCGATGTAACGAAGTTACCGAGTGCGGCTTTGCGCAAGGCTCCCGCCACCCGACAAAGGGTAGCGACTAGTCATCGCCCGAGGCGTCAGCCTCAGCTTTCAGCAAGCTAAAGTGGGGAGCATGAGCAGCAATCGCAAAGCCAAAAAGCCATCTTTCGACAACGATCAGAAAAAGGAACTGAAACAACACGCGATCGGCCTCATGCGCGGGCTCCTGCAGGGGGCAATTCGGGTTGGCGATCCGAAGCCATTTGACTTTGGCGAACTGGGCGGAACTTTTTTTGAAGGGTTCACGGCTCGCTTTACTCCCTGTTTGTTGAGGCCAACTTCAAGTGCGTCATTCTTGACGTGGCAAGGTGAGAATTGGGAAAGGAACGGCAAATGGCCCTGTCGTGCAGATCTATACAGCCAATCTTCAACGTGATCCCGAGCAGCGATAGTCAGGGATGCAGTTCGGGCGTCCTGTTCGAGTTGTGCTGGATCGGTGATGGACCACCATTCTCCACGATTGCAGAGTGTCACTCGAGATGTTTCCCGTCGTCCTGGAGCCACATGCGGAGGACGAGCGCGCGGGATAGACGGTCAGATACGGCTCGCAAGGAGCATCAGGTACGAGAGGCGGCTTGTCCGGTCGGATCGGCTCCCTCTTCGGGAATATCGTCGAATGACGAGTAGTTCAGATTGTAGAGTTTGGAATAGAGCCCGCCCATAGTCATCAGTTTGTCGTGGTTGCCGGACTCGATAACCTGGCCGTTCTGAAGCACGATGATACGATCGGCACCTCGGATCGTGGCGAGACGGTGAGCGATGACAAGCGCAGTCCGGCCTTCAAGGAGCTTTCTGAGAGCCTTCTGGATCAGCATTTCCGTGTAACTGTCGATGCTGGCGGTGGCCTCGTCAAGAACAAGGATTTTGGCGTCGGCGACGAGGGCGCGGGCGAAACTGACAAGCTGGCGCTGGCCGAGAGAAAGATTGCCGCCGCGCTCGCCGAGTTGAGTTTCATACCCGTCGGGAAGGCTCATGATGAAATCATGGGCTCCGACCACCTTGGCGGCCCCGATCACTTTGTCCCGTGTGGCTTCCGTCTTGTGGTAGCGGATGTTCTCGAAGATCGTCCCGGTGAACAGAAACGGCTCCTGCAGCACCATGGCGATCTGGTTGCCGAGCGATTCCTGTGTGAGATCGCGCACATCATGCCCGCCGACCATCACTTGGCCTTGCTGAGCATCATAGAAGCGGTGGACGAGGGCCATCGCGCTGGATTTGCCAGAGCCGGTCGGCCCGACTAAGGCGACCGTCTCGCCGGGATTAACCCGGAAGGAGACGTTTTTCAGCACCGGATGGTTGGACTCGTAGCCGAACGTGACGTTCCTGAACTCGACCGGGCAGTCAATTTCCGCCGAAAGGACCCTCGCATCCCGTTTGTCCTGGACTTCGACCTTGACGTCGAGCACATCGGTCAGGCGCTTGCCGGAGGCCATTGCGCGCTGCATGACCGAATACTGGAGGGTAAGGGAGCGAATTGGATCGAAGAAGCGTTGAATATAGAATATGTAGGCCACCAATACCCCTACACCAATACGGCCATTCATAATCATGGAGCCCCCGACGACGATGACGACGGCCATAGCGAGACCGGTGAGACTATCGACGATCGGGACCATGACCTGTGCATACCTGGCAGCGGTCAGGTGGGTCCTGAGGTCGGCATGTGCCTTATCGTCATACAATAGGAAGTTTACGCACTGGCGGTCCATGGACTGGACGGTGCGTACGCCCTGAATCGCTTCGGCCAATGCGCCGTTGACGACTGAATTGGTCTCTTGCGCAGCCATGAAGGCCTCGCGAGCACGCGGCAGCCACACGATACGAATAATCAACAGGGCCGGCAAGACCGAGAGCGTCAGAAGGCCGAGGCTGAAGTTGACCGACAGCATTACAAAAATGATGCCAAAGAGAAGCGCAATGTCGCCTACGGAGTAGATCGAGTTTTCGAGAAATTCGTGAATAGAGTTGACATCGCCCTGAAGGCGAGACATCAGGCGTCCTACTTCGGTCTTGTCCATGAACGAGAGCGATACGTTCTGCAGATGGGCAAACATGGCCCGGCGGATGTCGAAAAGGACGCTCTCAGCCATTTTCCCTACCACGGTTTCCTGCGTGTACGCCGCGCCGAAATTAACCAGAATGGCAAGCGCAAACGCGACGGCAGCCTCAACCAGGGCGGAGGCATCAGCGCCTGCCGGAGTTATGGCGTGGTCGATGGCGTAGCGGATGATCAGCGGGATGAGAAGCTGCGTGCCAGTGAAAATCAGCAATGCGGCAAGCGAGACGAGCGCCATGGCTCGGTAGGGGTGAACGAAGGCCCATATGCGGCGAATGATGTTCTTGTCAAAAGCGCGGCCAAAGATCTCCTCCTCGATGCGATGGGACCCGACGACCGCGCGCGGAGGACGTCTACCGCTATCATTCGGTTCGATTTCGAGTTGGTTGGCGTGCCGCTTGGCCATCAGGGCGCGCCTCCAAAAGTGGTCGCAATGTCATCTCCAGGGCGCAACTGAAGATCATAAAGCGCCTTATAGCGTCCTCGCCTGGCCAAAAGCTCTTGATGGGTGCCGCGTTCCACGATCTCGCCCTTGTCGACAAACAGGATCCGGTCGGCGTGCTTGAGGGAACTCAGCCGGTGCGCGATGATGATCGTCAACCTATCTTTGGCGAAATGCTCTATCGCCGCTCGGATGCGCTGCTCTGTGGCGGCGTCGATCGCGGCCGTTGAGTCGTCGAAAACGACGATTGATGGGCGCAACATCATCGTGCGAGCTATGGTGAGACGCTGACGCTGGCCACCAGAAAGAGATCCACCACGTTCGCCGACGACCGTCTTGTAGCTCGCGGGCAAGCCAAGGATGTAATTGTGCAACTGGGCGGATTCGCTAGCGCGTTCAATCCGCTGTTCCTTCGCCCAGGGGTCGCCATAAGCGATGTTGTTCTCGATCGTGGTGGTGAACAGATATGCATCCTGCTGTACGATGGCGACCGCCTTGCGAAGCGTAGCCAAGGTCACCCCGCGGATGTCCTGCCCGTCAAGCATGATGGTGCCGCCAGTGACGTCATAAAAGCGAGGAATTAAGTGAGCGATTGTCGATTTTCCCGAACCCGGCGGACCCACGATCGCGATCGTCTCGCCCCTATGGGCGCTAAACGTGATGTTCCTCAGAAGAACGCGGTTTCCGGCGCCGGGATATGCAAACGAGACATTGTCGAAGCGCAGGGTACCTTCGCTTATCTCGAGCGGTCTTGCACCGGAAGCATCCCTGATCGTGACGTCCTGGTCGAGCAGACCGAAGACGCGCGAACCGCAAGTGGAAGCGCGGGCGAAGCCATTCACCATCAGCCCGATCTGGCGGACGGGCATTTGCAGTATGGTCATGAACGTCAGGAACATCGTGAGCGTCCCAACGCTGATCTGGCCGGCGATGACCTTGTTGCAACCGCTCCAGAGGACCAACCCCATGGCGAAAAAGAAGGCCAGGGTCATTGCCGACGTATTGGTCACGTAGACGTTAACCTGCTCGTGGGCGAGTTTGAGCGCATTCTTCGAGGCGCGGTCGAACTTTACCATTTCATAGGCTTGTGCCGAAAACGCCCGGACAACACGGATGCCCGCGAGATTTTCCTCCATCACGCGGCCTAAGACGGAAAGCCGCTCCTGCAGGTCCAGCCAGATGGCGCGTAGCTTAAGCTGTGTGACCGACGACCGCCAAGCCACGAAAGGCATGAAGCTCAGCGCGACGAGACCGAGCACCGGGTCGGTAGAAATCATCATGCAAGCGCCGATCCCGATCAGCATGATGAGCATAAGCAACCGAACCAGAGCGGTGGAAAAATACATCCGCACGCCGTCGAGATCTAGAATGGCGAGGGTGATCAGGTCGGCTGAATGGACCCGGTCGTGAAAGGAAAAGCTCAGGCGCTGGACCTTCTCATAACAAGCCAGTCGCAATTCGTACGCGGCGTGGTGCCCGACGGCTTCGGCAAAATAGTTTTGCGCCATCGTGAAGAGGCCGCGCAGCAAACTCGCTGCGAGCAGCAGGAGAGCCAGGGTCAAGAGCGATTGTTCTGCAGCCTTCCCCTTGAGATCACTCCCAATTGCCACCTGGGTCTGGTCGACAGCCCAGCCGAGAAGCCAGGGAATTAGCAACTGCAGGATCACGGCTATAATCGTCGAACCGATAGCAAGTGCGACCTGCCACGGGTGCCTCAAATTGATCCGCGTAATGCGCAGTAGTATGTTCAAGCCCCGGCCCCACCCGGCCGCTTTCACATGTGCGGACAATTTGGGAGGAGTCGTGCCAACAGCATCACTGCCCACAGAATATCCTCGACTGAATTTTGTGCCTTCGGAAGCGAGCCGGTCGACTCACACCGAAGACTTCCTCCAAGGTGATCCTGGCCACCATCGGCTCAAGACGCTGGTCCGGCGAGTTGCGCAAGGGCTTCGCTCGCTGGCATGTCGATCACAGTGATTCCGCTTGCCGCAAGGAAACGGGCCTCGTTTCTGGTCAACGCTTGCCCATCCATGATCGCGTAACGGGGGCCTTCCGAGCGCTTCATGATCTGCCTGGCATAAGTGCGCAGCATCTGATCATTGAAGCGGCAGCCGATGAAGAAAAAACCCCGGTGGACGCGTCTTTCCTTGACCACGTCAGGAATGGGCGTCTGGATATCGATCTCAGTCAGGGCTTCGACATAATCGGAATCGGCAATGAGGAAATTTGCGGCCGGCCTGATACTGCCATGAGGCGCATAGAGAACCGTCTCTGCCGCTGCCCCGGCTTCGAGCTCCCTTCCGAACAAGTCGTAGGTTCTGGTCCAGATGTCGCGAACTTCGTTCGCTCGCGTGATGCCTTGTATCTGGGCGACGTCGGTTCGCCCGGCCTCAGCCAGCGCCGCCCTCATGGCGCCTTCATACCAGCTGTCGATGATGAGGGAGAGCGGGAGCTTTGCGAGCCATTTGTGCAGGAGCGTCGGCGCCGTAGGACCTGCGAATATATCTGTCATCCAGGCCTGAAGTGTGCGGCGATGCCGGCGCTGCTCGATGAATTGCGCGACTGACCACATGTTGGTGCGGATCTTCGAGGGGGCTGGCGTCCGAGTGTTGAGCGCGGCGGCGACGGCCTCCGGGGTACACGGCACTGGCGACTCCGCTGAGCTTAGCTGCAGCAGACCCGGACCGAGATATGGGATCACGTGATCCGAGACGAGCGCTTGTCTGGCCAGCTCGAGCAGCTTTCGGGCGAAACTGTCCCGCACGACGACGAGGTGGCCCGAGGTCGGGATCGTATTCATGCTCTTTTCCTCTTGACGCCTCTCATCGAGGGGCAGCATCAGTCCTCGCCGGGAAGCTTCCTTGCCTCGACGGTGATGGGCAGGCGCGTATGTGGCGGAAGATCGGGTAGGAGGAGCCGCCACCCGTTCCTGAGCGTTACGACCCCGCCCCAGAGGTCTTGGTTCTCGAACTTGATGATCGGCTCTTCGAGATCCTTTTTGGGGACATACGCCGACAATCCCGAATCGGTCCTGCGGATCATTACTTTCATCCGACCATTCCTTGTTTGGCTGTTTCTTCGGCGTTGAAGGGAAGGTCGGGTTTGTCGAGGCTCATCAATTCACGCGCTCGCATGCCTACGATCGTCCCACGGTCGATCCATTCGACCGCGTAGATGAAGAACTGCTGGAGAAACGTGCCGATGTCGCGCACATAACCCTCTTCGCCCTTGCGCACGAGATTTTCGCCGATCTGCATGCCAGGATAAGTGCCGTCATTCCTAACGTGACGAGTGGCACGGACCCGCTCTCCCGGCTGAAATTGGGGAGGTTTGCGGACTTCCACCTCCTGTTCGCGTGCGAGCCACATGGCGTTTCCTTGGTTCTCTGGGCTATTGTCATTGATGCGGCGCGCAGGCATTCCCGGGGGCAGCCACTTGTGTGCGTAACCAGTCGACTCAAGCAGGAACGCAGGTCTTCGGCACAGGACACACCGAAGCACATTGCTGCGTTTCGAAAGCTCCTTCGCATTCGGTGCACTTCTGCAGCTCGACCACGTAGCTCTCGCCTTTGAACTTGATCGCGCCCGAGGGGCATTCGAATTCGCAAGCGCCGCATTGTGTGCATTGGGATGCGATGATCTTGAAAGCCATTTTGACTCCTGATTCGAGTAGATGAGATGGGTCAGGCCGTCGCCGCGCGTGCCTGGACGCCGAACTCGGCGGCGTATACCGCGCCAATTGCCGTTTCGATGTAGTCATGGCCGTAAGCGTCGGTTGCTCGAATACCGGCGGCCGCGAGCTGATCCTTGGGCCAGTCCCCTATTTTGACGCAAAGCACGACGTCCACGCCTTCCAGCGCAGCGATGACCCGGTCGAGAGTGGCCTTCTCGCCCCAACCGCCGAGGCAATACTGCTCAACCTTGCGGTGCCCGACAAAGTTGATCCCCCGCGCCGAGGCTTCATACATCTGGAATTCCTTGGCATGGCCGAAGTGTTCGTTGACGCGGCCGCCGCCCCTCGTCGCCACCCCGATGACAAGGGACTTCCCGGAACTCGATGCCTTCATCACTCCGATCGCTTCACTCCTGGCCGCCAGGTGATCGCGGCGCTCGTGCGCGACCAACTCCCGGTAGGCTTCACGTTTGCTGGCATCGTAGGTGAGCTCACCGGGGATGTGATTGAGCGTGAATTCCTGGCCACGATCCTCACCCAGCAGGCCGACGGCATCGGCCCGGCATTGCCGGCAGTGGCGCATCAATTTGGCGCCGCCTTCGAGACGATCCTGAAGGGTCTTCATCTCCATTGCATTTGGGCCACGCTGCCCGGTCAAGCCGTAATGGGTGCCGTGTGCCGGGTCCGAGATCAGAGGCATGACGTTATGCAGGAACGCGCCGCGCTGCTTGACCCACTTGTTCACCTCGATCAGGTGCTGGTCATTCACTCCAGGGATCATCACCGAATTGATTTTGGTGAGGATGCCGCGCGCGCTGAGCATTTCCAAGCCCAGCATCTGCCGCTCGTGCAGAAGTCTGGCGGCTTCGATGCCGCAATAGCGGCGGTGACCGTAAAAGATCCAGGGATAGATTTTTGCGCCGATTTCCGGATCGACCATGTTGATAGTGATCGTCACGTGTTCGACATTCATGTCGGCAAGCTCGTCGACATGGTCCGGCAGCGCGAGCCCGTTCGTGGAGACGCAAAGCCTGATGTCGGGGATTTCCCTGACGACGCGTTCGAACGTGGCCTTCGTCTTCTCCCAGTCGTAGCAGGCATCACCCGGCCCGGCGATGCCAAGCACGGAAAGCTGCGGCACCTCATTGGCGACCGCGATCACCTTGCGTGCCGCCTGATCGGGCGTCAGCTTTTCCGAGACAACCCCGGGCCGGCTTTCGTTGGCGCAGTCATATTTGCGATTGCAGTAGTTGCACTGGACATTGCAGGCCGGGGCAACGGCGACGTGCATGCGCGCGAAATAGTGGTGCGCCTCTTCTGAAAAGCACGGGTGATCCTTGATCTTGTCCCAGATGGCCGGATCCAGATCGTCCGGCCCTATCGACGACCCGCAGGCGGAAGATGCGCAACCACCCGACTTCGCACTCACCAGCAACTGGTCCGAGACCCTCGCGCCGGTCAGGCTCTCAACTGAAATCGCCGGTGCGGCCATTGAACGGCTCCGTTACGGGTTAACGTCGCCGTTCGAAGCGCAAGAGCAATGCCAACTCAAAACGTGGCGCTAGCTCACCAACTGGGTTTGCGCGTCTGATATCATGGAGTTGCTCCGACATAACTTTGTCGGACTTCTTACAGGGGCACGCTTAGAAGGTGAGGAAAACGACTGTGGCCGGACAATCAGCTCAAGAAAGACAACATCCTTGTCGCAAGACCGGTCGGAATTGCGCCGAGAGTGATCACGCGCCGACCGCTCAGCCGGCCCTGGGCCAGGCGCATTCGTCCGTGGTGAAGTTGCCACTGCTCGACTGGGTCTGCAGGGTTCCGATTCAGGAGGGTGGGTCACTCCTTTCTGCGATCGGCAAGATGCCGGAAAGGGCAGGTGATGAAGGGGGTGTGACAGCATCACACGATCGCGCAACTTCGGCCTGGGCTCCAACACAGTTCGCGTTCTCCACGTCATGAGAATGCTAAAATTTCTTCACCTCGATGCCGTGTCGGCGCAAAGCGTATCCGACCTGTCGCGGCGTGACGCCGAGGACACGAGCGGCCTTGGCCTGAACCCAGCCGACTTTCTCCATCGCATCGATCAGCCTGTCGCGTTCCGTAAGGCGCGGGCCTATTGCGGGGAGAGCGGGATCCTTTGCATGGTCGGCAGTATGGAGTCGCACGTTGTCCTGCGGGGCGCCGAAACGCCCGCCCGGCATCGGCAATCCGCCGGGCATCATATTGCTTCGAAAGCGCTGGTTGCCGGTATTGCCGTTGTGCGAATGATCAGCTCTTTTCCAAAGGAGCCAAGACAGGCATTGGTTATTGTTGCAGGCAAAATCCGATGGAGCGATTGTCCTTGAACGCGCCAGCGTGGCCGTCCTTTGTACGCAGTTCTCCAATTCGCGGACGTTACCAGGGAAGTAGCATTGCGAGATAAACTCGAGCGCTGGCGGCGCGAAGGCGAGGTCGAGATTGTTCTCCTTGTTGAACCGCTCGAGGAAGGCGTTCGCAAGCCGAGGTATATCCCCCGGTCGCTCTCTGAGCGGAGGCAGGATGATTGGCACCACATTGATGCGATAATAAAGGTCGGCCCTGAAATCCCCGTGTACGACAGCCGACTCGAGATCCCTGTTGGTGGCGCATATAAGTCGCACGTCGACCTGTAGCGTCTTGCTACCGCCGACACGCTCCAATTCGCCTTCCTGCAAGACGCGTAACAGCTTGGCTTGGAAGGCAGGCGAAATCTCGCCGATTTCATCAAGTAGCAGCGTTCCCCCGTTTGCCAGTTCAAAACGGCCGGCGCGCTGGGAAATTGCCCCTGTGAAGGCACCTTTTTCATGTCCGAACAGCTCCGACTCCAGAACGCTTTCCGACAGTGCGGCGCAGTTCAACTTGACGAAAGACTTCATCCGCCGGCGCGAGAGCCTATGTATGGCTTGCGCGAAAAACTCTTTGCCGGTGCCGCTCTCGCCCCTCAGAAGCACGGTGGAATTCGTCCTTGCTACAATGGAGACCGTTTTGAGCACCTGCGTGAGTGCCGGGCTCTCTCCGATGATCCCGTCTATCTTGACGGGCGCATGCGCGACGGGGACGGTCCGGTCCTCATTAGACGAAGTCTCCGCAGGCCAGTGCTCAGCGACGCGCCGTTCACGATCGGCAATCAGGCCCCGATGGAGGCGAATGGTGCGGCCGACGAGGTTGGCGACCATCGTCAGGAAACAGATGTCCTCATCGTAGCGGGACCCGTTTGCGCTGTCTCTTACGATCGACAACGTCCCAAGGATCGTGTCCTCCGCCTTAACCGGGACGCCGATAAAGGCCATCGGGAGGGAATTGAAGCCAGAATGTGTTTGAAGGCCGCTCTGAAACAACTCGGACGTGCTGAGGTCCGAGATCACGAGCCGCGTGCCCGTTGCGACGATCTGATTTATTGCGGCCTTTGGCATGACGGGGCGATTGCCTGATGGGGCGCTGCCGGCACTCGCGGCGATCTCCGGCTCACCTTCTGAATCTAGGACGAAGATTGCTCCGTGACGCATTTGCACAAATGACGGGAGCGTGTTCACGACGTTGGCCAGCGTAACCTCCAGCCGGGCGGGGGCCGTCAGCGCCTTCGAGACCTCGTAGATTCCCCTGAGCAAGTCATCTGCTTCGAACATCCCCTCACTGGCGGGTTTGCGGAGGGGATCGCGTCGTCCTGCTTCGTTGACCCGATCCGGGGACATGTGAGCCATGGAAGACCTCAGCGGTTGTGGTCAGGGGTGCTCCTCCCAAGCGCCTGTTCATCAGTTCAGGACGTTCACCCCTCCGCACTTGGGGCGAGATGGTGCCGGCGATTGCGCTTTGTCGTTACTTGGGTGTGCACGGCTGCACACCACTGAAAGGGGGTGCCAAGGCCAATCATCCGAACTTGAAGAGGACGCCGAAGCCACCACGCGGATAGTTCCATACGATCTCGCCGCTGGCCTCGCATAAAACGCGGCAGGTGCCACACTCCATGCAGCCATCGGCGGTTATTTCGACCTGACCTTTGTCGTTCAGCTCATAGCATTTTGCGGGACACACGTGGGTCAGTGCGAGCAGACTTGCGCTCGGTTGCTCGTGCGGTCGCACCTTGATATGCGGACGGCCGGGGTCCACCAAATAACGGTTCTGGTAAAGCTTGTCTTCGACACGTAACTTCGTCACGGGGTTGGTCATGTCGTCAGTGCCTCACCGCCACGCCATCGCCAAGCGAACCGCGTCGCTGATCAGCCCCCAGCGCGAGCGCGCCTTGATGAAGGCTGCCGTGGTCGCCTTTTCCTTCTCGATCTTTGGCGTGCCGTCGACACGCATGAAATTCTGCGCGGCTTGCGACATCAACCATGGGTAGGTCGTGAAGAAATTGGAGGCGTTCGTGTGGAGCAAAGCCGGCATGTCTTTGTATTTCCGCAGGTCTTTGATCACGAACGATTTGTCCAGCATTGCCTTGTAAAGGGCGAGGTTGCGCTTGTTCATAGGATCGTTGCGTCTCTTAACCTGGATGATAGCCTCCGCCGCGATCCGGCCCGAGGTCATGGCGAGGTTGGAGCCCTCGCGGTGAACGGCGTTGTTCAATTGCGCGGCATCACCGACAACCACCCAGCCGTCGCCAAAGAGCTGCGGAATAGCTTTGTACCCACCTTCGGGAATGAGGTGCGCCGCATATTCTTTCACCTCTGAACCGGCAATCAGCGGCCGGACCGAAGGATGGTTTTTGAATTCGTCGAGGAGGGCATATGGGCTCTCCACCTTCGCGGCGAAATCCGAGACGAGGCAGCCGATGCCCAGTGAGATCGATTCCTTGTTGGTGTAGAGGAACCCGAGCCCGGCCATGCCGTGGGAAATCGTGCCGACTGCCTCAACGACACAGCCTTCACCTCCTTTCACGCCGAACCGCTGCTCAATGACCTCTTCGGGCAGGAAATGCATTTCCTTGACTGCCAGCGCAACGGATTGCGGCTTCAGCATCTTGCGCAGGCCGCCCCGTGTGCCAAGCAGCCCGCAGACACCTTCTGCAAGAACAACGACGTCCGCGTAAATCACTCCGCCAGCCCGATCGGTGCGGACGCCGATCACCTTGCCCTTAGTATCACGCACGAGGTCCGTCACCGTGGTCTCGCACAAAACCGTCGCGCCGGCCTCCCGCACCCTGCGCGAAAACCATTTATCGAACTGGGCCCGGATGATCGTATAGCGATTGGGCTTTACCTCGTTGAAGTCGTCCGATCGATAGTGAATCCCGGTGTGGGAGGTGTCATCCATAACCCATAACCGCTGTTCAACCAGATGCCGCTCGAGAGGTGCATCATCGCGGAAATCCGGAATGATCCTCTCCAACATGTTCGCATACATGATGGCGCCCTGGACATTCTTAGAACCCGGATATTCACCTCGCTCCAACTGGAGCACATTCAAGCCGTCGCTTGCCAAAGTATAGGCAGCTGCGTTCCCGGACATTCCGGCGCCGATGACAATGGCGTCGAACTCTTCCTTGATCATCTGCATCTGCCTTAGCTCGCAAGCTTGTCGCGACTGTGCGGTGACAGCCGCCGGGTGAAGGCTTCGGTCAAAGCCGGTAGGAAGCGCACCGCGTCGGTGACGATCCCGAGGTGAGCGAAATCGAAAATCGGCGCGTTCGGGTCGGTGTTGATGGCCACGATAAGATCGGCTCCCTCAACTCCAACGCGGTGCTGGATGGCGCCGGAAATGCCGGCCGCTATGTAAAGCTTTGGCCGGATTGTCTTGCCTGTTTGGCCGATCTGCCGATCGACCGACATCCAGCCCTTTTGGACGAGCGGCCGCGAACAGCCGTATTCGGCGCCGATCACGCGCGCGAGACTCTTCACAAGCTGCAGGTTCTCCGCTCCGCCGAGACCAAGCCCTCCCGCAACCACCACATCCGCATAGGCGAGATTGGCGATGCCCGATTGGCTATCCGGAAGGAAGCCCAGCACCTTGGTGACGATTTGATCCTCGGCGAGCGACAGCTTGTGCGGGATGACACGCCCGATCGCTCTGTCGGCCCGCTGCGGCATGGGCATGACTCTCGGTCGCACCGTCGCCATTTGCGGCCTGTAGTTGAGCGTGTAGATCGTGCATAGCAATGAACCGCCAAAAGTAGGGCGGGTCGCGGCGAGTGAACCGTCAGCATCCACGTCGAGTTCGGTGCAGTCGGCCGTCAGCCCGGTCAGCAGGGTGGTTGCGACGGATCCGGCAAGATCCCTGCCGAGCGTGGTTGCGCCCAGAAGCAGGATCTCGGGTTTGTAAGTATCAACCAAGTCCGTCATTGCTTTGGTGAAAGGCTCATTGCGATAGTCGGCGAGCAGCGGCGCCTCTACGAGGTAGACGAGATCGGCGCCATAGGCGAAGGCCTCGGCGACGGCGTTCTGGGTGGCATCTCCAAGGGGCCCGAGCACAGCACCCGCGAGCTGGACGCCAAGTTTGTCCGCCAGCTTGCGGCCCTCGCCTAGCAGCTCAAAGGATACCGGGTGGACCTGGCCGCGTTCGAGCTCGATGAAAACCCAGACGTGCCGATAGTCCCTGAAACGCTCAGGAAGCTCTTTCTTCATCCCGGCACGGCCGGGGGGCTGCCGAGGGGCGTCTGAGTTCGTGCTCGACATATGATCTGCTCCTTGCCGTCACACGCCCTCGAAGGCGAGTTCCGGTTCCAGCGCCGGCTGGCGGGTGAAGATTGCACCGATCAGCTCGTCGGCGACATCGCGCAGCGTCTTCTCCGCGGTCTCAATTTGCGTGGCCTTTTCCGACCGGGCACTAGGGGCAAAAACGCGTTTGACGACCGTCGGCGAGCCACGCAAGCCGCATTTGGTGAGGTCTTCAATGCCGGCCTCGGCCGCGCTCCATTTCACAATTTGGCTGCGGGCGGCGCAAAGCGCGTCTTCGATCGAGCCCCGGCGCATCTCGTTTGTGCCTTCCAGCATGGTGATGAGGCATGGCAGCCTGCTCTTCAGCTTCTGGGTGCCGCCTTCGCAGCGGCGCTCGACCGTGATCTCGCCTGCGGCGAGATCAATGGAGGCGATTTTCGACACATAGGTGAGTTGAAGCAGATCAAGACGCTTGGCGATGCCGGGCCCGACTTGGGCGGTGTCGCCGTCGATCGTCTGTTTGCCCGTGAAGACCACGTCCGGCGTGCCGAACGTCTCGCCGATCTTCGCGATTGCCTGGGAAAGAGCAAAGGAGGTGGCCAGGGTGTCGGAACCGGCAAAATAGCGGTCGGTCAAAAGCACCGCGCGATCGGCGCCGTAGCCGAGCGCCTTGCGCAGGGAGTCCTCGGCCATAGGTGGACCCATGGTGAGCACGGTGACTTCCCCGCCATAAGCGTCGCGCAGTCTGAGTGCTTCTTCCAGGGCGAACAAATCGTAAGGGTTGATGATGGTCGGCACACCCTGGCGCATGATGGTGTTCGTCACCGGGTGCACCCGTATCTGTGCCGAGTCCGGCACCTGCTTGATGCTGACGACGATATGCATTGGCGTTCTCTGCGTTATCCCGATGCGGGCTGGCGGTGCGCGTTCTTTGTTTGCATCATTCGTGCCAGGCGTTTTGCGGGCGCCCGTGCCGTGTAATTGCGCTGAAGCCCCCGGTTTCGACGTCCGAATTGTCGGCTTGTCGACATTGTCGCGTCGCAACTATGTGGCTTATTCGCCGAACCGCTTCAGGACCGTGTCGAACGGAACGAATGTGCGGCCGGGCGTGTGAGGTTTGTCCGGATCATGGTCTTTGAGCACCTTGAAAACTCGGTGCGTGAGCGGGGAGGAAATCGCGAACTCCTCGTAGGCGCGTTGCAGCATCGCGCGCACGCGCGCTGCAATCACCTGATCGGGCAGACCGGAGAAATCTTCCTCGACAAGGTATTGGCCCACACGCTTGAGAATATGCAGCCGTGAGACATCGAGCACCGTCGGATCATACGTGACGCCAAGAGCAGCAAAGAACTCCTCGGCGGATGACAAGCCTTTCAGGCGCTCGAGGATGTTGGTGACGTCGATGGGCCTGCTGTCAGCGGAACAATTCATTGCATTCTCCCTTGTCGGAACGGTGGTTTGGTCGTTCGTCGCACATTGGACATGAAGCCCCGAAGAAAGCCCCGCATCCGCAGTTTGATGACGAATGCGCTGGCAATCGCCTCGTCGACTCGACTGTCTATCCGGTGCCTGGCGTTCGGCCCGACCGAGGTCTGGCGCGAGCACCAGTGACAAGCCGGATTGCGCGCCTTGAGAGCCGTGGCGGCCGCGCGCCCGACCATCTGCTCGATGAGCTGTAGCGCTCCTTCCCTGAGCCCGCTTGGTGGCAGCTGCACATCCGATGGAAGACAAATTGAGGCGCAAACGCCGCTCTCGGCTGACGCATGGAGGTCCTGTGAGGTCATCCGGCACCATGTCGTGAGCGCATCGAGACCCTCCGTACGACCACGGCGCAGATTGCGTCGATTTCGTCGGTCCCCGTGACCGTGTGCCGATCTCGATCCCAGGCAAGCTGGCTGCCGCAAGCAGGCGGTCGCAAGCTTTCCGCTCTCGAGGCAACGCCGGGAGCCTGCTCGACCTCGCGCAGGGTGGCCTCCTCAAGAAGACCTGGCTGCTCACGAATGGACGCCAGTCCTTCTTCCGCTGAGATTTGGAACGCATTGGAGATCCTCGGCGCTGCGTCCATTCGACCCGGAACTGTGGGCGTGGCGCAGCGTCTCCACGACCGAAGGCAAGACCTCGAGAACCCGGTCCACGTCTTCTTGTCCGTTGTCACGCGCGAAAGAGAAGCGGACCGCCCCATGTGGTATTTTCATTGCCCTCAGCACATGGCTTGGCTCCGAACGGCCCGATGTGCAGGCGGATCCCGAGGAACAGACGACACCCTCGCGGTCTAGGAGATGCAGGATTCCATGGCCGCCCTCAATATGCTCGAAGGCGATGTTCGCGGTGTTCGGCAAACGCTCCCGGGGATCGCCATTGACGAAGCTGTTTGGGACACGCTGGAGAAGCCCTTTCTCGAGCCGGTCGCGGAGCCACTTTAGCCGCGTGGTCTCGTCATCCATGAATTTCAAGGCAAGTTCGGCGGCCATGCCGATCCCGACTATGCCGGGCGTGTTTTCGGTGCCGGCGCGGCGATCGCCTTCTTGGTGACCCCCCTTGATCAGGGAATGGAACGGCACGCCGCGCTTGACGAAAAGTGCGCCTATCCCTTTTGGCCCATGAAATTTATGGCTGGAGAGCGACAACATGTCGATCGAGGTTGATTTCAGGTCGATCGGGAGCTTGCCGACGGCCTGCACGGCATCAGTGTGGAAAATGGCGCCGACTTCCTTGGCCAATTCGGCGAGCTTGGCGACGGGGAAGATCGTGCCAGTTTCGTTGTTGGCCCACATGATCGAGACGACCGCCACGTCTGAGGTGAGCGCAGCCCGATAAGCGTCGACATTCAGCTGGCCGTGGCGGTCCACCGGGATCCTGTGCACCTTGGCGCGGCCCGTCTGCTCAAGATGAGCGCACAGGGTCAGCACAGCCGGATGTTCGACAGCGGACGTCACGATCTCTGTTCGGTTACGCATTACCTCCAGCGCCGAAAGAATGGCCGTATTGTCGCTTTCCGTACCACCCGAGGTGAAGGTGATCTCATCGTCGAACTCCGCGCCGATCAGCGCCTGCAACTGACGCCGCGCCTTTGCCAAAGCAGCGCCGGCAAAGGCGCCAAAACGGTGCGCAGACGAAGGGTTGCCGAATTGATCGGCAAGGAACGGCAACATGGCTTCAACGACCGCGGGATCGACCCGGGTCGTTGCGTTGTTGTCGAGATAGACAACTGTCATCGGTGGTCTCCAATCGAGCGGAATGCCGTCAAGCGCGGCCTGGTCGCATCGAGCCTGCGCCGTTGAGAGTGCGATCCAGAGTCTGCGCAAGTCTCCACAGATTGAACGCAGGCCCGGGACCAGGGCCACCGCCAAGCTCACCGAAGGCGCCCTCTCTCCTTCTTCGACGATCAGCCGAATGACTTGCCGCAGGAGCACTTTTGTCGCGCGCTAGGATTGTCGAAAACAAAGCCGGAGGATTCGAGACCCGTGATGAAGTCGACGGCCATGCCGGCGACATGCGGTTGCGAGTCGGCGTCCACAAACAATTTGATCCCATCTGTCTCGACAATGGCGTCGCCCTCGCGCGGGACGCTCTCCAGGCCCAATGAGTATTTGAAGCCGGAGCAGCCGCCGGCCTCAACCATGATGCGAAAGCCGTCTGCGGGCTCGCTAGCGGCGGACAGAGCGGTCTTGACGGCGGCAACGGCCTTGTCGGTGAGCGTGATCATGGCTCGCTTCTCCTTGATGCGGACGAATTGCGGATTACCGCGCATGGAGTGTGCCAACTGGAAAAGCCCTTTTCGAACAGCGCTACATCCCCAACACGCCCAGGATTCCCCTTTCGGAACTGCCGCGTATACGTCGAGCATCGACGCGTATTGTCGGATTTGTCGGTTCCGCCACACCTGCATGGACCCCGGTTCCTCCTCGAACTGCATGCAAGCGAGGTTTCCGGGATGGTTTCGGGAATTGGTACGCCTTTTGAGGCTCCTCTTGGCGAGGACTAAGGCTCCCAACACCGACAATACGCAGGGGTTAAGACATGCACCAGCGCGAGGAACTTTCGCCGGAGGCAATCCGGCGCGCACGTGAAGACTGTCCCACCATCCGCGGCCGCGATCTCGCCGCCAAATTGGGCATTTCGGAAGCTGAGCTCTACGCGGCACATTGCGGTTTTGGCGCGCTGCGCATCGAGCCGCGCGTCAATAATGTGCTTACCGGCCTCGAGGCCGTCGGCGAGGTGATGGCGCTGACCCGCAATGACAGTGCCATGCATGAGAAGATAGGCGTCTACGACAAGGTGTTCACCGGCAACCATCGCGCCATGGTGCTCGGCAATGACATTGATTTGCGCATCTTCCCCAAGGTGTGGACGCATGGCTTTGCCGTGGAGACACGCGAAGCCGAGGACATCCGCCGCGGGTTGCTGTTCTTCGACGCGGCAGGCGAGGCAGTGCACAAGGTATATCTGAGACCGTCCTCAAACCTCCATGCCTATCGAAAACTGATAGACGAGCTCCAATCCTCCAACCAGGAACCGATCATCTCGGTTGAGACGAGGTCGGCCGAAAACGACGCAAAGAGTCCGGACCAAGCCGCTACGGTCGATGACCTACGCGAGCACTGGAGTCAGCTGAGCGACGTGCACCAGTTCTACGGCATGCTGAAGGCGCTCAACCTCAGCCGCCGCCAGGCGGTGCGCATGGTCGGCGAGGACTACGCCTGGCTGCTCGACCATGCTGCGCTGGGCGCCATGTTCCATCGTGCGGCCGAAGAGGAGATGCCCATCCTGTGCTTCGTCGGCAATCGTGGCTGCATCCAGATCCATTCCGGCCCAATCAAGACGATCAAGTCCGGCCCAATCAAGACGATCAAGCAGATCGGACCCTGGATCAATGTGCTCGACAAGACCTTCCGCCTGCATCTCAGGACCCACCACATCCGCGAGGTTTGGGCCGTGCGCAAGCCGACCAGGGACGGCCACCTCACGTCACTTGAAGCTTATGGCGCCGACGGCAAGATGATCATCCAGTTCTTCGGGATGCGCGAGGAAAGCGAATCCGAGCGCGACGACTGGCGGTCACTGGCCGAGAACCTTCCGCGCATTCCCCGTTCGACCGCTGCTTGAGGCAACACCGATGCGTCTTGATTTCCGTTCTCGCGCGGTCTGCGGGCCGCTACTTTGGACTTTGCTGACCATCGCTGTGCCGCGGACGCCAACCAGGACACAGCTGCGGATTTGGGGCCGCCGCGGATCGCCTCCAGGCACAGGCTCCATTCCCACGAGCGTTTCCGCGTTTGGCGAGAATCGCCGCCAATCGCTGCCGTTGCGGTGAGCCCCAACCCGAACCCCGCGCTAAAGCTGCTCAATTCAGGCAAACGCGTCCGCTGGTCGCGGCGGGTGTGTTGTCAGTCAATTCCGGGTGCCCGCCATGTACGGCAGCGGCGGCAGGAATGGGTCCAGGTGAAGTCGATTGGCGGCTGAGTCAAATTTCCAGAGGACGGCCTCCACAAAGGCATCCTCGAATTTTCCATCAGCAGCAGGGGCCTCGGCGTCTGATGCCGAGCTCGAAAAGCTAGTCTTAGTCTAGCGTCCGGATGGTTATGCGAGGCCCGACATAGGTCTTCTTACGCCTCTGGCCAGGCAAAATTGGGCTTAGGCCGGCCCGAGTGCCACACACGGGGTGCTACACATGGTACTTGCTATGAGCGTCTGGGTCGTTCGCATTACCCCCCCGGTTGAATGCGCGTTCGCATCGGTATGGACGGCATGTTCGGAATCGGTGCGCGTTACAGCTGGTGGATGAATTTCAGCGCCAATGCGGTTGAATTGGGTAAACGGTTTTTTTCAGAGACTGGTTATCGGAGCTTGCGGGCGCATTCACGCGGAAATCGTGCCTGACGAGTTCGCGATGGAGATCATCGCCTTCGGCGGGCAGGCAGTTCCTGATCCAAACTGCGCCCCTCCGCCTGGTATTTCACTGCTGTACGTTTTTTCAGCAAATGCTGAAAGCCGGCATCATAATGAAATTCCCTAGACGGCATTTCACCAAATATGGGTTTGTTGGCACGATGCGTTCGACAAAGATCCCGTCAAAAGCCAGGCGGCAGAACGGCTTGCTTTTCGTTAAGCCGCGCGGCTGACCGCTGTAGCTGGGAAATAGCGTCGCGACCCTGACGGGGCTGCCCTATTGATTTGACCTCAGCCAGCAATGTGCGTCTCAGGTCGGTCCTCGAGCCTCCCTCGGATTGGTCTCAGCAATCCGAGTTATCGAGCAAGTGTCGACGACGACGCAAAGCCGCTCGCTCGCTACGGCGCTTGTGGAGGGCGCGCGGCGAGCGGCTTTTCTGCCGCCGAGCTGCGTCCGGAGTGGCAGGTGACCTCGATCGATACTCGGCCTCGGTCCACGAGGCGCCCCGTTCGATCTTCATGCGCCATCCTGTGGTGTCTGGAGCCGGACAAGAATGTCTGATGCCCGCCAAATGGTAGCCTCATACGGACCGCCGCATCGCAGAATGAGCGGGGTGCCGATGGTACGCTTGCGCGGCACGCAACTTGCTCGATTTTGTCATCGGAGACGTGTTGGCGGTGCGTTGCGGAGCCCAGCGGTGGCGAACAGCCTGGCGATCTCAACCGAGCGTAAACGCCTGAACTCAGGAGAACCAAATGGCGACCATCCCGGTTCCAGATCATGTCCCGCCGGAAATGGTAGGCGACTTCAGCCTCTTCTCCTCGCCAGGCATGTCTCCGACGCCCAACGGCGACCCGCACGCAGCAATCGCTTGCGTGCATGCCGGACCGCGTATCTTCTATTCGCCCTGGAACACGCGTACCGGGCAGGGTGCTTGGGTCATCACTCGCGCCGCAGATCAGCGCCGGGTGCTGCAGGAGACCGAAAACTTTTCCAGTCATCGCAATGTCTTCGCATCCGCCCTGGGCGAAGACTGGCCGACGATCCCGCTCGAACTCGATCCCCCTTCCCATGCAGTCTTTCGCTCATTGCTCAATCCGCTCTTTTCCCCGAAGCGTGTAACGGAACTGGAGCCCGCCATCCGCGAGCGAGCGAAAGCGCTTATCACGAGGATCGCCTCGTCGGGAACAAGCTGCGATGTCATGAAGGATTTCGCCTTTCCTTTCGCGGTCAGCATCTTCCTTCGCTTCATCGGACTGCCGGAGCACCGTCTTGAGACGTTTGTTGCCTGGGCGAGAGATCTGCTCCACGGCGATGATGTGAGACGGCCGGCGGCGGCTCGGACGATTGTGGCGTTCATAGACGAGCTGGCGGCGATGCGCCGCAAAAAGCCCGTCGACGATTTCATGAGCTTCATTGTGCAGGCGCAGGTCGAGGGCCGCGGGCTGACAGACCAGGAGGTCCGTGGCATTGGCGTGCTCGTTTTGGTGGCGGGGCTCGACACGGTCGCTACAGCCATAGGCTTTGACTTGGCCTATCTAGCACGAAACCTGGAAGATCAGGAATTGCTCCGAAAAGAACCGGACCGGATCGTGCGTGCAGCCGAAGAACTGCTGCGCGCCTTTCCGACCGTCCATCTGATCCGCGTGGCACGAAGAGATATCGACTTCGAAGGCGCGCCGATCCGCAAGGGGGACTTTGTTTCCTGCGCCACAATGATCGCAAATCGTGACCCGGCGGAATTCGAATCTCCCAACACGGTCGATCTGACCCGAGAAGGCATCCGCCACGCCGCCTTTGGCTATGGTCCCCACCGTTGCCTTGGCTCACATCTTGCCCGGCGGGAAATTGTCATTGGCCTGGAGGAGTGGCTGGCGCGCCTGCCGCCCTTTCGGATCAAGGAGGGAACAGCACCCATCACCCATGGCGGACAACTGTTCGGGATTGAAAATCTGATCCTGGAGTGGGGCTAAACCTAGCCCGGCCTGAGCCGGGAGCACAGACGTTGGAGGTCGCCTTGCGCATCATCGTTCACCAAGCCAGATGTCAGGGTCATGCGCAATGTTCGGCGCGAGCGCCGGCAGTCTTCAAGCTGGACGACGCAGGTTACATCCTCCCCGGTGACATCGAGGTTGCGGACGGGGAGCAAGCGCTTGCGTCGGATGGGGTGCGATCCTGCCCCGAACTTGCGCTGGAAATCGACGATCCCCCCGCTGCGCGAATGGTTTCGGAGGCCCCCCTCGAACCGAAGACAGAGGTCCCGGAACACGTCGGAACCGCCGAATCTGCGACAGACCCGACGGGCCAAGCAAGAATCATCGAACTGCTCGATCGCGAGGCGATCCGCGACTGCCTCTTTCGGTATTGCCGCGGGACAGACCGCGCCGATGAGGCGGTGCTGCGCAGCGCCTACTGGCCCGACGCGCATGACAGCCACGGGGCGTATCGCGGCTCGGCCGAGGGCTTCATTGGGTATGCGCTCGATGTCTTCAAGACCGGACCGCGCAACATCCATCAGATCACGAACATCCTGATCGAATTCATTGACGCGGCGCAGGCCACGGTCGAGAGCTATTTCACCGCGCTGCAACGCGGACCAGACAAAGGCGGAGAAGTGCGTCAGATCTTTCTATGCGGGCGCTACTGCGATCTGTTTCAAAAGCGGGAAGGGGAGTGGCGGATTGCCGAACGGACCGTTGTCTATGACTGGCTGGAGGAGCAGATCCCAACCTTGGTCCTGGAGGCAGAACGCTTCGGCACGCGACAGCCGATTGGAGCACCGTATCCGCACGATCCGGTCTATGCGCTGGGCAAGCGTCGCATTGCTTCTCATGACGATGCCTTCACAACCACGCAACCGCATCAGTATGACTACGGACTGTGAAACTTCCAACGCCACCGCGACAACTCCAAGGGAAAGATGGGCCGGCAGGGACCGCGCCACGCCGCGGCTCGTGCTCTGCTCTCCACCACCAGCGTACCAAGGAGGCCGGTCTGCGTCGCTGGCTGGAGCTTGTAGAGCCGCTCATCATCCTGAACCCGGGTCAGATCGTGTCGCAGACCCGGTTGGGAAATTTCGACCAGGGACAATGCTGCCAGACCGAACCGGGAGACCGGATCATCCCCTATCAACAACGCTATGGGTCATGGTCTAGGGCGGTGACTTCGAAGGCCAGCTCGAGGCCTGGTCATGCGGTCGACCCGCGGCCGCTGTACTGGAGTCGAGCACGCGCCGGCGTGCCCGTAGTCGGACCCAGTGTTGCTCAAGGCTGGGCCGCTGCATCGCGAAACAAACCAGGAGAACAGGACCATGTCCGCCCATAAAGACGCATGTATCGGCGCCGGCCAATGCCCCACCATCGAGCCCGAGAGGGGGTTCGACAAGCATGTTCTTGCCTGCGTTCTCTCGTGTGCGCTCAAGGAGGTCGAGGCTGGCGAAGCGACTGCGACGGAGTCGACAGGCTTGTCCCTCGCCGAGCTGCGCCAGGTCCTGCCTGGGGGTTTGTCCGCAACCGCACTGGCAGCCTTAGCCTTGGAGGACGTCAGCGATCCTGAGCCGGGCATGGAGGAAGAACTTCTGCGCGGCCTGCTCCTGGCGCATGCCCGGCCGAGCGAC
This sequence comes from Mesorhizobium sp. WSM1293, assembly GCF_000513875.1. NCBI lineage: Bacteria > Pseudomonadati > Pseudomonadota > Alphaproteobacteria > Hyphomicrobiales > Phyllobacteriaceae > Mesorhizobium > Mesorhizobium sp. WSM1293. Next base: position 58,667 of record NZ_AZUV01000017.1, on the reverse strand, counting down.
CCGGCGAGCGCGCGCTTCGCCAAGATCGTTGCCCGGCGTGCCATGCGCGATGATCATCTGTGGCAGGATCTTGGTCTTCTCAATCGGGCCGAGCTCAATCGCCTGCTTGCCACGCATTTTCCAATGCTCGCGGCCGGCAACACACGAAACATGAAATGGAAGAAGTACTTTTATCGCAAACTCTGTGAGGCCGAAGGGTTCTCGCTATGTACTGCGCCCAATTGCCGGGAATGCCGCGATTTCGACAGTTGCTTCGGCCCGGAGGAGCACGAACGCGAAGAACGCATCACATTTGACTTAGGGGCTACGCCTGGTCACGAGGCCTTGCGCCCTTGATCGCCGTCGCGCCACAAGCGCTTTTCCCGGCGCCGCTGTATGGAGGAGGGGATGTTCATCGCCTCGCGATATTTGGCGACCGTGCGGCGAGCGAGATCTATGCCGCATTCCTTGAGCCGGTCAGCGATGTCGTCGTCAGAGAGCATGTTATCAAGCGATTCTTCGGCGACCATCGCTCTGATCCGATGACGGACAGCTTCCGCGGAGTGCGCGTCACCGCCTTCGCAGGAGGCGATCGCGACAGTGAAGAAATATTTGAGCTCGAACACGCCGCGTGGGGTAACCATGTACTTGTTCGACGTCACCCGGCTCACGGTTGACTCGTGCATGTTGATCGCCTCAGCGACCGTCCTGAGATTGAGAGGCCGCAGGTGGGCGACGCCATATTCCAGAAAAGCATCCTGCTGACGTACGATTTCCGTGGCGACCTTAAGGATTGTCTTGGCGCGCTGATCGAGGCTGCGGATCAACCAGTTCGCGTTTTGCATGCATTCATTGAGAAATGTCATGTCCTTCGATTTTTTCGCAGCTCTGCAGGAAACCTCCGCTACATAGCTTTGGTTGATCAGCACCTTGGGCAGCGTGTTCGGATCAAGTTCGATCTGCCATCCACCTCCGGGCGAGCGCAGGACCCATACGTCCGGTATGACGCACTCGGGCGTTCCCGACTGGAATGTGTTTCCAGGTTTAGGGTCAAGCGCGCGGATTTCCTGCAGCATGTCGAGAAGATCTTCTTCATCGACGCCGCAACGCTGCTTCAATGTCTGAAAATCGCGTCGCGCAAGCAGCTCAAGGTTGGCAACCAAAACCGCCATCGCCGGATCGAAGCGGTTTTTCTCGCGCAACTGTATCTCGAGACATTCGCTGAGCGATCGTGCGAAGATTCCCGGAGGATCGAGGCGCTGCAAGACGCCCAACACCCGTTCCACTTCAGTCAGCCCGACGTTTAGGGTCTCAGCCAGATCGGAAGGACTCACCCGAAGATAGCCGGTATCATCCAGATGACCGGCAAGCTGATGAGCTATCACCCGCTCGTGCGGTGTGAAAGCGGTGAGGGAGATCTGACGAGCGACATGGTCGTGCAACGTTTCGGCTAGGGCGACAAACTCCTCGTAGGCAGGACGTTCGCCCGGCGTGGCGGTTGTTGCGTTTGGCTGGGACTTCCCTTGCCTGGGCAGGTCCGGGGACCCTGCCCAGGTCGGTCCCTCAACCTCGCCAGACAGCCCTTCGTCTTTTGGCGCATGCTCCAGCAGTGGATTCTTCTCAAGCTCCTGGTCCACGAACTGATGCAGTTCGGCATGCGTCAGTTGCAGCAGGCGAATCGACTCGATGAGTTGAGGCGATGCTGCGAGAGCCTGTTTCTGAAGGAGGCTGAAGGACGATTTCATGGTCGGTTCGGTATTCCTGTCAAAGAAGCTCTTGGCCGTGGCTAATTGGATCTCTCACAGGTCGACGCTGCAAAGCCGCGACGTTTGAATGACATCACGGGCCGCGGGCTTCAGAGCCTCGCCCTCTGCGTCCCATAGCGTCGCCCAAACGCAGTTGCGCATGCCGATCTTGACCAGGTCACGCGGCGTCCTTCAACGATTGAAGGACGTTCTGCGGGGATGAGACGCCATAGGGGTCGGTCTCGCAGTTATCGGAGAAACCTTCCTCCTCGAACCACTGCTCCACCACGCCATTGTTGAGCAGAGCCGCGTAGCGCCAGGAGCGCATGCCGAAGCCCAGATTGTCCTTGGCCACCAGCATGCCCATTTTGCGCGTGAACTCGCCAGACCCATCCGGAATCAGTTCGACCTTCTGCAGCCCCAAGGACTTTCCCCATGCATTCATGACAAAGGCATCGTTGACGGAGAGGCAGTAGACCGCGTCGACTCCTTGTTTCTTGAACTCCTCGTAGAGATCTTCGAAATTGGGCAGTTGGTAGGTCGAGCATGTCGGGGTGAAAGCACCAGGCAGCGAGAACAGGATGACGCGCTTGCCGGCAAAGTAGTCGTCCGACGTTTTTTCTTCCCAACGGTACGGATTTGGCCCCTGGACTGAATCATCGCGAACGCGCGTGAGAAACGTGACGAAGGGGACCTTCTTCTGACCGGTCATCAACTTGCTCCTTTTGAAGAAACTGGCGCACTGGATTTTACTGAGACTGGCGGATTGCCGCGCTCGGGTGCTGCCGGTGTGCGAGACGATGCCTATGCGGCTTCCCACTCTTCCCCCCGTCGGATGTATGGGGAACGGCCCGGCTCCAGATGCTCGGACCTCCAAACCGGGCGATGCGCGGTCTTCAGCGATGACAACCAATGCGGCCTGTGCCGATCGTTTAGAGCTTCGCGTGCCAGCCATGGTTCGGTGTCCGTTTTCATCGTGTTCGATGGGCTCTGAGCATGAGGAGCAAGAGGCATGCCATTGCAGTTGAAGCTGCTCTGCACCAACGCTCCGCTCTCGGGACGACGTCTTTCGCCAAGCCGGATGCGTGCCATAGCCGTCCCGTGTGTAGCCCGGATATTTACGCTCCGCGCCGGCCCGCAAACGCGCACCACACAAGCGCAAGCCCATGCCGAGGGCACCGCAGCGAGGGCAAAGTGCGCCCCAGTCCAATGTGTTTTTGTGTGCGCAGAGGCATGACTGACGCGAACACACGCCTGTGGCAGCAATCCATGGCGGCCACTGTTCGGCAATCGGGTCAGGGTCGATGAAAATCGAATTCGGCTCGGCTACGATGATGACATGCTTGGCGTTCCAACGGTGTCGCCGTGTGCGCCCCTCAAACCTTCTGTGTCGGAAACCGGACTAGAATTGTCGCAAGGCCGACCGAAAGGTCGCCAAGCCGCCGCTGGCTAGCGGGAAGGGCGGAACGCTACGGAGCGCCAGCCGGGCACGCAAATTGCGAGGATCTTGTCGGTGGGACCTCCGCAATTCGAGCGAGAGCCTCGGTCCGATGATTGGCAGGGGTCTCGCTGGCTCGCGCCGAACTGTGCTGCACGTAACCTCGTGACCTTCAAACGGTCATTGAGAGCAGATTACGCCCTATCTCCCAAGCTCGTCGGTTTCTCCCGTGGGACGGGTTCGATGCCATGAAGCTGTCGGGGTAATTGCGACGGTGAAGTCGTTGCGCTGACACCTTGCAATAGCAGAACATCGATATAGGTGCGGCCCTTTCAGGGCGTCCTCCGCCAAGTCACCTTGGCGATTCCCTCTTGTCGGAGCACCACGCTTCCATCTCGGCGTAGCCTTACCGACTCAGGTGGGACGGGCCGGTGAGCCGATGGCCTCAATTGCGGCCAGGTGTGCTTGCCTCGGTCGCACCGAGGCGCAAGCGCTTTTCCCCGGCTCTTCAGGTCCAGCAGGCGGCGAAACCCGATCCGCTGCTGTTCGGCGAATCTTGAAGATCATCTGGCGACGGTGGCTAGGGCCAGCCGTTCACCAAACGGCTGAAGCTGGCCGAGGCCCGGAAGCGTGCTGGTCGCGGATAGTCCTTGTTCAGTGATCTTTCGGACCGCTCATCCGTGCAAAACGTCGGCTTCGTGACACTTGTGCCGGTTGTCCAGTCCGCGCCACAGGCTAGGCGACCCACGTCCGTGATTGCGGGCAGGCTTTAGGCTCGACCCGCCATTGGCACGAGCTTTGCGCCCGGGGCGAGAGGACGGCAGCAGCCGACAGGCCCTCATCGCGGTTCCCGCGATGGACACAACCAACGAAGGAACCCACCATGGCAGTGCCGCACCGAATCCTGGAGAACGGGCCACGAGATGGGTGGCCTGCGGCTCGGCTGATCGGCATCGACCTTGCTCGCGGCTTGGCCGTCTTCGGCATGTGTGCCGTCCATGTCGGTCCCGGCAGGGGCGACGGACTGGCCGGGCGTATGATGGAATTCCCCTTTGGGCGGTCGTCCGTCCTGTTTGCCGTATTAACGGGTTTTTCGCTCATCCTGATTGCCGGCCGCAACCCGCCGAAATCGGCGCTAGCCGGTAGACAGGCCATTGCCAAGGTTGTAATTCGCGCCCTTATCCTGCTCGCCCTTGGCGAAATCCTCGCCTATGTCAACGCGCCCGTCTCGGTCATTCTGGCATACTACGGCGTCTGCTTCCTGTTGGTCCTGCCGCTATGTCGGCTCAGCGCACAGCGGCTCGGATTGCTCGCGGCGGCAACGGCATTGGTTCTCCCGCAGGTGCGTTTCCTCCTTCTCAAAATGTTTGGCTCCGGGCGCTCAGACCCCGAGGTGTTCACCCTGCTGGTCAGCGGCACCTATCCCGCCTTGACCTGGGTCCCTTTGCTGATCGCAGGCATGGCCATTGCGCGCTTTGACCTTCGCACGCGCGCAATGCATTTGCGCCTCGGTGTAGCCGGCGTCGCGCTGGCCGTGTTGGGCTTTGGAGGATCCTGGCTCGCGCTGCATTTGATGCCTGAGGTAAGCGCAGAGCTGGCCAATCTGCAAGAACTTGAGCTGGCTCCTCAGCCCTGGTGGTGGCTGGACTTGGACGATCTCACAACGAGTTGGCTATGGATTGCCTCGCCTCATAGCGAGACGACGTTTTGGATTTTTGGCAGCGCCGGTTGCGCAATGATCATCGTGGCGGCTTGCTCGCTTGCTATGGATGCGCTCCCGTTCATGCGAAAGCTGGTCTCACCAATAATCGCGGTCGGCTCGATGCCTTTGACGGCCTATCTTCTGCACATTCTGGGAATATATATGCTTGGAAGACCTCACTCACTGTCCGCGCTGTTTGGCCTCATCGTGGTTGTAAGCGCTTTCGCGGTGCTTTGGCTGCGCTTATTCCAGCGAGGACCGATGGAAGCGCTGATGGGTTCGATCGTCGATCGAGCGACGCGACGTCCGCTGAACACCACGTCGCCCCGACTTTCGGATCGACAGTTACGCACGCCAAAGAAAGCGAACCTGACCGATGGGCCGACATAGCTGATAACTAAAATGTCGCGGCTGCTCGGTACCATCTGGGGGCAATCGCCAAATCTTGCAACCATTGCCCTGCGCGCGGCTTTGACGAAACGAATTTCGAGTATGCTGGCGCTTTTGCGCGATGTGTTTGATGCATCTCCCAAAGTCCTTAATTTCGGACCGAAGGACCCTGTCGATTTCCACGGAGGTTGTTCCAGCGAATAGGCCCGTTCCGGCGCTGAAGCGAACTCGCATTGCGGTCAGGCGGCGCCATGCGCGCAGGTGCTTGCCAAAGCTATCGCTGTCGTCGATCATACCGCGTCCCTGGCTTGGTAGAGCTTGCTGATTGGGCCACCGATGGAGTCGCGAACGGTTAAGGCGGCGAGGCGCCCGGCACTGGTCAAGGCCCGGCGGCAGCAGTCGCAATCCATGCGGCCTAGGCGAGATCAGGCCTGACCGACAAAGTGGTCGCGGGCAACGCGCCGCGCGGCTGGTGCGGCTGCATCGCAGGCGCTGAGCTGAAGGTCTCGCCCGTCAGAGGTTAGGTTGCACGTTTCGGTCCGAACAGGAACACTGTGAGGGCGGCAAGGAAAGTGGCAACCGCGCTGTAGGCGAACACACTGGCGACGCCGGCATTATCCACAAGCATTCCGCCGAAGATCGCGCCGGCCGCGATGGCGATTTGGAACGTTGAGGTCATCAGCACACCGGCGCTTTCGGCCTGCTCGGGAACGGCGCGCAGCACCATCCAAGTCTGTACTCCCACCGGCACCGCACCGAAGCCAAAACTCCATACAGCAACCGCAATGGCCGAGGCGAAGGCCGATGCTCCAGGCATCAGCAACGAGACGGCGGCTATCGCCATGAGCAGCGGCGGCAGCGCCGCGACTGCCTTGAGGCTGTGTTTGGCCAGGAATGCGCCGGCTAAATTGCCGAAAAATCCGCATAGGCCCGAAACGAGCAACAGCAGCGAGATCGTCTCGATCCGGAGCCCGGGAATCTTCTCGAGATAAGCCCGGACATAGGTGAAGCTGGCGAAGTGCCCAGAAGCGACCAGCAGCACCACCAAAAGCGCGACCTTGATGGTTGGCTTCTTGACCACATTCAGCAGGCAGCGGAATCCAGCCGTTTCAACCGGCGGTAATGTCGGAAGGGTTACGAGTTTGACCAGCAATGTAAAGGCATTGACGGCAGCGGCGATCATGAAGGTGGCTCGCCATCCCCATATGTCGCCGACATAGGCGCCGATTGGAGGCGCGCAAACGATAGCGACGGAAACGCCGGTGAGGATGATTGATAGGGCGCGCGGCACGAGGTGATTTGGAACCAGCCGCACCGCCAGCGATGCCGAAATCGACCAGAAGCCTCCGAGCGCAATGCCGAGCACCACGCGTGCCGCCAGGAAAACCGGCAGCGACCAGGCGACACCCGCCAGAAGGTTGGACACGATCTGAAGCAGCATCATCGCCCACAGGACGACTCTGCGGTCGAGGCGCTTTGTTACGAAGGCGATCGTTGGCGCCGAAATCGCCGCGGCAATGGCAGTCGCTGTCATCGTCTGTCCAGCCGCACCCTCTGTGATATGCAGATCATGCGCGAGCGGCGTCAGCACGCTGGCAGGCAAAAGCTCTGCCGCCACAAGCCCGAAGGTCCCCAGGCCAAGCGATATGACCGCGCCCCATGCGGGACGAGACCGTCGATCCGGCTTTTCTGGGCCGTGCAGAAAAGTCTCTATGAAGCCTGTCGCGGATTGCGTCATGAATAAGCTCGCCAGCTTGGGTGCAACTGCAGCATGAATTGGCTGCATTGACCCCCATTCATGCCAGGAGCACGCCGTTGTGGCGGTCTCGCACGAAGGGAATGTCCATCGCTGCCCGACATGTTGTGACAGCGCCGCGTGCAATATCAGTGCCGGGTATTCCGAGTCGGACGGGATGTGATCGTCGGCAGTCGTAGCATCACGCATGCTCCATGCCGACTTCGTGGGTCAGTCTCGAACCAGCCAAGCGCAACCAGCTGCCAGCAGGCACGTCGGAAGACCCGCGACGGGAGGCGCGCAAGCCGGTCGCTTTTGCCGCCGCCCGTACGCAGCCAAAAGTGGGTCCTAGCTCGAAGCCCCAAGTTCTTCCGGTGTCGGCTTCGAAGCTTACGCCTTGTGTCTGGCAATGTCGGGTCCGCTACAGGGCTGGTTGCGACAATCTCTTGTCTGGCAGCAAACACTTGTTGTTGCCCAACCTAAGTCGCGGGCAACAAACGAAAAAATCCCTGTTGGTTATCCACCAGTCTGCTTGGCACGAGTCTTGAGACCCTTTCGGTGTGAGGCGGCAAGAGCTGCCCATCGGCATTCATATTGCGGGCAGCCGCGACGATGGAAAAGGAAGGAAATCTATAATGTCAGGTCTGCGTCAGATCGCCTTTTACGGAAAGGGCGGTATCGGCAAGTCCACCACCTCCCAAAACACGCTCGCCGCCCTGGTCGACCTCGGGCAGAGAATTCTCATCGTCGGCTGCGACCCCAAAGCCGACTCCACACGCCTGATCCTGAACTCGAAGGCTCAGGATACTGTCCTGCATCTGGCGGCCCAGGAAGGTTCGGTGGAAGATCTCGAGCTGCAGGACGTGCTCAAGATTGGCTACAGAGGCATCAAATGCGTGGAGTCCGGCGGCCCGGAGCCGGGTGTTGGCTGCGCCGGCCGAGGCGTCATCACATCAATCAATTTCCTCGAGGAGAACGGCGCCTATGACGATGTCGACTATGTCTCCTACGACGTGCTGGGCGATGTGGTTTGCGGCGGTTTCGCAATGCCGATCCGCGAGGGCAAGGCGCAGGAAATCTACATCGTCATGTCCGGGGAGATGATGGCGCTCTATGCCGCCAACAACATCGCCAAGGGCATCCTGAAATATGCCCATTCGGGCGGGGTGCGGCTCGGCGGCCTGATCTGCAACGAACGCCAGACCGACCGTGAGCTCGACCTCGCTGAAGCCCTGGCTTCCAGGCTCAATTCCAAGCTCATCCATTTCGTGCCGCGCGACAACATCGTTCAGCACGCCGAGCTCAGGAAGATGTCAGTTATCCAGTATGCGCCGGATTCCAAGCAGGCCGGGGAGTACCGCGCGCTGGCCGAGAAGATCCATGCCAATTCTGGCCAGGGCACCATCCCGACGCCGATCACCATGGAGGAGCTCGAGGAGATGCTGCTCGACTTCGGCATCATGAAAACCGACGAGCAGATGCTTGCCGAGCTGCAGGCCAAGGAAGCGGCCAAGACGGCCGCCCAGTAACGACCGATATGGTCGCCTCTCGAGGTGGGGCGCCTTGCCAAGAACGGCGCCTCATTGGTGAGGCGTCATCAGACACCTTGAAAGGGGTCCCATGAGCCTGGAATACGAGAATGATGGTGCTCTCCATGCGAAGCTTATCGAGGAGGTGCTATCGCAATATCCCGACAAGGCGGCGAAGCGCCGCAAAAAACACCTGAGCATCGCAAAGAGCGGGGATGAGGCTGGCGGGGAAAGTGAGATTCTTTCCGAATGCGACGTCAAATCGAACATCAAGTCCATCCCCGGGGTGATGACAATCCGTGGCTGCGCCTATGCCGGCTCAAAGGGCGTGGTCTGGGGCCCAGTCAAGGATATGGTCCATATCTCGCACGGCCCCGTCGGCTGCGGCCAATATTCCTGGTCACAGCGCCGCAATTACTATGTGGGCACAACGGGCATCGATACGTTCGGGACAATGCAATTCACCTCCGATTTCCAGGAGAAAGACATTGTCTTCGGCGGTGACAAGAAACTGGAGCAGATCATCGACGAGATCGAGGTGCTGTTTCCGCTGAACAACGGCATCACCGTGCAATCCGAATGCCCGATCGGTCTCATTGGTGATGACACCGAGGCAGTTTCTCGCAAGAAGGCAAAGGAGTACGAAAAGACCATTGTGCCGGTCCGTTGCGAGGGCTTCCGCGGCGTCTCGCAATCACTCGGACACCACATCGCCAACGATGCGATCCGCGACTGGGTCTTCGACAAGACGGACGTCGACTTCGAGGCCGGTGCTTATGATGTCAATGTGATCGGCGACTATAACATTGGCGGCGATGCCTGGGCCTCGCGCATCTTGCTTGAGGAGATAGGATTGCGCGTGGTCGGCAACTGGTCGGGCGACGCAACACTGGCCGAGATTGAGCGCGCGCCAAAGGCCAAGCTCAATCTCATCCACTGTTACCGCTCGATGAACTACATCTGCAGGCATATGGAGGAAAAGTATGGCGTTGCCTGGATGGAGTACAATTTCTTCGGACCGTCCCAGATCGAAACCTCCCTGCGCAACATAGCCAAGCATTTTGGACCGGAAATCGAGGAGAAAACCGAGAAGGTGATCGCCAAGTACAGACCGCTTGTCGACGCCGTCATCTCCAAGTACCGGCCGCGCCTCGAAGGCAATACCGTCATGCTCTACGTCGGTGGCCTGCGCCCCCGCCACGTCATCACAGCTTACGAGGACCTCGGCATGGTGATCGTCGGCACCGGCTACGAGTTTGGCCACAACGACGACTACCAGCGCACCGCTCACTACGTGAAGAACGGCACGCTGATCTACGACGACGTTACCGGCTACGAGTTGGAGAAGTTCATAGAGGGAGTTCGCCCCAACCTCGTGGGCTCCGGCATCAAGGAAAAATACCCGGTGCAGAAGATGGGCATTCCGTTCCGTCAGATGCACTCGTGGGACTATTCGGGACCTTATCACGGCTATGATGGCTTCGCCATTTTCGCCCGTGACGTGGATCTTGCCATCAACAATCCGGTCTGGGATCTCTACCACGCTCCTTGGAAGGAACGCCCGCCCAGTGGGCGGGCGATAGCTGCCGAATAGACGCCCAGTCCTTGACCCGGTCTCCCCAGAGAGACCATGAACCCCGCGAGCTTGTGAGCCTCGGGACTACCGGAAACGTCTCGACTATCTGAGCTGCGGAATGGCGCGGCCAGATTAAAAAGAGGAATACCAATGCCGCAGTCGGCCGAAAAGATTCTCGACCACGCTCCCCTGTTCCGCGAGCCGGAATACAGGCAAATGCTCGCCGAGAAAAAGCTGAATTTCGAATGTCCGCACCCGGATCAGATCGTTACCGATCAAGGCGAATTTACCAAGACCTGGGAATACCGCGACAAGAACCTCGCCCGGGAAGCGCTTGTGATCAATCCCGCCAAGGCCTGCCAGCCGCTTGGTGCAGTGTTCGCGGCCGCGGGCTTCGAGCGGACCATGTCCTTCGTCCACGGCAGCCAGGGCTGCGTCGCCTATTACCGCTCGCACCTGTCGCGCCATTTCAAGGAACCTGCTTCGGCGGTTTCCTCCTCGATGACCGAGGACGCGGCAGTGTTCGGCGGTCTGAAGAACCTGGTCGACGGGCTCGCCAACACATACCAGCTTTACGACCCGAAGATGATCGCAGTGTCGACGACATGTATGGCCGAGGTCATAGGCGACGACCTGCACAGCTTCATCCAGAACGCCAAAGACGAAAACTCGGTCCCGCGCGACTTCGACGTGCCCTTTGCCCACACGCCAGCCTTCGTCGGTAGCCATGTCGACGGCTATGACGGCATGCTCAAGGGTATTCTGGAGCACTTCTGGAAAGGCCAGCAGCGCACGGAAACCAAGGGAAGCATCAACGTCATTCCGGGCTTCGACGGTTTCTGCGTTGGCAACAACCGGGAGCTCAAACGTCTGCTCGATGTGATGGGTGTGTCCTACACCTTCATCCAGGACGCGTCCGACCAGTTCGACACGCCGTCGGACGGGGAATACCGCATGTATGACGGCGGCACGAAGATCGAAGAGGTGAGGGGGGCACTCGACGCCGAGGCAACGCTTTCGCTGCAGCACTACAACACGCGAAAAACGCTGGACTATTGCGGACAAGTTGGGCAGGCCACGGCTTCCTTCCATTATCCGCTCGGCGTCCAGGCGACTGACGAATTGCTGATGAAGGTCTCGGCGCTTTCCGGCAAGGAGATCCCCGAAGCAATCCGGCTGGAGCGCGGCCGGCTGGTTGATGCCATGGCGGACAGCCAGTCCTGGCTGCACGGTAAGAAATACGCGATCTACGGCGACCCGGACTTCGTGTACGCCATGGCCCGCTTCGTCCTGGAAACGGGCGGCGAGCCGACACACTGCCTCGCCACCAACGGCTCCTCGGCGTGGGAAGCCGAGTTGAAGGAACTGCTTGCATCCTCGCCCTTCGGCAAGGACGCTCAGGTCTGGGCGGGCAAGGACCTTTGGGCTATGCGGTCGCTGCTCTTCACCGAGCCAGTGGACCTGCTGATCGGCAATTCCTATGGCAAGTATCTGGAGCGCGACACCGGCACGCCGCTGATCCGGCTGACGTTTCCGATCTTCGACCGGCACCACCACCATCGCTTTGCGCTCATGGGCTATCAGGGCGGCTTACGCGTTCTGACCACCATCCTCGACAAGATCTTCGACAAGCTCGATCGCGAGACGAGCCAGACGGGCGTGACGGACTATTCCTATGACCTCACCCGCTAGACACGGACCGGCTTTTTGCCCAGGCGGTTCATTGCTGAATTGGCTCGGGGACTGACGTGATGAACTCGCTCAGTGCCAAGATCCAGGACGTTTTCGACGAGCCCGCCTGCGACAAGAACCGCGGCAAGGATGACAAGGCGCGCAAGCAGGGCTGCGCAAGGGCGCTGACGCCAGGAGCGGCAGCGGGCGGTTGCGCGTTTGACGGAGCCAAGATCGTGCTGCAGCCGATTACCGACGTTGCGCATTTGGTCCATGCGCCGCTCGCCTGCGAGGGCAATTCCTGGGACAACCGCGGTGCAGCTTCGTCCGGGCCAAGCCTGTGGCGGACAAGCTTCACGACCGACCTTACCGAACTCGAGGTGGTGATGGGGCAGGGCGAGCGGAAGCTCTTCAAGGCGATCCGCGAAATCAAGGAAGCGTATGCGCCACCGGCAGTCTTTGTCTATTCGACCTGCGTGACGGCGCTCATCGGCGACGATATCGAAGCTGTCTGCAAACGCGCCGCCGAAAAATTCGACTTGGCCGTGGTTCCGATCAATGCGCCGGGCCTGGCCGGCTCCAAGAACCTCGGCAACAAGCTCGCCGCCGAGGCGCTGCTCGACCATGTCATCGGCACGGTGGAACCCGACGACGCCGGGCCGCACGACATCAACATACTTGGCGAATTCAACCTCTCCGGCGAATTCTGGCTGATAAAGCCGCTGCTTGATCGGCTCGGGATCCGGATTCGCGCCTGCATTCCGGGGGACGCGCGCTATCTCGACATCGCTTCCGCGCACCGCGCCCGGGCGGCCATGGTGGTGTGCTCTACGGCCCTCATCAATCTAGCTCGCAAGATGGACGAGCGCTGGGGCATCCCTTTCTTCGAAGGCTCCTTCTACGGGATTTCGGACACTTCGGAAGCACTCCGCAAGATCGCTGAGCTGCTGGTGAGGAAGGGAGCCGATCCGGAGATCCTGGACCGCACAGAGACGCTGATCGCCGAGCAGGAGGCGATTGCATGGAAGAAGCTCGAAGCCTACCGGGCCCGCCTCCAAGGCAAGCGGGTGCTGCTGAACACGGGTGGTGTCAAGTCCTGGTCGGTCGTCCACGCGTTGGTGGAGATCGGGATCGAGATCGTCGGCACCTCGGTCAAGAAATCGACCGTCGAAGACAAGGAGCGCATCAAACTGGTCCTCAAAGACGACAAGCACACATTCGAGCAGATGCCAGCGCGCAACCTTTACGCCATGCTCTCTGGAGGCAAGGCCGATATCATGCTGTCGGGCGGGCGCACGCAGTTCGTCGCGCTAAAGGCCAAGACGCCCTGGCTCGACATCAACCAGGAGCGACAGCACCCGTATTCCGGTTATGACGGCATGGTGGAACTCGTGCGGCAGATCGACCTCGCCATCCACAACCCGATCTGGGCCCAAGTGCGCGAGCGCGCTCCGTGGGATTGCTCACCCCATGTGAAGGACGAACTGCCGGGCACGAGCAACGACACCGAGAACCTGCACGCCGTCGGAAAATCCGCCGGCAAGACGCCGTCGAATTGGGTGGATGTTGAGGAGATGCGATGACCCGTATCCTCCCCCAGACCAAATCAGCATCGGTCAACCCGCTGAAGTCGTCACAGCCGCTTGGTGCAGTCTTGGCCTTTCTCGGCATCGACGGCGCCGTGCCGCTGTTCCATGGCACTCAGGGCTGCACCAGCTTCGCCCTCGTGCTGCTTGTGCGGCATTTCAAGGAAACGATCCCCCTGCAGACCACCGCGATGGATGAAGTAACAACCATCCTCGGCGGGTCGGACAATCTGGAAGAGGCGATCCTCAATCTCAAGACCCGCACGAAGCCAAAGCTGATCGGGGTCTGCACGACGGCCCTGGTGGAAACCCGTGGTGAAGATTCGGCAGGCGACATCGCCGAAATCAGACTGAAACGCGCGGCAGAACTCGCGGGTACGGAGATCGTCCTGGCCAACACGCCGGATTTCGCCGGCGCCCTCGAAGAGGGCTGGGCCAAAGCTGTCACCGCGATGATGGAAGGCATTACGCGACCAGGCGAACGGGCGCGCAAGAAAAAGAAGATCGCAATCCTGCCCGGTTGGAACCTCACCGTGGCTGACATCGAGCATTTGCGCGAGATGGTCGAAAGCTTTGGGCTGCAATCGGTGATTTTCCCGGACCTCTCAGGCTCGCTCGACGGTACCGTGCCAGACCATTGGGTCCCGACCACCTATGGCGGTACGAGCATCGAGGATATCCGCGAGCTCGGCACGGCTGGTCACTGCATCGCCGTCGGCGAGCATATGCGCCGCCCGGCCGAGGTCCTGTATAGGGCGACCGGCGTGCCCTACGTGCTGTTTCAGTCGCTGACTGGATTGAAGGGCGCCGATCAGCTCTTTTCCCTGCTGTCGGCTATTTCTGGCAAGCCTGTGCCGGCAAGTGTCCGCCGCCGGCGGGCGCAATTGCAGGATGCGTTGCTCGACGGACATTTCCATTTCGGAGGCAAGAAAATTGCGATCGCTGCTGAACCAGACCAACTCTACCAATTGGCAACCTTCTTCGTCGAGTTGGGCTCCGATATCACGGCGGCGGTCACGACGACCGATATGTCGAAAATTCTGGAAAAGGTTCCGGCGGAGTCGATTCAGATCGGCGATCTCGGCGATCTGGAAGCGCTTGCGGGCGGCGCGGATCTTTTGGTCACCCATTCACATGGACGCCAGGCGTCGCAACGCCTTGGCATTCCGCTCATGCGCATCGGCTTCCCCGTCTTCGACCGGCTCGGTAGTCAGCACAAGCTCTCGATCCTCTATCAAGGAACCCGTGACCTGATCTTCGAGGTTGCTAACCTGTTCCAGGCCGAGCAGCGTGCGCCGACGCCTGAGGAGCTTGATCCATTCCGCAAGCGGCAAACGCCAGGTGAGCCCGATGCGTCGCCTCTCACTCGTCACTGACGAGGTTCACCGTCCGATGCGTGAACGACAAGCAGGTGCCTTGCGGGTGGCAATCGCTACTCAGGACGTCAAGCAACTCAACGCCCATTTTGGGGCGGCCAAGCGCTTTGTTATCTACGACATGACGCGTGAGGAGTGGGAGCTCGTGGAAGTCATCGAGTTCGACGACGTCTCCGACGAAAGTGGGAAACATCGGGCCGAGAGGGACGACCGTATCACTCCGAAGGTAGAAGCGCTGAAGGGCTGCCACCTCCTGTTTTGCCTGGCGATCGGCGGACCTTCGGCAGCCAAGCTTGTTTCGGCAAAAATCCATCCGATCAAGGTGCGGCAGGCTCAGAGCATCCAGGAGGTGCTGTTTCGCACGCAGGTAATGCTCAGGACCTGCCCTCCACCTTGGCTGCGCAAGGTCCTGGCTGAAGCCGGCGTTGCGAAACAGAAACCGTCCTTTGAGGACGAAGACTGAAATGAGGAGGCGAAATGACCGACCCTGCGGTTAGCCCTGCTGTCGCCGAAGACGAGGTGGCGCTTGCCAGCCCGTTTCTCCAATCCCTCGTGCGGCTTATCCGTGCTCAGGATTCCCACGGGTCATGGGACGGCAAAGCGGACGCTGAGTTGCTGGCCGATTTCATCGTCAGCAAGGAACAGCGCCGTACGATTCCAATCATCGGCGATCCCGATCCGGACGTGCTGTGGAGGCTCGACAAGTTCTACACTGCCGTCGCCCTTTCAATCGAGGAGCGCTGGGGCCTGATGGCATCACCGATGATCGAAATGAGCCATGAGGGCTTCGGGCGCGTGCTTTTTGCTGCCGGGCGGCTGGTCGTTCTGTCCAAGACCCTGCGAGACGTCCATCGGTTCGGCTTCGAGACGTTCTGCAAACTCGCCGCGGCCGGTACGAAACTGGTCGACGAGGCAATCGCAGCCATCGAAACCTATCCCGAGGTGGCGCGTGCGTAATGGAAACGGATTTGGAGCATAGGGCTCATGATAGGTCTTGAGCGGTGCGACGGCCTCTACTCAACCGAACAGGCCGATGGGCTCTTGAGGCAGCGACGATGAAGCCACTCGTCCTGATCTGTTCGCAAGATGCCGAGCTCTATATGTTCCTCAGCCACATACTGGAGGTGGACGGCTTCGACAGTGAGCCGGCAGGCGGCGCAAAGGAAGCGCTCGCACTGGCGGACGAACGGGAATTTCAGGCCGTGGTGCTGGACTGCGGGCCAGCGAGCATATCCGGCTCCCCAATCTGCTCCCGGCTCAAACAGCAGCCCCGGACCGGCGGCCTGCCCGTTATCGCCCTGATCGCGCCCGGCGCCGAGAACCAGCACCTCAGCCTCCTCAAGGCTGGGATTGACGAGAGCTTTGTGCGGCCAATCGCACCGGCCAAGCTGCTGGACTGTCTGCGGGCGAAGCTGGCGCTGCCCCTACGGGGCGAAAATGGTCTTGAAAACGGCGGCTGGCTCTCCTGTGGCGGCCTCGAGATGAAGCTCGATGCCCACCGGGTTCGCGGCAACGGCCACGACATTCATCTCGGACCCATCGAGTTCAACGTGCTGCGGCTTTTGATCAAAGCCCCCGGGAAGGTCTTCAGCCGGGACGACCTTATCCGCGCGGCCTGGCCGCCCAACATCCATGTCGGTGCACGCACCGTCGATGTCCATATCAGCCGGATCAGAAAAGCCCTTCAGGCGGCTTCGCCCGGCAGCGTCATTCGAACCGTCAGGTCGGCCGGCTACTCGCTCGATAATCCGGACGGCTAAATCACCTGCCAGGTCTGGTCCCACAGCCCTTTCCTCGCTGTGAGCCGGTTCGCGGCTTGAACGCCTCAACGAATACTCGGGAAGAAGCAGGCAAATGGGTTTCAAAAGCGTACTCTGCGTGACCGGCGATGACGGTTCCGATCAGGACGTCAGAACTGCCGCCGGCTTGTGTGCCGAAGTCGGCGCGCACCTTTCCGTGCTGATCCTACCGCCTCCGATGCTCCTCATGGCGTATTATCCGTCGATCGGAAATGGTTTCCCCGAGTGGCCTGTGGGATGTGGACTGGCCATTGCCCGCTTGAACGATCGTTTTCGGGAGATCGATCGATTTACCCATGACATCGCGAGACTGGAAAGACGCTCCAAAGATCTTCAGAAGCTGCTGGGATCCATGTCGCTCTCATTTGACATCGACACCGACTGCTGCGATCCGGCTAGCCTGGGTGAATTGGCACGACAGCGGGCGCGCTGTTCCGACCTCACGATCATCGGACCGGGCCTTCTCAATGACGAGACTCTCGGCCCTCCTGTAGTCAATGGCTGCTTGTTCGATACGGGAACGCCGGTGCTCGTTGTGCCGAAGGGGGCTGAGGCGACCCTGTGGCCACGGCGCGTCCTGGTCGGTTGGGATTCGCGCGTCGAGGCTTCCCGTGCGGTTCGGGAAGCGCTGGGTCTCCTCTGCGTTGCTGAGGACGTTCGTGTCGCCCTGGTCGATCCGAAGGCGAACTACAACGGGAACGGCTCGGAGCCTGGAGCCGACATCGCTGACTATCTCGCTCGACACGGTGTTCGGGTGTCGGTTGACGTGTTGGCAAGTGCCGGCAGATCGGTCGCCACGGTGCTTGTGCAGCACGCAATCGACACGTCTGCCGAATTGATCATCATGGGCGCTTATGGCAGCCGTGGATTACGTGAGCGGCTCTTTGGCGGTGTGACGAGATGGACATTCGAGAAGCCGACATTGCCGCTGTTTTTGGCGCGCTGACTCGTCCGGAGTTGCGACACTGCTGTTCTGCGCTCTGCTTCCCGGTGACCTATTCTGATGCCGGCTGGAGAATGAACGCAACGGGGAGAACCCCCTTGCAGCCATCTGCACGCGTCGCCGCCCGGCATATGTTCTCCCTGCTTCCAGTGCTGCTGGGGTTCTGCTCACGCAGATGCACGCGCAGACCAAGTGCCGCGCAGGGCCGCTACTCGAGGCAACCAAAGCACGGTTTCTAGGTTGGCGAAGCCGAGAAAAAGAGGCGTTTCAGCGCGGCAGCCGAGTTCTGACCCGTTGCCCCCAGCCTGCACCCGCAGTGGCAGACCATGTCCTGCCACTGTTCCCTGGCTCCGGTTGTGAAGGCAATGGCAATCCACATACTGAAGGGGGGCGAAATCGAGCCACTCAAGATCGGACCCGACTCGTTTGGGGCGGCCGCAGGAATCTTCGAATGTCCGCGCCGACCGGCTTTCTTCGGGTGCTCGGGAAAGCCGAACCACACCCGCATTGCGGCAACAGGATGCTGCTGGCGGTTGGCATGGATCAGTGCCGCGGTGAGGGTGCTCGAGCCGCATAACTCGGCCGGCAGGCCTCGATAAGGTTCAAAAATTCGCTGCAGTCCTCGCCGAGGCTTAGCCCGCTTGAACCGCGGCGATCCGCGATCCGCTTGCCCGCACGCTTAGTGCCGATTCATGACTGCGAAGAGATAAGCTTGGCAAAAATGGGAGCGAGGACATGCCGGCTCGCCGGCGAAAAGTGGAGCGCGTCAAGGTAGAAGACGTCTTCACCTGATCTCAGCGGGCACTTTTGCTGCCCACACAAAACTGGGACTATGGGGACGAACTGCACGGTTGGTGGCAGCAGATCGGCGAGGACTTGATTGTTCTGCCAAGACCTCTCGGCCGGCATGGTGGAGCACGGCGCATCGCCCTTCATGAAGTCCGCACGGATAAGGCAAGTCAGCACATCGGTGGGCGGTTCTGGGGCTGGTCCAACCACGGCGGTCTTAATGCCATGCGTCGCCAGTGTGGCGGCGGTCTGTTCTATGGCGGACGTGAAGTTCGCTTTGGAAGCCTCCTGTGACGGCCAGCTTCCATCCCTTGAAAGGAAGCTGCCTCCACGCCCGGAGTAGGTGTTCCAGCGGCCTGCGAGGATCACGAGTGTGACGTTGCGATCGGCCAGCACCGATTGGAGCGCGGACCTATTGAACGCCGGGCAATCCCCTGTCAATGAACTGGCGGGAAGCATCGTCATGTTGGGGAAAGGAGCGCACCCCGCTTTTGTAATCTGTCTGACGCGCACGCCTGTGGTCCGGGCGGCCTCACTTAAAGAAGGGGCAAGATGGGCTGCCTGAGAATCCCCCCACAAAACGATCGACGGAGCGACATTGCCGGAGCCGAGGACGCATTCGCCCGTTTTGGGAATGAGCCCGCCACGCTCGAGGCAGGAAGATGCTTCGAACTTGCCCCTTTCCGCTCTAAGCGCTCGAACAGACGGGCCGCCATCCGGACCGCGACTGGGGAAGCCGGAGCTGTTGATGATCACCAAGGACAGACAGCAGACCGCAGCCGTTGCGCCGGCGGTCGGTACCAGCCAAGTCCAACCTGTAGCTCTCCGGCGGAACGGGCGCTCGACAAAGCGCCATGAGAGTGCAGAAACCAGCAGCGCGGCCATCAGGACAGCGACACGTTCAGAAACGAGCAACTCGCGATTTCGATAGATGCCAGCAAAGACCAGCAACGGCCAGTGCCAGAGGTAGAGCGAGTAGGACATCAAGCCGATGAAGCCGCCAGGTCCTGTCGACAGTGCCTTTGCGACCATTGTCTCGCGATGAAAGCCGGCGGCGATGATGAGCGCGGCTCCCACGCAGGGAGCAAGCGCGTAAAGGCCGGGAAAAGGCGTATCATGATCGAGCAGGAAGAGTGAAGCAGCGATGAGCCCCAGGCCAGAGGCAGCAAGGAATTCTGCAATCGTTTGGGTTGGCCTTATTGCCTTAGCAACAGGCAGTGCGATCAGCCCGCCCACGAGCAGTTCCCAAGCGCGCGTAGGAAGCATGTAGAATACGAAGGGCGGATCGCTCTGGAGCCAGTGCTCGGCGGCGTAGATGGACATCACGCACAGCGCCGCGACGATGATTGCCGCCCAAGGTCTCAGCCACCTCATCATGAGTATGACCGCCAAAGGCCACAGGAAGTAAAACTGCTCCTCGACGGCCAGCGACCATGTGTGCAGGAGCGGGAGCGAGGTCGCGGCTTCAGTGAAATAGTTTGTGTTGCGGTAAAAAAAGAAGTTGCTGACGGAAATTGCGACGGCGATGGCGCTGTTGCCGAACCCAACGAACTCTCCCGGCGGCAGTACAAACCACGCTGTCGCAAAACAGGCGGCGAGCATTGCGAACAGGGCTGGGAAGATCCGCCGAACGCGGCGGTGATAGAAGTCCAGTAGCGAGAATTCGCCTCGGTCTGTCCGCTCGATGATGTCGGACGTTATAAGGAAGCCGGAGATCACAAAGAAGATATCGACCCCAACGAACCCGCCGCTGACCGCTGAAAAACCAGCATGATATAGGACAACCGGAACAACGGCGACGGCCCGTAGACCGTTAATATCCGCTCGGTAGTTCATGCAACTGATTCGTCCTCAGAAGGTCACGAGCAGCGTTTTTCATGTTCGTTGCTGTTCGTAAAATCAATCGTTTCGATAAGCGCATTTACGGTATGAATGCGGGCTATCAAATTCGACTAAGACGCCGACTGATCGCGATGCGAATTCAGGTTCTACCTTCAGAAAGGCGGTGGGCTTTTAAGGACGCGTCTTCCAGCCGACTTGCTGGGCGGCAAGCGCTATCGCGGGCAGTGGGAGGCGTGGACCACAAGCAACATTGCCCACCTTGCGAAATCGATGAGACCGTCCTGGGCTTCAAGAATCTGGTCTTGTCACCCCGATGACACTGCCAAGTACCATCTGCGTTCGCCCCGGCTGCGCAATCCTGCCCAGCTCCGCACGGCGAAGGCAGACCGCATGATACAAAGATCCGATGAGGCGACGGGCGGCCGCTGATTTGGAGTGCGCCCCTGAGGCCGGAAAGCAACAACATTTCGCCACCCTGGCTTATGGCCTTGGGAGATTCTGCGATCAAGCCTCACCCCAGCTGTTAGCTGGATTCAGTTTGCGCTCGCCACAAGCAGGCGTAGGCGCCTTCACTTGTCACCAGATCAGCATGCTTTCCCTCCGCAACGACCCGCCCCTTGTCTAAGACGACTATTTTGTCGGCCCTACGGATGGTGCTCAGTCGATGAGAGATGACGACGACAGTCTTGCCGTCCCGACGCAGATCCTCAACCACCCGCAGGACAAACGCCTCGGCGACGGAGTCGAGTGATGACGTCGCTTCATCGAGGATCAGGATCTCCGGATCCCGGTACAAAGCACGAGCCAACGCCAAGCGCTGCTTCTCGCCCCCGGAGAGGCGCACGCCGTTCTCGCCGAGATTGGCCTGGAAGCCACCCGGCCAACGCTCGATCACGTCCCTCAGCCCTGTTTGAGCGCAGATTCGATGGATTTTCTGGATGTCCGGCTCGAATTCGCCAATTGCGATGTTGTCGATGACCGAGCCCGAGAACACGTCGATCGATTGGGGCACCGCAGCGACAACCTTGCGCAGGGATACGGTCGAGAGGTCTTGGATAGAATAGGGGCCAATCCGGATGTGCCCACCCTCAAGGGGGTAGACATTCTGCAGCAGCGCCGCAAGGGTGCTCTTGCCCGAGCCACTTTCACCCACAACCGCAGTCATTTCCCCGCGGGGGAAGGTGACGCTAAGATCCTGGAAAAGGTCCAGTTGCCCGCCATAGCGGAATGTGACATTCCCCAGGTGGATGTCGCCTATGCTGCATTTGGTGGCGTCGATGCCGCCACCGCTCTCCGGCTCCAGGTCGAATACATCGAACAGACGATCCGCCGCGATAAGAGCATCTTGGACGATGCGGTTGGTCTGGATCAGACTGGCAACCGGACGGGTGACATAGCCCAGTAAGGTATAACAGGACAGTAATTCGCCGGGCGTGACGGTTTGATCGAGGACAAGGGTCGTTCCGTACCACATCAGCACGATGGTGAATAGAGTTGCAAGGAAAGTCGAGGCACTGTCTCCGAAGATCGAGATCAAGCCGGATCTGTAGACGGAGTGCAGCATCTTGATGAAGCGGGTCTCCGCCCTGAAGTTGGCGAAGCTCTCCATGCCGGAGTTCTTGATCGTGGAGACAGCTCCGAGTGACTCCACCAGTTGCGTTTCCAGTTCGGCAGCGCTCTCCATTATGGCGCGCTGTCTATCCCTGTTCAGCCGGTTGGTGATCCAATAGACCGAGAGGTACAACGGGATGGAGATCGCCACGACCAAGGCGATCTTCCACGAGTAGATGAACATCAGCCCTAACGAGAACAGTATCATCAGCGAGTCGACGAACATATTGATCGAGACGTCGTTCAGGAAGCTCCTGATCTTCACCGCGTCATTCATGCGGGAAATGATTTCGCCCATGCGCATGCTGTCGAAGAATTTCTGAGGCAAGGTCAGGATGTGAGTGTAGTAACCGAGGATCAGCTGGACGTCGATCTTCTGTCCCGTTTGCAGCACGAGCCGGTTTCTGAGGAGATTGACCAGAATCTGCACAACCAAGATCAGCAGCATGGCGACGCTCATCAGGTTGAGCAGGTTGCGGTTGCCCGCTGTAATCACATGATCGACGATCTTCTGAACGTAAATGGCCGTCGAGAGGCCAAGGATCGTCGTCACCAGCGCCCCTACGAGAGCCTGCGCCATTGCCGCCCTGTGTGGTGCGAGCAGACGCGCGAAACGAGCTAGGGGCGAGGTCGTCTCGTCGCGGCGCTTGAAGGTGTCTGCCGGAACCAGGAGCACCAGGGCTCCAGTCCATTGCTTTTTGAATTCCTCGTGCGCCAGCTTGCGGACTTCACCATAGGCTGGGTCCATGACGGTGACCCACATCGGGTCGACCGCCTGGATTACAACGAAGTGGTGCAGGACCTCCTTGACGATCACGTGGGCGATGGCGGGCTTGGGGATCTTGTATAGGCTGTCGAAGCCGCCCTTCACCCCCTTGGCAACAAAGCCCAGCTTCCGAGCCGCTTCCATGAGGCCCAGCACCGTGGTGCCGGAGCGGCCGGTCGAGGCATACTGGCGAATGCGCGACAATGGCAGCTTGTGGCCATAGAAGGCCGCGACAGAAGCAAGGCTGGCGGCCCCGCAATCGGTGATGTCGCGCTGCTTGAACTTGACGACTTTGCTCGACATGGCGGCTCGCTTACTGTTGAAGGATCAGTGGCCCGCCAGGAGCGGATTGAGCCAATCGTCGACCTCACTGTAGAGGAGTTGCAGGAGAGTGCGGTCGCCCAGGATGAAGCGGGCCCGCACGGTCATGCCTTTCTTCAGGTGACCGGTGACCCCGTGCTTGAGGGCGAGATGGCGGCGCGAGAGCGCGCAGCGGACCTTGAAGACCGGGCTCCCGTCGTGGAGAATGAAGTCCTGCGCCACGTCAAGCACTGTCGCGTCAATGATGCCCGATTGATTGTAGTTGAAGCCATCCACCTGCAGACGCACTGGCTGACCGGGGCGCACAAAGCCGATGTCGCTCGGGGAAACGTAGATCTCCGCCACCAGTTCGGCGTCCGGCGAAACCCAAGCGACCGTTTGCCCGGCCTGGACATAGCTGCCTGGGCTGAGAGCTGTGAACTGCTGGAGAGCGCCCGACACAGGGGCTCGAATGCGGGTCAGATCCCGTTCGTTCTCGAGCTGATGCAAGGTGGCCGTAAGTTCATTGAGGCGCAGCCTAGTATCGAAGAGCTGCTGGCTCCATTCGGCGGCCTTGCGGCCGGCGAGGATCTCGCCCTGAACCTCAATTGTCTGGAGGGCGAGAGCCTTATCCTCAACAGCCTTTGCAGGCGCTACAGCGGCGGAGAGCAGTCGCTTAGCACGGTCGAGTTCCGCGGCGGCACTATCGCGGGCGTTTTGGTTCTCGCGCAGCAGGTTGAGGAAATGCGCGCCCTCGGCCGTGGCGGACTCGGTCAAGAGGAGGATCGGGTCTTTGGACGTGCCGGAAGAGATCAGGGTTTCGAGGTCACGGGCAAGATCGCTCTGCGCGCGAATATCGCCTGTAAGCGCCCTGAGCTTTTCCTCAACGACCTTATCATCGAGGGTGAGGATCTCCTGCCCGCGGGCAACCAGATCATTCTCAGCGGCAAGGATGCCGGAGATGCGTCCCGAGAGCGGCGCCACTAGGGGCGTCTTTTCGATGGTGGGGCGAATGCTACCGGCACTTTGGACAGACACCGGTATGGTGATGAGTGGCAGCGACAGCAATGCCCCAACCACACAGAGCACAAGTATCTTGTAGATGGCCAAAGATCGCCCTGATCGCCGAGCAAGGATGCTCTCTGCAGTGCAGTTGGCCCGTTCAGACGAAAGAGGAATCAATGAGCTATCGTCAGTATGAAGCATAGCTTTGGCGGCAATTATGTTCAATCCGTGTATCCATGGTTGATAAGCAACTCACCTATACTCGCAGCTACAAAAGCTAATAGCGTAACAGCTCCCAAAATCCAAAAGAACCCTCCCGAAATTGAAGATGCTTCTTCAGGGCTCAATTCGGTCACAGCATAAGCCGATAGGTCCGTTTTCATTGTTTCTCCTTCCTTGAAGCTAAAATAGGATGCGGAATCAGTGATTCCGCTCGGCGGCTTTCGCGACGTGTGCCGCCGCACAACGAGAACATCAAGAATCGTGCCAACTCGCAGAAATCTCAGAACGGCGCTTACGCATTTTAGATTTACCGGCTTACTTGAGAGCGCGGCGGAACGCCGGGCCGAACATCACCGTGTCGCGAACTCGACAAACCCGACAGCAGGGGCCAACGCGAGGTACTTGGCGCTGAAGTCACGTTACCGCCCTTTCCGTCAACATGCTGTTTGAGCTGAACCTGCGATGTGTTCTGCCGAGAACCTCCGAAGTCGATCTCGCGGCATGGCTGTTTGTCAGCTGGGCCAATGAAAATGCGGTGTCTAAGCCGGACCCCGAGGTGTTTTCATGCGGGCTTCGTAAACGCCATCATCGAACCGTTTGTTGGAATCTCAGGGCAGACAATCGGACCCGACGATCACAGGCCGCGGCGCTCGCCCACTGCCAGTCAGACTTGGCCCATATTCTGATGGCCGTCAAAACAACGGCTCCTCTTTTGTGAACCACTTCAGGCATTGAGTAAAGAACACTGGTACATTTCGGACAGGTGGTCGAATGGCAATCATCAGAACCTCACCTGGTCCGCCGATCAGGGTGAAGAACCTGGATGGAGCGCTGCACTCAGCCTAACCCGAGTGGGCGATCGGCAATATGCCTGACCAGCGAATTGATGCTTTCGTTGCCCGGAAGGACCGCTCTCCTCGGTTCTTGCTCTCTCAGTTGAACTTGATGCTAGCCTGCACGAACACGCCATAGCGCTCTACCTCCCACTTCTCGACCTGCGGGGAAAAACCGACCTTTTCGAAATGAGCGGTGCCGTTAGCCGCCACGCCCCAGTAGCGGGAGCCGACCCCGATGTTGAACAAATCCGCGACCTCGTACTTCAACACCGCCTCGATCTGGACACCATGCCCATCGCCGTCCTTGGGGATTTGCCCGATGAAAGAGTGCATATGGTGCTGATCTTTGCCGTCGAGCCGCGTGAACAGGAGCGCCACCTCAGCAGAAAGGCTGAGGTGCCCGGTGAGTTGCATCTGGCCGGCCAGGCCGAGTCGCAGCGAATGCCAATCGCCGCGCGATCGACCGAGACAGTTATCTAGGCCCCCTTTTTGCCGTCGCGGCCTGCTGGTGGGCGCGAACAGAGGTGCTGTCGATCATCTGGATGTCACCGTCGCGCGCGGCGGTGATGGCATCCATCAGCCGGTCCCACACGCCCGCCTTCCGCCATCGCGAAGCGGTTGTAGCAGGTGGTTCGTGGTTCGTGGGCCGTAGCGGCAACGCCCAACATCCCGCCTAAAAGCAATCGGCGCTGGAAGCGTGCTTCAGCAAACGGCTCTACCGTGATCGCAATCTGATCGAGCGCTTCTTCTCCAGGCTGAAACACTTCCGCCGCATCGCCACCCGCTACGACAAGCTCGCCAACAACTTCCTCGCTATGGTCCAGCTCGCCTCAATGCGCCTGTCGCTGCGCGCTTATGAGTCTACGGCCTATGATACTGTTCGCCCACCTGTCAGTAGCCATTTAGCTCTTATGTTTCAGGATTTTATCTACAAATATACCCATAATTACTAGTCCAGCAATTCCGAGAATGGCGAAGCCAAGAGGTAACAACCATCCCCCCGAAACGGAGGACGCTTCTTCAGGAGTCAATTCTGTAACATCATAAGCTGGCATATCCATAAGGTCTCTTTCCTGGCTGGTTGTTCCAATGATAACATTCTGGCAGCTCTAGCTGACAGCAGGGTGAAAGCTTCCCGATATTTTTCGCCGCAGCGGTTCAGCGTAGGGTCGCTATAGTGGCCTCGCATCATTGTGAAGACTGTTTACTGGAGGCGTAAGCTGGTAGAATCGCGTCCCCTGCACATCGTCTTAATGATGCTTCAGATATCTTTCCAGTGCTGCTAAAGCCAGCCCTAACGCACCAATTGCGCCAAATCCTGCCACCGCTCCCCAGAACCACCATCCTCCGGACGTTGCACATGCTTCTTCGCGCGTTAACTCGGTCACACCACAGGCTTGAATATTGGTCTTCATCTTTTCTCCTTTCCTAGAGCTTGAATATCAGGGGTGAAACAATAGCTTCACCGTAGCAGCGTGTGCCGCTGTACAACGAGATCATCAAAGGTCGTGCCAACTGACAGAAAACCCCAAACAGCGTTTATGCATGTTCTTTGACGGCTTAGTTGCGAACGCGGCCGAACATCACCATGTAGCGAATTCGACAAACCCGACAAACCCTACAACAGCCTACCAAAGGTTCGTTCTGATCGTCTGGAGAGGATGCTCTCTTCCGTACATGTGATTGTTCTCCGTAGAGAACAGGCAGATCAGTCAACGATGCTGTCGGCCGGCAGACCGGCGGTCGTCCTTTCATAGACGCCAGAGAGAATGAATCCGTGATGCCGGTCGGCGGCGTGTGGTGCCATGCAAAGAGACGTCAGAGGCATCCCAATCCCACGGGGGGTCTTAGAACCCTGTCAGCAGATTTAACGGCTGCATGGAATGCGCGCACATCACGGCAAAGCATCGCGGATGGCGGACCCGACAACAGGAAACCTACAAGCAGCACTAAGTCCGTCGCGTTGGGTTGGCGATGAGGTCAGGGCCCTTATGTCGGACAGCGGCCGGACGGCCTAAGCAATGAGGTGTCCACTGGGGCGTAATTGCCTGCCGTTACGAACTCGACCGATCGGCCGCTTGGGCCTTGCCCGGCGTACGGTTACCCCTCACTGTCCAATATCGGTCAATTTCCTTGTGGCACGCTAGATGCAGGGGTCCTTCCGAACACATCAAGGATGCGTCCTATGATCAGGCCCACGGAAGAATGCTATCGCCGTATTCGAGACCGCGCCCTCGCGGATCCCCAAGCTGCTCAAACCTCGACGGGAGGGAGCGACTGCGCCCGATTAAAACACGGGATAAGCTTGGAAAGCACCTCGCTGACCGAGACGCGATCATTCGAAGCGGGGAGCGGGCCGTCGATCGCGCCGCCCCACACCTCGCCGACATGAGTGTCAATCTCCCCACTATGCTGGGATCCATGGGCTTCACAGCTGACCACACGAAAGCTTCTAGCAACTCCAGCGGCACGGAGGAGAATGCCCGTGTGGCGCGTAAACCAAGTGGCCGATATTCGCCGCGATCGTCGCCTGATTGGGAAACACCTACACGAACAGAGCGAGTAGAGCTCTCTTGCATTGGAGTGGGTGCCGGGCCGTCCAATTTGAGCCTTGCGTGTCAGATACACGAACAAATGGGGCAAGGGGCCCTGTTCCTGGATCGGCAAGTCGATTTCCGCTGGCACCCAGGTAGCGCATTCGATTCCTCGGAGCTCCAGGTCAGCCACTTCAAGGATCTGGTCACGCTCGTGAATCCGCGATCAGCCTACACTTTCATAAACTACCTGCACGAGAACGGGCGTCTCTACCATTTCCTGAATGCACAGTTCGAGGCCGTGCTCAGAGCTGAGTTCGAGCAATATCTGAGCTGGGCCTTCCAAAGGAACCCGCTTGTTCGCGGCGGCCAGACAGTGCGCGAAATTCGCTTTGACGGCGAGTTTCGGGTGCGCACGGATAACGCGGCTCTCGGCGCCAGAAACGTCGTGATCGGCATTGGCAAGCAGGCGAAAGTTCCGCCTCAGTTTAAGGGGTGGACTGGACGCAACCTGTTCCACTCATCTGAACTACTGCACATCCACCCTGAGGTGCACAAAAAGCGTGTCTGCGTGGTCGGCGGAGGACAGTCGGGAGCCGAGGTGCTGTTGCATCTAGTCGGTCGGCCGGAAGAAGGGCGGCCTGCCTCAATCACTTGGGCCTCGCAACGCGAAAACTACCTGCCCCTCGACGACAGCCCGTTCACAAACGAGTTGTTCATGCCCTGCTTTTCGGATCGTTTTGCGGCTATGAGCGAGTCACACCGCAGGCTGTTCCTGCGGCGTTTTATGCTTGCTTCGGACGGCATTTCGGAAAGCACGTTGCGCGCTGTTTATCGGGCGCTGTACCGCCACGCATTTCTTGAGCCAGACCGATGCGCAATCGCACTGCGGCCGGGCTGCACGGTCTTGCACTGCACCAATGCCGGCGCGGCTCACAGGCTGACCCTGCGGCACGGCATGGACGAATTCGAAGAAGTCACGGCCGACATCGTCATCCTGGCCACCGGTTACGAGAACGCGGTACCAGCCTTCCTGGAACCGATGGCGGACCGGCTGGAAAAGATCGACAATGAACTGGCCATTGGCGACGATTTTTCGGTGAGCTGGGACGGACCGTGTGACAGACGCATCTTCGTACAAAACGCGAGCCTCGGGCAGCGCGGGCTGGCTGATCCGAATCTAAGCCTACTGGCCTGGCGAGCGCGTCGCATCCTCGACAGCCTTCTAGGGCGCGCGCCTCGCGCCGACTCTGAGTATCCCGGCTTCATCAGCCCTACCTCCGTCGACAGCTGGTTCGACCCCGTTGCAGAAATGGGTGGGGGGATATGACCCGCCGACTACGGATCATCGGCGGTGGCATCCAAGGAACGATGTCGGCCTTCGCCGTAGCGAAAGCCGGAGCCTTCTCCGAAATCATCGCAACTGAAATAATTGGACTCAGCTGCCCATCTCATTACTCCGCGGGCCAGCATTTCCCTTCGGCCGCAAAGACCTTAGCAGGTCGCTCGCTCGAAAATGCGCAGTGGCCCTGGTGGCCATTGCTGGGTCGACGCTCAGCGGAGGGTACCGGCCCGTGTCAGTGAGCCTCGTGGCTCATCGTTGGAGCTCATGTCGCGCATGTGCCGGCCCTGATCGCCCAGCCTCAATGGGACCGTGTCGCAGAAACTTGTGTGGGGCAGGGCTTGCGCTGGGTCAGAC
Source organism: Mesorhizobium sp. WSM1293 (assembly GCF_000513875.1). Lineage (NCBI taxonomy): Bacteria > Pseudomonadati > Pseudomonadota > Alphaproteobacteria > Hyphomicrobiales > Phyllobacteriaceae > Mesorhizobium > Mesorhizobium sp. WSM1293. The sequence continues at coordinate 29,594 of NZ_AZUV01000017.1, read as the reverse complement.
TGCACGAAAGGTCGCCGACCGAGCAGTCGCATCATCAACAGCATGGTCGGCCGCGTACCCTTCACACGTACTGCCCGGCAGATGTTTACAAGCCTCGACGATCTCTCCAGTGAGGAGGGACAACAAAGCCCAGCAACATACCCGGAGCGGAACGTGCTTAGCGCCGCCGTCGAGATGCCGTGGAGTACCGTCTGCATCGATGCACAGCCTGACTCGCCCGCCCGACTGCCACAACCGGGATGTTAGACCACCGTCCTACCAACAGGAGGCTTTTCGCATGTTGACTGATGCACAAAGAGAAAAGTGGCAGAAGGACGGCTATGTCAGGCTCGAAAGGTTTTTCGATGCCGTGGCTGTGGAACGCATTTCCAGCTTTGTTGAAGACGTATCATGCTGGGAGGTCAGCGATGACAAATGGCTCATGTGGTTCGAGAAGACGACGGATAATCGAAAGATCACCTCGAAGGCCGAGAATATTCTCGACTTCCATGATCCATTGCGTCATCTGCTACTGGACGATCAGCGCATAGAGGCTGCGGTCGAGGAGCTGCTCGATGAACGGTCGCGCAGGCTCAAGGAGTGCTGATTTTCCACTATCCCGACAGCGGCGGCTATCGCCCGCATCAGGATATCTATCACATTCCACACGGACTGCCCGACCGGATGGTCCATGCGGTTGTTGCGGTAGGCATCGACGACTCCGACCCGGGCAACGGCGGGCTTTTCTTCAGCCCCGGCAACCACAAGAAGGGGATATTTCCCATGGATGCCGGTGGCGTGATTGATCCTGAGGTCGCCGAAACATTCTCCTGGGAACCCGTAATATGGAAGGCTGGCGACATCTTCATCTTCGACGATTACGCACCGCATTACTCGCAACCGAACAAAAGCAACCGTTCGCGGCGGACGCTCTACTTGGTCTTCCAGCGTGCTTCAACCGGTGGACCGACCCGCGCCGAATATAATGTGCTTAAGCGCGCCGTTAATCCGCCAGAGGGCAAAGTAGCCGATCTAGACAATCTCAAGCCGCCAAACGGCATTTTCTATCGCAATTGAACTCTAGCAGCTAGGCGAGGCATGCACAGGCAACTGATCGGCTGCTCAAAATGCGGAGAGCATTGCGTTTTTGATTGTGGGCTGCTGGAGCAGCGCCGCAGCCGTCACGAGGCTTTGGCACGACGATTGTGGGCTGGTCGCCGGGCGGTCTTCCGTGACGCCTAAAGCCGTACTGGCGTGCCCGTCTTGGCCCGCCTGGGGGCTAGAGTTGGGTTTTTCTGGCGGGAGCGTCAACGGGTCCGGGCTGCCGCCTCTCTTCGTGACTTGCGGCAGAGGCTTTGCGTTGGCGGCCGAAGATATCATAGCTTGAATAGCTGAGGTTCGTTATGCGCAAATCCACGTTTTCTCGAACGGAACTATCGCGGGCGTTCGGTATTGACGTGGCCACGCTTGGAACGGGAAGCGCGGGCACCGGATTTTCATTTGGCAAGGTGGCACCGGGCGTCACATCCGAGCCCCATCGGCACGACGAAATCGAGGCTTTCGTAGTCCTGTCTGGCGCGGGCAAGGTCAGGACCGACCTAGGGGAAATCTCGATCAAAGCCGGCGACGTAGTTCTGTTCGATCCATTTGAAGCCCATGTACTACACAACGATGGGGACGAAGATCTAAATTTCGTGGATGTCTTCTGGCGTGACGGCAAGGCCGCCCTCGATGCCGCTGCACAGGTCGCGGCTCCCGGCCGGCCGATCTTCGTCTTCTCCGCGCCGCCAACGCCTAATGGCGATCTGCATCTGGGACATCTTTCTGGTCCTTATTTGGGTGCCGATGTCTACACGCGTTTCCTGCGCATGAATGGGGCCGAGGCCTATCATTTGACTGGGAGCGACGATTACCAAAGCTACGTTGTGACGCGTGCCGATGCCGATCAATCGACGCCCGCAAAGGTGGCTCGCCACTACGCGCACGAGGTTCGCACCACGCTTGGTCTTCTTGACTGCGAGATCCACAGCTTCCTACACACGATGGGTGATGCCGCTTATGGCGAATTTCAAGTCGCGTGTTTCCGAAGTCTTCTGAGGAGCACGGCCGTAGATGTGAGCGAGAGCCCTGCGCTGTTTGACGCCGTGACAGGCGATTACCTTTACGAACCGGATGTTAGCGGCCTCTGTCCCGATTGCGGCGCCTCCGCCGGTGGCAACATCTGCGAGGACTGCGGCGCGCCGAACCTATGCCACGACCTGGGTGCAGTCCGGTCGCGGCACTCGGCCGAGGCGCCGCTGGTCGGCTTCGTGCGCCGCCCTGAACTGGATCTGGAACGGTGCTATGTCAATATAGACCGGCATTTAAGGGCGTCGGGCGCCCCCGTTCGGATCCTGGACCTGTTCGCGCGTCTACGCCAACGCGCCGACCTTTCCGTGCCCCTTACCCACCCCTCGAACTGGGGCCTGCCGGCCGAAGGGCTCCGTGGGCAGGTGATCTGGGCTTGGCCGGAGATGGCTTTCGGATTCCTTTACAACATCCAGGCGCTAGGTCGCATGCTTGGGCGCGACTGGATGCGTCGATGCCCAGCAACGACTGGCAGATTGTCCATTTCTTCGGTTTCGACAATTCCTTCTACCACGCTCTACTCTACCCCGCTGTTTATGCCGAGGTGTTCTCCCACTGGACGCCGCGGGTCCGGTATCACGTGAATGAGTTCTACCTGCTCGATGGCCAGAAGTTCTCGACCAGCCGTCGCCATGCGGTCTGGGGCAGGGAGGTTCTGGGTCCAAGGACAGTCGACGTCGTGCGCCTTCATTTGGGCCTGACACGCCCGGAAGGTGAGCGGACGAACTTCACGCTGGACGCGCTACGTCGCACCGAGAATGAGGTGTTTCACGGGATCTGGCTGAATTGGCTTGATGCGCTGCACCGGGAAATCAAGCAGGACTTTGGCGGCTGTGCGCCCGACGCAGGCGACTGGGCTCCCACAGATCGCGCTTTCTTTGCTCGGATAGAGAACCATCGCGCAGCGATGGAACGCGCCTATTCCGACGCTGGCTTCTCGGTCCGTCGCGCTGCTGTGCAGGCCTGCGATTTCGTGCGCGATTGCTTAATCTATGGTCAGGCGCAAGACTATGCAGCGGCGCGAAATCTCTATCCCGCCCGCACCCGGACTTCCCTCGCGCTTCAGACAACAGCCGCTGCTATCCTTGCGCATACACTCGCACCACTGATGCCCCGATTTGCCAGCACGCTAGCGCGAGGCATCGATGGCGTCTCAACCGAAATATGGCCCACTTCCGTGCGGCGACTTGCGCCAGGGACGATCTTTGATCTCGGACCCCTGCTCGCGTTCTATGCCAAGTCAGGCAATCCTAAATGACCGGCGGGCGATGAGCTACTCGAACCTCGAGCGGATGTCGCGACAATCAAAGTCGATGAAGACAACGTCTTTACTCGCTGCTGCTGGCGCCCGAAGGCCGCTACTTAACTCTTGAGACCAGATTGGCCAACTGAACCACCGAATCATTGACGCCGAGCTTCCATTCCTTACTGCTGCAAATGCCGGCGTGGGCTCTGCGCTGAGCAACCCGCTCCGGCCTTGGGGGATTGCCGTCCGAGTGCCGGTCAAATCCGCCATCGGTCGAGGCAACTTCTGTTATGAAAATAATGGAGGTGCATGCGGCATCCGGCGTCTAGCGAAACAGCATACGCACCATCCGGCCGCTCGCACTCGATACGCCGGGCCTTATCGACCCGGCGCTGTGAGGGCTCTTCGCTGTTCTAAGCGAATTACGCACCAGAGATGCGTGTCCAAAACCTGACAGCCGGCAGAAAACATGTCGGGATCGAAACAACCGTCCTCTTGGCTCTGTTCGACTTATCGAAGCCGATAAAGCGTTTGCAGCGTGCTAGGCGCGCTGGCACGGCCTTTGCTCATTGAGGGGCGGCGATGGTGGGTGACCCGCATGAGACACCCAACAGGAGTGATGGCCTCCCGTGTGTTCCGTTCCTGAGGGTAGAGCCAGATCGCTTATGGACGCCAACGAGGTCCGGGAAAACGCTTATGGAGAACAGCATGGTGTTGCGTATTGAGTCCCCGGCTCCTGCGATCAAAGTCAACGACTGGCTCCGTGGGAAGCCCCTCGCGAACTTTCAGCCAGGCAAGGTGTACCTTGTTGAGTTTTGGGCGACCGGGTGCGGACCTTGTGTGGCGGCGATGCCCCACCTGATGCAGCTACAGGATAAATATCAAAATAGCGGATTTGAGGTCATCGGAGTCGCAGCTAGCGAAGATGGCCCGACCACGGAGGAGACGCGGACGAGCTTGGATGCTTGGCTGGTTCAGAGATTCCCAAATTTAAATTATCGGATTGCCTTCGATTACACAGGCGAAATGAACAGGCTTTGGATGAAGGCGAGTTCTTCTCTCGGGATTCCTGCCTCGTTCCTGGTGGACCGCGACGGCCGCATCGCATTCATCGGCCACCCGGCGGAACTCGATGATGTTTTACCGAAAGTCGTAGACGGCAGCTGGCGCGGCAGCGATGAAGCGAAAGCCGCCGATAAAGGGCGGATCGTTAGGAACGAGCGCACAGCGCGCGAACTGGCGCTGACCGAACCAATTTATGCCAAGCTCCAGCCGGCGATGCAGGCGCAGGATTGGAAGGCGGCACTCTCGGCCCTCGAAGAAGGCCTCGCTTTAATGCCAGACAATCACGGGTTCCGGCATACTCATGCGGATCTTCTGCTTCACAAGATACGCGACTTGGAGACCGGCTTGCCAGTTATGCGCCAACTAGTCGACGACGCTATCGACAAGAAGTTTGAGGCCGTGTCCTGGATGGTAATGGCCCTGAAGCAACTCTTCGATTCCTCGACGAACAACTCCCATCTTCCCCGTGCTGAGCGCTTCGCGATGGGCAAAGAGCTGTCTGAACAAATCTTGGCACTGAGTCCTCCAGAAAACGACGGCCCCCTTAAATTCGTTTGGTACGTTCCAGTCGCTGAGTACCATTATGAGTGTGGCAACAAGGTTCGCGCGATTGAGCTGATCGAGGTTGCGCTGAAATCGCTCGACCTTCCGGAGCCCATGCCGGACCACATCAAACAGTACTACCTTACGCCCTTGCTCCAAGCCTTGGCCAACTACACGGGTGAGAAGGCCTCTTACGCGGATCTCTGCGTGGTTCCACAAACTAAGGCTCCGGAAATTCAAACCGCAGCCGCCTGATGAGCAAAGATCACAACGGAATACGTGGAATTGAACTTGGTCGATTTTCCGCGGCGGCGCCGGCAGGAAGTATGCCCCAAGCATTAGAGGCGGGATCGTTTGCTGCAAATAAAGGCTCAGACATTAGTGACCAACAAGCGGACAAGGCGTGGAAGAGAAGTTCGAGCGGTTTTGCCACGTGTTTGAAGGCATCTCAGTCCAGGACGTGTTCGAGATCGGCCATGAAGACCTCAATTACCCTAAAAAGGGTCCCCCACGCGAGCCGCCGGTTGCGCAGGTGTGCCCGAACTCGGCGTACCCGAAAGCAGAAATCCTCCGTTGCGGACGAGGACTGGAATTTGAGGAAACGAAATTTCTCACGGCGCCTGGCCTGCCGTCAACAACGAGCGCCTTGCCCTTGTTGGAGTAATTCTGGAGGTTTTCCGATGCTCAGGATTCCCAGGGCTCATGCAAAGGAAATCGGGGACCGAGCTGCTGGCCGGCTTCATCATTCACGGAACTGCGCCGCAAGTCCGATCATTCGCAATCCGGATCCGGATGTGGAGGCACTATGTTTTCAGGCCAGCGGAGATAGCGATCGAGGAGAGCTCAGGTGTGATGAAACTAACATTGAAAGTTTCTGGGCCTCTGGCTCGTGCTTTTCGCGGACGGCAGTTGTTCGTTCTGTCGAGGCGTCCGCCGGTTGGCATTTCCGGGAAGTCGCGGGCGGAACCAAACTGGTCGATGATGCGACTGCAGCTATTGTAATGTCGCGCGGGCGTGAAAGACTGATTTTCGAGGAAGGATCATGTCGAACTTGGATGAGATGGTGAAGAAGGTCCGAAAGCTTCAACTGCGCGCAGCAATTGCTAAGACGAACCTGCGCGACCTGGCCGAAGGTCTTCCGGTAAAATGGACTGAGATAGAGGAAGTGGCCGAGAAGGCGCACGCCGTCTATGCGGAGCTGCACGGTGCCAGGAGAGAGCTCACGAAAATGAAGAGTTTACAGTGAGAAGCGCATTCATCACCCGCGACGGCTCTAAATGGATGCCGGAATATCTGACGACCATAAATGGCAAGATCTGTATCGGCTGCGGGCGCTGTTTCAAGGTCTGTTCTCGGGAGGTCATGCACCTTTACGGCGTAGATGACACGGGTGAAATTCTCGGCGCCTGCGACGACGGTGACGATGATTTCGATGGTGAGCTCAATCGCATGATCATGGTGGTGGACCATGCCGGCCGATGCATTGGCTGCGGAGCCTGCGGCCGTGTCTGCCCAAAGAACTGCCAGACTCATGTCGCGGCCGACCAGATCTCGGCCTGAGCTGCACGATTGACGAGAAATCAGGAGAACGGCATGCGCTTAATCATCTTTTGTCGGCTGCTGGGGATGGTCCTGTGCGGCAACGCTGTGACGGTTTACTTCGCGTCGGATTCCATCCGTCTGGCCGTCTTCACGACGCTGGCCCTTTGGCTGGTTCTCCAGGTGGCCTATTTCGCGAGCATTCTATTTCTAATCTGGCGGTCCAGCGGCGTTGGCGGCGAGCAAACGGCTGAGCTTTTCGGTCGCTCCCAGAAAGCTCGATTCCCGTCGCCGGATAATGATGAGGTTAGGAATGAACATTCAGATCTGCGCCAGCGCAATCAAATGCTCGGCATAGCGCTGCTCCTCCCTTGAAGCGCCGTTGGCAATATGAAGCACAGCTTCCTCCAGATTCGGCGCACCATAATGAGTTGATCACTGCGTGAGACGATCGGATGCGACCGCGTTCTGGTGGTCGTACTGCCATCGAACGCGGTTTCGCCCATTCTTTCGCGGGCACCAGCACCCGGGTTCGTCTCGACGGCTAACGAAGCGCCGGAAAGCATCAACAGTGGCGCTCTTTTGGAAAAGCAGCCCCTCTTGGAAGCGCTCGTGAACCGCTAGTTTCAGGGCGATCACTTTACCACTGGAGAAAACATGCTGAAAAGGTTCGCACGCTACCCGCTCACCTTCGGACACACCCCCGTCGAGAAGCTCGACCGGCTCGGCAAGCATCTGGGCGGCAAGGTGGAAATCTACGCCAAGCGCGAGGACTGCAACTCTGGTCTCGCATGCGGCGGAAACAAGCTGCGTAAGCTTGAATACATCATCCCCGATGCGATCGCATCAGATGCCGACACGCTCGTCACCGTCGGCGGCGTGCAGTCCAACCACACCCGGATGGTGGCAGCGGTCGCTGCCAAAATCGGCATGAAATGCCTCCTGGTTCAGGAGAGCTGGGTTCCACATGACGATGCCGTCTACGACCGGGTCGGCAATATTCTCTTGAGCCGCATCATGGGGGCAGAGGTTCGCCTGGTCGACGAGGGCTTTGACATCGGCATCCGCCAAAGTTGGGAAAAAGCTCTCTCTGATGTCAACGCAAGGGGCGGCAGACCTTATGCGATACCAGCCGGGGCTTCTGTCCACAAATACGGCGGCCTCGGCTATGTCGGGTTCGCCCAGGAGGTGCGCGCTCAGGAGAAACAGCTTGGGTTTGCCTTCGACTACATTGTCGTTTGCACGGTTACCGGTTCAACGCATGCCGGCATGCTCGTCGGGTTCGCCGCGGACGGTCGACAGCCCAACGTGATTGGTATCGATGCCTCCGCCACTCCCGCCAAGACAAAGGCGCAGGTGCTTGGCATTGCGCAACATACAGCGATGCTCGTCGAACTCGAAACGGAACCTGCTGAAGATGACGTAGTGTTACTCGAGGAGTACGCGTATCCGCGTTATGGCATTCCATCCGAAGAAACGAAGGAAGCAATCCGGCTGTGCGCTCGGCTCGAGGGCATGATTACGGATCCCGTCTATGAGGGCAAATCGATGCAAGGGATGATCGACCTGGTGAAGAGAGGCTTCTTTCCAGCGGGGTCTAAGATCCTCTACGCGCATCTTGGTGGCGCGCCTGCGATCAACGGGTACGGTTACGCCTTCCGCAATGGCTGACGCGCGACATACGCTACGCCATGCTGCCCTGTGGGCGATATGAACCAACTGGAATTCCATTTTGCTAAGGTGGGAGCGTTCAGGACGGTGGGAGCAGCGGTACCCGATAAAGCGCGCATAGACAGCTCCGGGCTTTCGATCGACGCCGGGAAACAGCTGCCGCAAAGCGCGGCGTCCGCCGGCCCTGTTTCCAACCCCCATTGTCGATGCCGGAATGCGGAGCCGGCGCTTGACCGACTTCACACAGACGTCGTCGGGTCGATTTGGACGGCTGCAGCGGCAGCCAGGCATGCCTTCACTCAGGCACCCGCCTGGCGCGGACCGTCGATCAGTTCCGTGCCGAAGCAGTCGGCCGGGCCTTTGTGGTCCTCGCCACCACTAATTGCGTTCTTCTGTTCGGGCGTCCGCTCTGTCATGCGGGCGTTTGCGTGGGCACAGATCATGGTCGCCACTCCTCTGTCAGCATGAGGTCAACGGCGCACCAACCACCAACCGCTATGCCTTCCCCTTCCGGGATAGCAAAGCGTATCTTCCGGAAGGCCACCGGCTTGATGCTGCAAGACCCTCGCCATGACGTGATACCAGCAGGTTCGTTTCCAGGAATCTTGGGCCAGAGAATTCCCTGATTTATTCGCGTCGGCGTCAACCGGAATGGCCAGCCTCTGTGGAGGTCTGCCTCATACCGGAGCCGACTTGAGGGAGTTCTCGCACGGCAAATGCGTCAACTACCAGATGCCGTAGTTTCGGCGTTCAGCCGAAAACCTTAGACAAGATCGCATCAACCCACTCTCCCATTGACGCTCGCTTAGATCAGGGACTCATCATGAATGCCGACGCTTTCGAAACGTATGAATCTAACGTTCGTCGTTATTGCCGGTCCTTTCCGGCAGTATTCACGAAAGCTCTCGGGGCGACAATCTGGGATGAGTCCGGTAAGCCTCATATCGATTTTATTGTCGGGTCTGGCGCACTTAACTACGGACACAACAACCCCGCTATCATTGCCCCAGCAATAGAATATATGGTCGGTGATAACATTCTTCTGTCGCTTGACATGTCTACGGCGGCAAAGCGTGACTTCATTGAAGCGTTTGTCGAATCGATCTTGGTGCCCAGGGGCCTTTCGTACAAGATACAGTTTCCTGGGCCGACCGGCACAAATGCCAACGAAGCGGCACTGGCCCTGGCGCGAAAATATACCGGTCGCTCGAGTGTCATGGCGTTCACAAACTCATACCACGGCATGTCGCTTGGCTCGCTGGCGGTGTCCGGCTCGGCGTCTACGAGAGAGCTGGGAGGCGTCGCACGCCACGACGTGATCCGTGTCCCTTATGACGGCTATGCAAACCAAGCTTTCGATTCTGCGAGTTACATCGACTGCGTTTTGAGCGATCCGGGAAGCGGCATAGAAAAACCTGCTGCAATCATTTTGGAGCCTATCCAGGCAGAAGGAGGCATGAACACCGCATCCGCAGCTTGGCTCACAGAAATTCAGCGCATCTGCCGCAAGCACGGCATTGTTTTCATTGTTGATGACATTCAGGCAGGATCGGGTCGGACCGGTGATTTCTTCTCGTTCGAGTTCGCAAAAATCGAACCTGATATAGTGACTCTTTCCAAGTCCTTAAGCGGTTCAGGTAGTCCGTTGTCCATTGTTCTGATTAGACCCGATCTGGACGTATGGAAACCCGGAGAACATAGCGGGACTTTCAGAGGCAACAATTTCGCCTTCGTGACGGCAGGGGCCATGTGCAAAATGTGGTCGGACCTCGGGTTTACTGCTGGCGTTGAGGAGACAGCGGTCAAGCTGCAAGCGCACCTTGACCGCCTTGTCGCCAAGTTTCCCAAGTCTATTGAACAAAAGCGCGGCCGCGGTCTGATGGCCGGCCTCAAGTGCAGCTCTTCGGCCGCTGTGAGCCGTGTACACGATGTCGCGTTCGAAAACGGTCTGCTTATCGAATCTTCAGGGCCAGATCGCGACGTCATCAAAATTCTCCCGCCGATAACCATCACCGATGACGAGCTCGATCATGGCATCGCCGTGCTTGATCAAGCACTACAGGAGCAAGACAATGTCTAGTCAGATACCTCAACCGCCGGCCATCTCCCCAGTTTCTGTCAGAGAACGCACCGGCTCCATCAGCACTGCTGACATCATCTCAGTCATGAAGGGTGAGACCACCGCTCTGCACATGAAGCAAGCTTTCAGCACTGAAGTCGCCGAGGAGATCACCGCCAACTTCAGTGGCAGCACCGGTCTCAAGGAGCGAAAAGATGGAGTGCCCGGACAATATGTCGGCGCATCGCACTACAGGAAGGACGCAGCCAAGTATTTCGCAGAGGCCAAAAATGCGCGACCGTACGTGGAGGCCCTGTTTAAGAATTTGGTTGACCCGGTCCGGGCAATATTCGACGCGTTGAAGCGCGAGCTTGACAACCAAGGCATTGAATTGCGACTGGCCCGTTCAGAACACGGTCAGGCCAATGTTTGCCGTGCCATTAGCTGGTCCGGCAGCGGCACATTTTCCTTGGACCCCCACGACGATGTCGCTCAAGTCCTGCGTGCTGGGGACGGTTATGAGCTTTCTTCGGTTGCGCAAAACACTGTCGCAGCACTCAACTTCTATCCCAGCATGCCCGAGGAAGGCGGCAATCTGAGGCTTTGGAGCCATAAACCGACAGTCGCGGACCGAGTAGCCCAAGGTGTGGAGACCACTGGCTATCCCTATTCAGCAGCCTATCTCAAGGGCGTCCCATCTCGCGAATTTGATCTTAAAGCGGGAGATATCGCCCTGATCGATGGCGGCTTCGTTCACGGGGTCACCGGTCAATCAGGTAACGGAAAGCCACGCCTGGTGCTAAACTGCTTCTTCGGCTTTGCGCGACCGGATCTTGTTGTCTGGTGGACCTAACAAGGGAGGACTAACCACCGCCGACGAACATCCGTGCGGAACGCGGAGGCCCCTTCAGGCACAGCCTCGGTTATCCAAAGACCGACACGTGGCGCTTGAATGATGCTCGCCGCCGACACAATTTGCATTAGGGTCTCGCATGCACTGCCTGCGGAGGCCGCGAACCACAGGCTGTTGGTGCTCGATGTTTCGGAAGTCGGGTGCTCGCAGCGGCCTTTTCCGGAGCACAGCCAAGAGGCATCGCGACGGCAAAGGCAGAAGCACCGCATGAGGAGAGGGACCAGCGCTGTTTTTTCGCAGATCGATGCGCATCTGGCCGCGTCAGGTGTGCAATGGACCTGCTCTCGGTCAAGAAAACTCGCCAAGGCTCCGCAACCAAGCCGTCCGTGCGGAAATTATGATTCGCTCCAGACATATCAATACGAGTTGTCCTAGAATTCTATCAGTCCAGATTTAATAGCCTTTATGGCGGCTGTAGTTCTGCTGCAAGCATCTAGCTTTCTCATCACATTCTTGATGTGGAAGTTAACCGTATTTGGGGAGATTCCCAGGATCTGTCCGATTTCCCAAGAGGATTTTCCTCTCGCGGTCCATAGAATGCACTCCTTCTCTCTTACCGAAAGTGCTTCTGTGTTCTCTGCGTCGCCAATCCGTCGGTCTTCCACAATCACTGCTCCGCAACCCTCGCAGGATGTTATCACTGGGTACGAAACTGCTGGAGTAAGGCTGAGGTACTTTGTGCCTTCCTGGGCAGCTCTGACCGGCACAGCTTTAGCACCAGGTCGCGATTGAGTAAGTTATGTTTTTCGTAAACTTGTATCTCCTTGATGTTACACGAGCGCAACATTGACAACTGCGGGTAACATGTGGAGTTTAATGGAATGTTCAGTGTGGAATTGGCACGGGAAGCAATCAGCCCAAAAGTGGGTTGGACAACCAGCAGCGTCATACTGGATTGCGTGAGGAGCTTGCCGGCACGAACCGAGCGCGTGTAACTCTGGTGGGAGATCAGGCCTGGCCTGTCGGTCCCGTGGTCGGCAATGCGCGCCGTAGTTCAGAATTGTCGCCGCCCCGGCGTGGCTCAATGTCCCTCCCGCTTTGTTCAATTTTGCGGCGCGCCGGTCGGGCGAGTCCGGCCGATATCCGTAGTTCGAGCAACTTTCGTCGATCGTCCACAGGGAAAGTCTGGCAGCGCCGCCGCAATAGTGAATGAAAGAAGTTCTCAGAAATATTAAACGAAGGTGAACAAAAAATCGTATTGGTTTACCAGTTCTTATCTCTACCGCTCCAAGGCCGTGCTAAACAGTACTGGTCAGGGTGGGCTCTAGGTTGTCCATGAACCTCAAAGGGCCAAAGCATAAGGGATGAACGATCATGAAGGCGCTACCACTAATTTCACTGGCGAAACTGGGAACGGGTAAAACGCAACGTGAAGAGCAACGGCGCCTCGAAATGGCCTGCGAGGAGTACGGGTTCTTCTACCTTGTCCAGCATGGCATCCCGAAGGAACAGATCGCCAAAGCCATCGAGGCATCCCGGCGGTTCTTCGCGTTGCCACAGGCAGTGAAGGAACGCTTCGGTCACGCCGCTCAAAGGATTTACCCCACCAACGCCCGTGGATACAGTCCACTGCACGGAGAAATCCTACATCCCGACTCCGGCCGCGATTCGAAGGAAGTGTTTGATCTCGGAATAGACAACGAGGGCGACCGCCGTCCGTTTGGCGGGAGCACGCTGCTTCCGGATGAGACCCTGGCTCCTGCATTCGCGCGAAGTCTGCTTGCCTTGCAGACTACCGTTCTCCGCCACGTCGTGCCGCAGCTCGGAACCGCACTTGCTGATGTGATCGGCATGGAACAGGGTTGGTTCCAACGATATTTCAGCCCGCCGACGCTCGAGCAACGCGTAATTCGATATCCATCTCGCGGCGGCACGTGCGCCAAGCACACCGATGGTGGTTTCTTCACGCTGCTGCTGCAGGAGGAACTCCCCACCCGGTCGTTGCAGGTGTGGCTGAGCGGACGCTGGATGCCAGTGCCGAGCCTGCCCGACAGTCTCGTAGTCAATTTGGGCGATATGCTTCAGGCTTTGAGCGACGACCGCTTCAAGAGTACGCCGCACCAGGTCGCGCACAATGGTCTGACCGACAGAATTTCGCTCCCCTTCTTTATTTATCCAGACATCGAGGCGCGCCTGACTTCGCAGGAAGGGCGGCATACCTTTAGCGTCGCGGAAATGATGCTGCGCAATTACGAGTCAGTCGAAACCGGGAATGGCGCCGGACGTGCGCGAGAATTGCAGTAAGTGTCCGTCCTTCTCAGGCACACCAAGCTCTTGACGACGGCGGGCGATGCGCCTGGAGAACTCTCCTGAATGCAAGATTGTAGGGCGGCTGTGCGTCTCGGGATCCGCCTCGGTCCCGAGACAACCGCCTTCAGGAACTTGCATCCGCTGCGCACGGCAGTCGCTTTGCCCGCGTTCCTCGAAGTGCTTAGCCCATGACGAGTTCGGTCTCGGGTTCAACACCGACGCGAAGAATTTGGCCTTATGACGGGTCATCTGATCTGAGAAACTGCGGGACAGGAAGGTAGATTTTCGTTGTGCCACGATCTCAATCACGCGTCGCAAGCAACCCAGAATTGGGTCAGCGATTTGGCATGGAGACTTCGTTGGCATGATCGCGAGCGGGTTTTTCGAGCCTTGATTGCGACGCTGCACGCGTTGCGGGACTGCTTGCGCCACGACGAGGCCGTGTACATGGGTGCGCAGCTGCCAGCTTTACTACGCGGCTTTTACTACGAGGGTTGGCACCCCCGCCGCCGTGCCATCGCCAGAAACCGGAATTCTTTTCTCGATCGCATCCACGACGGCGTTCACCGGGACCCGGCGGCGGATCCGGAAGAGATCGCTCGCTCGGTCATAGGCCAATTGGCGGACCGTTTGTCTGCAGCAGAGATCGAACTGGCCAAGGCAGCCACTCCAAGAGCGCTGCATGACCTTTGGCCAGTGTGAGAGACGTTTGCCCCGCGAGCGTACACACGAAGGCTCGGGCCCAAGAAAGGCGCGCGTGACGTCGGAGCGGGTTGGTTGCCGCCCGGGCATTACGAACGCAAGCTTGTGACGCGAGGAGGGGCCACACACCTTGGAGTTTCGCACGTTCGGGCGGGCCGGTTCTCGGCGGAGTTGTCTGAACACAACACTACCAGCGCTCGGAAAAGGCATCGGTATCTGCGTCGGTGGAGATGTAAGTGTGAGGTCTCTGGACCCGCGAGGCGAAGGATCACGGAGGAGCTGCGCGGCTTGCTTCCCCCAAACATGTGCATGAAAATAGGTCAGCGCCGTTTCCATCGCCTCCGCTCAGCCATAGAGCGCCGAATAATCGACGCCCGCCCGCAGCAGCCCCTTGGCAGCACGCTGTTCCGCTGTTCCTCAATGAGGACGACACCTGCTTCGGGACGCAGTGTTAGCGAGGTTGGGGACATAATTTGTTCGGCAGCGCCTGCTCTTGGCCCATTGCCACCGCATCGCACGTGGCGCCGGGCCTCAGCATCATCGTGTCCCGGTCGAGCTCGATGATCTGAGAGATCCGCACCCCGTTTGCGCGGCATAAACAGCAGAGTGTGATCTCTCTGTCCAAGACATGTGCTGTGATCCGGAGAGGTGAGGATCGCCTCAATATCGGGCCTTGTGACAAACTGAAGCTGTTGCTTGTCGGCAACGTGCGGCTACTCCGCCTAAGCCGGACGTTGTCCGCTAAGGACACACGTCTCCATTAACGCTCATTCAGTATGGCGTCAGAAAGTTTTTCGGCAACCATAATTGTGGGGATGTTCGTGTTTGCTCTAGGGCAGAATGGCATCACCGACGCATCGGCGACTCTTAAGCCCGACACTCGGTGAACGCGCCCGGACGGATCAGTAACACTTGTTTCCACAGCAGATCCCATTCGACAAGTTGAAGTTGGATGAAAGTTTCCAAAGACATTCTGGCGTATGAAGCGGTCAAGAAGCTCGTCGCTGCCGATGAGGTCTGATACGCCGTATCCATCGGTGACGACAGTTCTTATGAGACTTCGACGTAACCAAGAGGAACTATCCATGAGCACGGCGAAAACGGAAGTGAGTCCGAAATTTAGGCGATTGTACCTGCCAACCCGCTTTGCTCGCCCAGTCCAGGTAGAAGGAAATGGGTCAAGTGCGAGCGCGACCAGGGCCTTGTGCTCAAGCAGTCGTGCTACGAACCGAAACGCCTCCTTTAATCTCTCAGCATCCCGTCTGTCGCTCAACATATTGAAATTCACCTCCGGGTCGGTAGCGTGAGATGAATTCTTCAGCGAAACCGTTCCTGTGGAGTAGGCGCGGTTGACCCAAAAAGCCAAGGTTCCAAGGCGTGTGCCGATCGGATGCCAAGCGGATTTAGCGAGGGCTGAGATAGCCATATCGGTGGACGGGCAGCCCTCGTAACCTGACGAGTAGCGAGCATGCATCTGAATATAGCCGGTTGCATCAGGCGCCATGCGATCGTCGTGCCTCAAATAGGCCGAGATGGCGACCCCCGGGTGCTCTTGGAGGTTTTTCCCGACCCCGTTTATATCCGCGACAACCGGGATGCCGACGTTTAACAGCTGTTCCGCTGGGCCGATCCCGGATCTCATCAACAAGGCCGGCGTATGAATGGCGCCGGCACATAGGACGATCGTTGACGCGCTATAGGAGGACCGCCCGGCCTTACTCTCGGTCTCCACGCCAGTTATTTGGCGTCCTGAGGAGGTTAAACGTACCACCATGGTCTCGGAGAGGATCATCAGGTTGGGTCGAGCTCGGACGCTCTTGGACAAATATGCCATAGCAGTTGAGACGCGGCGGCGGTGGTGGTTCGTCAATGGAACAACCGAGTGACCATCTCCAAACTCGCCGTTAAAATCTGGCAGAAAAGGTATCCCGTTATCCGCGAATGCGATCGAGGCGGCGCGAATAAACCCGGACCATTCTGCTTTGACCACGCGTTTGATCGGCAGTGGGCCGTCGTCGCCATGAAATGCATCGTTGAAATCCAGATCGCTTTCAAGTCGGCGGAAATATGGCAGGACACCCATCCAATCCCATCCCGCCGCACCGCCGGACGCCCATTCGTCATAGTCCGCGGGGCCTCCCCGATTAGCTACTTGGGCGTTAATGCTGGAGCCCCCACCCATGACCCGCGCTTGCTCATAGTGTGTACGCCTGCTGGGATCCTTCTCCACCATGGTCGCGTTGAGCGACGGCCACTGATAGCGAGGATTGTAGTAGGCCCTCGTCGGGTTGCCATCGAGGATATCATCAGGGACGGCATCAGGGCAAAAATCAGGACCAGCCTCGATGAGCAGGACCCGACTCCCATTGGCCGATAGCCTGTTCGCCATGACGCATCCGGAAGAGCCACCACCTACAATTATATAGTCGTATAACAAGGCAGTCCTCCGCTTTCTTCTGTAGCCCGCACAAGGCGTCCGGTAAGGAGCCAATGCGCGGGTTCAGTGACTTCGTGCGATCGACAAGACAACTGGTGACGTGCAAGGCCGAGCGGGTAGGTCATGCAGGCGCTAATCCGCGCTTCAGACCGAGAGTTCGTTCAAAGGCAGTAGACGGCACACGCGCTTCCGAGGACCTCTACTGAGCTGCGTGCAAGTCAAATCCGGCCGCAATCGCATCGGCCGGAAAGAGTCCATGATGATTCCGACCAATTTCCTCCCAAAGCTTGTTCCTCGAAATTTGATCGCTATTTCCTGCCGCGTTTTCCGACTCCATGTCACCCAAGCTTGGCAACCTGTTTAGATAAAACCAATATAGCTAATATCGGCGTCATCCACGGGGTGTTAGTCTCAGTACTGGCCCATGCCGAATCCGCCCGCCTCCGCACAAATCCGGCACAACGTCACTAAGGGTGCCGAAAGCTCGCTCAAAACGGGCGACGCCATAACCGACGCGACATATACTGCGTCTTAAGGCTAAAATCCCCCACGTATGCTGGTAGGTATCACCACACGAGCGGAAGCTAGCTTCTGGGTGCGAGACATAAATGTTCAAAATTTCTTCATGAAAAGTCTTTTGCCTGCGTGGTAATAATTGACGTTCAGTACGTGTGGGATGAACGAGAAGCCAAGAATCGTATGCGCGAGCATGCTGCCACCGAGATTGCGGCTGGTAAGCACCGCTTTTAGCTCGGTCTCGAGTATCCAGTTGAGACCGGAAACCCCGGTAGTTGGAGCAGCTTGGGGCGTCAGACACTCTCTTGTGATGACCTGATCCCATCCTGGGAAAAGGCAGGATGATTGAGGTTTCACCAGGAATGCTCAAACTCACACTCCAATGACTAGCAGCATGTGGATCCCACATTGGGGTGACAAATAGTTAAAGGATTAGTCATAATTCTTTATAAAATCTTTGCGCAAGCAGAGCGCTGAGAATGGTAGCTTCGCCGTGAGGCTGAATTCATCCGTAAATTGAAACCCGACGCTATTTACCCTCATGCGTAGAACTTGTCCGAGAGGTGCAATCATAGCGGACTTCTTCCGATCAAGATCGCCGGTCGTCAGAGCCATTCAAACTTGTGCAAGCGAGATTTGTTGAAGATCTCGTTATTCGCGATCGCGGGCGGAAAGAATGCTGAATCATCGACGGTCTCATGGGCTCTGGGAGCGGACGGCGCCGCCACCCCCTGTGACGGAGAAGCTGGCAAGCGACCTCATCGCTGACGTTGCGATCGTCGGTGCCGGCTACACCGGGTTGTCCACTGCGCTGCACCTTGCTGAGCGCGGCCTGGACACTGTCGTGATCGAGGCAGCCGAGATTGGTTTTGGCGCCTCCGGGCGGAGCACCGGATTGGTAAATGCCGGACTTTGGGTGATGCCATCGGCGCTCAAGGAGACGCTCGGTCCGGTCTATGGTGGTCGCTTGCTTGATTTGCTACGCGATTCACCGCGCACCGTATTCGAGATCGTCGACAAACACAACTTGCCGTGCGAGCTGAAGCGTGCCGGCACGATCCACTGCGGAGCCGGTAAGAAGGGCATTGCCGAGATCACGGAGCGAGCCCGCCAATGGCAGGCGCTCGAGGCTCCGGTGCACATCCTCAATGCCGGGCAGACCCGTGCAAAGACAGGCACATCAGCCTTCCGCGCAAGCCTCCTCGACCTGCGTGCCGGGACCATCCAGCCACTCGCCTATGTGCGCGGCCTTGCTAGCGCGGCCATTGCTGCCGGCGCCATCGTGTTCACCGCTTCCCCGGTCGAGTATATAGCGCGCGAGGCGGGCGTCTGGCGGCTCGCAACTCAAGGAGGAAGCGTCCGGGCCAAATGGGCGGTTGTTTCAACCAATACCTACACCTCCGGGATTCTCCCCGCACTACGAGGCGAGCAATTGGTGCTGCCCGTCTTCCATGTCGCGACTGCGCCGCTGAGCCAAAGCATTCGCCGCACCATCCTACCGGAGGGGCACGGCGCGTGGGACACCCGCACCGTGCTGACCGCCTTTCGAACAGACGATGCCGGCCGCCTTATAGTCGGCAGCATCGGAGCGCTCCGCGGCACCGGAACCGTGATCCATCGCAATTGGGCTCGGCGCCGTATTCGGGCGCTCTTTCCGCAGATCGATGACCTTGAGCTAGAGCATGAGTGGTGTGGGCGGATCGGCATGACGGCCGACCATCTGCCGCGCCTTCATGTCCCAGCGGAAAACATGATCGCGCTGACGGGTTTCAACGGACGAGGCATCGCGCCGGGCACGGTGTTCGGCCGCGAGCTCGCCCGCCATGTGAGTGGCGAGCTGCCGCTCGACGCAATGTTCCTGCCGGTGTCTCTGACACAGCAAGCGCCCTTCCGGGCCACGAGAGAGGGATACTATGAGCTCGGCGCGCAGATCGCGCATCTGCCGCCGGCACGCTAACCCGGCGGCGGCGCGCACAAGTCTGCCGCTCCCCTCGCGGAATCACCGCATATGTCGCACCATATTCAGAAGACTTGAGGACAACGCAGTCGGTGTGACAGCCCTGCGTCTTCGGCATTCTCGAAGATCCCACAACATTAACGTGCGATCCCCGGATCCGTGGCGCTGTGGAAATGAAACGGTTAAGCGACGTTGGCCCCTCAACGTCTCCTCTCCAAGACGGTCACGTTCTCGGCTTCAATCAGTAGATCAAAGTTTTTCTGAGCGAGAAACTGGCTGCCGATCTAGACTAAATAGACCGCATTTCGCTTACAAGGGCCTGGGTGACGCAGCTTATTGCGCCCGAGCTGCGACAACTCGCCGACAAAGTGGAATGGGACGCAGGACTCGATAGCCGCTATATGAAATCGTTTCTTTTGACCCGTTCAGCCAGGTCTGTTTTGGTGTCCCGCGCCGGTCCGTCCCTGCGGAGCAGCTTCTGCATGGTCGACCATCGCCGACGACAGCTGGCGGCAGCATGTCGTGGCGACGGTCCCGCTCCGGCGTACAATAGCTAGACTCTCCGGGAATGCGGAGCGTACCGTCAGCCTTTCGACATGCTGTCCTGCACCGCGCTGATGCTATCCCGAAGGATTGATAGACCACGGCGCAAGTCAGCCTCTTCAATAGTAAGAGCTACAAGGAATTTCAGAACCTCATTCTGCCCGCCACAGGTCTCGATCACCAAGCCGCGGCGAAGAGCTTCCCGCGAGATTCGCACAGGTAATGAGGTGTGCTTTTGAAATACGAGCCCGTACATCAGTCCGCGGCCCCGTACATTTAGACCGAGATTGGGAAAATTGTCTGCGATCAATTTAAGTTCTTCTAATAGAATGGCAGACTTGCGTCCGATTTGTTCCTGGAACTTGGAATCGGTCCAGTAAGTCTCAAGAGCAGCACGAGCAGCGATGAAAGCAAGATTGTTGCCCCTAAATGTACCGCTGTGCGCGCCAGGCGACCAAACATCCAGTTCAGGCTTCAGAAGAACGAGGGACATCGGCGTGCCGATCGCCGACAACGACTTCGACAGAGTGACGATGTCCGGCACGATTTCAGCCGCTTCAAAACTGAAAAAACTTCCAGTGCGACCGACGCCGGCCTGGATATCGTCGATGATCATTAAGATTTCATGCCGCTTTGTTAGATCACGCAGTCGCTGCAGCCATTGAAAGCTGGCGGGATAGATCCCCCCCTCACCTTGGACTGTTTCCAAAATGACCGCGGCGGGCTTATCCAGGCCACTGCTGGGCTCATTGAGCAGCTTCTCGAAATAATCGAGTGTGTCAACGGACGGGCCGAGATAGCCATCGTAAGGCAAAGATGTGACGTGCGCCAGCGGGTAACCTGCGGCACTCCGGTACTTTTTGTTTCCGGTTGCCGCCAACGATCCAGCGCTGACACCGTGGAACGAATTAGCAAAGGCGACGATGTTTGACTTGCCGGTCACTATCCGAGCTAGCTTCAGTGCCGCCTCAACGGCGTTCGTACCTGTGGGACCAGTAAACTGGAGTTTATAATTCAGACCACGTGGCTTCAGAATGTACCGCTCGAAAGCCTCGATGAATGCCTTCTTGGCGCTAGTGGCGAGGTCGATCCCGTGCACAATTCCATCCCGCTCGATGTAGTCAAGCACCGGTTTCTTGAAAGCCGGGTTATTGTGCCCGTAATTGAGAGCGCCTGACCCGGCGAAAAAGTCTAGATATTCACAACCGTCTGCAGCTATAAGGCTGCTGCTGACCGCGCGGTCGAATAGGATCGGAAACGACCGGATGTAGCCCCGCACCTCGGATTCCAGACGCTCAAAAATCGCGATGCTGGCGTCGCCCGAAGGCGCGAAGTTCTTGTCCAAAGCGGCATTATTCCTGTTCATATTGAATTCCTTCGGATGAGAGTCTGATGCGTGCATGGCGTTCAGGCTTGGAGTCGCCAGCAATTCAGAGAACTATCATCTCCCAAAATGAGCGTCCGTCGCATTAAAGATCTACGAATTTTCATAACATGGTCGCTGGTCGTTGCAGGTGAGGCGGGATATTGGATGAGCCGCAGCGTTGAGGCGGGATCGGAGAGACGTACAGTAGGTGCCCTTGAGGCGCGTTTACCTGTCTGGGATAAGATCATACACATCCGACGGTCCAGGGACTTGTCCCAGCGCGCGACGAGTTCGAATTCGCACTTCAGCGTTGAATCGTTCTATGCCTATTCTTGGTATCTGTCGCGGAATGCAGCTTCTAAACGTTGTAGCCGGCGGTACGATTTATCCCCGTCACCCTTGACGAAGTTGCAAATGCGCTCGACCATCGGGACGGAACACCTTTACATAAAACGGTTCACGAGGTTCAAATTGATCGAGATTCGCTCCTGTGGCGGTCCTGTGGTGGGCGGCATTGGTTATTCCCGGTGAACAGTATGCATTACCAGGCCATCAAACAACTGGCCCCTCAGTTCGTGATTTCCGCACGTGCCAATGACGGAGCGGTCGAGGCGATTGAGGCACTCGGCCGGCCTTTCGTCATCGGCGTACAGTGGCACCCAGAATGGATGTACGTGAGTGAACCGGCCGACGCCCGACCAGCCGACCGTCCGCAAACGCAATGCAGATTTGCAGAACCACTGGGGGCACGAAGCGGCGGAACCATGCGAAGCCATCTGCGCGACCGTCGGCCGGCGATCAAATGCGGTTCCGGTGGTGAGTTGGACATGAAGTATCGCTTCACAAGTTGACGGCTGGCTCGGTAAGCACCCTTGCTCAACAATACGGTCCTCCGAGACTCATGCCGACTGGGCATCGGGTTGGTACCGCGGCGCGAGGCGGCCTCTTTCTCAGGCCGATTGCCGACGCGATAGGACTCCAACAGTATTTGTCCAGACCTGATCGAACGTTCTAAATGTCATCCTCTTTGACCGCGCCTAGAGGACGGCTCCGTCTCATCGGCACCTGTTGCAGCCGCTCGTTTCCGCGGGTGAGATGGTTTCCTCGGCGCCATGGCATTGATCAATAGCATGGGAGGGCTGACCAGCTAGCCACGCATCCGGCAACCCAACTCCGCGCATGTACCCGGTGACGGCCGCCTTGCTGAGGTAGGCTGAAGGCTGCGACTCCTAGTGCAAGCACTAGGAGTAGCCCTGTGACGAAGCATCAGATCGAAGTGATCACGTCGGTTGAGCGCCGGCGCTGGTCTCGGGAGGAGAAGGAGCGGTTGGTCGCGGCGACGTTTGAGGCTGAGGCCAATGTTTTCGAGATCGCGCGATCGGCCGGCATTCATGGAACCCAGCTTTTCCGGTGGCGCAAGGAGCTCTGCCAGGTCTCCGCGCCGTACATGCCGCAACTCGTTCCCATGGAAGTCGTCGAGGCGCTGCCAGCGCCGCAACCGCCTGCGCAGCCACCGCCGATCTCCCGACCGCGCAAGAAGAGCAGCATGGTGACGATCGAGCTTGGCGGCGCCCGCCGCCTGCGGGTCGAGAGTGATATCGATAGCGAGGCACTCGGCCGGATCCTGGATGTTCTGGAGCGGCGATGATCCCGGTTCCGAGCGGCGTAAAGGTGTGGCGGCACTGGCTACACGGACATGCGCAAGGGCTTCCCCGGCCTTGCATTGATGGTGCAGGACACCTTGAAGCGCGATCCGCACGCCGGTCACCTGTTCTGCTTCCGCGGGCGGCAGGGTGGCTTGGTCAAGGTGATCTGGCGGATGCCGCAAAAAAACCTGGCGTCCGAGCTCGGCGGGATGAGCAAAATCATTGGCATGGAGGAGCGAATATGATTCCATCGCGCCATGACCGATGCGGCCGATCAGCTTCCCGGTGACCTTGCCAGTGCGCACGCGACGATCCTCGCCGAGCGTGCCGACCCTCGTGAGGCGCAAGCGCTCGCCGCCCGCGCGCAAGCCGTGAACTCGCACTCGGATGCGCTGATCGCTCGGCCCAGGCTGGAAATCGAGAAGCTGAAGCGCGAGATCCATGGCAGCCGGTCCGAACGCAAGGCGCGGCTTCTCGAACAGATGGAGCTGCAGCTTGAGGAGTTGGAAGCCGACGCCAGCCATGACGAATTGGCGGCGAAACTGACGGCATGCCCCTCGACGGTCAGGGCGTTCGAGCGCAAGCGCCCGTCGCGCAAGCCTTTCCCCGACCATCTGCCGCGTGAGCGCGTGGTCATCGCCGGGCCGGCGAACTGCCCGTGTTGCGGTTCGGGCAAGCTGGCCAAGCTTGGCGAGGATGTTACCGAGACGCTGGAGGTGATCCCGCGCCAGTGGAAGGTGATCCAGACCGTGCGCGAGAAGTTCTCTTGCCGCCATGCGAGAAGATCGCACAGCCGCCGGCGCCCTTCCATGTGACGCCGCGCGGCTTTGCCGGGCCAAACCTTTTGGCGATGATCCTGTTCGAGAAGTTCGCCCAGTACCAGCCGCTGAACCGGCAGAGCGAGCGATGCCCGCGAAGGCATCGACCTCAGCCTGTCGACGCTGCGGACCAGGTCGGAGCCTGTGCCGGGGCGCTGAAGTCGCGCGATCGGCGGCAGGAACATCCTGAGCGCCATCTGGAGACCTTTAGCGGCATTCTACAGGCGGACGCCTATAGCGGCTACAATCCGCTCTTCAAGGCAGATCGTGGTCCTGGTCCGCTGACCCAGGCGCTGTGCGGGGCGCACAGCCAAAGAGAGTAGTTTTTATGGTGTCCGATTCAGCTCGATGGTTGGGAACGAGACAAAATGTGCCGTCGCAAACACACAGATCGGACGCGAGGACCGAAAGTGTTGAACCAAAATAATTTTCAGAATGGCATAGCGCTTGCGTTCTTAGCTGCGAAGTTCACCCAGGAACGAAGCCGCACAATCTCCACGCTGACAAGAGCCCGATCACTACGCTCGTTTAAGCAATTTTGCTGGGAGAAAAGGGGATTGGAACCTCTGTATCTAGTTAGATCGCAATGATTCGAGGCTGCGTTCAGGGGAGCGAAGGACTGCCGCAGAATTTATCAATAGTATCAGTAAAAAAGGAAAGACGAAGATGTTATCAGGTGAGTTCGCCTACGACAGGTTTGCTTCAGTCTATGATAAATATACGGATATGGTAGGTAAGGTGTCTGAGTCGGAGGAAACTTCCGCCTTCCTTGCGCGACTGTGCAGAGGCGGGAATGCTCTAGAACTTGGAATTGGCAGCGGGCGCGTGGCCGTACCTTTGACCGAGCGCGGCGTCACCGTGGAAGGCATAGATAACTCAGAAAATATGTTGAAACTTCTCGCGGACCGTACCGATCTGATCAAAGCTTGGAAGGGGAACATTGCCGGTTTCAGCTCGGAGCAATGCTACCGTCTCGTCTATTGTATTTATAACACATTCATGGTGCTTGTCACGCGCGAAGAGCAAATAGCTTGCCTCCAATCCGCCGCGGATGCGCTTGATGAGGAGGGAGTGTTGGTAGTAGAACTGCGTGTGCCAGCCTTCGACGGTTTTGTTAATGGCCAGAAAACGACCACTATGTTCGTGGACCATGAGAATACGTTCCTCAATGCGGAGATACACGACCCAATAACCCAGAACTTGATTCAAACTTTCCTTTGGTTTTCTGGTACATCGGTCAGGCGACTCCCAGAGCGGCTTCGTTACGTTTATCACCAAGAGCTCGATACAATGGCCGAACACGTCGGGCTGAAGCTGTCGGAGCGGTGGGGAGATTGGAAGAGAGGTGCTTTCACCGATGCTTCCAAACGTCATGTCTCGGTTTACCGTCGAAATCGACTGAAGCGTTGATCAACGGTTGGCAGACTGCGGAACTGGGATCAAGCTACTTTGACGCTGATCCGAAGCGTCGTTAAGGGCGCCATCTTCCGATATTTCTGGACCATGTCGCCGCGCGCTTGAGGCAACTTCTCCGTCGTCGGTCGGGTTGCGTTATTTCATGCCAATCCAAGCAGTGTGCTCCGATCAGAACTTCATTCGCACAGCGGGGCAGCCCGCCTTGATGGGAATCTCATCCAACGTCACGGTTTATCTAGCATTCCGTCATCAGCACTACACGCGCGGCTCGTGTGTGCTTTACAGCGGCCCACGCTCGAGCTACGCGAAACATTCGGACATCTGCAGGAATGTCTACCTGATGTCGTGGCCGCAGCTGACTACGCCGGTTCCCGGCGTGACCATCCGGCTCTGTCGCGCGGCATACTTCTGAGCAGGCGTTCGGCAATCGGCCCGCATCTTGGAGACCGGTGCGCGGACCGTTCACCCAGCAATCGGCATCTGCGCATCATCTGGTTGCAATTGGCCCCGATCGGTTTGCTTGTCTGTTCGGTGACCCGAAATGCGTCGATCGCCAGTCCGAAACGAGCGAGGCCACTTCAGCCGCGATCGCGGCCAGTGTTTATAACTGACCCAACCATCATGCATCACCTTGGAGGACGAGCAAAAATGGTCGACGCACGGCTGCGCGCTGCGTCAGTTGTCCGCTCGATCGAAAGCACTGTTCGTGGAGGATATTCTCCATGATGCAAAGCGACAAGGTGCTGGACCACTTCCTTGTCTGCTGCAGTGAGCCGATGATTGAGGCGAAGAAAGTCGGTCCAGGTTGGCGTGCGGAACGTCTCTGTCCAAAGTGAAGGCGTGTGGAGGTTGCGCTGGAGCGTCCAATTGCGTGCACCGGCACGGCTGAATGCATGTCGCTTTGCGCGCATGCGACCAAGAAAGGCGTCGATGTCCTTCTCAAATACCGAATAGTCCGTTCTGGCAACGATTGGGCCACTCCTGGGCTTCAAATCGAGTGCCAGCTCCGGTGCTCGAAATTCCGAACTTCCCTGATCGGAATCTTCCCACGGGCGTACCGGCAGAAGTATCCCCACCGCGGCAACCAACAACAGAGCGCATGCCGCCCCCAACAGCGCCCAGGTCAATGAGTAGTTCTGGGCAACGGCACCCCAGATCCAGCTACCGGCCGCGATACCGCCGTAAGTCAATGCGTAGTAGATCGAGAGCGTGCGACCGACAACCCATCTGGGGCTCGCCAACTGCACCCAGACGTCAGTGCCGGTCCAGGTGGTCAGCCAACCCGCGCCGCCGATCGCCATAAAGATCACTGCGACCACAACCGACGATGTCAGTGCCAGCGAAATGCAACATGCCGCGCAAGCGATCGAGGCGAACGTCATCAACGAATTCTGAGAGACAATCCGCCTCAAGAAGCCGTTGCTCATGCCGGCAATGAAGGCACCCATGCCGAAGCCGGCCAACAGAACGCCGTAAATGATCGGCCCGCTTGCCAGTTTGTCCCTCGCCACGAGAGGCAGGAGCGCGAGAATGGAAATGCTACCCATGCCGAAAAGGGCTGCTCGGGCGATTGCAGCCCTGATTTCCGAAGACAGCGCCGTAAAGCGCACTCCGTCGTGAATCGCCGTCACCATCCTCTCGCGCGGGAGGGGAGAAGAGCGGACATGCCATTTGGTTCTCCAAATTGCGATGGGAGGCGCCAGGTCACTCAAAGCTGCAAGGGCAAAAGCCGCAAACGGTCCAAAGAAGGCCAGGATCACTCCACCCAGAGCAGGGCCTATGCTGCGAACAATGTTGTATCCGACCGACATGAGCGTCACCGCAGCCGGAATGTCATGCTTGTCGAGAATATCGCCGACGGAAGCATGCCAAGCCGGATCATTCAACGCGAAGCCGCAGCCGGCTAGGAAACTCAGGCCAAGTATCAGCCAAGGATGGACAAATCCCACGCCGACACAAATTGTCAGCGCTATTGACGCCAATGCGATAAGGCA
Source organism: Mesorhizobium sp. WSM1293 (assembly GCF_000513875.1). Taxonomy (NCBI): domain Bacteria; kingdom Pseudomonadati; phylum Pseudomonadota; class Alphaproteobacteria; order Hyphomicrobiales; family Phyllobacteriaceae; genus Mesorhizobium; species Mesorhizobium sp. WSM1293. The sequence goes on along the minus strand of NZ_AZUV01000017.1, from coordinate 2,807 downwards.
TTGGCCGGCAAACATGACCCCCCGTCGACTGAAATTGTCAGCGATGGCTCCCGCCAGAATCGAAAGAAAGAACGCCGGCAATGTGGAGGCCGCCTGCACGAGCGCAACCATCAGATCGGAAGCGGAAATGGTGACCATTAGCCAACTGATAGCGACTGTCTGCACAAGCCATCCCAGGCTGGATATCTGTGTAGATATCCAGATCGAACGAAACACATGGTTGCGAAGCGGGGCGAGAGTCGTTGGAAGGATGGAACGATGAGAAGCTTCGTGCTGCATGACTTGTCTTACCTCCAGCGACGTGGCGCGTTCTCGTCTTCTCCACCCATCCTAAGACCATGCTTCGAAATCCCGAGTGAAGCCCGGGGAAAGGCGCTTGGAGCGGATGAATTGTTTCCAGGAGGTCACACTGACGGCGCTCGGTTGCGCTCACTTGGGCACAGTCATCGAAAATGTTATCAAGCGACACATCGCAGAGTTCGAATGGGACGATACTGACATTGAACGCTGCAGTGACAGCTTATGCGGGCGGGGCGTCTCAGGAATTCGGCGTTTTTCGCAAGTGCGCGCAGGTAATGAGCGCCGATGGCGACCCAGCCAATCCCTTCCGCAAACGGGCCTCCAGGTCTGCCGCGAATTAGAGGTTCTTATGTGCCGGGAACACTGACCGCTGGCCGCCGCGCGAGCCGAACGGGCCTAGCTTACCGGCGGACGGACCTGTGTAGAAACCCGCGCGATAACCGCCGCTTTTCTGCATAGTGGGGAGGAGGACGAAGATCTTGTGCGTGGGTAGCGAGGAATCGCCGAAATGGATCAACCAGATCTGCTACATTCACCAAGTGCGCCACCCGATGCACCGCTAGCGGTCGGCTCCTTATTGGACGAGCCGCTGGTGATCCAGACCTTTGGCAAAGGATTCGCGACTACGCCTCCTCCCAAGGCGCGCCGGCCCGGCAGCGAGCTTAGTCTCCTGCCGGGCGTCGGTGTCTTCGTAGGAGTAGCGGAGTCGCTCCTCCACCTGTGTCGGTCCGCCTCGGCGAGGTTACTTTGCTTTTGCCCCGGTGACTCGGCATTCCACCCCCTGGTGCCCGAACCGGCGCTCCCAACCTCACACAAAACGATCTCTATAAAACTGGCCGTTTATCGCCCTCAACTTCGAGAGTGAAGGAAGACGAAGTTTTTCTGCATCTGCGGAAAGGTTTTGCAGAACGCAGCCGATGAAGGCGCGCTATGGTGCCGGTTAAGCAGCTTAAGCTGCCCGTCGTCCGCTGCCGAGGAGAACCATGTGTCCAAAGTCAAACTCTTCAAGCCTGCCGAGATCGAGCGAAAGTATAACGACAGGGGTACGTCGTGGCACGAGTTTGTTAACGAGATAGACGGCGCACCTCTGGCTTCCGGCGTTACCTATCTTCGAGACTCTGACTTCGAGTGGACGCTATGGTATGACGAGATGATGATTTGTATTGATCCTGGGCAACTGCTAGAGGTGACGGTTGACCGTCGTGCATATTTTCTCGCAAGTGGCGAGTCGATATGGCTCCCTAAAGGGACCGTGGCGAAGTATAGGTCAGTCGGTCTTGCCCTAATGTACTACGCAATATCCCCGTCTGACTGGAGGAACGATACAAGGTATGCTCGGTACACTCAGTCCTAGTAAGCATACCACCACATAAATTCAGTTTGCGAGTGTTCGTGAGCCGTATAGGGTCGAACCCTCGATGCCCAGCTACGGGAAGGTGCCGTCGGATTGAGTTGGAGCTTCGGCCTGAGTAGCATCTCCTCACGCCGTTGTGGGCGCGGTTGTGATGCGCTGCTTTTTGCGCCGCTTGGATGGCTGGAGGCTCTGTCTCGCTTGCCCGCATGCTGACGCGCGATGCTGGGGCAAACCTCATTCAATCAGATGCGTCTTCGTCACTTTCACGATGGACTCGGCGCTCCATCGAGTACGTCGCGCAGTTATTCGGCGGCTAAGATCAAAATTCGCAGAATAGCGTCGGCCCACACCAGAACTTAGCACAATTCCTGCGAAGCTCGTGCCTTATTCTGTGTGGCCAGACTGTGGCCCGTTGTTCGGCATGCAACTGCGCCGACGCAGAAGCTTCTGCTGACCGAACTTTAAAGAGACCTAGCCCTGCTGCTGAGAATAGATCCAGCGAGGATAAACATGATCACGAACTCGCCTCTGCACCTCGTGAACCAAGTCGCGCTAATGAGATTGTCATTCCGGAGGGATCGCGAAAACGAGCCGTGCGTCATATCGCGGGAATCGACAAAGAAGATGTCGCGATCCAGAGCGAAATACTTTACCACCAGCACTGCTGACGGTTTGGCGGAAAACCTACATCGGCCCTGGCTCTAGTAGCGGTATGTTGCAGGACAGCACAATAAACGAGAGATGAAATGAAGGTACTTGTCGCAGTGAAGCGGGTTGTAGATGCGAACGTCAAGGTTCGCGTGAAGGCTGATGGTTCGGCGGTGGAGCTCGCCAACGTCAAGATGGCGATGAACCCGTTCGACGAGATCGCGGTTGAAGAAGCGATCCGGCTGAAGGAAGCNGGCAAGGCGGAAGAAATCATCGTCGTCTCGATCGGCCCGCAGCAGGCGCAGGAAACCCTGCGCACGGCGCTCGCCATGGGCGCCGACCGCGCCATCCTGGTCAAGACCGACGAACAGACCGAGCCGCTCGGCGTCGCCAAGGTGCTGAAGGGCGTCGTCGACGCCGAGCAGCCCGGCCTCGTCATCCTCGGCAAGCAGGCGATCGACGACGATTCCAACCAGACCGGCCAGATGCTGGCGGCACTGTTAGG